>JBOHFK010000073.1:0-28240 GCA_050699635.1 Pseudonocardiaceae bacterium | reverse complement strand
CGCCGGATTCGACGTCATCGACAATGCGGCGCCCCAGCATCTGGTAGCCGCCGCAGATGCCCAGCACCGGACCTCCGGCGCGACCATGTGCTGCCACCGCGGCAGCCAGCCCCGTGCGGCGCAGCCAGGACAGGTCGGCCACGGTGGACTTGGATCCGGGCAGCACCACCAGGTCAGCGTCGGCCAGCCGAGAGGGCTCGGTGACGTAGCGCACCGCTACCCCGGGCTCGCAGGCCAACGCGTCGACGTCGGTGCCATTGGAGATCCGGGGCAGCCGCACCACAGCTACTCGCAGCCACTGCCGACCATGTGGTGCCGCGGGACGCCCCACCACCCCGTCAGCGACGTGGGCCAGGGAGTCCTCGGCGTCGAGCCACAAGGCGTCGCTGAACGGCAACACCCCGTAGGTGCGCCGGCCGGTCAGCGCCTGCAGCTGCGCGAGGCCCGGGGCCAGCAGGCCCGGGTCGCCGCGAAACTTGTTGATCACGAAGCCGGCCACCAGCGCCTGATCAGCAGCCGAGAGCAGGGCCAGGGTGCCGAACAGATGCGCCAGGACACCCCCGCGGTCGATGTCCCCGACCACCAGCACCGGCAGCCCAGCCGCCCGGGCCAGTCCCATGTTCGCGATGTCGGTGGACCGCAGATTGATCTCGGTGGGCGATCCGGCGCCCTCGCAGATCACCACCTCGTAGTCAGTCCGAAGCGAGGTCAAGGCACCGAGAACGACGCCGAGAAGCTCGCCTTTACGGTCCCGGTAGGACGCCGCCGACACGGTGCCGTCGGCGTGGCCGAGCACCACCACCTGGGCGGACCGGTCGCTGCCCGGTTTGAGCAACACCGGGTTGAGGCGCACCTCGGGCTCGATGCCGCAGGCCGCGGCCTGCATCGCCTGGGCCCGGCCGATCTCCCCACCGTCGGGAGTCACCACCGAGTTGTTCGACATGTTCTGCGCCTTGAACGGCGCCACGGAAACCCCCTGGCGCGCCAACCACCGGCAGATCCCAGCCACCAGCACGCTCTTGCCGGCATCGGAGGTAGTGCCGGCAACCAACAACGCGCCACGCATGATTACGGCAGAGTCAAGATCTCCGCACCGTCCGCGGTGACGACCAGGGTGTGCTCGAACTGCGCGGTGCGCTGCTTGTCCTTGGTGGTCACCGTCCAGCCGTCGGGCCACACGTCGTAGTCGACCGTGCCCAGCGTGATCATCGGCTCGATGGTGAAGGTCATGCCCTCGGCCAGCACGACGTCCACGGACGGCTCGTCGTAGTGCAGCACCACCAGCTTGCCGTGGAAGGAGCGGCCGATCCCGTGGCCGGTGAAGTCACGGACCACGCCGTAGCCGAAGCGCTTGGCGTAGGCCTCGATGACCCGGCCGATCACGTTGAGCTGCCGGCCCGGGCGCACCGCGCGGATCCCGCGCATCATCGCCTCATGGGTGCGCTCGACCAGCAGCTGATCCTCCTCGGAGGCGTTCCCGGCGAGGAAGGTCGCGTTGGTGTCGCCGTGCACCCCGCCGATGAAGGCGGTGACGTCGATATTGACGATGTCGCCGTCCTCGATCACGGTCGAGTCCGGGATGCCGTGGCAGATCACCTCGTTCAACGAGGTGCAGCAGGATTTGGGGAAGCCCTTGTAGCCCAATGTCGAGGGGTAGGCGCCGTGATCAAGCAGGAACTCGTGCACCACCCGGTCGACCTCATCGGTCGTCACGCCGGGCGCCACGGCCCGGCCGCCGGCGGCGAGCGCCTGCGCAGCGATCTTTCCCGCCACCCGCATCGCCTCGATCACCTCGGTGGGCTGGGTCGGTGATTCGGTGCACGGTCTGGGTTTGGCTTTACCGACGTACTCCGGCCGCCGGATCGCGGCAGGGACCGGACGCATCGGTGTCTGCCGACCAGGACGCAACGGAGTTCGCACGGGCATCCCCCCACTCTATGCGGTGGGTGCCCGTCACGGCGGAGCGAGTGCAGACAGGAAGCGCCCGGAGACGTCCACGGCTGGACCAGACGAGCCTGCGCCGACGACGAGAGTCGCGAACGCCAGATCTCCGCGGAACCCGACGAACCAGCCGTCCGCACCCCCAGCATTGTCCTCCGCGGTCCCGGTCTTGCCGAACACCTGGCCCTGGCCGCTCAACGCCGTCGCGGTGCCCTGGGTCACCACTTCCCGCATCATCAGCCGCACGGCGTCGGCGATCTCGCGCGGCATCGGGGCCATCGGCACCAGCGCCATGTGTGTCTCGATGCCCCTGATCAGAACCGGGGTGGGCAGGCGCCCGCCGGCCGCGACCGTCGAGGCCACCAGCGCCATGCCGAACGGGCTGGCCAGCACCTTGCCCTGGCCGAACCCGTTCTCGGCGCGTCGCACAATCGATTCAGTGGGGGGAACCTGACCTGTCACAGTCGCGATACCGGCGACGTCGTAGTCCAACCCGATGCCCATCTGGTGCGCGGCGTCGGTGAGTGCAGCGGCCCCCAGCCGGGCCGCCAGCTGTGCGAAGGTGGTGTTGCAGGAGCGGGCGAACGCGGTGTGCAGCGGCACCGTGCCCAGGTCGAAGAAGTGGTCATTATCCACTTCCCGCTCACCGATGGCAGTGGTCGACGGGCACGCCACCAGGGTGTCCACGGTGACCTGCTTGGCCTCCAGCGCGGCCACCGACGTGACGATCTTGAAAGTGGAGCCGGGTGGGTAACGCCCGGTCAGCGACAACGGGCCCTGAGAATCGGCCGCGCTGTTCTGCGCGACCCCGAGGATCTCCCCGGTGGAGGGCTGGATCGCCACGATCATCGCCGGATTGCCCACCGTATCGAGGGCGCGTTCCGCGGCGGCCTGCACAGCGCGGTCAATCGTGGTGGTCAGGGTCGGTACCGGACGTGGCTGCTGGGCGGCCAGGGTCTCGACCTCCTCGCCCATCGAGTTCACCGTAACGATGCGCCACCCGGCGGCGTTGTCGAGCTGGTCCTCGGCGACTTTGCGGATGCCCGGAACCAGCTGAGTAGCAAAGTCCCTCTCCGGTGCGAGCAGCTGCTGCTGGGTGGGAAAGCTCACGCCGGGCAGCTCGTGGATCCGATCCCGCACCGATTGGTAATCCTGCTCGCGGAGCACGGCCACCGCGCTGGGCTGTCCAGCGGGGGCTGCGCCAGCTCCCGCGATGATCGACTCCTGGGTGATCTTGGTATCGAATTGTCCGAGAGCGGCTGCCAGCTGAGCGGCCGTCCCGGGCAGATCCGGCGTCTTGCCGCGGTCCAGCGCGACCGTGACCACGGTTTGCCAACTCAGCAAGGGCGCGCCGGAGCGGTCGACAACTGAAGGTGGTTCGACTGGCACCTCGCGTAGGTCCAGCCGTTGCTGCGCGGACAGCCGCGGGTGCAGCACTGCCGGAACCCACCGCACTGACCAGCTGTTACCGGCAGGAACCAGCTCGAAATTGCCCGAGTACCGCCACTGCCGGCCCCGGCCGAGGTCCCAGTCCGCAGCAAAAGACGCCGCCGCGAGGTGATCGCCGGAATGGACGTCACCCACGACGAACTGCACCCGCTGCGGTTTCAGTTCTTCGCGAACCTGCCGGATCAGCTCGGTGGCGGCAACTGGATTGTCGGTGAGCCGCCCTGCTGCGGCGGCGTCCCCTCGAGCCACCGCGTCCAGAAACGCGGCCGCTGTGTCCCGCGGGTCAGCCCCGAAAATCCGGCAGCCAGCGAGCAGCGCCCCCACCAAGGCGAGAGTCACCGTCAGGACCGCCACCCACGCGGCAGCTCCCAGACGTTGTCGGCGGCGGCGCACGGCCGTGAGTATGCCCCCTAATGAATCAACACAGCTCAGCACATGGTCAAGTCAGAACAGCATCGTGGTCAGAACAGCACCGTGGCGAAGCACCCCACCTGGGTGAAACCAACTCTGCGGTAGGCGGCGCGGGCCGGGTGGTTGTAGGCGTTGACGTACAGGCTGGCGATCCGGCCCATCCGCTGCAATCGCACCACCACAGCCGCGGTCGCGGCCGCAGCCAGGCCCTGCCCGCGCCGATCCGGGTGTACCCAGACACCTTGGATCTGACCCACCGTGGACGACATCGCCCCGATCTCCGCTTTGAACACCACCACACCAGCCTCGAACCGGGCGAACACCCGACCCGCCGAAATCAGATCCGCGACCCGGGACCGGTACCCAGCGCCGCCGTCGGGAAGCCGGGGATCGACCCCCACCTCCTCGATGAACATCGCCACGGCCGCTGGAAGGTATCGGTCCAGCTCGTCCGGCCGCACCATCCGCACCAGCGGGTCCTCCGGCACCAAGGGCCGGTCGGCAAGTACCAGTAGGGGCTGGTTCAGACGCTCCTCCCGGGCCGGCCCCCAGTTGCCGCACAGCTGTGACCACAACGCCAGCACGTGATTGGCCGGTCCCACCATCGACGAGCAGGATCTGCCCCGGCTCGCCGCCCGCTCGGCGAATGCCCGCATCGCCGAGCGTCCCCCGTACAACGGCACGAGGTTCGCGCCCGAGAAGCACAGCCCGTCCAGCTCATCGTCGCGCCCTCCCCTGAGGTCGCGCGGGAAGCCCCACAGCTCCCCGCCCAGCCGCCACGGGTCCAGGCCGCCGTGCTCGATCCGCGCGGCAACCATGCAGGACATCACCGGGTCAGTGGCCAGCACCGCGCGGACGCTGCGTACGTAGCGGTCGTCCAGCAGGTGCGCGCTCGCCGCGTGCTTGAGCACGCCGCCTAGCCTGCCAGAAACACCTACTGAGGTTGCGAGGAACCCTCCCCCGCCAATCGGAAGGCCTCCTCGATGAGAGTCTCGACGATCTGGGCCTCGGGCACGGTCTTGATTACCTTGCCACGGACGAAGATCTGGCCCTTGCCGTTACCCGATGCCACCCCGAGGTCAGCCTCACGGGCCTCCCCCGGCCCATTGACCACGCACCCCATCACCGCCACCCGCAGCGGCACCTCCATGCCTTCCAGGCCGGCGGTCACCTCGTCGGCGAGCTTGTAGACATCCACCTGGGCCCGCCCGCACGACGGGCAGGACACGATCTCCAGCCGGCGGGTCCGCAGATTGAGCGACTCCAGGATCTGCAGCCCGACCTTGACCTCCTCAACCGGCGGCGCGGACAGCGAGACCCGGATGGTGTCCCCGATGCCCTGGCTGAGCAACGCCCCGAACGCGATGGCCGACTTGATGGTGCCCTGGAACGCCGGCCCGGCCTCGGTGACCCCGAGATGCAACGGGTAGTCGCACTGCGCGGCGAGCTGCTCATAGGCCCGCACCATCACCACCGGGTCGTGATGTTTCACCGAGATCTTGATGTCGTGGAAATCGTGCTCGGCGAACAGGCTCGCCTCCCACAAAGCGGAGGCGACCAGCGCCTCCGGGGTCGCCTTGCCGTACCTGGCCAGGATCTTGGGATCCAGCGAGCCGGCATTGACGCCGATCCGGATCGGCGTTCCGGCGTCCTTGGCGGCCTTGGCGATCTCGGCCACCCGGTCGTCGAATTTCTTGATATTGCCGGGATTGACTCGCACCGCCGCGCATCCCGCGTCGATGGCGGCGAAGACGTATTTGGGCTGGAAATGGATATCGGCGATCACCGGGATCCGGGACTGGCGGGCGATGGCCGGCAGCGCGGCGGCATCGTCGGCGCTGGGGACGGCGACCCGCACGATGTCGCAGCCGGCCGCGGTGAGCTCGGCGATCTGCTGCAGCGTGGCGTTGATGTCGGAGGTGAGCGTGGTGGTCATCGACTGCACCGACACGGGGTGCTCGCTGCCCACACCCAGCGAACCGAGAAGCAGCTGGCGGGTCTTGCGGCGCTCGGCGAGTACCGGTGGCGGCACGGCCGGCATGCCGATCATCATCGAAAGCCTCCCCCTTATTCGATCTGGCTCATCGGTGCAGGCGGATGGGATTGACGATGTCTGCGGTGAGAGTCAACAGGCTGACCCCGATGAAGACGAGCACGATGGCGTAGGTCAGCGGCATGAGCCGCGTGTAGTCCACCGGGGGTCCGTTGGTGCGGCCGGTGGCCCGCCGGATGGCGTTGCGGGCGCCTTCGTAGAGGTTGACGGCGATATGCCCGCCATCCAGCGGAAGCAGCGGCAGCAGGTTGAACACGCCGAGGAACAGGTTCAACGCCACAAGCAGGAACAGGAAGAACCACCACGCGCCGAAGCCTGCGGCGTCGCCGCCCAGCACGCTGGCGCCGACCACGCTGAACGGGGTGTCCGGCCGGTCGTGGCCGGCGATCCGATCCAGTAGCGCCGGGATCCGGTTCGGGAACTGCTTCACGCCCAGCCAGGTGTTGGCGAACATGGTGCCGGTGAAGCTGACGGTCTGCCCGATCGCGTCCACCGGGCCCGCCCGCGGCGTCACGACGGCCTGCGGGGGCGGCGACACGCCGATCGCCCCGACCACCTCGTCGCCCTTGCCGTTGCCGGCCAGCGACGAGAGCGGGACCCGGGCGACGTTGATCAGCACAGTGCGCTGCTGCCCGTTGCGGTCAAAACTCACCTCGGTGGGGCCCGAACGGCTGTGGATGGCGGTGACCAGGTCATCGAAGTTGTGCACCGGGGCGCCCGCCACGGCCAGCACCCGGTCGCCGGGCTGGAGGCCTGCATCCCGGGCCGGTGCCGGGGATCCCGGCTGGCAAGAGCCGTCGGCCTGCGCCGCGATGCACGGGCTGACTTTCGACACCACCGCGGGTGGCGGCGCCGGGTTGAGGTTGGGCAGGCCGGTCGATACGGCCATCGCGTAGATCAGCGCGATGCCCAGCACGAAGTGGGTCAGCGCACCCGCGGAGAGCACCACCACCCGCCGCCAGACGGAGAACCGGACGAACGCGCGCTTGATGTCATCCGGGTCGGACAGCTCTTCCAGCGAGGTCATCCCCGCGATATCGCAGAACCCGCCGGCCGGGATCGCCTTGAGGCCGTACTCGGTCTCTCCCCTGCGGAAGGAGAACAGGGTGGGGCCGAAGCCGATGAAATACCGGCGCACCTTCATCCCGAAGGCCTTTGCGGTGTACATGTGGCCGGCCTCGTGCAGTGCGAGGGAAATCCCGATGCCCAGCGCGAACAGCACGACCCCCAGCACGAACGTCACGCCGTACTCCTCCTCACTCGGGGCTCCTCACGGCTCTGGCGAGGCGTCCATCCAGCAGTTCAGTGGCCCTGCTCCGGGCCCAGTCCTCGGCGGCCAGCACGTCCTCCACCGTAGCCGGGTCGGCTCGCCAGCCGGACGACTCGTCCAGCACAGCCGACACCGCCTCGACGATCCCACAGAAGGAGATGCGGCCGTCGAGGAAGGCAGCCACGGCTTCCTCGTTCGCCGCATTGAACACCGCCGGGACGCAGCCACCGGCAGCGCCCGCTACTTTGGCCAGCTCGATGGCGGGGAATGTCTCGTTGTCCACCGGTTCGAAGTTCCAGCTCGCCGGGCTGGCGAAGTCGCAGGCCGGGGCCGCGCCGGCCACCCGATCCGGCCAGCCCAGGGCCAACGCGATCGGCAGTCGCATGTCCGGCGGGCTGGCTTGGGCGATCGTCGAGCCGTCGGTGAAGGTGACCATCGAGTGAATCACCGACTGCGGGTGTACCACGACGTCGATGCGGTCGTAGGGGATGTCGAAGAGCAGGTGGGTCTCGATCAGCTCCAGGCCCTTGTTCACCAGGGTGGCGGAGTTCACCGTGACCACCGGCCCCATCCGCCAGGTGGGGTGGGCCAGTGCCTGCTCGGCGGTGACCCCGTCGAGCTGTTCGCGACGGCGCCCGCGAAACGGTCCTCCGGAGGCCGTCAGCACCAGCCGGGATACCTCCGCGCGGTGGCCGGCCCGCAGGCACTGCGCGAGGGCGGAGTGCTCGGAGTCCACCGGCACGATCTGTCCCGGCGCGGCCGCGCGGGTCACCAGCGTGCCGCCCGCCACCAGGGACTCCTTGTTGGCCAGCGCCAGGATGGCGCCGCTGCGCAGGGCGGCCAGCGTCGGCGCCAGACCCCGAGATCCGGTCACCCCGTTGAGCACCACGTCGGCGGGCTGGGTCGCGACCAGTTCGGCCACTGCCTCGGGACCGACCAGGATCCGCGGCATCCGGTAGCCACCGCGGTTGTACCCGCATCGTTGCGCTTCGGCGAACAGGGCCAGCTGGAGATCCTGCGCCGCCCGACCGCGAGCCACTGCGACGGCAGGCGCGCCGGTCTGCAGCACCTGCGCCGCCAGTGCCTGGGGATCTGCCCCGCCGGCGGCCAGCCCGGCCACCCGGAAGCGCTGTGGGTTGCGGTGGATGACGTCGAGGGCCTGCACGCCGATCGACCCGGTACTGCCCAGCACGAGTACTGAGCGCAGCCGCTGTGAAGGGTCCATCCAGGTCATTGTTCCCGACCGCAGCATCTTAATGCGTGCAAGGTGGCCTCATACCGATCACACTGGTCCTGCGTGAACACGGAGGGAGTTGGGGCATGGGTTTTCTCGGCTGGATTGTTCTTGGGCTGTTCGCCGGCGTGATCGCTAAATTGATCATGCCGGGCAATGACCCCGGCGGGTTCATCGTCACCATACTGTTGGGCATCGTCGGGGCGTTGATCGGTGGGTACCTGGGGAGCCTCATTTTCGGGAGGGGGCTCGAGTCGTTCTGGAATCTCCAGACCTGGATCGTCGCGATCGTCGGATCGCTGATCTTGCTGGTTATCTACCGGTTCGCCGTCGGGCGTAAAGGAGTGTGGCGCTACTGACCCTGCTGGGCTGGCGGGAGCGGCACGTGGCCGGATCCCGCCGGCCGCTAAGTGGTATGCGATGATGCTGCCATGGCGACCCACGACGTCGACCCGAACGAGGAACCGTCAGCCGACTGGGGCTGGCACGGCGGCCTACCCCGGGTCGGCAAGCTCGCCGGGTGGATCACCGCCGTGGCACTGTTCGCCATGCTCATCGGGAATCGCGAAGGCAATGTCGAGGCAGTCTACCTGGTGGGTCTGGGCACGCTGCTTGTGGTGATGCTGCTGGCCAGCCACGTGAAGGCCTACAAAGCCAGGCGGCGCTGGCGCGATTGAGCGGGCCGGATTTGAGCGGGCGGAGTTGAGCGGGGCACCGGCCGTCGAGCTGGAAATCGGCCACCGAACCGTCCGGATCACCAATCCGGACCGGGTCTACTTCCCCGCCCGCGGGGAAACCAAGATCGACCTCGTCCGGTACTACCTCTCCGTCGGCGAGGGCATCGTCCGGGCGCTGCGCGAACGACCCTGCATGCTGCACCGGTTCCCCAGCGGAGTCACCGGGCCCAAGGTGCACCAGAAGCGGCTACCCGCCGGTGCTCCGCCGTGGGTGCAGACCGTGCGGGTGGACTTCCCCTCCGGGCGCTCCGCGGACGAATTGTGCGTCACCGAGTTGGCCGAGGTGATCTGGGCGGTGCAGATGAGCACCGTGGAGTTCCATCCCTGGAATACCCGCCGCGCGGACGTCGAATTCCCCGACGAGTGGCGCATCGATCTGGATCCGCAACCCGGTACCGGCTACCCGCAGGCCCGCCAGGTGGCCCTGGTGGTGCACGAGGTGCTCGCCGAACTGGGCGCGGTGGGCTGGCCGAAGACCTCCGGCGGCCGCGGGATGCACATCTACGTGCGGATCGAGCCGCGCTGGGGCTTCGCCGACGTGCGCCGGGCAGCCCGCGCCTTCGCCGTTGAGGTGGAACGGCGCCGGCCCGATCTGGTCACCACCGCATGGTGGAAGCGGGACCGGATCGCCGCGGTCTTCGTCGACTGGAACCAGAACACCCGCGACCACACCATCGCCGGCGCCTATTCGGTGCGGGGTGTCCCCGAGGCGGTGGTGTCCACCCCGCTGCGCTGGGAAGAAGTGCCCGACGCCGAACCGGGTGATTTCACCCTGGCCACCGTGCCCGAGCGGTTCGCCCGCCTGGGCGATGTGCACGCCGGCATCGACGACGCGGTGTTCTCCCTGGAACCGCTCCTGGAGTGGGCCGACCGCGACGCCGTCAAGCGCTCGTGAGCACGTCGGTGATATTGAAGCGGACGGGGCGTTCGAGCTGTTCGTAGGTGCAGGAGCGGGGGTCGCGGTCGGGGCGCCAACGGACGAATTGGGTGGTGTGGCGGAACCGGACGCCTTCCATGTAGTCGTAGCGGACCTCGACGACGCGCTCGGGGCGCAGCGGGATGAACGACAGATCCTTGCCGGCGTTCCAGCGGCTGGTCTCGGACTTGCGCGGGGTGCGCTCGCCCTCCTCTTGCCGCGCCCAGGCCCAGGGATGGTCGTCGAAGGTGGTGACGAGCGATTGCAGTTCGGTGAACAGTTCCCGGCGCCGAGCCATCGGGAACGCCCCGACGACGCCCACCGACACCAAGACGCCCCGGTCGTCGTGCAGCCCGAGCAGCAGCGATCCGATGATGTCCGGACCGGACTTGTGCACCCGGTAGCCGGCGACGACGCAGTCGGCGGTGCGCTCATGCTTGATCTTGGCCATGACCCGCTTATCGGGCTGGTAGAGCAGGTCCAGCGGCTTGGCGATCAGACCGTCGAGTCCGGCGCCCTCGAACTGCTCGAACCACTGCCGGGCGAGGTCCAGATCCTGCGTCGCCGGGGTGACGTGCACCGGTGCGGTAGCGCCGCCGAGCGCATACTCCAAGGCTGCACGCCGCTCCACCAGTGGTCGTTGGGTGAAGTCGTCGTCGCCGAGCGCGAGCAGGTCGAACGCGACGAAGCTGGCCGGGGTCTGCTCGGACAGCAGCTTGACCCGGCTGGCCGCCGGATGGATGCGCTGCTGCAGCGCCTCGAAGTCCAAGGTGTTGCGTTCGGTGTCGGCGATGATGATCTCGCCATCGATCACCGCCCGTCGCGGGAAGTTCGCCAGGACGGCCTCGACGACCTCCGGGAAGTAGCGGGTCATCGGCCGCTCCTTGCGGCTGCCGATCTCCACCTCGTCACCGTCCCGGAAGATGATCGACCTGAAACCGTCCCACTTCGGCTCGTAAAGTTGGCCAGGGGGGATCTCGGTCACGGGCTTGGCGAGCATCGGCGCAATGGGCGGCATAACGGGAAGACGCATCGGCTCAGTGTGCCCTCCGGTTGGTCCGTGCCCTGCTGCCGGTTCCGGCGATGCGGTGCGATGCTGACGCAATGCGGACGCTGGGCCGGACGGCCGCGACGCTCATGGCGTGCGCGCTAGCCGCAGCGGGGTGCGCTGGGCAGCCGGCCGGGATGCCAGCGGCCCGGGGAGCGTCACCGGTGCCGATACCGCAGCCTGCGACGATGCCAGCGCCGGCGGAGATGCTCAGCTTTGTTCGTCGGCTCGATGCGGTGCAGGGCGTGACCGGTGAGCTGCGTGGGCCGAACCTGCTTGTCCCGCTTGGCTCGTGCGTACTGGCCATCGCCAGCGAGTCGACGGCTGGCCCTGGGGCGGACTGGCTGGGACAGGACGGGTGCACCCGGCTGGCACAGTCCGCTGGAGGGCCCCCGATGCAGCGCCCCGGATTCGGGGTGCAGTCCGCGGTGACGATGGACAACGGGTCGATTATCGGCGTGCAATTGCCGAATGCGGCCCAAGGTTACCTCGTCCGCCGCGATCCGGACGGCACGGTGCATCGGCTGGCCACGCTGCCGGACATGAGCTCGACGATCGCCGGGATAGCGCGGGTCGGTAACCGCCTGCTTGTCACTACCACGGCCTGGGTCGACGTCAACTGGGGCGCGGTGGTGTGGGAGTCCACTGACGGCGGCGCCACGGTGCGCAAGATTCCGCTGCCCCGGGCGCACGGCGTCGGCGCGCGATCCGGCTTCCTGGAGGACGGCATACCTGGGCTGATCGCGGTCCATGGCAGCGAGGTCGTGATCGCCTCCACGGCACCGACCAACTCCGGTGCCCAGGCGGCGTTCGTCACCTGGCGATCCAGCGACGGCGGCGTCACGTGGAGCGCCTCCTCGATGGTGTTGGAATCCACGGCGCACACATTGCTGTGGGCCGGCGACCGCTGGCTCATCCTGTTGTACGACGCACCGCGCATCCTGAGCAGCACCGACGGTCGACACTGGACGCCCGGGAACACCGCGACCATGGGACCGGGCAAGATCACTGGCGGCACCATCGACCACGATGGACAGTTGGTGCTGCTCGGCGGGATGGACAGCGGGCAGCGCATCTCCGTCAGCAAGATCGCCGGAATCGTTTACTGCCCAGTGTTGTGGACCGGGCCGGTCAACGGGCCGCTGACCCGCGGTGACGTGGGGTGCCGGGCAGAGCTGTTGACCGCAGTCGCCACGCTCGCCGACGGCCGCGTCATGATCGTCGGTGGTAAGGATCTGTGGATCCGAAGCTGAAGCTGATCGCCGGGCCCCTTTGCCCGACCGCGAAACCACGTCGGCTTCGTCATGCCGCGCTGCGGGGCCTCAGCTCCTGGATCGGGATGAAATGCTCCGCGGCGGCGAACGCGATCCGGTAGGCATCCAGGCCGGCGACCGAGAGTCCGCCGCACGGTTCGGCGAGCACTGTCGCGCCCATGCCGGTCAGCACCCTGGTCAGTCCGCCGCGGCGGGGTGAGCGTACGAACACGTCACGCTGGGACTGCCGGACCAGTTCGCATACCTCGATCATGCCGACAATGTTGCCGCGAAACGGGCTCGGGTGCATCGGAGCAGGATCCGGAGTTTGGCATCGGACCCTGCTCCGATGCGTTGACCCGTGATGGCGGCCCACGCACCGTCAACGCCTCTCAGGAGGCCTGCTTGGTCTCCCGAGAGATGTGAAGCATCTCGGTGACGGTTCGGTAGCCGACGGATCGGTAGAGGCGGGCCACCCCGTCGTCTTCGGGGGTCAGGAACGGGGCGGTGATCCCGACCCTGCCGCAGGCCCGGGTGAGCAGCGCGGTCAGGGCTGTCGCGATCCCGCGCCGCCGGTAGGGGCTCCGGACGCCGATCGCGGCGAGCTCGCTGACACCGTCGTGGGGTGGCGGGAAGAGCCCACCCCCGATGCCCCGGCCGGTGGTCGTGTCCCGGGCCAGCGCGACCAGGCCTCCGCCCGCGACCGTGCCTCGAAGCCGGGCCACGTCGTGGTCGGTGGTCTCGATCTGGCCGTAGGCTTCATTCTGCGCCTCGGCGACCTGGCGGAGCTGCTCATCGGTGGTCGCCAGGCTGAGTTCAATCCCCGCGACGACCGGCGATGCCGGGGCGTCCGCTGGCCGGCAGGTCATGATCGGCAACCGCCGCTCCGGAGTGAACCCCGCGGCGATCAGACCAGGCTCAACGGCCGGGCTTAGTTCCGGCAGGTATTCCAACCGCGGGATACGGTTGCGGTCGGTGAAC
This sequence comes from Pseudonocardiaceae bacterium, assembly GCA_050699635.1. Lineage (GTDB taxonomy): Bacteria > Actinomycetota > Actinomycetes > Mycobacteriales > Pseudonocardiaceae. Next base: position 14,947 of record JBOHFK010000073.1, on the reverse strand, counting down.
GCCGTGATCAGCTCGGCGATCTGTTCCGGGGTGGGATCGGCACCGTCATCCGGGACGGCGTAGTTGCGGTAGACACCCGCGTCGTGGTCATCGAACGATGCCAAGAACAGGCCGACACGGTGGGCGCGCTGGCCGGCATGGGCGCGCAGATAAGCGTGCAGACGTTGGGAGAACACAGGAAACCTTTCGCTGGGCAACAGAGCAGGACTGCGAGAGCGGGCCGCTCATGTCGGCCACCGCAACTCAAGGCCAGACGGCCCGAACGGTGACGCTCAGCGGCCTTGGGGGCGCGCTGGCAATGGCCTCAGTCCTCCTGGACTCTGACGAAGGTGAACACGAGCCTAGCTGCGTAGCGGATTCTCAGCGAGTCAATAACGATGCGGGCAGTATCCTCATAGAGATGGACACCGCGTCCGTTGGGCGGGTGCGCCGCGCCGTTCACACTGCCAAGCCGGGTGAACCGGTGTCCTTCGCCTATCTGTTCGGCTCTCGGGCGACGGGTGGCTCCCGGACGGACAGCGACGCCGATATCGCAGTCCTTCCCGTTCGCGGGCTCAGCGCCGAGCAACGTGCCGACCTGCGGAACCGCGTTGCACAGATCGTCGAACCAGCGGCGCGCACCGAGGTTGATGTCGTCCTACTGGACGAGGCTCCGCTGCCGCTGCGCGGCCGGATCGTGTCCCAGCCCCAGGTCCTCTATAGCGCCGACGAGCCGCTGCGAGTCCGGTGGGAGAGCTTGACCGTTCGGATGTACGCCGACTCGCGGATCAAACTCGACCTGCTTGACCGAGACCTGCTCATCGAGACCGCAACTGGTCATCGCTGATGGTTACCATGACGCCGCTGTACTCGGCAGACCACAAGCGGCAAGCCAGAAACCCGCCTTGGGTGACACGCGTCTCTCTCCATTCGTTTGCAATCGCAAGTTGATATGCCGAGCAGACACAAAGGATCTCGACGAGATCCCGAGGCGGCGATTTTCAGGTACTATGCAGCATCCGTGCGGCTGTTCAGGGGTTATGCCGCGCAGCCCTTGCCACCTCTCAAGCGGAGGTCCCGTTACAGTGCAGCCTGACTCTGAGGGCAACTCCAGCGGATCGACACATCCCCGCCGGTTGGACGCACCAACAGTCGACACAGCTAGTAAGCCGCCGGATCAGTGGCTAACCACAGCATTAGAAGAATATAAATCTCTAAGAGTTGAAATCGTCGATGCGATCGAAGCGCAACGTAAAATTATGCAACTGGGAGTGACCGGGCTGTCCGTACTAATAGGCCTTGGGTTGCAGCAGAACAATCAGTTTCTTACCGTATTTCTTCTAACGCTACTTGTGCCATCGATGGCCATCTTTATCACGGCCGGGGCGCTTGGAGAACGTTTTCGTGCGTCTAGAGCGAGCTATTTTCTCGCACGCAAAGAAGAGAGCGTTAACCAGGTTCTCGCCGGGTCTCCTCCGGCGCTGGACTGGGAAAGGTGGCTACGGGGCCGATCGGCATTCATATTGCGCGACAGGGCGGAATTTTTTTTTGCAGTTTTTTCCCTCACTACAGGTGCTCTAGGTCTAGGTTTCTACCTGCTGTTTACGCCGTCAGCCCAACACATCCCGCAACTCGCGCTCATAGTTCCACTGGGAGTTGTTTCTCTAACCTTGTGGATAACGGGTCCAATACTGCACTTCTATTTGCTAGAAGAATGCTATCGCGAGTTTACCGAAGGAGATCGAACTTCATCGTTAACACTCGTAGAATTCCTCAAAAACCTACGTAACAGACGACCCGGAAGGCACTGACCGAAGCGGAACCGAGGCGCGAGTCGCCCTTATATTTCAGTACGCGTACTGCCCCCGCTTAACGACACACACTGTGATTCCATTACCTGCAAGTGTCACTGCACATCCAGAAGGCGATCATTCTCGGCCCCGTAATTCGCGGGCAATGGTTGGTTTCCATTCGTGGGCGAGTAGGGAGTACAGGATGGAGTCGCGCCACGCGCCGTTGGTGAAGACGTGATCGCGTAGTCGGCCCTCCTGAGTGAAGGCGAGCTTGGTGACGATCGTGACGGAGGCGGCGTTATCGGGTCCGATGGCTGCGGAGATGCGGTGGAGCCCGAGTGTGGTGAACCCGTAGCCGATGAGGATGCGGGCGGCGTCGAGGGCGTACCCGTGGCCCAGCGCGGGGCGGCGATAGCAAAACCGAGTTTGGCGGCCTTCAGGCCGGACAAGCCGAGTCGCACGAATCCGATCAGCCGATCCTCGGTGTGCGTGGTGACGGCGAGGTAGTACTCGATGCACGGGGTGTGTTTGGCACGTTCGAGAGCGCCGGTGAGCACATCGGCTTGCTGCTCGCGGGTTCGGGAGTCGAAGGACAGCCACCGGGTCACCCGGTCATCACCGAGTATGGCGTCGGAATCGTCGAGATCATCGGCCCGGAACTCGCGCAGTCGTACCTTCTCCCCGATCAGCTGCACCCCGGGTGGTGCGGATCCGGTCATCGTTGTAGCGCCAGCCGCTCGGAGGTGAAGCCTTCGATGGCGCTCGCTAGCTCAGTAGCGTCCCGGCCCGGATCCTCCACGCCGCGCAGTGCGGTGCGCACATGCTCGACCGAGGTCACGATTCCGTGAATGCGTTTGGGCGGGGGGAGGTCGAGCACGGGCGCGAGCGCTTCCGCTGCGCCGTCGATCGCGCCTAGTAGAACCCGCGCGACGGCGAGGGCGCTGCGCGCACCGGACTCGTCACCGAAGGCCCGATCCTGGTCGGGTGCCTCGGCATAGGCGTCCAGTGCTTCCAGAGCGAGCCGTTCGGTGTGATTCGCCTCGGCCTCGCCGCCCCAGGTAAGCGCGTCGGCGGCGTAGTAGAGCTGGCGTGGTCGGCTGAACGTACACAGCCCACCGAGGGTGTCCAGCTCATCAGGCACCAGTCGCTCCCGCGCCTCGGTGGCTCGGATCAGGGCGGCGTTGGCATCGTCAAGGCGGTTGAGCGCGGCCAGCGATCACGCCTCGCTACTGGCCAGCCACACACTGGCGGTGCCTCTGCTGCGGGTTGCGGCGTCTGCCCCCGAGCTGTGCGTAGCGCACCGAGTCCTCCAGCCGCCCTGACCAGTAGGTGATCAAGGCCTGCAAGCCGCGAATCCAGGCGCGCAGCCCGTCGTGGCCGGAATTGTCGGCGCAGGCATAACCCGTGCGAGCCTGCGTCAACGCGTCATGCGGAACACCGAGGTCGTGCGATGCCTTGGCCATCAGCCCGCAGGCGATCCCCGCGATCAGGTAGAGATCTCGCGTTTGCTCCGGCCGTTGGCGTCCCTCCAGCAACCCGAAGGCGCGATCCTGGGTGTCGACCAGACCAACTACGGCGAACAGGCTCGGCGGGTGACGCCGCGCTCGGAGACTACGGGACGGGAGCGGGCAGTGACGCAGCTGCAGGAAGTGGACGGGCCGCACCACCTGCCGCAGGGTGAGCAGGAACGGTGCGCTGTGGAAGGCCGTCGCATCGACGGCAGCGGGGTCTGCACCGTGATCGCCATCCGAGACCGGCAGCGGCGCGGTTGGGTGCTGTACCCGCACGGAGTGGCCGGCCTGGGGGTGCTCATTGCCGACGGCGACGCCCACATCCTCGGCACCCACATTGGCGGCCCGGCATGAACCCGGCCAGCGGGCCGCTCTTCCCACCGGCATGACCGAGGCGATCCGGGCGCTGCAGCGATTGCGGGCAGCCGGATTCGGAGGATTGCCGATCGTGGATTCGCTCGGCCAGCTGGACGCGCTGTTCTTGACGCATCCTCACGGTGGCGTTATCGACTGCCTGGTGGTACGTGGAGAGACCGAGGCGATCGCGTCGCGGATCCGGGATGAGCGTGACCCTCGCAACGCGGTGCTGTGGACCTACGTGGGTGACCTGGTCACCGCCGTCAGCGAGTTACTGGACCTGCCCGCGCCCGGCGAGCGCGGCGCGCCAAGCGTCGCCCACCGGGGACCGTCTGAGTTATGGATCCCACAAATTCCATCGATAAAAGTTGGATTTCGCCGACGGCACGAATCCTATCGAGTACCGACTTGGGGCGCACGGGTAACGTGTCGCCGGTGTCCCTTCCCACCGCGGTTTTCGACGCTGCCGCCGACGGTTACGACCTTGACGAGCATCACGTCACCGTGGCTGATCAGCTTGTCGCAGGCGTCCGGCGGGCCGACGCGGGTGCGCTGGTCATCGATGTGGCGACGGGCACGGGCGCCGCGGCCTTCGCGGCTCTGCGGCGTGTCGCGCCCGGCCGGGTACTTGCCGTTGACATGTCGCTGCGCATGCTCGATCGGGCCCGAGCGAAGGCAGCTCATTGTGACCCCGAGGGACGAATCGAGTGGCGTGCCGCACCAGCGGTGCTGCTCGATATCGACGATGGGAGCGCCGATGTCGTGTTGTGTGCCTCATCGCTGCACTTCCTGGGCCTGCTGCGCTCGATGAGTGGAGGCGAGTGTTACGCCCGGGCGGCCAGGTCGCGTTCAGTGTCCCTCTCGCAAACCGATTTCACGCCGACGCCGTCGTTCCACGCTGTCCTGGCTGATGATCTGATCATGCCGTCGGACGGGTCGCAGGCGGCCAAGATCGCGCTCGGTACGGGCTTTCAGCGGGTGATCGTCCGGCTATCCGCTGTTGCTTCCCAGGGCCGTCCCCGACGCGCATTTCTCGTCTGGGCCCAGGCCCCTCCACAGACGTAACGTTGGGGAAGCCGCAACCACTGGTGGGCACCTGGTGTTCTGCTGGCGTGACCGACTTCGGGGCAGGAGACGATGTGGGCGACAACGCCACCTTCCCGGCCCCGTTCGGTCAGCTCGCGGCCCGCGAAGCGCCGTCGCGCGCGGAGCTGGCGACGGTCGTCGGTCTGGTCCGCGCGCTCCGCGCGGACCTGGTGAATGTCGGGTACGGGCGCACACCCCGCTCGATCGCCAGCGCGAACGCGTTCATCGAGAGCTGGGAAGCTGCAGGCGGGCAGATCGGAGCAGTCGTGTCGTGGCCCTCCGTGGCAGCCTCCTGGCTGCGGCCCGCGGGCCGGCTGGCCGCCGGGGCACCCGATGCGTGGGTGGTCGCGGACACGACCGAGGGATGGGCCAGCATCGGTCGACGGCTCGCGGCCACCGGGCGGTGGTGGGCACCACGCACCATCGCATTCGAGGGCCTCGCCGACCCACTGCTGCCCTCAGTGACCGGCTTCGAGGCCAGTGAGGGCCTGTCCGGGTCGTTGTCCGAGGGGACAGTGTGGACGTTCCGGGACGGTTTGCTGGTCACCGGTTCCCCGGGCGGAGATAGGTGATCATGGCGTTGCTGCCCAGACCCGTAGCCGAGATCGCACCGGGCGCAATGCACCTTCCGGGCTGGCTGAGCCTGGACGAGCAGCGGCGGCTGGTCCTGGCCTGCCGGGAATGGGCACAGCCACCTGCAGGCATGCGCACCACCCGCCTGCCCAACGGCTCGGCGATGTCCGTGCGCACGGTCTGCCTCGGCTGGCACTGGTATCCCTACCGGTACTCGCGAACCGTGGACGATGGCGATGGGTCCCGGGTGAAACCATTCCCGGATTGACTGGCTGAACTGGGGCGGCGAGCCGTCGCCGAGGCTCATGGGGATCCCCAGGCCGGGAATCGGTACCAGCCCGATATCGCACTGATCAACTACTATGACACAGCGGCCCGGATGGGCATGCACCAGGACCGCGACGAGCGGAGCCCAGCGCCTGTCGTATCGCTTAGCCTGGGCGACCCCTGCGTCTTCCGTTTCGGCAACACAGAAAATCGCGGCCGGCCATGGCGGGACGTCATCCTGGAATCAGGGGACGCATTCGTGTTCGGTGGCCCATCGAGATTCGCCTTCCATGGTGTGCCCAAAACACTGCCCGCCACCGGGGACAGGGACAATGGACTTCGCAGCGGACGGCTGAACATCACGCTGCGGGAATCCGGGCTGGAATGACGAACCATACCCCAGACTAGCTCGTTTCGCCCGCCTCGGTTACGGCAACTCGGGGCGGGTCAGGTGGGTGCGTGCCGCGTTGCGGAATGCGGTCACCAGACCGTTGCGATCGTCGGCGCGGGTGGCGAGGACGACGTGGCTCGGCTCGACGTCCAGTAGTGCCACGGTGGTCAGATCGGGGCGGACATAGGTGGCCGCAGCGCCGGCCGGCAGAATGCCCACCACCTGCCCGCCCGCGACGAGTTCGAGTTTTTCCTCAATGGAATCGACAAGGGGACCGTCCGGTGCGCGGCGGCCGTCGGGACGGGGATCGATGCGCCAGAAGGCGTCCCACTCGCGGTCGTGATGGCGGGGGATCGGTTCGTCGGCGATGTCGTCCAGGGTGACTGATTCCTTGCCGGCCAGGCGGTGGTCGACGGGGACCAGCAGCACACGCGGTTCGTCGTACAGGACGGTGACATGAAGCAGGTCGGTGGCGAACGGCAGCCGGGCGACGACGGCATCCACCCGATGCTCCAGCAACGCATCGCGTGGCTCGTCCCAGTTGAGATAGCTGGTTCGCACCTCGGCGCCGGGGTGGCGGCGCCGGACCGCCCGCACTGCCGAGGTGATGCTGATCCCGGCGGTGAAGCCGAAGGTGACCACCATCGGCTCGGCCACCGCCCGAGTCTGCGCTGCCGCTTGGCTGGCCTCCCGGAGCAACGCTTTCGCCCTCGGCAGGAAGACGCGGCCCGCTTCGGTGAGCCGGGTTCCCTGGGGAGTGCGGTCCAGTAGGCGCGCTCCCACGCAGTCTTCCAACCGTCGGATTTGCCGGCTGAGCGAAGGCTGGGCGATGTGCAGGGCTACCGCTGCCCGACCGAAGTGCTCGTGGTCGGCGACGACCGTGAAGTAGCGCACGAGTCGCAGATCGAGGTCGTCGGTCACTCTGGGAGACCTTACCCTATTCCGAGCACCGAGGAGCCCGCCAAGCATAATTTGAACTGCGGTGATACTCAATTCGTATGACGCATTCCGGAACGGGTCTTGGACGTGCGGCCGGTAGTGGCTGCACTGTGGACACACCGCCGATGGCAAGTGCGCCTCGGTCGGGCGTGTTGATCGACAGCTATGAAGGTAAGCCATGTTCATTGTCATGGGCGCCAATGGCAAGACCGGCGGTGCAGTGGCGCGCGCACTGCTCGCCGCCGCGCACCCGGTTCGGGTGGTGCTTCGCTCGATCCACAACGCCGACCGCTGGCGCGCCGCGGGCGTCGAGGTGGCCGTGGCCGACATCCACGATGCCGAGTCGTTGATCGCCGCCTTCCGCGGTGCGCAGGCGGCCTATGTGCTCAATCCGCTGGACTACCACGTCGATGACCTATTCGAGCAGGGGCGGCTGGTCGCGGATGCCTATCGGATGGCGCTGTCGAGTACCGGAGTCCGTGCCGTGGCGCTGTCCTCGATCGGTGCCCAGCATGCCGAGGGCACCGGGAACATTCTGACCACCAACCTCCTGGAATCTGCGCTCGCGCCGCTGGGTGCCAGCTTCGTGCGAGCGGGAAACTTCATGACGAACTGGCTGTCCAACCTGCCGGCCATCCGGAGCGGGCTGCTGCCCAGCTTCTTTTGTCCTCTTGACCGGGCGGTCCCGAACGTGGCTGTGCAGGACATCGCGGCCGTCGTGGTCCGTGAACTGCTGGGTGCCGGCAGCCGAACCGTGGAACTGGCCGGGCCCGTCGATTACACCCCGAACCAGGTCGCCGAGGCGTTCGCGACCGCGCTTGGTCACCCGGTCCGAGCCGAGGTCATCGCCCGCGAGCAGTGGTCCGAGGTGCTCACCGGCAACGTCGGGCTCCCCGGGGCCGCCGTCGGCAGCTGGATGGAGATGTGGCAGGCCTTCAACAGCGGCCATGTCTGCTTCGAAGGCACACCCGAGCGAGGCTCGGTCACCTTTGAGGAATTCGCCGCGACCGCTGTCACCGAAACCACCCAGGAGGTGCAGGCATGAACGCACGAACTGTGCTGATCACCGGAGGCAGCAGTGGCATCGGCGCCGAGACCGCCCGTCGCCTGCTCGTCGACGGCTACCAGATCGCGGTCACCGGCCGAAGCAAGGACAAGCTGGCGACGTTCCTGGACGACGTGGGCCGCCCAGACGAACTGCTCGGGATCACTGCGGACGCCGCTGACTGGGAATCCACCCAAGCCGCGGTGGCCAGCACCGTCGAGCGCTTCGGTCAGCTGAACGCGGTGGTAGCCAACGCCGGATTCACCTCCGCGGACACGATCACTGACGGTGACCCCGATCTCTGGCGGGTCATGGTGCTCACCAATGTCCTTGGCCCGGCCCTGCTGGCCAAGGCCGCCTTGCCACATCTGCAGGCCACTTCCGGACGGCTGCTGCTCGTCGGCAGTGTGGCCGGATTCAAGAACGCGCCCGGCAATCTCTACTCGGCCACCAAATGGGCCGTCACCGGTCTCGCCGAGAACATTCGCATGCAGATGACGTCGCTCGGCGTCGGTGTCACCCTGATTGCCCCCGGTATGACCGAAACACCATTCTGGAGGGACGGCAGCGCACCGCCGATCACCCTGAGCGCGACGGCGGTGGCCGAGACCATCCATTTCGCGTTGAGCCAGCCCCCTGGCGTGGACATCAACACCCTCGTAGTACGACCGATCGGACAGTCCATATGACCACTTCCACCACCAGTGGTGATCGGTTCGCCGACATCAAGGACGCCACGCTGGCTCATCTGCACGAGCACGGTTGCGGCTGCTACCCCTACTCCGACGGATCGTTGCTGGCCACCCTCACCGCGGCTGCGGGAGCTGGCACCGTGGTCGAGATCGGCACCGCTTACGGCTATTCCGCCGCGTGGTTCGCCAGCACCGGAGCCCGCGTGCACACCATCGACCGCGATCCGACACACAGCCGCGCGGCCCGCGGCCAACTGGACAACCACGACCTCGCTGATCAGGTCGAGTTCCATGTCGGCGAAGCCGTCGATGTTCTCACGACACTGCCTATCGGTGGTGCGGACGTGGCATTCTTCGACGGTTTTCCGGTAACCAGATCGGCCGTCTCCGCATTGACCGACGCACTGCGTCCTGGTGGGCTGCTCATCGCCGGGAACATGACCCTGGGCGGCGACGCGTCCCGGGTCCGCGCATCCCTCGCCACCTGGCAGCACACCAACTTCGGTGAAACCCTGCTCGCCGTCAAGCCCAGGAAATAGACCACCGTACACAGAATCGCCAGTATTCCGGTGCGCCCCGGCAGATCCGGACTACGGCCTTGACGCTTTGCACATTACTCTGTGACTGGCGGGGTCTGGAACGCGCAGCGAGGCCCGGGCGCGCAAGGCACGCTCACACGACGATCACGGGGAGTTGGGCATCCAGTACCGTGAAGTCTCCCGGATCTGAGGTGACGACGTGATGGCCGCGCTCCCGGGCGCACAACGCAACCGACGCGTCTACCACGTCCGAGGTGGCGGTCCGCCCACACAGCACTCCCGCGGCGCGCGCTGTGGCCCCATCCCACTCCACTATCTCTACCCCGTCCGCGGCGTTGAGGAACCGGGCGAGCGCGGCCTGCCGAGCACCATCGCGCCACACCTGCGCCAACGGCCCGACCGGTACCGCAATCGGCCAGCCCGCCCGATCCGTCTCGTCGAGGAGAATCCGCAACCGCCGGTCACCACGTTCGATGGCGATGAGCGCACCGGCATCCAAGGTGAGTCCGGACGGTCTGGTCACCGCGAAAGACCGAGCTCCGCTCGTGCCGCGGCGCGCTCCGAATCCGACGGCGGACCCGCTGGGTCGGCCGCCCACCATTGGTCGAGCAGTTCACGGAGGGTCGCCGAGCGCCCGTAGTGGCGTAGCGCCTCGGCGACATACGCGCTGACCGACTCGGCCTTGCCGTCATCGACGGCCTGGCGGGCATTCCGGGCAAGCTGCTCGGGAATCGTCACGGTGATACGGGCCGCTGTCATACGATCATCTTACGCCTAGTTCGGCGGCGGGTCATGGCTGGGAGGCCGCGAGCTGGCCGCAGGCGGCGGCGATCTCGCGGCCGCGGGTGTCGCGAACCGTGCACGCCACCCCGGCCGCGCGCACCCGCGCTACGAACTCCTCTTGCACGGGCAGCGGGCTGGCGTCCCACTCGCTACCCGGGGTGGGGTTGAGCGGGATGAGATTCACATGCACCAGGGCGCCCAGACGCTCGCGGAGTAGCTGGCCAAGTAGGTCGGCCCGCCACGGCTGGTCATTGACGTCCCGGATCAGCGCGTACTCGACGGACACCCGGCGCCCGGTGGTGTCCGCGTAATGCCGCGAGGCGTCGAGCACCTCAGCGACCTTCCACCGGCGGTTCACCGGGACCAGGGTGTCCCGCAAGTCGTCGTCCGGGGTGTGCAGCGATACCGCCAGCGTGACCTGCAGCCCCTCGCCGGCCAGCCGCCGGATCGCCGGCACCAGACCCACGGTGGACACCGTGACCGACCGCTGGGATAAGCCCAATCCGTCCGGAGTGGGATCGGTGATCCGGCGCAGCGCCGTCACCACCTGCTGGTAGTTGGCCAGCGGCTCACCCATGCCCATGAACACGACGTTGGACAGCCGCCCCGGCCCGCCGCTCAGCTCACCGTCGCGCATCGCGGCCGCAGCCGCGCGAACCTGGTCGATGATCTCGGCGGCCGACAGGTTGCGGGTCAGCCCACCCTGGCCGGTGGCGCAGAACGGGCACGCCATCCCGCAGCCGGCCTGGCTGGAGATGCACACCGTGGCGCGGTCCGGGTACCGCATCAACACGCTTTCGGTGAGTGCCCCGTCGGCGGCGCGCCACAGTGTCTTGCGGGTGGTGCCGCTATCGCAGCCCAGGTGCCGGACCGGAGTGGCCAATTCCGGCAGCAAGGCCGCAGCGAGCCGTTCCCGGACGGTTGCCGGCAGGTCGGTCATCGTGGCCGGATCGGTGCTCAGCCGGGTGAAATAATGCCGGGCCAGCTGGTCAGCCCGAAAGGCCGGCTCACCCAGCTCGACCACCGCAGCACGGCGTTGGTCACGGTCGAGGTCGGCGAGGTGCCGCGGCGGCTTTCCCCTGCGCGGGGCCTCGAACACCAAGTCTCGCCCGGGGTTGTGAGAGTCCAACTCAGTCATGTCAGAGTTCACTGTCCCAGGCTCACGGGCAGCCAGGCCGCGGGGGTCCCGCGGGAGTTCGGATTGGAGACTGCCCACCCACTATGCAAGGAAACCCCTCCTTCGCAGCTAGCGGGTATGACCGGAGGCGAACACCTTGCGTCGGGTGTGCAGCCGGTAGCGGACCGGAATGGTCAGCCCAGGGGTCTGCGCGATCGCCTGCGCCGCCACCTGTGGAGTGAACTCGATCCGCAGCACATCCTCGAGCTCACCACGATCACGAAACCGCCACATGGTGTCCACCCGGCGGCAGTCGAAGCCCTGCGCGGCGAAGAACGCCTCTACCGCGGCCGGCCGGTAGCGCGGCGCCGCCGCGCACAACCACTCGCCGTAGGGAGAATGGGTGCCGTCCAGGTCGATGACGGCCAGGGTGCCGCCGGGACGCAACACCCGCCATGCCTCGACCAAGCCGCGTTCGCAGTCAGGCCCGAAGAAATAGGCCAGGCGGGCATGCACCAGATCGGCGCTGGAATCGGGCAGCGGCAGCCGCTCTGCAGAACCGGCCAGCACCCGGGTGTTGGGCGCCTGATGAATGCGACGGCGGGCCCGGATCACCAGCGGAGGATGTGGCTCCACGCCAGCGACGCTGCGCGCCCGCTCGGCGAATCGAGGCAGGTGAAACCCATCTCCGCAGCCGACATCCACCACGTCGGCACCCCTCCAGTCGACCCGGTCGGCCAATGCTGCCCAGAGCGCCCCGTCGGCGTCGACGGCCTGATTCTCCCGCTCATACACTTCCGGCCAGTTCCAGATGTTCGGGCTTGCCAGCACGCCTTGGTCAGTCACTGATGCGCTCTTGTCGCCGAGTTCGACACCATGGTTGGCCCTCTCTATCAGAGCGACCATGGTGTCGAACTCGGCGACAACAAGGTTGCTCACAACTCGACGATCTACGCACCGAAGGGCGGGGCGAGCAGGCTCAGCAATAGCCAGGCCACGACTGCCGAGGGCAGCAAAGAGTCGACTCGGTCCATCAACCCGCCGTGGCCGGGCAACACGGTGCCCATATCTTTGACGCCCAGATCACGCTTGATCAGTGATTCGATCAGATCCCCGCCGGTGGCACTGAGCACGATCGCCGCCCCGAAAAGGACCCCCAGCCACAGTTGACCACCCAGCAGTAAAGTCACCGACAGGGCACCGGCCGCCGTCCCGACCAACAACGATCCGATGAAACCCTCCCAGGACTTTTTCGGGCTGATCGAGGGCGCCATCAGGTGCCGCCCACCCAGTACACCCATGGCATAGCCCCCCACGTCCGACGCGACCGCGGCGAGCATCAGGCATGACGCCCTCGCGGCCCCGTCGGTGGGAACCACCAGCAATGTCGCGAATGCAGCAAATCCGGCCACGTAGGCCACGGTGAAGACCGACGCGCTGACGTCCCGGAGGTACCCGTCGGCGCCGGTCGGGAAGCGCCACACCAGGCAGAGCAGCGCAGTGATCACGAACGCCACGAAGATCCCGTCCCGGCCGAACGGCCACGCCAACCAGACCATCGCTTGCCCACCGGCCAGTACCGGCGCCAGGGACACCCCGACACCGGCCCGGCGCATCACCCCGGCCAGTTCCCAGGTAGACACTGCGACGGTGACGGCCACCATCCCGATAAAGACTTGGCGGACAGTGAACAGGGCAACCAGGATCGCCGCACCCATCAGCAACCCGACTGCGATCGCCGCCCACAGGTTGCGGCCCGCCCACGGTGTGCGCGAGCGCGGTGCCGGGTCCACGGTAGAGATGGGGTGCTCGGGCAGTCTGCCGGCGGACACTCAGACCTCGAGTAACTCAGATTCCTTGTGCTTGACGAGCTCGTCGATCTGCGCCACGTAACGGTGCGTGACGACCTCGAGTTCCTTTTCGGCCCGGGTCACATCGTCCTCGCCGGCCTCGCCGTCGCGACCGATCCGGCCGAGGTGCTCTTTGGCCTTGCGCCGGATGTTGCGGATGGAGACCTTGGCATCCTCACCTTTGGTATGCGCCACCTTGACGAGATCCCGGCGCCGTTCCTCGGAAAGATGCGGGATGATCACCCGGATGATCAGGCCGTCGTTGGTGGGATTGACGCCCAGGTCGGAGTCCCGGATCGCCTTTTCCATCGTCCTGAGTTGGCTGGGATCGTAGGGCTTGATCACCGCCATCCGGGCCTCCGGGACGGTGACGCTGGCCAGCTGGATCAGTGGGGTGACAGCGCCGTAGTAGTCCACGACAATCTTGGAGAACATAGCGGGGCTGGCCCGGCCGGTGCGCACGGTGGCGAGATCCTCCTTGGCCACCGACACGGCCTTTTCCATCTTCTCTTCGGCATCGAAGAGGGTATCGTCGATCACGGCTACTCCTTGTTGCTTGCCTGATGCCCCATCGTCTCGGTCAGCACTGAGTCTCGATCAGCACTGGATCTCGGTCAGCACTGTGTCATCGGTCAGCATTGGGCCTCGGTTCGTTGAACCCCAGTGCTGACCAGGGTCCCGATCGGCTCACCGCGCACCGCACGAGCGATATTTCCTTCGGTGAGCAGATTGAACACGATGATGGGCAGCTTGTTGTCCATGCATAGGCTGAACGCGGTCGCATCGGCTACCTTGAGCCCGCGCTCCAGCACCTCGCGATGGGTGATGTGGGTGAACATCGTGGCCGAGGGATCAGTCTTCGGGTCGGCGGTATAGACCCCGTCCACCGCCTTGCCCATGAGCAGCACCTCACAACCGATCTCCAGCGCCCGCTGAGCGCCGGTGGTGTCGGTGGAGAAATACGGCATCCCCACGCCGGCACCGAAGATCACCACGCGACCCTTCTCGAGGTGCCGGATGGCCCGGCGGGGGATGTAGGGCTCGGCGACCTGGCCCATGGTGATGGCTGTCTGCACGCGAGTATCGATCTTGTGCTCGCGTTCCAGGAAGTCCTGCAGGGCCAGGCAGTTCATCACGGTGCCGAGCATGCCCATGTAGTCGGCGCGGGAACGCTCCATCCCGCCCTGCTGGAGTTCCTCGCCGCGGAAGAAGTTTCCTCCGCCGATCACCACAGCCACCTGCATCCCGCTGGCGACCACGTCGGCGATCTGCCGCGCGACCGCCTTGACCACCTCGGGATCCACCCCGACGCCCCCGCCGCCGAACATCTCACCGCCGAGCTTGAGGAGCACTCTGCGGTATCCGGGACCTGCCAGCTGGCCGGCGTTCATCGGGGGGTCAGGCCTGGCCGACCTCGAAGCGAGCGAACCGTCGCACGGTCACGCCCGCGTCGTCGAGGAGGGCCTTGACGGTCTTCTTGGAGTCCTGCACGGAAGACTGCTCCAGCAACACGGTGTCCTTGAAGAAGCCGTTGACGCGACCTTCGACGATCTTCGCCAGGGCCTGCTCGGGCTTGCCCTCCTCGCGAGCCGTCTCCTCGGCGATGCGCCGTTCGTTGGCCAGCACGTCAGCCGGCACCTCATCCCGGGTGACATAACGCGGCTTCATGGCGGCCACCTGCATCGCTGCCGACCGGGCTGCCTCGGGTGAACCACCGTCGTATTCCACCAGCACGCCTACCGCCGGGGGAAGGTCTGAGGCGCGGCGGTGCAGGTAGGTGGCTACCTCGCCGTCAAAGGACACTGCTCGGCGCAGCTGCAGCTTCTCACCGATCTTGGCCGACGTCTCCTGGACCAGTTCATCGACCGTGCTGCCGCCCAGTGTCGCGTGGGCGAGCGCTTCGGCGTCGACGGCCCGCACCTGGACCGCCTCGGCGAGGATCCGGCTGGCGAGTTCCTGGAAGTCGGCACCCTTGGCGACGAAATCGGTCTCGCAGTTGAGCTCGATCATCACCCCGCTCTCGGC
>JBOHFK010000072.1:0-28262 GCA_050699635.1 Pseudonocardiaceae bacterium | reverse complement strand
GTTGTAGCGTGCTGGTTGTGAAGGTTCAGCAGCTGGTTCCGGAGGGCTTGGCGGAAATCCCGCCGGGCCCGGAGCTGGCGCGCGTGCTGGCCGATCTGGAGCTCTCCAGGCTGTCGGGATTTGATTGTGTGGAGGTGCTCAAAGCCCAGTACCGGCAGGCCAACCACGAACGCGCCAAGGTGATGGCCGTGATGGCCGAGGTCGGGTTGTGCGGGGTGGGACCGGCGGGGGATGAGTTGCGGCGGATGCCTACGCCGGATCAGTTCTCCGCGGACGAGGTCCGGGCGGCGCTGGCATTGACCCGCCGGGCGGCGGAGGCGCAATTCTGGCTGGCGCATGATCTGACAGCCCGGTTGCCGGGAGTGCACGCGGCGATGCTGGCGGGGGTGCTGGACGAGCCGCGGGCGCGGGTCTTCTCGGAGTGGACCGCCGAGCTGTCGCCCGAGCAGGCTCGCACGGTATGCGCCACGCTGCTGCCCCAGGCCCCGACACTGACCACCGGCCAGCTGATCGAGCAGATCAAGAAACTGGCCATCGCCGTCGATCCCGAGTGGGCGCAGCGCCGTTATGAGCAGGCGCTGGCCGAACGCAAGGTGGTCGGGTATCGCAATGCTGATGGGTCGGCGAACCTGTCTGGGTACAACCTGCCGCTGGATCGGGTGGCCGCGGCCAGCGGACACATCGACACCCTGGCCAAAGCCGCCAAACACGCTGGTGACTCGCGCCCGATCGACCACATCCGCGCGGAGCTGTTCCTCGGCATGACCGATGGCACCTACACCGGGCTTGATGACGCTACCATCGTCGCCCTTCTCATCCCCGGCTCCGACCTCGACGACCCCGTTACCAGCAGCGACGAGGGTGACCGCAATGACGGTGACGGCGAATCAGACGACCACGGATTCCCCGGTCGAGACACTGCGGAACCCGAGGGCAGTGGGCCCGACGGGAGGGCACCGTGCGCGTCCCCGAAACCCGATGCCTCCCCGAAACCCGATGCCCTGCCCAGCCCGCTGGGATGGGCAGGGGTGGAATTGCGGGCTCGGTTGTCCACCCTGATGGGCCATGACCGGTACCCGGCGGAAGTAGCCGGGTGGGGGCCAGTGCACGCCGAGCTGGCCCGGGATATGGTCACCACCCTGGGGGCCGCGCAGTGGCGATTTGTGATCACCGACGAGCGCGGGTACGCGATCCACTGCGGGATCACCCGCGCCCGACCCCTCGGCATCCCCACCCGCGCCGCCCACTGCCGAGCCATCGTTGAGCTGCAGGTCCCCGCCACCATGCTGCATACCCTGACTGCCACACCAGACATGCTTGGCGAGTGGGCACCGGTGGTCACCGACCTGGCCCGCCAATTCACCCACGATCACCCCGGCCGGGACGGCAATGACCCGGACCGGCGGGCTCCTGGTGCGGCGCTGCGCCGTTACGTGGAGATCCGCGACCGCTACTGCGTCATGATCGGCTGCCGCGGCCCGGCCCATCACGCCGACGCCGACCACACTTTCGACCACTCCTACGGCGGCCCGACTACCGGGCCCAACCTGGGTGGTGTCTGCCGTCATGATCATCGACTCAAGAGCGAGGGCGGCTGGAGGCTGCACCAGACCGAGGCCGGGGTCTTTCGGTGGACCAGCCGACTAGGCCACATCTACCACCGGCCGCTGCCGGTCATCATCGAGCCACTGCTCGACCCCGTCCCCGGCGACCAACCCCCCTATCCGATCGTGACCCCATCCGACGAGGGCTGGGAAGACGACCGGATCTGGGAGCAACCCCCATCAGAACCCGAACCGGACCCACCACCCGACATCAACCCAGACGATGACCCACCGCCGTTTTGAGTGCCGAGCCAGCGGAGATGAGTCAAAGACTGGATGCTTCGTCTCGATCACTGCGCTCGAATCTGCCGTGAGGGCTGCCCTCTGGCGTCCATGTTCGAACGGTGCACATACTCCTGTGGTTCGTCCGATTCGTCCGGGAGGTGTGTCATGACTCTGCTGGCTACGAACAACGTCACCTGGGGAATCAGTGGCCCCGATTTCCTGGCCGGTTACGGACTGCTCGCGCTGGCCGCCCTCCTCGGCATTCTGGTGGCGCGGTGGCGACTGGCCGCCGGACCGGCCATCGTGGCGGCGGAGCTCGGTGGGCGGCCGCACGACGTCGCCTACCTCAACGGCGGGCCCGAGCTGGCAGTGCTGTCGGCCTTGAGCTCGATGCGGGTCGCCGGGACCATCGTCGGCGAGGGACGCGGCCGGGTGCGGGCCGGGGAGCGGCCGGGTACGGATGCTGACGAACTGGAACGGGCCATGCACCTGGCGGCGGCCGTTCCCATCTCCCGGCGTGAACTAGTTACGAACCAGATTGTGCGCACGGCGCTAGAAACAACGCGCCAGCGGTTGGAGAACGCGGGGCTGCTGCTGGGCGCCGGGCGGCAGCGGCGCACCAGGCTGCTCGGGCTGTGGATGGTGCCGGTTGCGGTGCTCGGGCTGGTGCGGCTGCAGGCCGGTGCTGCCAACGGCGCCCCGGTCGGTTACCTGATTCTGGAGCTGCTCGCAGTGGGTCTTGTCACCGCCGTCCTGCTGTGCTGGGCGCCCCGGCGCAGCCGGCGGGGTTCGGCGGAACTGCAAAGACTTCGCGTGCAGCACAACGAGATCGCACCCGGAATGCGGCCGGACTGGACGGCCTACGGGCCGGCCGTTGCCGGGCTTGGCGTGGGGATCTTCGGCGCCAAGGCGTTGTGGGCGTCGGATCCAGACTTCGCTGCGGACGTGCAGGTTCAGCGGACTGCGGCGGCCACGGGCGGATTCGGCTACAACTACGGCGGCGGCGGTTGTGGCAGCGCGGGGAGCTCAGGTGGAGGTTGCGGGGCAGGCGGAGGCGGGGGATGTGGGGGCGGCTGCGGCGGCGGGGGTGGGGGATGACGCCGCTGCCGCGGTTGGGTCTGGGAATGGGTTGGCGCCGGGAGATCGCAGGGCTGGTCGGTGACCTGCCTGGGCTGCGGTTCAGCGAGGTGATCGCCGAATCCCTGACCGGAGGTGCGCCGCCGCCTGCATTGGCCACGTTGTGCGAGCGCGGGGTGACCGTGATCCCGCACGGCATCTCACTGTCACTCGGCGGTGCCGAGAAGGTGGCCACCAAGCGGGTGGCCCATCTCGCGGCGTGCGCGCAACGCCTGGGTGCGCCGCTGGTCAGCGAGCACATCGCGTTCGTCCGGGCTGGCGGGATGGAGGCCGGGCACCTGTTGCCGGTCCCGCGATCCCGGGAAGCCCTGGATGTTCTCGTGCGCAACGTGCGCCAAGCCCAGGACCAGCTCCCGGTGCCGCTGGCACTCGAGCCGATCGCCGCGCTGTTCGACTGGCCGGACGACGAGTTCTCCGAGGCGGATTTCCTCGTCGAGCTGCTCGAGGCCACCGGAGCCTGGCTGCTGCTGGACATCGCCAACATCTACGCCAACGCGGTCAACCGAGGCACCGACCCGGTGGCGCTGCTGGAGAAGCTACCGCTGGAGCGGGTGGCCTACGTGCACGTCGCCGGCGGGTCCGAGCACGATGGCCTTTACCACGACACGCACACCCACACCACGCCACCGGAGGTGCTGGAGCTGCTCGCCGAGCTGTGCGCCTTGCACACCCCGCCGGCGATCATGCTGGAACGTGACGGCGCCTACCCGCCGGCCGCCGAGCTGCACGCGGAGCTGGACCAGATCGCCGACGCGGCGTCCGTCGCCCGGATCACGCCATGACCGGCGATCTCGTGCCGTACCCGGCTGGCGACCTCGCTGCCCGGCAGGCCGCACTGGTCGCCGCGTTGGTCGCGGGCGGGGAGCCGCCTGCCGGGTTCGACCACGCCCGGTTGTCCGCGGCCCGGCATGCGCTGCTCGTCAAGCGGGCGCAGGAGGTCGCGAAGGCATGGCCGCTGCTCGCGGCGTCCTTCGGTGACGAGTGGACGGCTCGCTTCACGACCTGGGCAGCGGCTCGCCCCCCGGAAGGCCCGCTGCGCGACGGGCGGCGCTTCCGGCACAGTCAATTGCGCTGGCGGCGCTGGCTGCGTAGGTGAGTGCGAACCGGTGCCATAACGCCGTTTCGCACTCAGGACGTCCCCAGTACATGTCGCCGACTGGTCGCCGTAGGTTGGGGGTCATGTGCGCCGAGGATTCTTCGCCACATGGATGATCGTTTTGAGCTGGGTGCATCTGGTGGAGGGTTCGGTCGTCGCGTTCTCTTGACGGGTGCGGCGGGTCTCGGCGGTGCCGCCATGATCAGCTGCGCACCGCCGATGATTGCAGCCCCGTACTCGCCCGTCCTGTGGCAGCGACCCGACCAGGTGGGGGCTCCCCGGGTGGCCGGGCTGCACCTGCAGTTCGGTGCTGATGCGTCGAACGAGGTGGTGGTGTCCTGGCACACCACGGCGTCGGTGTCCAAACCCCGGGTCCAGTTGGGCAGCCCAGCAGATGGTTTCGGGCACACCGAGGTAGCGGAGACGACGACGTACCGGGACGCCAAGTCCGGCACCGAAGTGCAGGTCCACCGGGCGCGGCTGAGGAATCTTCGGGCGGACACCGACTACATCTATGCTGCGTCGCACGCGGGAGCCGCCCCCGAACTCGGCACGGTACATACCGCGCCCCGCCGGCGCGCCGCGTTCACCTTCACCAGTTTCGGCGATCAGGGAACGCCGACCTTGGGCAGGCTGAATGGGACCACCTACGTCAACGACAACCTCGGCAGCCCAGCGGCGGGGGACCTGACGGCCGGCGTCGAGCGCATCGCGCCGCTGTTCCACCTGGTCAACGGCGACCTGTGCTACGCCAACCTCGCCACCGACCGGGTCCGCACCTGGTCGGACTGGTTCGAGAACAACAGCCGCTCGGCGCGCTACCGGCCCTGGATGCCCGCGGCCGGCAATCACGAGAACGAGCTGGGCAACGGTCCGATCGGTTACGGCGCCTACCAGACCTACTTCACGGTTCCCGATGCCGGCGCGGACGCGCCACTGCGCGGGCTCTGGTACGCGTTCACCGCCGGCGCGGTGCGGATCATCAGCGTGAACAACGACGACGTGTGCTACCAGGACGGCGGGAACTCTTACGTCCGTGGTTATTCCGGCGGTGCGCAGCGGCGCTGGTTGGAGGCCGAGCTCGCGGCATCACGAGCGAATCCGGATATCGACTGGATCGTGGTGTGCATGCACCAGGTCGTGGTATCCACAGTGGACAAGTTCAACGGGGCTGACCGGGGCATCCGGGAGTCGTGGGTGCCGCTGTTCGACCGCTACGGGGTCGACCTGGTGTTGTGCGGGCACGAGCACCACTACGAGCGCTCGCATCCGATCCGCGGCCAGCAGCCCAACGACACGCTGACCCCGATCCCGATCGCAACGGCCACCGACGTGATCGACACCACCAAGGGCACCGTGCACCTGGTGATCGGCAGTGGTGGTACTTCGGCGCCGTCCAACGGGCTGTTCTTCACCCCGGCCCGCTGCCGCGTGATCACCGGCGTGGGCCCGGCCGACCCGGCCAGCGGCAAGCGACCGCCGATCTACCTCACCGAGGACGCGCCCTGGTCGGCGGTGCGCGACCCGGCGCACGCCTATGGCTTCGCTGCCTTCGATGTCGACCCCGGCAAACCCGGCGGCCCGACCACCGTTGCGGTCACCTACTACGCGGTGAGTGGCCCCTTCGGTGACCTCATCCCGGTGGACCGGTTCACCCTCACCCGTCCCCGCAGCGGACGCTAACTGGCCGGCGCCCTCGATATCAGGGGTTGACGTGTCGGCACGTGTGTGCAGGTCCCTGGGAGGTGGGGTGATTGGTTGCGGAGGTGCCGGTGACGGCAACTGTGGCGACTGGTTGCCGTTGGTGGCACTTGCGCGCGGAGCGATGGTCCTTCCCGGGACCTCCTCGTCTGATTTTGCCCCACGGTTTGTCGACTGAGATGACCACGGCGCTGGCGAGCATCAGGAGGTGGACAATCGCCCCGCCCACCAGTAGCCCGCCGGCTGGCGCGGCGGGTCGGTCGATCGCCTGCTGGATCCAGTTCCCGGTGAGCGACGGCACCGGTCACGATAACCGCCGGCGTCAGGACCAGTTTGACGACGATCCACCGGTGCCGGAGCAGACCCCATGTCGTGGCGATCGATAGGGCGAGGCCGGTTACCAGGGTGGTCACGGCGAAGATCGGGATAACTGGGTTGCCGATCTGCTCCATCAGCCGGTACAGGAAGTCCGGGATCTCCCCGTCGCTCGCGGTCAGTGCGGCGAGCGACAGGACGAGCATCACGACGACGAGGCCGAGCCACCCGACCGAAGCCAGGACGTGGACCACCCGAACGACGGTGCGCCACCGGGCTGGAAGCCGCGGGATCGTCGCCGCCATCAGGCGTACCTCCCGTGATCACCGACCCGCTCAGCTCGCCGGTGGTGCACGATCAGGCTCACGGTGAGCCAGAACAGCGGCCACGCGGGCCAGAACCACGGGGCGGATCCGAGTGCCCAGCCCGTCACCATGATTGCCGCGAGCACGACCACCAGCCCGGCGTGCATGCCCAGGCGGCGGCGGGCCCGCGGGCTCAGCGGTCCGCGCCGGTGCTCGGCTCGGGGCGGTTGCGGGAGGTCTGCGGTGAGGGGTTGGAGATCGTCGCGAGTCCGTGCGGCGTAGGCCAGGGCTTGGCGTTCGTCAGCCTCGGCCATGGTCAGACGCCCTTCGCCAGCGGCGTCGCGGACTAGGGCGGCGACGCGTTCGCGTTCGGCATCCGAGACTCGAAGGGCGCCGCTGGCCGGGGGAATCGAGGAAGTCATAGCCACGACGGTGCGCTGACCCGACCGCGGCGCGCGTCGGACTCCGGGCGGCTTTTCACCTGCTGCAGCCGGAGTAGCCGGCCGATCGGGTCTACAACCACGGTGGTAGCGCGACAGCATCCCCGCAGGTGACGTCGGGAACCGGCGAGTCGGTCTACCTTGTGATCCGTGGAACCAGTGCAGCGCCCCAGACGGTGGTCCGGTGTGCTGCCGACGATGGTCCTGCCGGTGGTGGTGGGCGCGTTCACCGTCATCGGCACCACCTTTGCCAGCCGCGGTCAACCCCTGGCGCGTCCACTGGACGCCGTCGGGATCGCCTTGTTGCTGGCTGGACCCGCCGCGCTGGGGGTGCGGCGGATCCAGCCAGTAGCAGGCCTCGCCGTGGCGGCGGCCGCGGCAACGGCCTACCTCGGAGCCGGTTACCCGTTCGGGCCGGTGTTCCTGGCGCCGGTCCTGGCGCTCTGTTTCGCCGTCACGGCCGGCCACCGCCTGGCGGCGTACCTCATCGCCGGCATCGCCTTCACCGCGGTGGTCTTGCTGCACCTAGTTGCCCGTCCTGACCAGCCGTTCTCGCTGGCCGGGGTGGCCGGCGGGCTCGCCTGGCTGGTGGCGGTGATCGCCGCGTCGGAGGGGTGGCGGGCCCGCCGGGAACGCCTCGCGCAGGCCCGGGCGGCGCGGGAAGAGACCGAGCGCCGCCGGGGCAGCGAGGAACGGCTGCGGATCGCCCAGGAACTGCACGACGTACTGGGCCACCACATCTCACTGATCAACGTCCAGGCCGGGGTGGCCTTGTATTTGATGGACGACGACCCGGAACAGGCCCGCACCGCACTGGCCGCGATCAAGCAGTCCAGCCGCGAACTGCTGCACGAGATGCGCACGACCCTCGGGGTGCTGCGCGGGATAGATGAGGATCCCCCGCACCAGCCGGTGCCGGGGCTGTCCCGGCTGGACAGTCTCGTGTCCGATACCCGCGCCGCCGGGCTGCCGGTCACCGTCGAGATCCGCGGACCGGCGCGGGACCTGCCCGCCAGCGTCGATCTGGCTGCCTACCGGATCGTGCAGGAGGCGTTGACCAACACTCGCAAGCACGCCGGCCCGGCCCGAGCTCAGGTCGTGCTGCACTACGCCGAGGACGGCCTGACAGTGCAGGTCGATGACGATGGGACCGGCACCGCCATGGCACCGCCAGTACCAGGGGGCGGCAACGGCTTGCCCGGCATGCGCGAGCGTGCCCAGGCCCTCGGTGGAACGATCACGGCCGAACCCCGGCCTGAAGGCGGGTTCCGGGTCCGTGCCTTCCTGCCCGCGACCCGCGTGGCGGAGGTGGCCGAGCGATGATCAATGTCCTGCTCGCCGACGACCAGGCGCTGGTGCGCGCCGGGTTCCGGGCGCTGCTGCGACCCCAGCCCGACATGCAGGTGGTGGGGGAGGCCGAGGACGGGGCGGCCGCGGTGCGGCTGGCCCGGGAAACCCACCCAGACGTGGTGTTGATGGACATCCGGATGCCCGGGCACGACGGGTTGGCCGCCACCCGCGACATTGCCGCCGACCCCCGGCTGTCCGGCGTCCGGGTGATCGTGCTGACCACGTTCACCGACGATTCCTACGTCTTCGACGCGGTCCGCTTCGGGGCCAGCGGTTTCCTCGTCAAGGACATCGAACCGGCCGATCTCATCCACGCGATCCGAGTCGTGCACCGGGGGGATGCCCTGCTCGCTCCGGCGGTCACCCGCACGCTCATCGAGGAATTCGCCGTGCGGGCCAAACCGGCACTCGCCGACCGCAAGCTCGTCGCGTTGTTCAGATCGCTGACCGAGCGTGAACGGGAGATCGTCACCCACGTCGCCGCCGGGTTGACCAACGACGAGATCGCCGAGCGGCTGTTCGTCAGCCCGGCCACCGCCAAGACCCACGTCAGCCGTGCCATGATCAAACTAGGCGCCCGGGACCGGGCCCAACTCGTCGTACTCGCCTACGAAAGTGGCCTGGTCCGCCCCGGCTGGGCCGGCTGACCCACCCGAGGTAGAGGTGTCGGCCCTGCACCTGGGTTTCGCCCACACTTAGATTTCACCTCAACGACGTTCCTTGTTGCTCGAATAAGTCAATTACGGGAGTTCTGTCCTTTTAAGGTCTCTTGGCACCGTCCGGTTGTGCGGTGTATTCAGCCGAAGGAGAATACGGATGGCACACCGCACCCGCACCGTTCTCAGCGCCCTGGCGCTGGTCACCCTCGCCGGCAGTCTCGCCGTGGCTTCAGCTGACCCGGCATTGGCCGGTCCGTTCCCCATCCCGCCGATTCCCACCCTCCCCCCGATCCCGACGGTTCCCCCGATCCCCGGCGGCAGCTACGAGGTCGGCCTGTTCGGCGACATGCCCTACGGCGACTACGGCCGGGCCAAGTACCCGAACCTGATCGACGACATGAACCGCACGAATCTGGCCTTCTCGGTGTTCGACGGCGACATCAAGAACGGCAGCGAGCCCTGCTACGCCGACGACCACCCGCACCCCCCGGCCGGTCGCGTCACCCCCGAAATGGCCTTAGCCGACGCCACCCACCCGGACATCTACAAGTACGCCCTCAATCTGTTCGGCCGGTTCCGCGATCCGGTCGTCGTCGTGCCCGGCGACAACGAATGGACCGACTGCGACCGTCCGGCCACCAAGGACGGCAAGATCTCCGACTCCAACGACCGGCTGGCCTACGAGCGGGGCCTGTTCTACCCGACCGACCGCAGCCTGGGCCGGCGCACCATCCAGCAGATCCGGCAGAGTGCCGATTACCCGGAGAACGTCCGCTGGAGCCAGGGGCCGGTCACCTACATCGGCCTCAACATCCCGGGCAGCGACAACAACTTCGCCGATGGCGGCAAGAACGGCCCGGCCGCGCAGGGGCAGGCCGAGTACGCCGCCCGCAACGCCGCCAACCTGGAGTGGCTGCGGGCCGGGTTCGCCGCGGCCAAAGCGGCGCACTCCAAGGGCATCATGATTGTGATCCAGGCCGATATGTGGGATCCCTCGGCGACCGTGACTCATTTCGCCGACACCAAAGCCGAGTTGGCCCGCCAGTCGATCGCATTCGACGGCAAGGTCGTACTCGTCAACGGTGATAGTCACAGCTTCGAGATGGACAAGCCGCTCACCGATGCCGCCACGACCAACGCGGCGGGGCTCCCGGGCCCGAACGTCATCGAGAACTTCACCAGGGTGACGACCTTCGGCGAGGCCCAGAACCACTGGGTGAGCGCCACCGTCGACGCCAACGACCCGAACGTCTTCACCTTCCACCAGCACCTGGTGACCGCGAACCTACCCACCTATACCCCGCCGCCCGCGCCCTGACCGGGAGGTCCTCGCCGGCCAGGATGAGATCGGGCACCGCGACCGTCGTGCCCGGTCACGTTACCTCCTCGATCCCGCGGCACGCCCCCCATATTGAGTACGGCGCGTACTCTTAAGTTTGGGAGGCGAGTACCGTCAAATTCCGAAGGAGGTAATCATGGCCGTCGAGCTCAACCACACCATCGTTGCGGCCCGCGAGAAGACATCCGCCGCGACGTTCCTGACTGATCTGCTGGGTCTTCCCGCGCCGACCACGTTCGGGCCGTTCCAGGTGGTGTCTCTGGGCAACGGGGTGAGCCTGGATTTCATGGACTCCCCGGATGACATCCAGCCTCAGCACTATGCGTTCCTGGTCAGCGAGGCTGAATTCGACGTAATTTTCGGCCGGATCCGTGCGCAGGACCTTCCGTATTGGGCTGACCCGTTCCACCAGCAGCCGGGAGAGATCAACACAAGAGACGGTGGCCGCGGCGTGTACTTCGACGATCCCGACGGCCACGTCCTGGAGCTGATCACCCGCCCCTACGGTAGCGGCACCGAGCGCTAATCGCTGTCCTTGGCTGTTTCTGCGTCGCGTAGCGGCTGGGCCAGCGAGAACCAGTCTTCTGGCCGTCCGCGCCCGTAGTGCTGGCTGCAGTCGGCGACGCCGTTGGCCTCGAGGTATTTCAGGTATTCCCGTGCGGTCACCCTGGACACGCCGATGGCGTCGGCAGCCTTCGCGGCGGACAGCCCGTCGGGTGCTGCGATCAGCGCCTGGGTGATCGCCCGCAGGGTCTTGCCGCTCATTCCCTTGGGCAGGGTCAGGTGACTGATATTGCGCAGTCTGCGCCAGATGTCGTCCACATCGGCCTGACCGGTGACCTTGACAGACCGCGCGAACCACTGCCGGAACTGGGCGTAGCGTTCCAGTGTGTCGCGCATCTCGGCGAAGGCGAACGGTTTGAGGAGATAGTGCACGACACCGAGGGATATCGCGGCCTGGATCGCGGCCAGGTCCCGCTGTGCTGTCACGGCGATCACATCGACCGTGCTCCCCGCGCCCCGCAGATCACGGCACACGGCGAGCCCGTGAGTGTCGGGCAGGGAGAAGTCAAGCAGGACGACATCGACGGCGCTGCGTTGCAACAATCGCCGTGCCTCGGCGGCGGAGTGGACGACACCGGCAACGTCGAAGCCGGGCACCCGCTGCACGTAGTGCCGGTGCGCCTCGGCGGCTATCTGGTCGTCTTCCACCACGAGAACGTTGATCATTTGCCGCTGTCCTCCCGCGCCGGAAGCCGGACCGTGAACACCGCGCCGGCTTCGTGCGTTACGTCGATGGTGCCGTGGTAACGGCGCACTGCCTGGCCGACCAGCGCGAGCCCAAGACCGCACCCGACCGGACCGTCGGATGGCTTGGTGGTCCAGCCACGCCGAAACATCTCCGGCACCGACGCAGGATCCACGCCCGGACCGTTGTCGGCCACTCTCAGCACCAGTTCGCCATGGTCCGTTCGGATCGTGACGACCACTTGAGGCGAATCGGCATGGCGGCTCGCCCCTGCGATCGCCGCGGCCATCGCGTTGTCGATCAGATTGCCGAGAATGGTCACCAGATCGCGGGATTCGATCGCGTCATCGATGTGGTCGATCACGGTGTCCTGGGAAATGACGAGATCGATTCCCCGTTCGCTGGCCTCGGCGGACTTGCCGAGTAGCAGCGCCACCACGACCGGTTCGTCCACCGCGCCCACCACCCGGTCGGTGAGTTGCCGGGCGGATTTCAGCCCAGCGGTGGCGAAGTCGACAGCTTGCTCGGGACGGCCGAGTTCGACCAGGGACACCACCGTGTGCAGGCGGTTCGCCGCTTCGTGTGCCTGGGCGTGCAATGAATCGGCAAATCCGCGCACAGTGTCGAGTTCGCCGGCGAGCGCCTGCAGCTCAGTGTGGTCGCGCAGGGTCACCACATTTCCCATGGCGTGGTCGCGTGACTGCACCGGAGCGGTGTTGATCACCAATACTCTGGTGTCACCCACGTAGATCTCGTCCATCCGCGGCTCGGTAGACACCAATGCCGCGGTCAGTTCCGGCGCCAGGCCGAGCCCGCCCGCGACCAGACCCTGCGGGTTGGCGGGCAGGCCGAGTAGTTCCTGAGCCGCGTCGTTGCACAACACGACGCGGCCCGAGCGATCGAGCAGGACAAGGCCTTCCCGGACGGCGTGCAGGCTCGCCTGGTGATACTCGAACATGCCGCGCAGCTCATCCGGTGCGACGCCCCTGGTCTGCTTGCGCAACCGAACGCTGACCAGGTAACTGCCGGTCAATCCCACGGCCAGCACCGCGCCGGTGACCGCGATCAGCGTCAGCAGGCGGTGCTGGAGCTCCGCGGAGATGGTTCTGACGGTGATGCCGACCGCGACCAGCGCCACGACCCGATGCGCGTCGCCGAAGACCGGCGCCACCGCACGGACTGACGGGCCGAGGGTGCCGGTATAGGTCTCGGTGAGCAACCTGCCGGCCAGCGCATCCGCCGTGTTGCCGAGGAACTTCTGGCCGATCATGGCCGGGTTCGGATGGGTATAACGATTTCCTTGTGGATTCATGATCGTGATGAAGTCGACCCTGGTGTCGGCCCGCACGCGTTCGGCGAAGGGCTGCAACTCGCGGCTCGGATCCGGGGTGGCCAGCGCCGCACGCACGTTCGGCGCATCGGCGAGCGTGACCGCAACGGCCCTGACGGAGTCGCGTGCCCTGCGGTCGGCCGCCTGCGCGGCGTCCAGGTAGACCAGCGTGGCACCAGCCGCCACGAGCACGCCGACGATCACGACTTGCAGCACCAGTAGCTGCCTGGCAACACTCCAGCGCTTGCCCAGCCGGACTGGTTCGATCCGCACGCGCTCCATCTGAACATATCTCGAGCGGATCACGGTCTTAAAGAAACAATCGTCAGCCCGCGATGGTGTTTTCCGGTCGGCGCCAGATCAGAATCGCCAACTCAAGGAACGCAAGCATGGCGGTGATCACATCAGTCCGCATAGTCAGCGTGCACGCGCGTCATCGGCGACGCCCGGACTCATCGGGAGGACATGGTGTCTGTCACACCGGCCAGCGGCGCAGCCGCCCAAGCACAGACCGACCACGATCGCACGCGCTACCTGTACCTCGCGGTCATTGCGGCGGTGTTGCTCGGGATCATCGTCGGGTTCGCCGCGCCGCACTTCGCTGTCGAGCTCAAACCACTCGGCACCGCATTCGTCAACCTGATCAAGATGATGATCTCACCGATCATCTTCTGCACACTCGTGCTCGGCATCGGATCGGGCGCCACGGCGGCCAAGGTCGGCAGGGTCGGGCTGTTCGCGATCGGCTATTTCCTGCTGATGTCAGCGTTCGCGCTGCTCATCGGGCTGATCGTGGGCAACCTGCTGCATCCGAACGCGGGCCTGCACCCCGATGCAGCCACCGCGGCGAAGGTGCACCAGCAGACCTTGGGCGGACAGGGAAGCGTCGAGTTTCTGCTCAACATCGTGCCCAAGACGCTGGTGTCCGCGTTCACCGAGGGCCAGGTCCTGCAGACGCTGCTGGTCGCCCTCCTCGCCGGCTTCGCACTGCACAAGCTCGGTCCACAGGGCGAACCGATCCGACGCGGTATCGAGCACATCCAGCGATGGGTGTTCCGGATCCTGTCGATGATCATGTGGGCGGCACCGTTCGGTGCGTTCGGCGCGGTCGCCGCGGTGGTCGGGGAGACCGGCAGCGCAGCCCTGCGTGGCCTCGCCATGATCATGCTCGGCTTCTACCTGACCTGCGCGCTGTTCGTCTTCGTGGTGCTGGGCGCGGTGCTGTGGCTCGGCGCCCGGGTCAGCATCGTCGCGCTGCTGCGCTACCTCGCCCGCGAATTCCTGCTCATCCTGTCGACCTCCTCGTCAGAGTCCGCGCTGCCGCGCCTGATCGCGAAGATGGAACATCTCGGCGTCAGCAAGCCGGTCGTCGGCATCACCGTGCCCACCGGATACTCGTTCAACCTCGACGGCACTGCGATCTACCTGACCATGGCCACCCTGTTCATCGCCACGGCGGAGGATCGCCCGCTCATGGTGGGGGAACAGATCTCCCTGCTGGCTTTCATGATCATCGCATCGAAGGGTGCGGCCGGCGTCAGCGGCGCCGGGATCGCCACGCTCGCCAGCGGGCTGCAGGCGCACCGGCCGGAGCTGGCCGACGGGGTCGGCTTCATTATGGGCATCGACCGGTTCATGTCCGAGGCTCGCGCGCTGACCAACTTCGCCGGCAACGCGGTCGCCACCGTACTGATCGGCTCATGGACCAGGCAGTTCGACGCCGACCAGGCACGCAGGGTGTTCTCCGGCGAGAGCCCATTCAACGAGGCCACGCTGATGGACGCGCAGCGTGGTCAGTCTCAGGGACCGAGTAGTGCCGCTGGAATGACCGCGATGCCGTCGCTGCGGCGGTAGGCGTAGGCGCCGGTGGTAGTCCAGCCTGTGCCTGGGTCCGCCGCGAGCAGCTCCCCGCACATCAGCAGCTCTCCTACGCTCCCATTAGCAGACGCTTAACGCTTTCATCAGAAGGACTTTCGCTAGGCTTGACCAGCCACTTTGAGGTGGCACGGCTGGTAGTTTCGATGACCGGAGGTCGGTGCAGCGGGCGGCGGCGGTATGTCGATCATGACCGCAGGTCGCTACGGGAGCCTGCCCACGTCGAGTCGATCAGCGATATCGGCCCAGCAGTCGACCATGATCACCGGTTCGGAAGATTGAGCCGCGCTCAGCGCGGCTCAATCTTCCAGGATAGCGATCATGGTCCGGTTGGGCGGCGCTCTGAGGGGTTCGGCCACACCAGACTCTCAGCCCGTCAGCTCGGCGGCGATGTGCTGGATCAAGGTCACGGCATCGGCGCCAGTGACAGCGACGGAAGACAACCGTCGATAGATGCCTCGATACAGTTCGACGTCAGCCGTATGGTTGACGGTCATGTAGGTGTGCACCAGCTCCACCGACACGAACGGATCGTCCTCACCTCGGTCGGCGTAGATCGTGAATCCGTGGAAGGGCAGCACCGGCTCGCTGCCTTCGGGAACCACTCCCAGCGACACGTTGTGCTGTGCGGCAACGGTGGCCACGCGATCCAATTGCGCGGCCAGAACCTCGCGGCGGCCAGCGGGGAGCCACCGCAGCACCGTCTCGGGCAGCACGAAACCAAAATGCCGGGTCCGATCGCTGAGGGCCTCCTGCCGGCGCCACCTACCCGCCAACGCTGCGGCCTCGTCCTCCTGACCCGTGTAGTTGGTCATCCGCAACACGTATTCCGCATAGGTTGGAGTCTGCAGCAGGCCCGGGATCACCGTGGGGGAGTAGTAAAGAAGGGTCCGCGTGGTCGCCTCATTCACCCGCACCGCATCCTGCAACTGCGGCGAGTCCGGCATCAGCTCACGCCACGCCTCCACCTGGGTAAACGCTGCCTCTGTCAGCGCCGACAGCCGGTCCAGCACCTCCTGGCTCGCACCGCAGGCCTCGCCCCACGCGAGGACCTTCGGAAGCGGCAGCAGTTTCTCAGCGCGCTCGGCGCGGGAAACCATGGGCTGGCTGAGGTCGATCCGCTTGCCAATCTGACGTTGGTCTAAGCCCGCGATGCTGCGCAGCCGGGCCAGCTCCCGCGCCAACTGCTGCAGCAGCAGGCGCGGCGTCTTGCCGATGCTCAACGCTCGGTCTTCTGGCCAGCGAGGTAGTCGGCGAGGCTCACCGAGCGGTCCATGGCCAGCTTTCGCTGCCGTTCCAGCTCCGCTACTCCGGCCGAGTCAGTCACCGACGCGATGTCGAGGAGGTGGCCACTGTGATCGAAATGCAGCAGCACCCCGAACGCTGCCGAGGTTCCGTGATCGAACAGCCAGAAGTCGGGGCCGAGATCGACCAGTTCGGGATGCATCCCACAGTCAGCGAGCCCGATGACATCACCGGCGGCCTGGGACTCCACATAGCCGATCAGCTCGTAACGCAGGTACTCCGACAGCGGGTGCTCGATGATGTGCACCCGGCCCCACTGCTTGCCGACGGCCGTCGTCACGGCGACCCGTCGCAGCCATGGGCTGGTGCGAACACTGCGCTCCGGGCGTGGCAGCCCCTCGCGGAATGCTTTGAGTCGTTCGTCCTCCTCGGACATGGCATAGGTCTGGTGGGTCTCCAGATGAAACGCGGAGGCCTCAAACCTATCGAAGAGCAGATCGAACTCTTCGAGGGTCATCGGCGCTGCTCCTCCAGCGTGGCGGAGTGCTCGTGGTCGTAACGGCTCAGGTCGGAGAGCAAGTGCTTCCAGTCTGCGTCCGGGATGAACAGCACTCCCTCGTGCTCCGGCATGCCCGGCGGTATGTGCTCGGGATCGCGAGTCTTGAAGCCCTGGACGACTACACCGCCCTCCGTCTTGTGGAACGTCGGGCAGGGGCCGTTCTCGCATCCGTTGGTGGCGATCACGATCAGTGGCATGACGTTGCTCCTGACTCAGAGGGACTAGGAGTGACTCAACCATGGTCCGGCACCTCGCGCCGGTAGCGCAAGCTCGGTCCCCTCCACGGACTTGCGCGCAACAGATGAATATGCCACTGTATTCTCATTGATTCAAACAAGTTGCCCGGGGTGCTCGTGCGCACCTGCCTCGCGGGTGGTCCCGAGACGCAGGCGGATCATCCGGAAATCGAACGAGGAGACGGCCGATGAGCCCGAGCGACCCTCTGCGTGAGGCGTTGCGCGGCGTCCTGGTTGCTGCGGTGAGCTTGGGGCATGGTGCTGCGGGTGGGGTCGACTCGCTCCAGTGCCGGGTGTTCGCAACGCTGTATGCCCTGCTGGGTGACCATCCGGTAGATCAGCGGGGCCGGTGCCGGTCGTGTTGGGGGCCGGGCGTGGTGCTCGGTTTGCGTCGTCGTCATTGCCGGGTGTACGGCGAGGCGAGCGTCTGGCTCCAGCAGCCCGAGTGGTTCCTGCGTTACCGGTTGATCAGCGAGTTGGGGCTGACGAACTTGTCACCCGCGCAGGGCCGCGTGACCCCTACCGCAGCCGGCGGCGTGGCGGACGGCACCGGCGTGGTGCCCTGGTTCGAGCCGGGCCCACCCAGTGAGCGATTCCAGACCCCGGCCGTCTCGCCCCTGCTTCCGCCCCACCGATTCCACGGGGCGGGACGGCCGGACTCCACCCACGGCGGGATCGGGGAGCGCCCCCCGAACGCCCCCGATCCCGCCGTGTTCCACTCGACGATCCGCCCGCCAACGGCAGCGAACTTGCGCGGTGCCCCATGCTGACTGACAGCCCGGATCTGGTGATCGCGAAGCGACTGGTCGACCGCCTCAAGTCGTGCGGTTTTGAATTCCGGCGGACGGCCGAGGGTGTGGATGGGGCATTGATGGGACATCGAGTCCGCGGCGACCGGACTGACCTCATTTACATTGAGGGATTCAGTCGCGATTGTTTCGCTTGGCGTCAGCGGACATCGTCACTGATCGTTCCCGGGGGAGGGCTGGTCGAGCGCCAGGTGGAAGGCAGCGCCGTCGATGTGCTCAATGAGGTGCTGACATGGGACGCAGAACGTTAGCGCAGGCGGTGAACAGGTCAGCGCTGCTGGCGACGGACGCGGCACTCGTATGTTGATCCGGTAAGGTAGGCAGTGTTCCGCTAGTTGGAACTGATGGTTGACGGGCCATCACAGACACGGAGGAAGCAGGCGGAGCCAAGATCGGCTCTGCTTACGTGAGGAACCAATGAGCAGGCCTGCTACCTCGGGAGACGACGGCTTTGAGGTCGTCGTCGGTAGCGACGGGACCCTTAGTGCCCCGGCCGCCGAGCTGGCTCGTCACGGTGTTCATCCTGGTGCTCACCTACGCCTTGTCCTCCATCAGCCTCAGCCTGCCAAGCGCAAGAGCGTGAAGGGTGCCCTCGAGGGCACCTATTCGCCCGAGGCGATCGATGCCTTCGTGGACGCCCTCGCCGAGGCCAAGGCCGAGCGCATCGCCGCCGTCGAGCGGCGGTGGGAGTGAGGGTCGTAGCTGACACTCACGTCCTCGTCTTCTACCTCTTCACGCCGGCCCGGCTGACTGAGATCGCGGCCTGCGGGGAGCCACCGCAGGCCGCTTCGGGCAGCACGAAACCAAAGTGCCGGGTCCGATCGCTGAGGGCCTCCTGCGGCGCCACCTACGCGCCAACGCTGCGCGCCAACTGCTGCAGCAGCAGCCGCGGCGTCTTGCCGATGCTCAACGCTCGGTCTTATGGCCAGCGAGGTAGTCGGCGAGGCTCACCGAGCGGTCTATGGCTAGCTTCCGCCGACCCTGGTAGCGCTCGAACCAGTCGGCCGGTTCTGAGCAACGCCACCGGGGATGTCGATCTCGGCGGTACGCGCCTTTAAGACCGGTAGGGGACCGGGTGGTCCAGTTCCATGTCAGCGAAGCGTTCGTTGAGGGCCAGGGCCAGGATGTTGTATTGGTGGCGATCGGGCTGGGTCAGGCCCAGCAGGTAGGCGTGGAGTTCGGACGGCATGGCCGTGCCCCCCAGCCCCAGGCAGGCGAACCACAGCTGGGACATGCTCAGGCCGGCCTGCTGACGGGCCACCTCCAGGTTGAACGAGGGCGCGCCCACCGATCCTGTTCCCTGGCCGGTCACCGGGATTCGACCACCTCTCGGGCCGCGTCCCGCAGCTTCTTGTCCGACCGCTCGCACTCCTCGCGTAACAGGTCGAAGGCCTCCTCGGCGCTGCAGCGGTGGCGGGCCATCAGGATGCCCTGGGCGTGGCGGATCACGTCCCGGGCGCCTAGCGCCTCCCGGAGCTGAGCGTTGAGGTTTTCCCCGGCGCCGAAGGGCTCGGCATTGGCCAGCACCACCGACGCCTGGTCGGCGAAGAGCTGAGCCGTTTCCTCGGCGTCCGGTCCGAACCCGGCCCGGGTGCGGGAGTAGAGGTTCAGCGCGCCCACATGTCGTCCCCGGGGGCCCAGCGGGGTGGAGAGCACCCCCACGAAGCCTTGGGCCCGGGCCGCGTCGGCGAACTCCGGCCACCGCGGGTCGGCCTCGGTGAGGGCCACGTTCATCCGATGACCCTCCCGGGTGGCTGCGACGCAGGGCCCTTTGCCGCTGCGGTACTGGACCCAGTCGAGGTCTCGAACCTCGTCTGAGGTGGTGTTGTTGGTTGTGAAGCCCTCGTGTTGCAGCAGCGAGACGCTGGAGCCGTCGACGCCCTCCATCGTCGAGCGGCACAGGGACACGAACAGTTGCAAGATGGCAGCCAGGGTCTCCTCGTTGAGCAGCACCCCGGTGATCGCGGCCAGGGACTCCGAGAATTCACGGCGGCCGGCAAGCTCGGGGTTCGGGTCCTGGTCTGCATCCATGGTCGTCTCCGTCCAGAACTGTCGGCGAAGTCGGAGTCCAGCCGGATTGAAACGCCCAGTGGCACCGGATCGGGCATCCAGCAGCGCAACGTCAGGGTCTACCCACCTGAGGCGGCACCCGACTAGGCAGAAGACCATGAACGTCAAGAGCGCCGCGCAGTTTACCTCCCGCATTCGAACGGTCATCGCACGTGTTGTCAAGCGGCGGGCCGCAGAGGAGACGCATGTCACCGTCAACCACGGACTGGACATGCACACGCCGCCACGCCGACACGATCGCCCGACCCGCAGGGGGCCACTCCTGGCGCGACACTCCCCGCACGACTACCGGTCTACCAGCTCACCAAATAAATCGACATCACCAGCGGCTTACCAGGAAAAGTGTCCACCGGTCACCGAGGAATCGTGACGCACTGTCATCGCGGAGTGTTTTTTTATGGTACCCGATTGTACCCCGATTTATTGGGACAGCTATTGCGCGCTACGCCGACAGCGGGCACGGTGGTGCGTGGACTGACCCGCATTCCTGACACCCGGGACCCCGGTGTCCAGCGATCCCTGATACCCGAGATCCCCGGGAGCACCGAATACATGTCCACTCAGGTCACCGACGGTCAATGGGTCGTCGACACTCACGACGCCACGGACCCGACCACCCAGCGGGTGTACGACGTGATGGTCCAGCTGGTGCGCGATGGGCAGGACGCCTCACTGAGGTCGCTTCAGGTGTGGTCGGATTTGGCCCGCCAGCTTGACCCCACCAGGCTGGGTTCCGCCGCCGGCGCGACGATGGTCTCCCTCGCCTATGACCTGTTCGAGAAGGTGCTCGCGGCTCAGCGCGAGGTCGTCGACGAGCTCGTCGCGACCCAGCGTCACCTCGCGCAACGATGCTTCGACATCACCGCCACGGTCGGCGACGGCCGGGCCCGCCGGTAGGGCTACTCAGCGGGGAACCTCATAAACCGGCCGGTATTGGCTGGTGGGCAACGTGGGGGCGCGTTGCGGGGAATTCAGACCGATGCGTACGTACGCGCGTGCAACATACTCCTTTTTACCTATCAACTCGGAGGTAATGACGATTGCGCGCTTCCAATCGGCCCAAAGGCGGATACACCGAGAGCTACGACGATTCAGAAGATCACGCGCATCCAATAATGACTACCCAGAAGGTGCTTCCGTGATGAGTAACTCCCTGCAACTCGCCCATCAGTGGTGGGCCGCCCTCGACCAGGCCAACCGTCAACGGGTCTGGAACAGCCGCTACTGGACCCCGGATGAACACAGCCCACCCGCACACGCGTAGATCACACCCAGCGGGTCAGCGGTGAAAAGTCGCGTCGGGGTCGGGTGGTTCGCCGCTGACGCGGGTGACGATCTCAGCGGCGACGGCGCGGAGCTTGATGTTGCGGTGCTGCGAGGCGCGGCGCAGGATTTCGAAGGCGTCGGTGGCGGTGCACCGGTTCTGGCCCATGATGATGCCCATGGCCTGGTCGATGACTCCGCGGGAGGCCAGGGCGGTGGCGAGGTGACGGGTGAGCTCAACCTGGTCGGTCAGTCGCACTGCCAGACGGAGCGCCCGAGATGCTTCCTCGGCGAGGCCTTCGGCTCGGTGTTGCCGGTCGGTGGTGAACACCGCCGGCTGGGGTGCGTAGAAGTTCAGCGCCCCGCGCACGCCCGGACCGGCGGTCAGCGGGATCGACAGGGCGGAAGCGATCCCGTGGGCCAGCGCGTCGAGCTGGTAGGCGCCCCACCGGTCGTCGGTGGCGAGATCGCTGATGGTCACGGTGGCGCCGGTGCGCATGGCGGTCAGGCAGGGCCCGTGCTGGTGGCCGTATTGCACCTCATCCAGGCCCTGGGCGTGGGCGTCGCTGCTGGCCACGGTCACCGGGCACCCGTTGCGGTCGATGGTGATCCCGCAGGACAGTTCGAGTGCGACGGTGGTGGCGGCGTAGCGGGCCAGCTCGGTGAGGAACCCGGTGATGTGGTCGGTGTCGATGAGCAGGTGCTGCAACTCGGTGTTGGCGGCGGCGCGGTCGGAGGCATGATCGGGCATCAGGTTCGGGGCCGATCTCGGAGCGGGGGCCCCGGATTGGGTTCTCATCGCAGATGGCGCGCCACTGGCCTGACGACTCGGAGTACCTCCGACATCTTCCACTGTCGCACGCATCCGTCACCGCCGCAGGGGCCGTGTGGGCGAGGCCTACCCGCACCCCCCGTGAGCTGGTACATTTTGTTGCACGGTCCGGAAGCGCGGCCAGCCCACAGCGGATTATGTGTGTGTGGAGCGATTATGCCGCTGGACCGTTTTTTCCTGCCAAATGGCGTTAATCGAGCCCCGTCTGAGGCGTCGGCTACGGAAACGGCGCGGCTGCGGCGGCGCCCGTGCTGGTCGCGCTGTGGTGCCGCTCGGTGGGGACCTCGTGGACGCTGGAGCTCTACGAGCTCGGCCCTGGCATGGCGCCTGGGAGGATCATGGACTGGATCAGCTCGGGCGTGCCGATCTCGGACCCGGAGCCCGACGCGCTCGCCCGCGAGCTACTGGCCGGACGCGGGCTGCAGCTGTTCCGCAATTCCTCCGCTGGCCCCTGCACTGACAGTCGGCACGGCATCGGCTACGTCTGCCGGGACGCTGAGCTGATCAGACTGGCGCACGTCGTGCGCGACGACGCCGTCGAGACTGGGGTGGATCCTGTGCTGCTGGCCGCGCAGTGGGTCGCGGCCGGATTCGGTGCCGACATCGCCGCGGGTTGGATACGCCAGGGCATCCATTCACCACAGGCGGCCCAGCAACAGACGGTGTCCTCGGAGCCGCCTCGGGAGCAGACGATGGCGGTGCGGTAACGGCTCAGTCCGAGCGGGCTCGGCTACCGGGTTCTAGCGCGGCGCGGCCTGTGGTGGTTTCTCCGCAGCCAGGACAATGTTGACCCGGGGCGGGGCCACCCCTAGCTGGGCGGCCGGTGAGTGCGTCGAGGAAGTGAACCGCAACCGGCGCGACACAACATCTACGGCGACATCTTTGAGCAGCCGCTGCTCGGTGACGGCGTAGGCCCGCAGCCGGGCGAAGGCGTCTTCCGCGCTGACCCCGAGCTGAGCGCGGACCATGCCGATGGCCTGGTGGATCTCCGGGCGGTGTATCCGCGACGAGGTTGCGTCCCCTCGGCGAACGCCAGCAGCACCCCGGGGATGATCCGACCCGGGTTACGTCCCGTCCCGCCCATGTCCACCAACCGCACCCGCGCGGCCGCCGCACCCAACTCGACGCGCAACGGCTCCAGCCTGGCGCCCGGCACGGCCACAGCGACCGGCTCGCCGGCGGCGAGGCCCTCTACGATGAATGGCAGCGTGCCGGTCAGATACTCCTCCAGGCCCCGGTAGAGCAATGCCCGATGGACGAACGGCTCGTCTGCCCTGGTCTCAAGATCCGGCACGCTCATGGGTCCTGAATCTACTCACAGCCCGACGAGCCCGCCGAGCGCCGGCGGGGCCGGAGCAATCGTTGGTGATGCGGTGCGGGCCGAGGCGGTCGGACCCGGTACCCCGAGGCGGTGCTCGCCGCCGGTGCCCGGATCGCCGCAGGTTGAGTCCCGTGAGGTCAGACCCGATGGGCCAGCCCGGGGCTCTGCAGCATCAGACCGTCGGCGTCGACGGTGAGCTCTGCTTCGAACGAGTCGCTGCTGATGCTGAGGACCGCCGGCTCGCCCAGCGAAACCGTGCGGTAGGTCCGGGAGACCCGGTACACCTCCAGGCTGGGCAACGCGACGAACACCACCGGCAGGTCATGTCCGGCAGCGCCGCGGTGCAGGCCCAATCGGCGCACCGGCAGCGGGGTGAACAGTGGACTGAACGCCAGATCGACGTCCAGAGCGCCACCGAAATTGGTGCGCGCGGCACCCTGGCCGTGGTCGACTAGCCAGATGCCCTCCTCCGAGCGAGTAAGGGTGACGTGCTGCTCGCCCTGGGCCCGAGTGGTACGGACGGTCAGCCGCTGGACCGCGCCGGTCTCGTCGGTGGTCAGCGAGTAGGCCGCGGAGTAGGCCTCGACGCCGTCGTGCCCGACGGTGACCATTGACCCGGTGGCCCGCAGGCCACGCCCGCCCAGAACGACCCGAGCCACCTCCAGCCGCCGGAAGCCCACCCCGGACCAGGCAAGCATCCTGGTCGCGTGCGGCGCGCTACGGGGCACCGTCGCCCGGGGAGACTTTTCACTGGTCCGCGGGGCACTCACTGGCCAGCCTGACGAAGGTCCTCAATGAGGTAATAGTCGAGATCCACCGCAGCCTCCCTCGCACTGGTGGGGCGCTGCCCGGCAGGCGACCGGCTACGGGTCCCGACCCTACCTCTGCGTATCTCGGATGATCCCACGGTCAGGTGCCGAATGGGTCGTCGGCCTGCGGTAATCCCGGACAGTGCACGGTTGTGCGTGAGGTCCGCCGCCGGGGGTGAGGCGCCGACCAGACGAGGCCGGGATCACATGCAGCCCTTCTGGCCGCGAACCGATCCCGGCCGAGACGCTGGGTACTGGTGACGCGCTTGGTCGGTTCCCGGGCACCGGGATCCTGTGATGGGATGCGGCGTTCGTTAGTCCGCTCCGGTCCCCGGCGGGCCCCGTCATTCGGCGTCCGTCAGGGCTAGTCATGTCGACACCCGATCCAGTCCCGACACCCCCCCACCTCAGCCGGTCCGCCGCCACCGCTGGCTCCGGGACGTATCGGTGTGACCGATGTCCAGCGGATAGAGGACGCGAGCCTGGCCTTCCGCGCCCTGGACTACCAGGACGGCGGCGGTGCCTGCTACGACGCCGTGGTTGACTACCTGCCCTGGAGTCTGCGGATACTCGGCGGTGATGCCACCGACCTGGTCACGGATCGGCTCTACGTCGCCGTCGCCGACTTGCACAATCTGGCCGGGTGGACCGCGTTCGACACCGGCCAGGCCCCGCGGTGCCGCCGCCCACTTCGGTCGCGCCTTGGAGCTGGCCGAGCGGGGCCGCAACGATGCACTGGTGGCCAACATTCGGTACCGGATGGGCCGGGTCCATCTCCACCACGACGCCCCTGAGGAGGCGTTGCGGGAGTTTCAACTCGGTCAGGTCGCGGCCCAGGCTGCCGGCTCCGCGCTGGCGGTCGCCCTGCTCTGCGCGAACCAGGCGTGGGCCTACGCGAAGATGGGCCTCGATGACCAGGCGCTCGCGCTGCTTGGCTGCAATACGGACGAGTTCGCCCGAGCTGATCTCGCCGAGGCACCGGCCTGGGCCACGTTCTTCACCGAGATCGACATGTCCGCGATGGTGGGCACCGTGTACACCGAGCTCGCGGTGACCGTGGCCCCGACCCACACCCGCTCGGCGATCCCCGCCCTGTCCACCGCGATCAACGACTACGGCCCGGACATGACCCGCAGCCGGTCGTTCACACTGATCTCGCTGGCGACCAACCACCTGCTCGATGACGACATCGACCAGGCACACACCGTGGGCGCCCAGGCCGTGACGGTCTGCGAGAGCGTGAAGACGGCGCGGGCCAAGGACCGGATGCGGCCGCTGAAACGGGAGGCGGACAAACGGCGGAACAACGCCGACGCCCGTGCACTGTCCCAGCGGATCGCCACGTTCACCGCCACCAGGCCCGGCTGTTGCTGGACCAGGGCTGCGCCAGAACCGCAGCCCTGCACGCCGGACTGTGGTTCGCCCTGCGACAGGGTGTGGCGCCCGCGGATACCGTCGGTCCCGGCAGCCTGACCCGGATGCGGGCTTAGGCTTTCGTCGAGCAGTAGTTGCTCAGCGACGTTGCCCACGACGTGGTCACCCGACCGTTGCGCTTCACCCTGAGCATGGGGTAAGGAAGGCAGGAACGGCTCCCGGAGGAGTGATCTGAGATGAGCCAGGCGGGAAGCGGCCGTGAGCAGATGCTGAGCAGGGCGTTCGTCGCCTTGGCGGACACCCTGGTCGACGACTACGACATCATCGATCTGCTGGACCGGCTGGTGAGCTACAGCGTCGATCTGCTGGCCGCGGACGCGGCCGGGCTCCTGCTGGTCGACGAGCAGCGCACCCTGCGGGTGGTGGCGTCCTCGAGTGGAGACGCCGAGTTGATGGAGCTGCTGCAGTTGGAGGCCGATGAGGGCCCGTGCCTGGAGTGCGTCCGCAACGGATCGCCGGTCAGCGCGGCGGACCTGGCCGACGCGGCGTCGCGGTGGCCCGGCTTCGTGGCCGCGGTGGCGCAGCGGGGGGCGTTCCGGTCGGTGCACGCGCTGCCGTTGCGGCTGCGCGGTGAGGCGATCGGGGCGCTGAACCTGTTCCACCGCCAACCCGGTCCGTTACCCGAGGCCGACCTGGCGCTGGGCCAAGCGCTGGCCGACGTGGCCACCATCGGGATCCTGTCCGAACGGGCCATCCGCCGCGGGGAGGTCCTCAGCGAGCAGCTACAGATCGCGCTGAACAACCGGGTCATCATCGAGCAGGCCAAGGGGGTCCTCGCCCAGCACGGCGGCCTGAGCATGCACGCCGCGTTCGACCGGCTGCGCAGCTACGCCCGCGGTCGCAACGAGCGGCTCACCGAGGTGGCCCGCCGGGTCGTGGAGGGCGATCTGGGCGCGGACCTGCTCGCCGCCCCCGCGACCGGCCGC
Organism: Pseudonocardiaceae bacterium; assembly: GCA_050699635.1. Taxonomy (GTDB): domain Bacteria; phylum Actinomycetota; class Actinomycetes; order Mycobacteriales; family Pseudonocardiaceae. The sequence continues at coordinate 2,133 of JBOHFK010000072.1, read as the reverse complement.
ACTCTGGCCCAGCAGCGGTAGCCTGGATCGACGTTCGGCACGCACGGTCAAGGACGCAGTCGGCCGGGCCACCCTGCCCGCCCATCGCCTGCCGCCCCGTTGTCGCTGGCCGCCGCGAGTTGGCTCACCGTCGCGAGGACGGGAAGGTCGAAGCAGCTCGGGTGGCGGCGGTCGCACCGACCGCTGACGGCACCATCGAGCGTCAACGGCGGGTGTCGGCTTGCGCGCCGAACCCGGAAGCCACCAGGCCCTGCTGGGTGCGCACCGGGTCTGCTGGTGCGGCGGATCCGCGCCCGTCCAGCTCTCGAAGCTGTGAGTCCAGGTAGGTCTTCAACCGGGTGCGGTACCCGCGCTCGAACGTGCGCAGTTCGTCGATCTCCTTCTCCAGGGCGCCCTTCTCCTGGCTCAGCGCACTAATGATCTCGGTGTGCTTGCGCGCCGCGTCACGCTCCAGCGACCCGGCCTTCTCCCGGGACTGCCCCTCCAGGGTCTCGGCGCGGGTACGGGCGTCAGCGAGCATGGTCTCGGCCCGGGTCCTGGCCTCATTGACCATCACCTCGGCCTTCGCCCTCGCATCAGAAAGCAGCTGCTCAGACGTGGTGCGGGCGTCGCTGAGCATCCCGCCCGCTTCGGCCTTGGCCTCACCGGTCAACCGCTCAGCCATCTCCTGAGCCAGACCCAGCACCTTGACGGCGTGGACGTGAGGGTCACCACCTGGCGAGGTCTGCTCGGTCATCGGCGGCGGCATCGGGGCCATCACCGGACCAGGCGGCCCCACCGGGCGAAGGGCACCTCCAGTGTCAACCGGCGCAGCCCGCTGCCGCTGATCGAGCTGCTCAACCCGATGACGGAGATCATCGTTGTCCTGGATCAACCGAGCCAGCTCGGCCCCAACAAGGTCGAGGAAGGCGTCCACCTCGTCCTCGTGATACCCCCGCTTGCCCAGCGGCGGCTTACTGAACGCGACATTGTGAACGTCGGCGGGCGTCAACGGCATCGGATCACCTCACGCACTCCTCACCTGGCGCCTCGGCCCGGTGCATCGGCCTCGCCGCTCTAAGGCCCCTGAGGAGCCCGGCGACCGCTACGGACTCGGATCCACCACTGGCAGCCCCATGAACACCACAAACAGAATCCTAATGGACAAGTCCAGCCCCCGTCTCCGATGCGGGGGGTCTGCCCGTGACGAGATCGGCGGTCAGGACGAGATAGGGCACAGGAGTAGGTCATGACCGGTCATGGGGTTTGATCCACTCTTCTAGTTCGCGGGCCTGCTCACGCTCCCCCAGGGCGCGCAGGTCGGCGGCGAGGTTGGTGGCCGAGAGCAGGGTGGAGGGGTGGTCCTCGCCCAGTACCCGGCGGTAGCGGGTCAGGGTGTCCTCGTCGAGTTCGCGGGCCTGCTGGTGCTCACCCAGCGCGCTCAGGTCGCCGGCGAGGTTGTTCGCCGAGCGCAGGGTGGAGAGGTGGTCCTCGCCCAGCACTCGGCGGCGCCGGGTCAGGGTGTCCTCGTGGAGTTCGCGGGCCTGTTGGTGCTCACCCAGCGCGCTGAGGCTGTTGGCGAGATTGTTCGCCGAGGTCAGGGTGGCGGGGTGGTCATCGCGCAGCACCCGGCGGTAGCGGGTCAGGGTGTCCTCATGGAGTTCGCGGGCCTGCTGGTGCTCACCCAGCGCGCGCAGGTCGGCGGCGAGGTTGTTCGCCGAGAGCAGGGTGTCGGGATGGTCGTCGCCCAGCACCCGGCGCCGGCGGGTCAGGGTGTCCTCATCGAGTTCGCGGGCCTGCTCATGCTCACCCAGCGCGCGCAGGCCGGCGGCGAGGTTGTTCGCCGAGGCCAGGGTGTCGGGATGGTCGCCCAGCACCCGGCGGTAGCGGCTCAGAGTGTCCTCGTGGAGTTCGCGGGCGTGCTGGTGCTCCCCCAGCGCGCGCAGGTCGCCGGCGAGGTTGGTGGCTGAGCGCAGGGTGGCGGAATGGTCATCGCCCAGCACCCGGCGGTACCGGGTCAGGGTGTCCTCATCAAGTTCGCGGGCCTGCTGGTGCTCCCCCAGCGCGCGCAGGTCGCCGGCGAGGTTGGTCGCCGAGGTCAGGGTGGCGGAATGGTCATCGCCCAGCACCCGGCGGTACCGGGTCAGGGTGTCC
>JBOHFK010000071.1:0-28603 GCA_050699635.1 Pseudonocardiaceae bacterium | reverse complement strand
CCGCGGAGGCCCCTGAGGCACTCCCGGACGCCGGGGAACTCACCGACCCCGCTTGCGGCCGGGCTCCGTTGGCGCGCACCTCAGGCGCGGCGACAGCCGAACCGGTCCCAGCACTGGACCCACTCATCCGATCTACTGCACCAGTACTTCATGGTGCATCACACCCCGATCCCAGCGCAGGCACTGATCGAGATCGTCGACGAGGTGGTCCTTCCCCTGGTCCGGCCATAACAGTGTCGGCCATAACAGTGTCGGCCATCACGCTGACGGCCTAACTCTGTCGCTTTGACGGCCTCCCCAAGTTAAGGTACGGCGCGTAGCCTATAGGTGAAGCTCCCCACTTCAGACGGGAGGTGTGAGCGTGGAAGGCCCTGTCGCGGCGCCACCCGCACCAGTTGGTCAGCAACCCACCGATGGCGTCGTGAGCGCACCACCTGGTGGCCGCAAGCTCAAACGCTCCACCCGCATCGGCCTGATCGTGATCCTGATACTGGCAGTCATCGCCGGGGCCGGATTCGCCGCCAGCTACTTCCTCAACGCCCGCAACTACGTCACCACCGACAACGCCCAGATCGATGGCGACAAGATCTCGGTCAATGCGCCCACCAGCGGCACCCTGCTCGACTGGACCGCAACCGACGGCGCTGCCTTACGCAAAGACCAGGTCGTCGGTCGCATCGAGATGGACGGTGGGTTCAACAAGCCCCAGAAGACCATCAAGGCGCCCGGTGAAGGCACTGTGGCCGTGGACAACGGCATCGTGGGTACGTACGTGACCGCTGGCACCCAGCTCGCCGTCGCCTACAACCTGGACAAGATCTTCGTCACGGCGCGCGTCGACGAAACCGACGTCAAAGCGGTCCGGCCCGGCCAGGTGGTCGATATCTCCGTCGACGCCTATCCCAACACCTCGCTCACCGGGCGGGTCCGGGAGATCCAGGGCGGCGCGGCGGCGGTGTTCTCCCTGTTCCCGCAGAGCAACAGCGGCGGCAACTTCCAGAAGATCACCCAGGTCATCCCGGTCAAGATCGGGCTGGATAACGCCCCGAATGTCGACCTCGTTCCTGGGATGAACGTCACCGTACACATTCACAAGAACTGAAACCGGCGTGGTGCGCGCGACGGGGGACCGGGTGGCCGTGCTGGCCGCCGGGCTGGTGTGGCTGGCGATGCTGGCCTTCCCGGTGGCCTACGCGGTGAGTGGGGAGGCCCGGCCAGCGCCGCTTGGGGGCGCGCTGGCCGGGCTTGGGCTGCTGGTCGGGACCTATCTCCTGGCGGTGATCCGCGCCGTCCGGGATGGGCCTCCCCGGCCCGCGCCGCTGTCGTTGGTGGTGGTGACCGCCGTCGCTACCGCGTTACCGTGGCTGGCGGGCGCGCCGTGGTTCGGTGGGACGGTGCTGCTGGCCGCGCTACTCGGCCTGAGCCTGCCCGCCCGGCCAGCGCTGATCGCGGTGGCGGGCGCCACCGGGCTGGCGACGGCGCAGGCGTTGCTGATCGACGTCAGCGCCCCTCAGGCGATCTCCATTCCGCTGGTGACCGCGGTGGCCGGGGTGATCGTGGTTGCCGTGGTGCGCCAGAGCACCCTCACCCGGGAACTCGCCGCGTCCCGCCGTGACGCCGAGCGCCTCGCCGTGCAGGCCGAACGGTTACGGCTGGCCCGCGAGCTGCACGACTCGGTCAAGCAGCAGGCGTTCATCGCCGCACTGGAGCTGGCGAGTGCCCGGACCTCTCTCGGTCCCGACGAGCATCTGGATGCCGCCGCCGCCGCGATCGCGTCGGTGCAGCGCCAGCTCGGTGAGGTCATCGAGCACACGCGACCCTCACAGCGGCAACTGATCCCGGCACTGCACGAGCACCTCGCGGACTGGTCACAGCGCACCGGCGTGGCGGCCGATCTCCGGGTGCGCCCCACCTCAATCGAGCAGCTGCCGGCCCAATCCCTGCCGGCCCAATCCCTGCCGGCAGAGCCACTGCTGCCGGTGGCACTGGAGGCGTTGACCAACATCGCCCGGCACGCCGGGGCGGATCAGGTAGCCGTCACGCTCAGCGTGGCCGCCGACCGCGCGGTGCTCGTGGTTGCCGATGACGGGCATGGCTTCGACCCGGGCGCGACGCCGTTCGGGCAGGGGTTGCGGGGCATGCGGGAACGCCTGGCCGAGCGGGGTGGCACGTTGGAGGTGCGCTCCGGCCGCGCCGGCACCACCATCACCGCGGGCTATCCGGTGACCGGATCGTGATCACCGTGCTGGTCGCCGAGGACCACCCGCTGGTGCGTCGCGGCATCATCGGGTTTCTGTCCACCCAGCCCGACCTGGCCGTGGTCGCCGAGGCCGGGGACGGCGCCGAGGCGCTGCGGCTGGCCACCGAGCACCACCCCGACGTCGCCCTCGTTGACCTGCAGCTGCCCCGCATCGACGGGGTCGAGACGATCCGCCGGCTCACCCGCGACTGTCCCGGCACCCGGGTGGTGGTGTTGACCTCGCATGAGAGCGACGCCGACGTCCTCCCGGCCATCCACGCCGGGGCATTGAGCTACCTGCTCAAGGAGGCGATGCCCGACGAGCTGGCCGCCGCGGTGCGGTCAGCCGCGGCGGGCGAGGCGGTGCTGCATCCCCGGGTGGCGGCCCGGGTCGTCGCCGAGCTGCGGACCGGACGGCCGGCGGCGCCCAACGCGTTGCGCGATCTCACCGAGCGCGAGCTGGAGGTGCTGCGGTTACTCGGCGAGGGGCTGAGCAACGCCGAGATCGCCCGCCGGCTGGTGATCGGCGAGAAGACGGTGAAAACCCACGTCAGCTCGATCCTGATGAAGCTTCACCTGGCAGACCGCACCCAGGCCGCGGTACACGCCTGGCGCCATGGCGTGCTGCGGCGCGGGACCGAGGGCCGCCAGACCGAGGACTGACCCGCCGCGCGACCGATCCGCGAGGCTCGAACCGTCCGCACTCTGGTGACATGACCAGAACTACCCGTGCTCTCCAGGTGGTGACCCTGCTGCTGGTGGCCCTGTATCTGGGGCAGTTGTACGCCCATGTCCTGGAGATCGGCCCGAAGCTGAAGTACCCACCGGAGCTGTACCTGCAGTTGAACAATTCGCTCTACACCTGGTACGGCCCACCGCTGGGGGCCGCGATCAGTATCGGTGCGCTCGTCGCGACGGGAGCGCTGACCTGGCTGGTGTGCCGGCAGCGGTCCGCGCGGTGGCTCACCGGTTCGGCGTTCGCGCTGCAAGTGGCGGCGTTGACGATCTACTTCGCCCGCGTCGAACCAGTCAACGTTCGCATCCGCGCGCTGCCACCCGGTCAGGTGCCCAGCGACTTCATCGCCCTGCGGGCCCAGTGGGACTACGGCCACGCGCTGGGGTTCGCGCTGTTTGTCGCGGTGTTCCTGCTGCTGGTCGGTGCGCTGCTGGTACGTCCAACCGGCACCGCCGAGCCATCCGCGCGGATGCCGGAGGAGATCCGATGAGACGGCGGCTACTTGTCGAACTCGGGGTGCTCGCAGCGCTCCTGGCGTCGTTGCTCACCATCCCGCTGCCGCTGCCGCATGTCGCTACCGCCACTGGGTGGCTTGCGCTGACGGCGGTGCATGTGGCGCGCCACCGGCGCAGCTATGTCGGCCTCCTGCGCGCTGTTCACTCGTCGGCTCGCAGCCGCCGGCTGCGGCTGGCTGGCAGCACGATACTGATCGGGTGCGCCGCAGCAGTGGTGCTGTCTGGATTCGCCCAGTGGGCCGGCGTCACGGCGGCGATACCGTGGCACGGCGGGAGCTCGATGCTGCTCATCGTGCTCGCCGCAGCACATGCCAGCCGCCGGCTATGGCGGATGCGGCGACGCCACGCCCAGATCGCCAACAGCGGGGAGAACCGTCGAGTCGTTACTTTGCTGTGACCTATTGCGTCACTTCTTTAGACTAAATGAGTGATATTTCCGCAATTTGGTACGTAAACACGACCCCAAACGTTCCTTCATACGTAGGACGCGATTGCATGAAGGCGCGTCCATAGAGGCCCCTCTGCGGGGAGAGGGCAACGCCGACGATCAGATGGTAGGGGCACTTCATGATCGAGCAGCTGTCGGTCCGACTACACCAGCATCCACGCAACCTGTAGTAGGCCGTCTCCCCCGGACCAATTGCAGGGACGGGCCAATAACAAGAACTTTGCGACCAATCTCGTCTCGGACAGGTAATTTGTCCGTTTTATCGGTTTCTCTACGTCTAGCGGAACAATTTTAGGCCACTTCCCGGGGGAATATTCCCGGGAAGGAGGGAGGGAGAGGATATGAAGATCAAGGAAATTTTCGGGCTCGGTTACGAGCGCAGTGAGGGTGAGCACCGCCAGAACTGGGGTGGCTGGGGCGGTGGCCACGGCGGCGGCTGGGGTCACTGGGGTGGCCACGGCGGCGGCTGGGGCCACTGGGGTGGCCACGGCGGCGGCTGGGGTCACTGGGGTGGCTGGGGCCACCGGGGTGGCTGGGGCTGCTGAGTGACTGCCCGCTGATTGCGGCGGCGGCTTTCACTCTGCGGACAAGAGTGAAAGCCGCCGCCTACCTATTCGGCCCTCCCACCGGCGCGGTTTGGAGCATCGAGATGAGAATCGTGTGCATCGGCGGCGGACCCGCCGGCTTGTACTTCGCCATTTCAGCGAAATTGCGCGACGCCGGCCACGACATCACCGTGATCGAGCGGGATCCCGCCGGCGCCACCTACGGGTGGGGCGTCGTGTACTGGGACGACCTGCTGGACATGTTGTTCCGCAACGATCCCGACAGCGCGCGGGCGCTGCGAGCCGAATCCGCCCTGTGGCAGGACCAGCGGATTGTCCTGCGCAGCGAGCAGGCGGCCTACCTTTCTGGATACGGCTTCAGCGTGGGCCGGGCGACCCTGCTCGACATCATTGCCGAGCGCGCCACCGAACTCGGCATCGATATCCAGTACCGAACCGAGGTCGATGAACACTCCGGTGCAGCTGCCGAACTGGCCGCCGCCGACCTCGTGGTGGTCTGCGAGGGCGCAAACAGCAAGACCCGGCAACGCCACGGCAAGGCCTTCGGACCCAGCGTCGAGGTCGGTGGGAACCCGTACATCTGGCTGGGCACCGATCGGGTCTTCAACAACTTCACATTCGCTTTCGAGCAGACCTCGGCCGGTTGGGTCTGGTTCCACGCCTATCCCTCCAGCAGTGGGATCAGCACCTGCATCGTGGAGTGCGCCCAGCAGACCTGGCGGGCGCTCGGATTCGACGCACTGAGCAGCGACGACAGCGTCGGGCTGTTGGAGAAGATCTTCGAGCGGGCCCTGGATGGGCACGCGCTGATCAGCCAGTCCCGCGGCGAGCCCGCGCGATGGCAGCGCTTCACCCAGGTCACCAACAAGACCTGGTACCACGGCAACATGGTGCTTGTCGGGGATGCCGCCCACACCACACACTTCACCCTCGGATCCGGCACCCGGCTGGCGATGATCGACGCCGTCATGCTGGCCCAGAGCCTGTATGACCACGAAGATCTTTCCGCGGCACTGGGAAGTTACGACCAGCGGGGCCGCGCAGCATTACGACCGGTCCAAGCCGGGGCGCGCACCAGCATGGCCTGGTTCGAGCGCGCTGACCGTTACCTGGACCGTGACGCGGTGGCCTTCGCTTATTCGATGGCAGCGCGGCAAGGCGCGCAACCGCCGTGGCGCCGCCAGATTCATCTCGCCACCCAGATCCCGGCCGTACGCGCAACGGTCCGCAGCGTCAATTCAGCCCGCCGCTGGTATTTCGCGCGCCGCCGGGGGGAAGCAGCTGCGTTGCCCGTGACGACTGTTCCCACACCTTCGCCACCAGCGCGATGACGACGGCCCACGCCGCACCTAAGGACCAGCCGGCCAGCACGTCACTTGGGAAATGCACACCCAGATAGACTCGGGTCACGCCGACCGCACCAATCATCAGGAGGGCTCCGGCCCAGAGTGCCACTCGAGCGGCCCGCCGGCTGATGATCCAACGGCCGATCATCCAGGCCAAGAGCAGCCATACCACCGTGGTGCCGGTGGTATGGCCGGAGGGAAAGGAAAAGCCATGCTCACCGACGACCGCGGTGCTCTGCGGCGGGCGGGAGCGGCTCACCAAGTTTTTCACCGCTGTATTGATCGCCGCTATGCCAGCTCCACCAAGGAGCATGGTCAATAACGGCAGCCACGACCGCCGTAGCCACGCCAGCACCACCCCCACCACCACACCGGTCAGCGCCGTCCCAACCGGGCTGCCCGCATCGGTGATCAGGGTCGCCACGGTGGTCGACCAAGGCTGGCGGTGAACAGCGAGGAACCGCAGCACCGGGCGGTCGGCCACCGTGATGCCGTCACTATCCACCACGCCGTCCAGCAACTGCCCGAACCCCACCCCCAACGCGAGCACTGTGGCCACGCCGAGCGTCAACGTCAACCCGGCTGCCTCTCCCGGCTCGAACCGGCGACCCAGGAACCGCCACTGCCGGGGATAGCGCGACCGCACCCAGACCACCGCCGGGCGTTCGGCCACCCACCCAAGCCCAGCCCGGATCCGTTCCGGATGCCCCACCACCCACCGCGCGGTGAAACCGGTCAGCGCGAACACCCCCAGCACGACGACCACCACCAGCACCCCACTCACCAATCCCACGCTAGCGAGCGACATGGATGCTTGTCGTCGTCTGGAGACCCTCTCGGACGACGATATGGATGCTTGTCGCTGTCAACTCGCGGGGATGGCGGCGCGGGAGTAGTTGGGGTCGGTGACGAGCCGGCTGCGCCTGGCGCCGTAGGCGAAGTACACGATGAAGCCGATGACCATCCAGATGCCGAACCGGAGCCAGGTTGCCCCGGGCAGGTTGAGCATCAGGTAGAACGAGGCGAGTACCGCCAGGACGGGGATCACGGGCACGCCCGGGCAGCGGAACGCCCGGGGCAGGTCCGGACGGGTACGACGCAGCACCAGGACGCCCATGGCGACGAGGATGAAGGCGAACAGGGTGCCGATGTTGACCAGTTCGGCCAGTTCGGTGAGGGGTACAAAAGTGGAGACGACAGCGACGACGACACCCGTCGCGATCGAGGTCCGGACCGGGGTGCCGAACCGCTGGCTTACCGCGGCGAATCCGGGCGGCAGCAGCCGGTCCCGGCTCATCGCGAAGAAGACCCGGCTCTGGCCCAGCAACAGGATCAACATCACCGTGGTCAGGCCGAGCAGCGCCCCTACCGAGATCACCGTTGCGAAGCCCGGTTTGCCCACCGAGCGGAACGCCTCAGCAAGCGGCGCGTCGACCTTGATGTCGGTGTATTTCACCATCCCGGTAACCACGAGCGACACCGCGACGTACAGGGTTGTGCAGATGCACAGCGAGGCGATGATGCCGATCGGCATGTCCCGCTGCGGTTTCCTGGTCTCCTCCGCGGCGGTCGCGACGATGTCGAATCCGATGAAGGCGAAGAACACTAATGCGGCGCCGGTGAAAATGCCAGTGATACCGAAGGAACCCGGCGAGAATCCGAGGTCCTGCAGCAGCGACGGCGTGCTCTGCGCACCCCCTGCCCCTGGAGAGCCGGCCGGTGGGATGAACGGCGAATAGTTGCTGGCCTTGATGTAGAAGCAGCCGGCGACGATGACGAACAGCACGATACCGACCTTGACCGCGACGATCACCATGTTGACCTGCGAGGAAATCTTGATCCCCAGGCAGATCACCCCGGTGAGAATAAGCACGATTGCGGCCGCGACGATGTTGTGGCCACCACCGTATGCCCAGTCCGGAATGGCAACTCCGGCCGATTTCAGCACATCAGCGAAGTACGACGACCACCCGACCGCCACCGTGCTCGCCCCGAGCGCGAGTTCGAGGATCAGGTCCCAGCCGATGATCCACGCCACGAACTCGCCGAGGCTGGCGTAGGAGAAGGTGTAGGCCGAGCCGGCCACCGGCACGGTGCTCGCGAACTCGGCGTAGCACAACGCGGCCAGCGCGCAAGCGACGCCCGCGAACACGAATGAGAGCGCGATGGCCGGGCCCGCCTGGACCCCGGCGGCCTTGCCGGTGAGCACGAAAATGCCGGTCCCGATGACGACACCTACGCCGAAGACGGTGAGCTCGACGGGACCGAGCCGCTTGCGGAGCTGGTGAGTCGGCTCTTCGGTGTCAGCAATGGACTGCTCGATGGACTTCGTTCGCCCGAGGTTCACAACCAACCTCCTCGCCGATAGCGCAGGCGGCCCGCGGTGACGCCTGGCGAAGCGCTTCGGGGCATTGTGGTCCTGCCCGGGTCCCTCTGCAACACTCGATACGCCAAGCGCCCACAAAAAAGGCGCGCCCACAAAAAGGCCAGAGTCGCCGCACCGGACGTCAAGCGCTGGAGTCGATCAGGGAGGTGGAGCGGTTCCCGGGCACTCTCGGTTGACCATCGGTGTGGACATTGGTGGCACCAAGGTCGCGGCCGGTGTCGTCACCGAGTGCGGGTCGATCCTGGCCACCGCACACCGGGATACCCCAGCCGAGGACGTTACCCAGATCGAGGACGCGATCGCCGCCGTAGTGGGGGAACTCAGCAGCAGGTACGACATCGCGGCGGTCGGGGTGGGCGCGGCCGGCTTCATCGACGCGCGGCGGTCGACGGTGATGTTCGCCCCGAATCTCGCCTGGCGCGATGAGCCGCTCAAGGCGTCGCTGCAGCGCAGGTTGGAACGGCCCGTGGTGATCGAGAACGACGCCAACGCGGCCGCCTGGGCGGAGGTCCGGTTCGGCGCGGGCCGGGGTGGGGCACAGGTGGTAGCCCTCACGGTGGGAACCGGCATCGGGGGCGGCATCGTGATCAACGGGCAGCTGGTGCGAGGCCAGTTCGGCGCCGCGGCCGAGATCGGCCACGTCACCGTCGTCCCGGACGGGCGGCTGTGCGGGTGCGGTCTACGGGGATGTTGGGAGCAGTACGCCAGCGGCCGGGCGCTCGTGCGGGAGGCCCACGATCTGGTCCGCGCCGCACCCGGGCGCGCGGGTGGGCTGTTGCGCCGGGCGGGGGGCCGGCCCGAGAGCATCACCGGCGAGATGATCACTCAGGCCGCCCTGGACGGTGAGACCGCGGCATTGCGGTGCTTCGAGGTGATCGGGACCTGGCTGGGGCGGGGGCTGGGCGGGCTGGCCGCGGTCCTGGACCCCGGTGTCTTCGTCATCGGTGGCGGGGTGTCCGCGGCCGGTGAGTTGTTGCGGGCTCCCGCGCTGACCGCCTTCCGCGCTTGCTTGACGGGGCATGGGCACCGGCCGCTCGCCGAGCTGCGGATCGCGCAGCTGGGTCCCGACGCCGGTCTGGTCGGCGCCGCCGACCTGGCCCGATGTGATCACCGCCCGGCTGGCTGACCAACCTGGGGCGGCGGATCGCGCGCCGGGTTGCTTGGTTTGCCGGTAACGGCGGACCATAATTACTGGACAGAGCCGCGCTCCCCCGCGCTCGAGATCAGTGACGAGTCAGGGAGCGCAGCGTGACGCTCGGGTGGATCGGCGCCCATGGCGGTGACGGCATCACCGGTAGCCGGGTGGTGCGCGCCCGGGCGGTCTGGATAGACCTCGACGTGGCGTTCCCGCTACCGGCCGGCCACCGCCGGCGGGTCATCGGCGACGGCCTGCACCTCACCGGCCGGGTACCCGGCATGCTCAAGCGCTGGGTCCGGGGCTCGCGGGGTGAGTGGTACGGCGTGGTGTGGGTTCCGGTCAGCGACGGCGCCGGAGACGTCCGGCTGACTCTCGACGACCACCTGGTCCCCGCGGCGGCGTTGAGCCCGCGCTCAGCCCGGTAACAACGCAGCGCCGCAACCCGTTTATCCCGGCACCGACCGGGTAGCCCATATGAAGCGGTCACATCGAGGCCATCTCGGTGATCGCGGTGAAACCAGCCGGCGACTGCGAAGTTCACCAGCGTCGGTGCGAAGACGAGGAAGGAGCCAGTCATGAGTGAGCAACCTGTGCATCCCGCGAAGGCCCCCCTTCCCGGGGAACCGAACGCCTACACCGGAGGAAAGCAAGAGCCCGGCGGACTCGTTCCGCCATACGAGGGACGCCAGACGAGCGGACCGACCCAAGAAGAGCAGGCGAAGGACCCGCAGAAGATGGGTGAGGGCTCCGCAGCCGACCGGCGGGAGATCTCACAGGCCGAGCGCGAGGGTGTTCCGGCGACCGACACCACCGCAGCCAGTCCCCTTGGCGTGGGAGTTTCCAAGACCAAGCAGGGCAACGAGCGAATGCATGGCCGCTCGGACGAAGCACACGAATCAGACCAGCTGGACATTGGCGTCGGGGGCCGTCCTAAGAATGCCGACCCGCAGAGCCCGACCACGCTGAGCGGCAAGTAGGGCTGAGCGGCACGTAGGGAAGCTGACAGCCCTGACAATTCGATGACGTCGCCCCAACCAAAGAGGTGGGGCGACGTCATCGCTGTTCACGAGGTACGAATCCGCCGTAGGACGATCACCGTCGCGACCAGCGCGAGCCCAGCGGAGGCCAGTTTGATCCACCTGTCCGCCGGCGCCTGGTATACCGCTTCGCGAGCCCGCTCAGTGGCGCTGACGGCCTGGTCGCGCACGTCGCTGCCCCATCCGGCGGTCTGAGCTGTGAACTTGGTGCACCATTCCACGACTTGGGCGCTGAGTTCGCTGCCGCGTTTCACGGCCTGCTGGTGCAACTCGGCGCCACGGTCGACGGCTCGCTCGGTCAATTCGGCGCCGCGCTCTTTGGCCCTGGCCGGCAGATCAGCCTTGTGAACCAAGGCCTCCACGGTGTCGCCCAGTTCGCCACGAAGCTCGACGATCTCGTTCTTGAGTTGCTCTTCCTGAAGTCGTTGACGCTCGCCGCTACTCATCGGTGCATGCTCTCCTTCACCGTCTCGATGTCCCGCTTTGTGCTCTGCACGGCCTCCTCCGGTACCGGCGGTGCTGAGTTGCGTACCTGGGTGATCCCGAATGCCGAAATCGCCCCGGCGAGCACCAAGAGCGCTACACCGACGATCAGTGCGGCCAGCCAGCCGGCCAACACGGTCGCCAGGCCCAGCACTGCGGCCACGACCAGCGCGCCGAGCCCCAGTAGTGCCACGACCGCACCGGCTCCACCAATCCCGATTCCGACGCCGGCTTGGGCGCCCTTGCGTTTCATCTCCGCGGTAGCCAGTGCCATCTCATCCCGCACCAGTGTGGAGACCTGGGTGGATAACCGCTCCACCAGCTCTCCGACCGAGGCGTCAGCGCCCTTGGCCTGTTGTTGCTCGCGGATCGTCATCGTTGCTCCTTCGCCTTCACGAGTCGTTTCTGCGCTGTTGGTCAACGTGGACATACCCGCCGCAGGGCCGGCTTACCCGTGTTGTCTTCACCTCACGAGGCGCGCTTCGCAACCGCCGAGCCGGGGTCACCTTGATCGGCAGTGCGGTGAATCCGACGAGGCCGAGCCATCAGGCGCCGACGTCCAGATCTTGGTTACCACGGCGGTACGCCCCGTCCCGGCAGCGGTGGTCGTCTCGTCCGGTGTCGCAGAAGATAGACCTTCGGCGTACAGGCCGACTGTGATGAGGCTCGATTCTGTCTGCAGGTTCGGGAGGTGGCAGATGTCCGGTTCCCCCGGGTACGACCCTGAACAGTTGGCCCGGAACATCAACGACCTGTTGCAGGAGCTGCGAGTCGCGTTGGCCGGTGTGCAGATTCTGTTCGGTTTCCTGCTCTCCATAGTTTTTACCGATGCCTACCGACGGGCCAGCCACGTGCAACACACCGCGCACCTGGTGGCGGTGTTGTTCGCGGTGGTCTCGGTGGCGTTGATGACCGCTCCGGCGGCGTGGCATCGGCTGCTGTTCCGGCAGGGACAACGCCTGGAGATCCTGCGGGTGTCCAACGGGTTCGCCATCGCTGGGTTGGTATGTCTCGCCGCCGCGATGAGCTCAACCGTGTTCTTGCTGGCCGACGTGGTGCTCGGCGGTTGGCCCGCGATCTTGGCCGGCGCAGTGACCGCCGTGGGTTTCGGTCTGCTGTGGTTCGCGCTGCCACTTCGCCAGCGCAGTGCCGCCACCGAGCGTGCACATCTCGAATCACTGCGGTAGGTGGGCATGAAATGCACCAACTTGGGGAAGATCCCTCACGTGACACGAACCGATGTGGGTGCTCAGGCAGACTCGCCGACACAGATCTCGGTGCCGGGATGGCGGCAGGTGCTGCGGCGGGCGATTCGGGCCAGCCAGGAGCACAACATCCCGTTGCTCGCGGCAGGAGTCGCCTTCTTTGGATTTCTCGCGCTGTTCCCGGCACTGATCGCGCTGGTCACCCTGGTCGGTCTGGTGGCCGATCCGGCGCAGATCACCCAGCAGGTGCAGAGTTTCGCCGGGGGGTTACCGCAAGAGTCCAGCCGGCTGATCTCCGCCCAGCTGACGGCTGTCACGCAGAGCAGCGGTGGCGCCCTGCCGGTCGGGCTGGTGATCTCGTTGCTGGCGGCGTTGTGGAGCGCGTCAAGTGGGACATCGAACCTAATGACGGCGGTGAATATCGCCTATGAGGAGCAGGAGACGCGGGGCTTCCTGAAACTCCGGGCGGTGGCGTTGCTGCTCACGCTGGGGACGGTCGTGTTCCTAGTGCTGACCCTGGCGCTGATCGCGGTGGTGCCGGTGATGCTGCACGCAGTACCGCTCGGCCCGCTCGGGACGGCGCTGGCACAGCTGGTGCGGTGGACATTGCTGGTGGCGCTGATCATGGTCGGGCTGGCGGTGCTGTACCGGGTCGCTCCGGACCGGACTTCGCCGAAGTTCCGTTGGGTGAGCGTGGGCAGCGCGGTGGCCGCGCTGCTGTGGTTGCTCGGCAGCGCAGGATTCAGCGTGTACATCAATTTCTTCGGCAACTACAACAAGACCTACGGCGCGTTGGCCGGCGTGATCGTACTTTTGCTGTGGCTTTTCCTCACCAGCTATATCGTCCTGCTCGGAGCCGAAATCAACGCCCAGGCCGAGTGCCAGACCGCGCGCGACAGCACGATCGGCGAGTCGAAGCCGCTGGGACAGCGCGGCGCGGTCGTTGCCGATAATGTGGCGGGATCTGCTGGGGAATAGCGGTGGTCACGTCTCGCTGCCGCACCGGCGGCTCACCCACATGCGGACGAAATGATCATGCAATCCCAACCCCTCGGCGGGGGGCACCTGACGTCACGTCCAGCACAGTAGATGATCACCATCTACTTGCTCCGGCGCACCGAGCCGATTGGCCGGGCAATGGCGGTAACCGCCATGCTGATCAGAGTGCGCATCGCGCAACCGACCCGAATGAGATGCCCGAAAAGTGAGAGACAACACGGTTACGCATTGCACGAACGAGTGATCTGCGCGCTACTCGGACGCTACAGAAACCGGGCAAACCGCGTTCGTCAAGAACACTTGCCCTGAACCCACGAGCTGGGCAAACACTGTTTATCGTTGCTTTGAGTGACGGAAAGACGACCGTACCCCTACCCGACTGGCCGCATCGCCACCCCCTTGCATTACCCACGGTGATCCGTACGGTCAAGCTAGTCCCACACGAAGGAGCCACCTTGGTGCGGGAATCCGGACCGGTGCGCTTCAGCCCCGTCCCTCGGGACCGGATACCGCAACCACACCCTGAATCGGGACAGGGCGCAGGCTGGCAACGGATCGGCACGGAGCCCGAACTCCGCGCGATCGTCGACGTTCAACGGCTTGTGTGCGCGTTCACGGAGAACAGAGATGACGAGGACCTCCCGATTACTTGCACGTATCGGTATCGTCGTAGCAGCAATGACCACTCCACTGGTATTCGCGGCATCGGCCCTGGCAAGCCCGGTGCCTCAGGATCCGTGGGATAGTGTGGCAATGTGCGAAAGCGGTGGTAACTGGAGCGCTAACACCGGTAATGGATATTTCGGCGGTTTGCAGTTCAGCCACGGGACCTGGCGTTCATTCGGCGGAGGGGCCTACGCAGGCACCGCCAACCAGGCGAGTCGGTCGCAACAGATCGCTGTCGCCGAGAAGGTGCTCCGCGCGCAGGGTTGGAAGGCCTGGCCGGCCTGCTCCAGAAGAGCCGGGTTGCGCTGACGCCCGGGCATAACCAGTCGGCCCCGCCGTTGCACCCGGCGAGGCCGAGCCCAGTGACAGTCAGCGGGCCAGGGACGCCCAGACCTGGCGGGCCACGGGAGTGGTCGGGTCGAAGTCGGGCTTGATCCGGGCGAACAGTCTCCAGGGTGCTGCGAGTCCTCCCCCGGCTCGTCGGACAGGTCGACGAGCAGCTCGCCGGGGCCGGCCGAACCGTCAGCAGCGACTTCGTAGCGCCGCACGATCGAAGCGCCGGCTTCCCAGTTGGCCACATACAAGTACCGCTCGTCGGGTGAGAATCCCAGCCCGTTGGGCCCGGCCAGCTCGTCGGTGACCAGCACGACAGTGCCGTCGCGGGCCGCGAATACCCCGCTGAAGGGCAGTTCCCGTTTGGGATCGTCGTAGCCGCCGGGCAGCCCGAACGGCGGGTCGGTGAAGAACACCATGCCGTCCGAGCGGCACACCACGTCGTTGGGGCACGACCTGCCCGCCCACGGTGCCGATCGCCAACGGCAGGGCACCGTCCACCCACACCTCGGCGTAGTCGTCGACCACCACCTCGAAGACCACCGTGGCCCCCTGCACCGGGAGATCGCCGACCCGCTCGGGCAAGGTGACGGCGATCCGGTACCAGGCGAAGCAGACCCGGCCGGTGGACAACCGCAGCTGGGTGTCGGCCGGGGTCAGCTGCCGCCAGCCGGAGTCGTCGTAGTCGACGCCTTCGGCGTGCGGCCGCACGTCGTAGGTGCGGTTGGGCGGCCCGCTGGATCCGAGATCGGGCCCGACGTCCCCGAAGTCGATCTCCTCGACCCGGGTGGGGGCGAACCGCCACCGGCCGGTGGCGAGCGCGGCGCCCTCGTCGGTCTGCAGATCGATCACGGCATCCGGCCGGCCGGGCAGCAGGTGCGACGGTCGTGGGATCGTCGGCATAGTAACCGCCGCCATGATGGATACACCCCTACCCGCAGCGCTGAGACGTGGATAATCCCGGCGCCGATCGCGGCCAACTCGGAGTCCTCGGCCGCCGACGAGGCGGCACTGACGCCGATCGCGCCGGCCACCTGACCGTCATGCCAGATCGGCACACCGCCCTGCAGCGGCACCGCACCGGCCAGGTGCAGCGCCGAGGGTCTGCCGTTGGCGGCCTGATCCTCGAAGTCCTTGCTGGGTTGGCGGTAGATCGCCGCGGTGCGCGCCTTGTCGGTGGCCACCCCGACACTGGCCACCTGCGCGGCGTCGGGCCGCCACAGGTGCAGCAGCTCACCGCCCGCGTCGACGACCGCGACCACCGGGGCCACTCCGCGTGCGGTGGCCTCGCGGCGGCCGCCTCGGCGATGCATCGGGCGCCCTCGGCGGTGAGCGCGGGCACCAGCGTGGTGGACAGCGCCACCGCCGCACCGGCCAGCGACACCTGCTCGTCGCCGTCGGGGGTTTCGCCGCTGGTGCCGATCGCGCCCACCACCTCATCGCGAGGGCCAGCGCAGTCATGCCGTCCAAGTCCCGCCCCCACCAGCACCCGTTACGTTGCCGATCGCGCTGGATCTCCCGAACTCGACAGCAGGGCTGTCAGCCCCTTGATCAAACAACCCTGCTGTCGAGTTCGGGAGGACTAGAGCTGGACAGCAGTTCAACGGGACTGGAGGGCGTCGAGTGCGACGGCCATGGATGCCGCTACCCGGAAGTCCAGGTGGGGGTCGGGCACGGTGACGGTGTAGCGGTCGCGGATTGTCTTCTGGCGCTCGCTGGTGAGGACCGGCTGGCCGGTGGTCTTGTCGATGAAGTCGAAGTGGAAGACGAATGGCACCCAAATGTCGCCGAGGTAGGGGATGAAGTCCCACACTCGCCGCAGGATCGCGATACCGAGCCGGCGTTCCTGGCCGATGGCTTCCAGCCCCGGCGCGGACAGATGCCAGGTAGAGCGCAGCAAGCTCGCCCCGAAGTCCTTGCGGAAATAGCCCAGCGGTGTGCCGCGCTCATCGAAGACGTCGTGCTCGGCATGCACGTCGAGACGCTGCCGGGCCTTGAAAGAGAACACCGGCTGGGACTTCGATTCGTCGGTGTAGAACGTCACCTGCTCCCGGAACGCCATCCGCTTCTGCTGGGCGAACGCCAGCAGCGACCCCTCGCTGCCGTCGGGGTTGGCGTCGAAGATCTGGTAACGGTTGACCATGATCGTGATCTTCTGGCGAACATAGAAGCGAGGGACCAGCATCGGGGCGGTCATGGGAGCGAGTCTGCCAGCGTTTGGGCGGCGGCGACCGACAGCTGATCTTGAGCCGGTCATCCGCAGGTAGGCAGCAC
Source organism: Pseudonocardiaceae bacterium (assembly GCA_050699635.1). Taxonomy (GTDB): domain Bacteria; phylum Actinomycetota; class Actinomycetes; order Mycobacteriales; family Pseudonocardiaceae. The sequence continues at coordinate 12,232 of JBOHFK010000071.1, read as the reverse complement.
TCCCGCGATTCGCCAGGCTCGGGCGGCGCCTGGTGCGCTAAACTACCGCCAGATAATCCGGTCAGGGATGCAAAAATATGGAGCCAACGGTGACTCAAGCAAAACAGACAGACTTTGCTCGGTACGCTGACATTTCGGAGACCGAACAGAAAGTGCTCGAGGAAGCGCTTGCCTCAATACCTGACGATATTCTTTCGACAGGTGAGCGCCCGTCGATCGAATCCCGGATCCGGAATCGTCTGGACCGGGAGGGCCTGCTCACCGCGTCAGGCCCAATGGGCATGGGCGAGATACCTGCGGTGGCCTTCGTCGGCCGAGCAGTGGCGTGCCTGGCGGCGAGCTATGTGTCGTTGCGGTCAATCGGCCACAACAAGCCGTCCAGCGCGGTGGCCGAAGCGATCGCCAAGGCGCTGGGGGACTGCGTTCAGGGCGACACCGATGCGGTCAAATCCGACATCCTGAACTGCCGGGATCGGGTTGCGGGCTCCTTGCGGGCGCTGGGGCTTGCTGCGCTGGGTGATGCGCTGCTCGGAGACGATGTGCAGATGGTGCGTTACTGACGGTGCGGTGGGCTCGCCCGGCGTAGCCGCAGGAACAGGTACCCGCCGTCTTCGCAGAGGGTGTGCAGCGCGAACCCGGTCAGGCCGGCCGGCGGCCCGGCGAGGATCCGGCGGGAGTCCCCACCGACGAGGCACGGCGCGACGGTCAGGCACAGCTCGTCGATCAGGTCAGCGGCGGCGAGCTGCGCGTTGAGGCTGGGACCGCCCTCGGCCAGCACGCTGCGGTAACCCGCCTGGCCCAGCTGGTGCAGCGCAGCCTGCAGGTCGACGCTGCGCTCCCCGGCGATCAGCACGTCCGCGACGTCGCGGGCGGCAGCCACCGCCTGCGGCGGCGCGGTGGCGACGGTCAGTACGATCGGGCGAGCGCCCCCGGTGAACAGTGGCGAGTCCAGGTCCAGCGCGCAGGACCGGGTGACGATCGCCAGTGGCACCTTCGAGGGACCGTAACCCTCCGCTCGCACCGTCCCGGCCGCGACCAGGACCACGTCTGCCAGTCCCCGCAGCACGGCGAAGACCCGATGGTCGGCGGCCCCACCGAGCCCGCCGGACAGGCCGTCGACGGTGGCCGCGCCGTCCAGGCTGGCAATCATGTTGAGCCGCACGGCTGGACGTCCGGCCGCGACCGGCAGATCGGCATACGCCGCGTCAAGGTCGACGGGATCGACGGGGTGGGGCAACAACTGGCGCATGCTGCTCAGTCTGGCCCAGCGCCCAGAGTTGTTACGCCGAATTGGCCATCACCCGGCGGGCCAGCCCGGCCAGCCGCCACGCCGCAGTGCTCCGCCGTGACTCCAACTCCGCTGCCAGCGGCGCGAGCCGGTCGCGAGCTCGAACGGAACGCAGTCGCGCCACCGTGGTGATCGCCTGGTGGGCCAGCTCGTGCGCATCTGGCTCCCCGGCGCGCACGTGGATGATCGCCAAGGTGATGCCACCAAGGGCGGCTTGCCGGCGATCCGCCGTTCCCTCCCAGTGGCGCACCGAGGCGGCCACAAGTCGCGCTGCCATCTCGAGCCGGCCGAGAGTCAGCTCGACCAAGGCTGTCACCCAGGACATGTCGGCCTGATCATCGGCATCCGGGGCCCGCCAGGAGTCCCGTGCGGCGGCAAGCTCGGAGCGCGCCGCCGCCACTTGGTCCATCCGCGCCAGCACGTCCGCCGAGTCGGCCGCCAACCACGAGGTCAACTCGCGGGTCCGCGGTGTGGGAGGCACCGAGTCCAAGCTGATCCGGCCGAGCTGCAGCAACTTCAGCCCGTCGTTGTAGTGGCCACGTTCCGCGGTAGCGACCCCCGCCAGATAGACGGCCTTGCTGAAGGCGAACCCATCGACGGTATCGGCGCCGAGCTCCATCGCCCGGATGAAATGGTACAACGCGGTCTTATCCTGGCGCGCATCAAATGCCGCCCAGCCGGCGACGGTGTGCAATTCGGCGATGGCACCGGCGAGATCCCGCTTGATCGCCTCGGATCCCGGAACCCGCAGCAACCGCTCCGCGTGCGCCGCCACCGGGGAGAGCATGTCGGCAGACCCACCGTAAGCCTTGGCGACGATCTCCAACCGGCGGGTCATTTCCTGCAACGCGGTCACGTCCGCCATGGCGAGCCGGGAGGGCAACGGGGTCGGTGGCTCCTCCTGGGTGGGCAGCTGCAGCACTGCACCGAGCACCGGACGGCCGAACAACGCCGTGCTGGCCACCGCCAGCAAGGCGCGTGCCTTGGCCTTCTCGTCGACCTCCTTGATCGGAGGCGGCTGCGGTGCGCAGCGCTGCGCGCAGGCAAGACCCATCAGACCGCGAGGGATACCGAGACCCTCCGCGATCCGCGCCAGCACCGCGTATCCCATCACCTGGCGACCCTGCATGATCTCCGAGACCTCGGATTGCGCTTGCCCCGTCTGGTGGGCGATCTGCCGCTGGCTGACCCCGGCCCTGGTGAGCATCCGGTACACCGCACCAATGTCCCGCCGGGCAAGCGCAGCCCGCATCGGGGGCTGCTCCCACACCGCCGAGTGGATGACGATCTCGCCATATGGTGTGATCACGGTGTCACTTGCCTCCGTAATGTAACTGAATCGGCGCGTTATTTCACCCACAAGGGTTACGGCACTGAAACGGCTAACAGCGGGCGCCTATCTGAACCGCCAGTAAGCGCAGGAAGGCGAATAGGCGCACGGGTGCGGCGTTCCTGGGCATATCGTGGCGTGCCATGCACGTCACGTTCCTCGTCCCGTCCGGACACGGACACCTCAATCCGACCCTCGGCGTCGTTGCCGAACTGGTCAGACGGGGTCACCGCGTCACCTACCCGGTGCCGGAGGCGTTCACCGGCGCGATCGAGGCGGTGGGCGCCGAGCCGGTGCTCTACGACTCACCGATACACCGGATGTCGGGCCCACCCCGGCAGGTCACCGGATCGTTCTTCGCGAACTTCCAGCTGCGCCTGCTGAATGAGGCCGTCGCGATGGCGCCCGTGCTGGAGAAACGGCTGGCCGGCGACCGGCCCGACCTGATCAGTTTCGATGCGATGGGGCCATTCGCCGCGCGGGTGCTGAGCCATACATGGCGGCGGCCGCTGGTCGCCATGGTGCCTTCGCTGGTGTCCAACGAGCACTTCTCGCTGCGGGGAGCATTCGCCCGGCATGCCGTGGCCGCACCCACCGACGACGACCCGGTGATCATCGAGCTCCGCGAGCGGTTCGCCACTTTCGCCACCGGGCACGGCGTGCCACCCGAGCAGGTGGACGCCATGGCGGCGCCGTTTTCACCGGCCGCGGAGCCACAGATCGTCTTCGTGTGGTCCGAGCGCTGGGCGCTTCGCTGGGTTGCCCGGTCGAGGTGGTGATCGGCTCGCTGCGGGAGCCGTCGGACTTCGCCGGGCTGCCGGTGGTCGTGGACGGCAGGGTGCGGATGGCGCCGCCGGCCTGGGCGGTGCGCCTGGCCGAGGCCGGGCACGGCCTGTTGTTCCTCGACGAGCTGAGCACCGCTCCCCCCGCGGTGCAGGCCGCGATGCTGCGGGTGGTGCTCGAACGGGTGGTGGGCGATCTCGCGCTGCCGGCGGCGGTGCGGGTGGTGGCTGCGGCGAACCCGCCGGAACAGGCCGCGGATGGGTGGGACCTCGCTGCACCGCTGGCCAACCGGCTGGTGCACCTGGACTGGCCGGTCGATGCCGCGGCCGTTGCCAACGGGCTGGCCACCGGCTTCCCGACCGCCATACCCGCCGCACTCGGGGAGCCGTCACCGTCGCGGATGCTGGCGGCGCGGGCCGCCGTCGCTGCGTTCCTCAAGGTCCGTCCCGCGCTGGTGCTGCAGATCCCGAAGGTGGCCGCGTCGGCGGGACGCGGCTGGCCCAGCCCGCGCAGTTGGGAGCACCTCGCGATCCTGCTCGCCGCCTGCGACACAGCCCACGTCTCCGCGGACGTGCGCGCCTGTTTGCTGACCGGCGCCGTCGGTGAGGGCGCGGGGGTGGAGTTCTTGTCCTGGCTGGCCCACACCGACCTGCCCGATCCCGACGCGGTGCTGGCCGATCCATCATCGTTCGTGCTGCCGCAGCGCAGCGATCGCGCGTTCGCCGCGCTCACCGCCGTCGCGGCAGTGGCGATCGCGCGGGGCGACCCGGATTCGTGGGGCGCGGCCTGGCAGGTGCTGGCCACCGCGACGAAAGCCGCCCCGGACGTCGCGACCCTGGTGGCACAGACGCTGGCGGCCGCGCGACCAGCCGGGGCGAGCCTGCCGCTGGAGGTGCTGGGCGCTACCCCGGTGCTGCGGGCGGCCGGCCTGCCACCCGGCGAGGGGAGGGCGCGGTGAACCTCGATCTGCCGCAGCGGCAGCGCTGGGCGGCCGCCCGGGTGTGGGCCGCGCGGCCGCGGCGGCGATCACCCCATCCGCCCTCAACCTGCCCGAGAGCTGGCTGGCCGAGCAGTACTACGACGCGCTGACCGGCCGCGATCCGCAGCCACGCTGCGCGGCCGACTGCGGCAGCGGCGCTGACGGCGTGGCGCGGCCATGGGACTGCGACCGTCCCGGGTTGAGTGCCGTGGAGCGCCGGCTGCTGGGGCTCGACATCGCGCGGCGCATCGCCGAGCACGTCGCCAGCCGTGGTGACATCCCGGCCGGCTGGCAGCGGTGGGCGCAAGAGGTGCTGGAACCGGTGGTGGACTGGCGCCGGGTGCTGCGTTCGGCGGTCCGCCGCGGGATCGCCGACGTCGCGGGCCGGGTCGACTTCAGCTACCGGCGCCCGTCGCGCCGGTCGTCGTCGAGCCCGGGGGTGGTGCTGCCCAGCCTGCGGCAACCCCGCCCGGTGGTCGCCGTGGTGATCGACACCTCCGGCAGCATGAGCGACGGGATGTTGGAACAGACCCTCGGTGAGGTCGCGGGCCTGCTCAACGGCCTGGGTATCGGGCGCACCCATCGTGCTCACCGACGGCCACACGCCGTGGCCGTCCGCGCCGCCGCGGCGATCCCGGGTCGTCGTCGGACTGATGGATCCGACCGGATCGACACCGAACTGGGCCACGACCGTCCCCATCGAGGCGGCCGGCGGGTGAGGGAGTTCGACGATCCGCCCCAGGACCTGACCGCGTGGCTGCGGGCGGGCCTGCGCCGAGTCGAGGCCGTGCAGTGGCGGCGCTGGCGCTTCAATCTGGAAGAGGCGCAGGCCTGGCGGGCGGCGGGGGTGTCAGTGGCGTTGACCGCCGCGCAGTGGTGCACCGCGGCCGTCACCCCCGGCACGGTCGACCAGTGGCGAGCGGCCGGGATCGGTCCGGGTGAGGCCGTGCGCTGGCACGAGTTCGGTGTCGATCTGCCGCGGGCGGTGCAGATCAAGGCGGCCACGTCACCGGATCCCGGCCGAGCAGGCCCGGGTATGGGCATCGCTGGCGCTGCGTCCCGCCGAGGCGGCCGAGCTGGCCAAGGCCGGGCGGGCGCCTGCGGACATCATCGCCGAGTGGTGGCGAGCCGGTATCCCCTTCGACGAGGTCGCCGACGGGATCGGGGCCGGGCTGACCGCCACCGAGGCCGTCGAGCAGCGGGCGGCTGGGGTCACCGTCGAGCAGGCAGCCGCGCTACGAGCCTTGCGCAACCCCAACACCTAGTTTTGGGCACGCTATGAGCCTCGCGGGTCGGCGCCCTTCGGTGTGGCGGCCGACAACGTGAGGCAGGCGACCCGGTCACCCGAGTTTCCCGCCTGACCCGGACCGGTAGCAGTCTCCGTCGCCTCGTGCACCACGATCGATCCCGGCCCCCGGTCGGTGAACAGGAAAGGAACGGTGGTGCGTGCGGAACCTGAACCGGACCCGTCGGTGCGCACATCGAGCCAGATCTCGTTGGTCGGATTGGCGTATGCGGGATCCCTCGACGGCTTGACGTTCGTGGCTGCGGGATCGATACGGTTCTGGAAATGCGGCCCTTCCCCGCCGGGAACGCCACCACACGCATTGACGTGCGCGTTCACCGCATATCCGCGATTGGGTTGTAGGCCGGAAACGGTTAACTCCGCGATGGTGGACTCACCTGACGGAATCATCGTGACTTTCATCTGCGCGCCGACCGGGGCCAATTGCGGGTTGTACGTGACGGCTGTGGCGCCCCCACTGGCCGCGGCGAGTGTTCCGTCACCATGCAGGCCGAACGCAGTTTGCTCGGCCATGGAAAGTCCCTTATAGGCGCATGCCGTTGGCGCGGCCGCCATGACCGCCGCGACCATGGCCAGCGTGAGCCGTCGGCGCATCGACCCACGAATCCCTGGCTGCACGCATATCGCTAGATGTGAGTACGCTGTGTGATATTGATCACTCCGATGAGATCCCCTCATAAGGGTATGATGCATCCTTTGCCATACTCATAGCCAGAGAAATTACTTTTAGTTAACCCCACGCTACGGATCGTAACCTCATGTAGTGGTGCTATTCACCGTGCGGCTATGCGAGAGTCGCGTACATGAGCGGCAGCACCATGACCGATCCCCGCACAGATCGGGCGTTCTTCGGGCATCCCCGCGGGCTGGCCAACCTGTTCGGCGTCGAGGTGTGGGAGCGCTTCTCCTACTACGGGATGCTCGCCTCCCTGACGCTGTACCTGTATTACGAGGTCACCGGGAGCAACCCGGGCCTGGGGTTGCCGAAGGCCACGGCCACCAGTCTGGTCGGGGCCTACGGCGGGTTGGTGTACGTCTCGACCATCGTCGGGTGCTGGGTCGCCGACCGGGCGCTGGGCGCCGAGCGCACGTTGTTCTACAGCGCGGCTCTGGTGATGATCGGGCACATCGCGCTGGCGATCCTGCCGGGCGTGGTCGGGCTGGGGGTGGGTTTGTCGTGTGTTGCTCTGGGAAGTGGCGGTGTCAAGGGCAACGCCACCGCCGTCGTGGGCACGCTGTATGGGACGAACGATGACCGCCGGGACGCCGGTTTCTCGATTTTCTATATGGGGATCAACATCGGTGGTTTGCTCGGCCCGCTGCTAACCGGGCTCACCCGAAGTACGCTCGGTTTCCATTACGCCTTCGGTGTTGCCGCTATCGGCATGGCCGTCGGCCTGATTCAATACACCCTCGGGCGGGGCAATCTGGGTGCGGAGGCGAGCGTCGTCCCCAACCCGGTGCCGCAATCCCGGTGGACCATGATCGCGGGCGGCGGCACCGCGGTCGTGGCGGTGGTCGTCTTCCTGGTGGCGATCGGCATCATCACGGCCGCGCGGCTGTCCACCGTCGTGGTAGCCGTGTGCGGGGTGGCCGCGGCAATGTACTTCCTGGTCATCCTGACCAGCCCGAAGATCACCGCAGTAGAGCGCAGCCGGGTGCTGTCATTCATCCCCCTGTTCATCGCCAACGCCGCATTCTGGTCGCTATTCCAGCAGCAGTTCACCGTGGTGGAGATCTACGCCGACAAGCGGACGGCCAAGAACCTGTTCGGCTGGGACATGCCGACCGAATGGGTAACAGCGCTCAATCCGGTGTTCATCATCCTGCTAGCACCCGTATTCGCCCTGCTGTGGATCAAACTCGGGCCGCGTCAGCCGTCGACGCCGATCAAATTCGCCCTCGGCACCGTCAGTATCGGGGTGGCTTTCCTGCTGTTCCTGCTGTGGGCCGGGGGTACCGGTCCGACCACGCCGCTGCTTGCGCTCGCCGTCATCCTGCTCGTCTTCACGATCGGCGAGCTGCTGATTTCACCGGTCGGTTTATCGCTGGCCACCAAGATCTCGCCAAAGGCGTTCCGCAGCCAGACCGTGGCCCTTTACTTCCTGTCTGTCGCCCTGGGCACGGCACTGTCGGGATCGCTCGCGGGCTACTACAGCCCACAACATGAGGCACCCTACTTCGGCAGCATCGGCGCGGCGGCCATCATTGTCGGGCTGCTTGTCGTCGCACTCAGCCCGATGATCCGGCGGCTCATGTCAGGCGTCCGCTGATGGGAGGCCGTACGGCCCGGGCACGTGGAGCTGATCGCCCGTCGACTCCAGCAGCGTGGGCCGGGTGCGCCGTACCCTGGGAGAGTCACTTCCGCGCCGAGGTTTCGCCTCCGGGCATCGGTGGAGAGCAAGCAAGGAGAGGGGTTCTGGGTGCACGTTGAGGATGACCCGCTGACGACCGGTGGCCAGCATGTCGACGTCCCACCTTTCCCCATGTCAAAATCTGACCGTGTGACGCTCATGTACCGCGACGGCACGCAACCTGCATATCTGGTTAACGCCATCTGCCAACTATACGATACGGTATTCTCACAACCACCGTTCCGTTGGGCAAACGATGAATCAGATCACCATCGACAGTCGCTAACCAGGATCATGACAAATCCCACCTTTGGCCTTGCGACCGCTGAGGAAACTGACGAACTCGTGGGTTTCGCCTATGGCGTGGCGCTGGGACCGGACACATCGTGGTGGTCGGGTATGGTAGAGCCCTTGCCAGACGAGCTGATAGCCGAGTGGAACAGGCGAACGTTCGCTGTCATCGACCTAGCTGTACGAGATGATTGCCGCAAGCGAGGCATCGGCCGAGCGCTACTGGGTAGGCTCCTCGGTCACCGGCAGGAACAGCGCGCCACCCTCACGGTGCAGCCGATCGCGACCGACACCAAGCAGTTCTACGCACATCTTGGCTGGCAAAGGCTGGGTACCACGCGGGCTCCGGCCGGAGCCGTGTCACCGTTCTTCGATGTCTACCTGCTGCCACTTCACGCTAACCCGTAAGACACTAAACGATCATCAAGCGCACGGACAGCGGCGGTATGCTCCCAGGGACACAGGTCGGCACGAGCTTGTTTCAATTGGCGGTTCAACCGGGCCGAAGTGTTGCAGGAGGCAATTTCCCCAGCGTCGCCGAGCAGTCGTGCCGCTTCGTCGACCTCGTTGGATTGCGCACAGGCCAGAGCGAGGTTTACTGTCGTAAACGCGACGTTCCGGGCGTAAGACCGGTCCAGTGTCTTGAGTGACTGCTCGGCATAAGCTGCAGCGCGTCGCGGCTCATGCAGTTCAAGGTGACACAAACAGCCGGTCGCGGAGTGTTGCCCCTCGCCATAAAAATAAACGTAGCCCGGCTGCTGGTTGCCAGTCACGGCCAGTGCCGCTCCAGCAGCGTCAAGGGCAGCTAAACACGGTTCCCGCTGGCCATCGGCAGCGTAAGCCCGCGCGGCGACATCAGCAGCGTACGCTCGCAACAGGACATCGTCAGTGTGCCTTGCCCATTCACCGGCGGCAACGGCATGGTCAATGCCGATTCGGGGCTTGTGTTGCCAGGTGGCCAAGTGGCTCATATTGCACAGTACGAAAGCACCCAGCTCAACGTTGTGCGCCTCATGGGCCAGGGCGCGGGCATCTTCGTAGTAATACCTCGCGCTCTCGAAGTCGTTGAGATCGAAACAAAGCCAACCGGCATGGCGTGAGGCGTTGCTGAGTACGGAGAGCAGCCGCGGGCGAAGCGATGCCGGACATTCACGCACTAGCGCCCGGGTCAGATTACGCTGAGCAAGGACAGTATCGAGTGCGGCGTGCGGACCGAGCGCATCATCTTGCCGTTGACAGTGCCACAGCACCGCTTCAATGTGGTCAATCGTCGTCATGTCAACCCGACTCGGCTTGCTCAGCACCGAGGCAACACGCTCTTGTTCTTCTAGATCGATATTCTGAAAGATTGATGCGACGGCAGCCGCCCAACCGAGGGTACGTAATAGTTTACGACGCTGCATACTGTGATCCCAACCAACGAGAAACCGCACAAGCTGATCAAAGGCATGGTCGCGGTCGCACAGTGCGGTGAACACGTCGCCGTCAGACGATGCCTGTGATCCGAGGTACTGCATGAGTAGTGTAACAAGGTTGTCGGGAAACTGAAGACCGGCTGTCGTCGCCAGCGCTGCGGGGTCGTTCGGCAATCCAAGCCCGTCATGAAGCTTGTGCACAGAGCGTGACATTTCTGGCTCGCTACCGGTGGCGTCACGATGCCGGAAATCCGGCAAGTCACCAAGCAAGTCACTGACGGCGCACTCATACAACTCCGCGAGCTTGTTGAGATTGTCGAACGTCGGGGCGTGGCCGGTACGACTTGGCCATTGTTCCCAGTAGGAGAATGCCTTGAAGGTCTTCGGCTCGTCAGGCCAAAGCTTATTCCATTCGTCGGCGGCCTGGCGCTGGCTCCATTCATGGGCATAGCGCAGGGCCACCCGGGCATTGAAGCGGTAGCGCTGCCTGAGCGCCTCGGCAACTTCTACCCGTGACTTGCCCTCGGCCCGCAGCGACCGCACCAGCCGCTCACGCTGTTGTTTCTCACTGCGTGGCTCACTCATGACATTTCCTCGACACCGTGGCGCCTCACTCGATAGGCGGCTTTCAGACATGACAGAAAGACGCTACCGGCCACGTATCGCCCGGCAAAGCTGGTGCGAAAGTTCCCCGTGCGGTCGGGATGGTGACCGGTCAGAGATCATGACGACTCCGGGTATGTCTGCACCGGCCAACACCAGCACGGTGATACCCACAGCCCCAGAGCTGGGCCGAACACTGAGCTTGTCCGCATCGGTTGCCTGGAGGAAGTATCAGATGACTATGTTGCTTGCGGCAGATGGACCGGCCGGGTTCGCTGATGACCCGGTCGCCTCACATTCCGCGCAGTTCGGGCTGTGCCGCCCGATGGGAACACCACCTGGGAACGATGCCCCGTCTCCGGTCGGGGTGCGGCCGTGGAACCTGCGGGGAGCGCAAGTTATGTCCGGGCACGACGCAACCCCGTTGTCCTGGCGCTACGACCACGATCGTCAGCTCGCGGTCACCCTGGACGGGCGTCTCATGATAGAGATCATCGCCGCGGATCCGTCTGCGGATTCCAACACCGACCTCGATGGCGACGAGGGCAAGTCCGAGGACTGGGCCTACGACTTCTGCCCTGACGATCCGGGCACAGTGTGACTGTTCTGGTCCTGGCCCGGGATCTCGATCCCACCGCCGACCGTATGGTGACCGTGCTCGGTGAGCGTGGGGTTGAGGTCTTCCGGGTCAACACTGCATGGTTTCCCACCCGGGTGCAGGTATCGGTTGAGTTGCGCGACGGAAGCTGGTGCGGTGTGCTCACCGCCCCGCACGCGACGTTGGACCTCGATGCGGTGCAGGCCGTGTGGTACCGGTCGCCAGAGGCGTACCGGATGCCATCGGAGTTGTCCCCAGCGGAGGCGCACCACGCCCGGGTCGAGGCGAAATACGGGCTCGGTGGGGTGCTGGCATCGCTGCCGGCGTTGTGGTGCAACCACCCGGCCAGGGTCGCCGACTCGGCTTACAAACCGGTGCAGCTTGCCCGCGCCACGGCGGTCGGTTTGACCGTGCCAGACACGCTGATCACCAACAAAGCTGATGCCGTGCGAGAGTTCGCGGCTGATGGGCCGATGGTGACCAAGCTGGTCGGAGGTATGGCCCTGGATGAGGACGGCGTCCGCAAGAACGTCTACACCCGCCGGGTCAGCGAAGACGATCTCGCCGATCTACGCGGGGTGGAGCACACCACGCACCTGTTCCAACGTTGGGTATCCAAGGCCCGGGAATGTCGAGTAATTGTCATCGGCGAGCACGTCACAGCCGCTACGATCACCGCCGGGAGCCCAACGGCGTATGTGGATTACCGCACCGACTACGCCTCGGTGACCTACGAACTGGTCACTCCGCCTGAACAGCTCACCACCGGGATACGGCGGCTGATGGACAGCTTCGGTCTGATCTACGGGGCCTTGGATTTCGTCATCACTCCCGATGGAGAATGGGTGTTCTTGGAATTTACCGACCGTAGCGAGACCTGTACGTGGCGTTCGTCCTGGCGCGTGACTGAGGCGTCCCGTGATCGTTTACCGGCCAGGTTCGGGACGTTTGTCCTGTTCGGGTGTCGGGACGGGGTGTGTAGCGCGGATGGTGTTGGTCGGGGGTCTGAGGGTTCAGGAGATCAGCCGGGGCGGGGGCTGGCGGTCGTGGACGGTGTTGTGGCCCGAGGGTGCGGTGTACGTGCCGGCGGACCGGTTCCTGGGGCTGCATGAGGGTTCGGGAACGCAGCGGACCTATGCCTATCTGCTGGTCGATCACCTGCGCTGGTTGGAGCGTGAGTGTCTTGCGGTCGATGTGGTGACGCTGCGGGATCTGGAGCGTTACATGGGCATCGTCGGGGCCGAGGTGCGGATGCCGTTGGGTGAGCCGTGGCGGGTCGGCAAGC
>JBOHFK010000070.1:0-28989 GCA_050699635.1 Pseudonocardiaceae bacterium | reverse complement strand
CTCCGGCGCACGCACCCGAAGATCAAAGCGCACACCCGACGATCACGCCGTGACCGACACGCCCACCGCCAAGCATCACATCGTCGACCTCAACCCGCACGTCAGAGCGAGGGCTGAATGCTTACGTTCGGTGGTGCGGGGCCTGGTGGCGGCTGAGTATCGCCTTCGGGTGGAGTGTTGTCCCAGGTCTCGGATTCGTCCCAGTTGTGATCAGTGGGGACGATCAGTGGTGGTGCTGGTTCGTCCCGGGGGATGGGGTCGGGGACAGGTTCGATGATCGGCCGTGGGTGGACCAGGTAGGTGTGGCCAAGCCGGCTCCGCCAGACGACCCTCGGGAAATAACACACATTCGGGAGTCGGCTCCCACGTCAGAGAGGTCCGGCCTCATGACCACTGCCCAGGAGCACGTTCGCACGCTGGCCGCCGCAGTCCGTGACGGTGAGCTAACCCGATTCCACGACCGGAACTGCCCTGGACACGCTGCTCCGACTCAACATAGGTCTCGAATCCCGGGCTGTCCATGTCATCGGCGGTGGGGCCGCGATTACCTGACCGCAGCGGGGCAGCCTGTAGCCACCGTCTTAGCCAAGTTACTCCGGTTCGCCGTTTGCGCGGTGACTTGATCCGGTGAAATCCGATTGAGTAGCTGCTCCGCATTTTCTAATTGTTCCGTTGCCCCCTGGCAGCTCTTTGCAAAGACAAACTCGTCGTTGGCCCATAGTAATTCCACGTTGGCTGTCAGTCGGTCCCGGACCACAGGCGGGTCCGGTTCGTTCTGTGGATTTTGGATCTGGGTGATGATTTTCCGGTACACGTCGCGACCGCCTGCGACATCACCAATCTGGAAGTCAATATTCGCAATGAGACAATCGGCTAAGCTTTTCTCCCGCACGTTGGTCGACTGCTGCGCGGCCGCGGTGGCCAGCCGCCTCGCGCTAGGCAAATCGGCCCCGCCAACCAGCCCTATCGCGACCTCCACCTTCTCATAGACGGTGGACGCCTCCGGGTCGAGTTTGTCGATCAGGGCAGCGGCGCTGCCGGAGACCAGGAGTACAAGATCAGTTGAGGCGACTGAGTTCGCTTGGACTTGAGCGAAGGCACTCGGCAGCTGCTCGATGAGCGCGGAGAGCCGGTTGCGGTCCTGGATCTCGCGGTCGGAGATGACATTGAGCTGACCGACGACGAACGTGCCTACCGAGACGACGAGCGCGAGTGCGGCGACCAACACGCTCGGCTCGCGATACCATTTGCGCTTGTTCGCGGCTGCCTCGATCGGGAAGAGGTCTATCTTCTCGTCGCTGACAGCCACTCGTCGCTGCAACTCGTCGAGCTCCACCCGCAGTGCATCAAGTGACCCACCCAGCTGCTCAATCTTTTCTGTGTTTTCCGTCATGGGGGGATTCTCTCATTGTGACGACGTGCATGAGATCAGCCTGGCGCTGCACAACGCCACTTTCGATGACGTGCCTGACCTACGGGTGCGGCCACTAGCCGACCTAGTGGAGGCTGCGGCTCGGGCCAATCTGCACCGTGACAACGCTCGATATGCGGTTGCTGGTCAGGGTCTGGGTACGGTGCTTTCTGAGTTGCAGGTCTGGGCAGTGACTGGTCGCGGTGATGACCGTCGGGCTGCGCTGGCCAAGGGGTGTCTTGTGGCCTATCTGATGGCCAGGCATACCGGCCGCACCGAGCTCGCCATGATGATCGCCGAACGCGGCTACGAAGCCGCTCGACGGGCCGAACATCCGGATCTGGCTGCGCTGATGCAGATGAACCGCAGCGGTGGACTCATGGGGTTGGGTGCTCGATGGCGCGCATCCGTGGTATGCACCGAGGCACTCGGTGAGGTTTCGGCATTGCCTGGCCCGACACCGGACGATACGAGAGCCGCTGAGGCACAGGGGATGCTGCTGCTCACCGCGGGACTGGTGGCCCCCCGCGACGGCCGCCCTGACGACACCGCTACCTACCTCGCAGAGGCCCGAGACCTCGCTTCGTACATCGGCGAGCGCAATCACATGCGCTTCCACTTCGGTCCGACCAACGTGGCCGCATGGGAGCTCGGACTAGCGGTGGGAGTCTGGCACCGGCCCCGATGCCGCAGAGCGTTTCGTCAGCTCACCGATCGATTTATCGGTGTTAGCCAGCAAGGAGCGAGAGGCCGACGTCACCTTTGACCTTGCCCGCGCTTGGGCGCAGGCTGAGGGCGACAGGGACAACGCAGCGGTGCGTGCCGTCGACACTGCCGATCGGCTTGCACCGCTGCGGATGCGCAACGACCCAATCGCCAAGGACCTGGTGCGAACGCTGGACCGGCGCGCCCCCCGGCGGACCTGGGAGCTGGACAGCCTGTGTAACCGTTTCGACATCAGGAGCGCCAAGACTTAAACACTCTGTTGAGGCCGACGTCGATTTAGACCGCAGTCTCTGCCGAGTGACCGACACCACCACTGACGTTCCCGCGACGCGTTCTCCCGCAGCGTCTCCGCTGACCCCTGGGGAGGCGTTGGCCAAGCTGTTTTTGGACAACGCCGACCGGGGCTGCAACGCGGAAAACGACGTCTTCGTCGAAGAGCTGTTGAAGCGTCGGCGTGCGATCACGGTCCTCGACTGACTCCTTGCCACACTGCGACCGCGGGAGCCGGCTACGCGAACTCCTCGGCGACAGAAGAAGACTCTCACGCCAAAAACGTGATACCGGGCGGCACCACATTCCAGCGCAACATGGCGGACGTGACAGCTGGATCTGGTCTGCTCAGCTGCCACGCCCACGGCCGCCGGGTCCGGCCTAACCATCTCGGCGGGGAACTTCAGCAGGTGAAAGCTTCCCTTAAAGTCGATCCGGGGCCGCCGGGAGGTCTCGATCAAGTGCTCGATCTGCGCGGCCATCACCTGCGGAGTTCCCCGCCGCCGGGAGAGCACGGACCCATCGAGACCACCCACAGCCGGACCGGATCGCTTCGGCGTACTCAGTGGCCGACGAGGCTTTGGCCGGGCCAGCCGTGGCGCTCCACAATGTTCTTCAGCAACCGGGTGTTGGCCTGGTCGATGCGAACTACCTCGGCCGTGGTTTGGCTCTCGTCGGCACTGGCCTCCACCCGTTGTTGTCCTTTGGCCTGGCGAATCATGGCTAGCGCCGTGCGGGCTCGTTGGTCCTCGTCCTGGCGGCGGAGGAGTTCGGTTGCGACGTTGGGGAGCATTGCTGCCCCCGCCTCATCGTTCGCGCACGTCGACAGGCTGGTCACTTCTCATGGCGCGGGCAGCGGAAAGCTGTGCGCCCCGTTGGGGTCGTCCAACCAGACGTACTGGGTGTTGGGATCGTCAAGGGCGGTGACACCGAACCTGCTGCGGTCAGGGCGGCCCAGCGCCTGGAATGCTGTGACTGCGTGCTCGATGGTGTCCCACAGCCGGCGCGGCCCGCGTTGGACGACCTCCCAGCCGTCCTCGCCGGGGACAAGCTGGGCCTCGGCCAGGGCGTCGGCCGTGTGGGCGACGACGCTGCCGGAGAGTTGGCCACCGGCCACCCGAAGGCCGGGCAGGTGCAGCCATAGGAACAGCGCGAGTCCGGGGTCGCCGGCCAGCAGAAAGGCTGGGTCCAACGTGGTGGTGCCGTAGTGCGCCATTCCGGTGGCGGTGAAGCCGGTGGACTGACCTGGTCCTAGTGGATTGTGGGCGTGTTCGCGCAAGGGCATGAACCACGCCGGGTAGGGGTCGATGTGGCCGGTGACCTCGTCGGGGGCGGTTTTATCGAGCACGAGGAGTGCCCCGACGTCTAAAGGCGTGACGATCCGGCCGCCGTCGGCGAGCTGCCGGATCCACGCCGGCGGGATCTGGGTGATGGCGCAGGTGGCGAGGATCCGGTCGAACGGGGCGTGCTCGGCCCAGCCATTTGCGCCGTCGCCGGTGGTCAGGTGGGGGTGATAGCCGATCTGGGCCAGCCGCTCGCGGGCCGCCTCAATGAGGCCGGGGTGGATGTCGAACGAGCAGACGTTGCCCTCGCCGAGGCGGTGGCATTGCAGTGCGGTGTTGTAGCCGGTGCCGGTACCGATCTCCAGGACGCGGTGGCCTGGGTGGATGTTGAGCCGGTCGAGCATGACGGCCATCACGGCGGGCTTGCTGGATGACGAGGTGGGCAGCTCCTGCTCGCCAGCGTCGGCCGCGGCGGTCTGGGTGAGGAGTGCGGTGTCCGCGTACACCGCCTGGAGCCACCCGCGTTGCCCGGCGAGCAGCATAGCACCGTCGTCAGCCATCACCCGAGGGGTGAACAGGTGCCTCGGGGTGGCGGCGAATGCGTTACCCCATGCCGGGTCGTCCAGCACTCCTTGGGCGACGAGTTCGGCGGCGCGGGGTTTCCAGTCGGTGTCGTCGATGACGGTGTCCATAGGTCTACTTTCCGGTCAGCTCATCGGCTATGGCCTCGGCGATGGGCAGCCCACACTCCTCGGCCAACCATCCCCACATCCCTGAGCCGCGCCTCCAGCGTCACCCATGTGCCGTCGGGTGTGATCACGAAGTCGAATGCGGAGTACGCCAAGGACGCGGCGTGCAGATAGCGGGCGATGCCGGCGCGGATATGGTCGGGTGTCTCGATCACCTCGTACCGTAGCGCCGCGTAATCGCTGCGCCAGTCCACATACGACTCGCTGCTGCCAGCGTGGATGGCCACGGCGAACAGTCGATCCACGCCCACGGCCATGACCCGGCACTCGCACCGTTTCTCTTGAAAGGCCTGAAACAGATGCGCTGTGGTGTCCACGCCATCGAGGGTGTCGAGGTCCGCGACCGCCACACGGCGGGTGAATACGACCGACTCGCCGCCGCCTCCCACACGATCGGTTCGGCTAACGGCTTGACCACCAGATCCCCCTGCGCGGCGGCGAAGGCGCGCACCGCGGCGGGGTCATTTGATGACCAGGGTCGGCGGTGTCGCCAGCCCTGCTTGCTGCAGCAGAGCTAGTGCAGCCCCGCGAAAGTCCGTCGGGGGATCAGGTGGCCTTGAGGTTGGTGGCGAGGCGGAGGTCTGGCCGACGACATGGATGCTTGTCGTCGTCGGGAGGCCCTCTCGAACGACCACATGGATGCTTGTCGCTGTCGGGAGGCGATATGGATGCTTGTCGTGAGGGCGCAGCCCGGACCCCCGAAGAATTTACGCGGCACAGCACTAGTTGGCGAGGTTTGTACTCGGCGTCGGCGAGTGCTGAGGGATGCGAAAGCCACCGGACGGGCAGGCTGGCCAGCACGCCGCCCAACCCGACGCGGGCCTGGGCGTGGCTGAACCGGCGCTCTGGCCCGGACAACCCCTCAGGCAATTCAAAATCTCGGGGCTTTCGATAGTAGACAGCCGTGATCTCGCCTAGCTTCCGGTGCCGAGCTGGCATGAATGGGTCGCGGTTAGTGGGCCCTCGCGCAGCGGCAGAGTGCATGGGTGGCGTTGCCACTCAATGTCCTTTCCTGCTTGCGGTCAGGTCATCGACGGGCCGAGCAGGTCGCGGTGCTTGGCGTCGAATTCCCGGACGGCGGCCGACGTGGCATAGGGGGTGGCGGCGCGGCGGAAGTCGAGGAGCAGGCGCTTTTCGCGGGGTGAATCCAGCCGGCGGATGATCCCGGCGGCCTCGCTGGCGGTGGCGCAGGCCCGGTCCACCGCGCCCGCACCCAGCCGCGCGAGGTCGAGCAGCATTCCGGATCGGTCCCGGGCGAACGCCGGATCGATGGTGGCCACTGCACGGCGCAGGTAGGGCTCCGCCTCGGCTGGGCGTCCGAGGGCAAGCAGCGACCAGCCGGTGTATGCCTCGGCGTCAGCCTGGTTGAACCAGTAGATCCACGGCGGCTCGTCCTCGGAGACCGACCGGCCTAGCAGCTCAAAGCTCCGGTTCTGCGCCCGTCGCCAGGTCGTGGTGTCTCCCGCGTAGGCGGCACCGAGCGCCAACCGGCCGTGCAGCGAGGCCGTCACTGCAGGCGTCAGCTGCTTCTCGAAGGACAACGCGGACTCGGCCAGGGTGATGGCGTCGCGGGGGTTGCTGGACTGGGCGGCTTGCGCGGTCATGTTGCTGAGGATGTTGGCGCCGACAGCCCGATCACCGCTGACGTGTGCGGCGCGCAGCGCGGTCATGAAATAGCGCTGTGACAGCGCAGGCTGGTTGCAGTCATCAGCGAGCCAGCCCGCCAGCCGGCCGAACTCGGCCGCGACCGCGTGCAGCCGCTTGCCCACCTCTTCGCCGTACGCGGCGTTTTTCAGCATCGCCACGATCAGGCGCAGATCCTCCCGGACGGCGGGCAGCAGGGTGCCACCGCCGAGCGCGTCGTCCAGCCGGCGGCGTGCGTCGGCCACCCGCTCCAGATCGTTGACCACCGCGTGATCGACCCGCTTGCCCATCAGCGAGGCCGCCACCCGGGCCGGGTCGAACAGCCACTGGTGCGCGACCGCCGTTAGGGTCAGCCCGGTCAGGGCAATGAAGTGTCGCCGCTCCATTGCGTCAGCATCCACGACTGAGGCCAGCGCAGCCACTGCCCCGTTGGCATCCCAGGGCTGATCCAGCCCGTGGTCGGCCGGGACATAGCGCAGCAACCCGGTGTCCGCCCAGCCCAGCGCCTCCAGCGTGACCGGCTCACCCAGCCGCTCGTGCAGCGCATGACAGACCAGCGCGGGCCACGGATCACGCGGCACTCGGGGCGCCGCACGTCCGGGTTCGGCGTAGACCCACCGGCGCGGGGTGCGGCGGTGCCCAGTCATGTTTCGTTCATAGACTACGACTCATGGACATCAGACGTCGTGAGCGGCGCGGGGCTCGGGGTGGGCGGGGTCGTGAGGGTGGTGGGTCGGGGTGGGTGGGTGATCCGGCCGCGATTTACTGCCGGATCTCCCGGGCCCGGGATGAGGATCAGACGGGGGTGGATCGGCAGGAGCGGTTGTGCCGGGAGGTCGCTGAGCGGTTGGGCCTGGTGATCGCTCCGGGGTGTGTGTTTGTGGATAATAACCGTTCGGCGTGGCAGCGGAGTCGGTGTCGTCCGGGCTGGGATGGGTTGCTGGAGGCGATCCGGGTGGGCCGGGTGCGGCATGTGATCGTGTATCACCCGGACCGGTTGATGCGCCAACCCCGGGATCTGGAGGAACTTCTCATGTTGTCCGACGAGCAGGACATCACGTTGCATGGGCAGGCGAACTGTCGTGACCTCTCGGATGCGGATGATCGGTTTTTCCTGCGGATCGAGGTGGCGCACGCCTGCCGCTCCTCTGATGACACCTCCCGCCGCCTGCGCGACGCGATCGAGGACCGAGCCCGCGAGGGGCGTCCGCACAATGCGCCGCGCCGTCCCTACGGTTATGCCCAAGATGGGGTGACCATTATCGAGGGTGAGGCCGCGATTGTGCGGGAGATCTTCGCCCGGTATCTCGAGGGTGTCTCACCCCGGCAGATCGCCCAGCAGCTTGCGGCGCGCGGTGAGGTCACGTCGGGGGGCAAGGCGTGGCAGCCGCACGCGGTGCGGGGCATCTTGGCGTCTCGTCATCTGACCGGGATCCGGGTTTTTCGGCGTCAGGACTTCGGGGATGGGGACTGGCCGGTGATCATTGATCGGGGCACCTGGACCGAGGCGCAGGACCGTCGCGCTTACCGGGCCTCAGCGCATGAGAGCCGGGCGTCGAGGTTTTATCTGTTGCGCGGGTTGGTGATGTGCAAGAAATGCGGCATGCACATGGCTGGAAACCTGTCCAAAGCACCCTCGTATATGTGCACCCGGCATAACAGCATCGGCCCGGACTATTGCACTCGGCGCATCTACGCCAAGCCCTTGGAAGCGTTCGTTTCCGACGCCGCCGTGGAATTGCTGACTAACCTGGACGTGACCGGTGCGCCAAGAGCGACTACCACCCTGTCGGCGGTCGATGAGGCCACGATCAGCGCCGAGGAGGCAGAGGTGGCCGAGTTGAAGGACATGTGGACTCAGCGGGAGCTCTCTACCCGGGAGTACCGCCAGATGCGCAAGACCATCGAGGACCGCCTTGCCGCCCTGCGGCGCAAGACCATTGTGCGCCCCACCGTCGAGGTACTGGCTGGCCTGGTCGGGCCCCATGCGCGGACAGCCTGGGATGCGCTAGCCGCCAGCGGCGACGTCGAGCGTCTCAACGCGGTGCTGCGGTTCCTGTTCGCCGCCGTGATCATCGACGAACACCGAGGCAAACGGGGCACCTTCGACTACGGCCGCATTGACATCGAACCCAACCCCCTCTAACCCGAGCTGCCGGACACCCGTCACAACCCCGTCACAGCACCGTCAATATAGGCTCTGACCTGCTGACACTCTTAGCGTGACGGGTGTGACAGGCTAGCGCGAAACCCGTCACACCCGTCACAAAACAAGGCCAAAACCTCCGTTACGGTGACTCGTGCGACGCCGGGCGCAACAGCCGCGCGAGCCGCTGCGCACCCTGGGTACTGATCGTGCGAGGAAAGCAGGCACACACCCGCGCCAAGTGATAAGCGCGATCATCCCGGCGTGCAGTGCTCACCGGGATGTGGTCATGCTCACCTCCAGTCGGGGTGCTGGGCGGGCTGGTTATGGCCGGGTTGGCAGGGGCAACCTCCTTCGAATCACAAGTATGGAACGGGCAAGGTGCAATAACGAGCCGACAGGAATGCGGTTATGGTTTTTGATGCCGTGTTCACTCGTAAGTGGACATCTCCCAACGAACTCGGTGATCACGTCGGGGTGGTCCGCGAGTCCGTCCCACATGTCCTGCCAGATCTCGTGCGGCACACCTGCGGGTGGGACAGGTTCGAAGGACTGCTGACCAGCAAAATGGTTCACCGAAGCAAGGCCAGGACGGGGTGCCGAGGGGGCGTCCCAGCCGTCCCAACCCCCGCACCCAAGCCACGCCAACGACACCCGAGCCCGGGACGGGACACCAATACTCGCCGGGAATTTGTCCACGACCGGCGCGGCACTCTTCCCCGCAACGGGGACGGACAGGGCGGCACCTACGCGGCGGGCAACGGCTCTACCGCACCAGCTACCTACCTCTGTCCGCACCCGTGCGGTAGCGGGGGGCCGCTACCCCGGTAGACCCCCCAGGTAACGGGCCCTGACCAGCACGGTAGCGGGGGGTAGACCCCACTAGCACGGACGCCGGGCACCCCGTTTCCCGGCCGACAGTGGGTGTCTCCCTCGGAGCTACACGCACGAAGGACCCCCAATCGCAAGATCATCGCATGGCACACCCCACCCGTGATGACCGGACCACCCGATCGTCATCTGCAACAGTGCTCCCAACCGACCTGTAACTCTGGGTGGTCAAGCGGGGACGTAGCCGGGTTGGGGAGGGAGGCATCCTCCCGACGTTGCAACCCCCATATTCCGGGATTTAGAGAATCTGGCGCAGGTGGTCACTTGGGGTCCCCGCCGAGGGTACGGCCTGATCAGGCGGGGGAGGCAGGCTCGGGGAGGCAGCGGGGAGAACTCCCCGTCATCCCCGGCGCCTCCCCCACCGCCTCCCCGCCTAGATTATCACCGTCCGTGACCACCACAACGGCTTCTCGTCCAACTTGACAGCCTTAGTCACGGTCGATGGGGGCGTCTCGTGAGACGATGGGACATATGGCGCCGCTGAGGTGCTAGGGTAAGTCGGCGCAATACTTCTGGGGGCTATCAAGGCCCAAATGAAAGATGCGCATTAGGTGCTTGAGCCTCGTTTGCTAGGTCGGAAATTTCAACCACTTCCACGCCAGCATCCGCGAGCAATTCGTAGCCTTGACAGTCTGCGACGAAGAGGCTGGGCTCTCGCCAGGCTATGACAACTCGAGGGATCTTCGCTTCAAGAATAAGTTGGGTGCAGGCACGCGGCCGGGACTTTCGTTGGGAGCAGGGTTCCAACGTGCTATAAATTGTAGACGCCTTCAAACGTGGATCACCACTGGGTAACTTTGCAAGCGCCGACTCTTCAGCGTGAACATGTTTGTCAGTTTCCCGAGAGTATCCCCAACTGATCTTATTTCCGTTCTGGTCAACGATGACAGCGCCAACAGAAAAAGCGCCGGGACTAGGCGGGCACTGGTGGGCTAATTCTATGGCTACTCTCATCCACTCGTAGTCCACAGGAGTCGGCTGAGTCATCTAATTCCCTTCTCTCTCAGCTTCGCCATCCGTACGATTCCAACGGGAGAACGCCTCATTCATGGTGTCCCGGAAATCCGCGGATCCCGGGATTGCTGGAGACTTTCGCAACGCCGAATCTAGGCGCTTGAGCTCGTCAATAATACGCGACGATCCAGTTTCAACGCCGATTATCAATGCCTGCAAACCGATTGCGTAAGCCTGCTCCACATCATTGTTACCTAGGTGAGCAACTGCTTGCTGCGCGAGATATACGCCACGATCCCGACGGTAGCCGCAAGGCAGGCGGGAGATTGCTTTGTGGAACGACGCGACTGCCAACTCGAACTCTCCAAACAATGTTAAGCTGCGAGCCCGCCGCACTTCGATGTAAGAATGGTCGAAAAACAGTGCCCACGGAGAAGCGGGATCCGGTTTGAGCTGTTCAGTCAAGCTCTGGGCTACATCGTAAGTCCGTTGACAATTCGTTGCGTCGCACCTCAGTGCATGACCATGAGCGGCGTAAGTCATTGCAACGGCCCGTATGCGGACGGCCTCGCGCGGCGCGAGCCTTAGAGCAGCTCCGGCTGCGTCAAGTGCTTCTTCTCCATCCCCCATATCTCCAGCTAACTGGCTCCGACGAGCTAAAATAAACGCGACTGCATCCCGATCCTCACACATGTGCGCCCACTCAAGCGCGCGACCAGACCAGTAAGCAGCAGCGCGATAATCGCCGGAATCCTGATAAAGCCACCCGCACAGGTCTCCGAATTGGGTTTGAACTTGTAAAAGCTTCTTCCGGTTCGCTCCTCGGTAACTCTGCCGGAGCTGCTGTAGGTTGCCAATCTGTTCCCGTACTGATGGAATTACGCTATTCGCTCCGAAAATATTGTCATTGTCCATGAGCGCCTTCTTCATTTGCTGAAGGTGCTTGATCGGATCGACGTCAAGACCGGGTGTTGCTTCGGACACGGCCCGGGGCGCGAACGGGTGCCTATCGTCACGCTGCCCGCTTGGGCCTCTGCCCAGCGAGCTACCCGCAGTAACGCCAAGACCCCATCGCAAGAGCGTCCGTCGCTTCATGGGATCAAACGGTACCTCGTTTGACGTCTGTGCGCTTCTCTGCTCGCATACCTGATCTCCGCACATCTCATTCTCAGAGTCGACCTCAGGAAATTTGTATGGTATTTGTTTACAAACCAGCGAGGGAGCCGCTGTTAACTCTAGGGCGGTTGCTTGGGCACGAGCGCGTCGCTCGGCTTGTTGTTCGGCGAGGTGCGCTGCCTTAGCCTTTATCAGCTGATTATACCTGGCGATCAGCATGCCGTTCGCGCCAACAATTCGGTCTGCTATCTCCCAGAAGTAAACGTCCGGTAGCTGCGAGCCTGCTTCGGCATGGCTCACAGTTGTGCGATGACACGGCACGGCCCGCGCGATATCCGCCTGATAAAGACCCACCGCCTGGCGAAGGGCTGCCAAGTATCGCCCCAGGTTACGTAGCTGTTCGGCGAGGTGCGCCGGTTGACGAGCCATGCTGCTCCTGCCCCTCTGCCCTCTTCCGAGTTACGAAGCCGCTACCCGAAGCCTAGCGGTAACGACGAGGTGCGCGCTGGCTCACCCGCTACCCCACCTGCCACCGCATGGCCTTTGCTCTCGATCAAGCTACCCCGGTGGTGGTGCTCGCTCGGCGCGAGTGCCACCACCCTGGAAGAGCCCGGATTACCGCCTGAGCCTAAACGGCCTAAACGGAGGTGATGACTGATGAACACCGACAGCACGGATGTAGCGATCGCAAAACAACTACTCGACCACCTGAAGCTGAGCGGCTTTCAGTTTTGGCGGATCGCGCCTGGCGAGGATGGCCCCACTGGTGGGAAACCGAGTAAACGTGACTGGGTAGACGGCCTCGCCACTGGTGATCGTGAGGTGCACCGTGCCCGCTGAAGGACCCCGAGCGGCTCAGGACCGGTGGTGCGATATCGCGGGCACCCGTGTGTCACTGTTTTGCTGGGTCGAGCAGGTCGCTGAGTGCCCCGGAGCGCTGTTCTCCCGGCTACATAAACGGGGTGAGGTCCTCGGTCGGGGTCCTGATGTGCTCTACGTCCGTTTCGAGGGCGAAGGTCAATTGATCGGCGTGTCGCCTCAGCTCGTGCGCCTGCTCCCCGACGAACCCGGCGAGCGCTGATGTTGACCCTCTGCGAACGGGGAGCACGGAAGCGGGTATCCCGCCACGTCGGCGATCTTGCCTTGAAGCCTCCGGCGCCGAAGCGACGGCCACGGAGCGCCGCGCCGGAGGCCCCGCCTGCTAAAGGAAATATAACATCAGCCATGTTGGTCAACGTAATTGCGTTTATCGGGCCCCCGGCCGTGGGCAAGACCACCCTGGCCACGCAGATTGGCCAATTCCCTGGCAGGCAAGTCTTCCGTCTTCGCGAACAGGTTCCACGAAATAGTCTGGCGGCCACCGTCACAAGCGCTGGGCGGCTGGGCTGGATCGATGACATCACCGTCATCACGAGCGTACGAGCGTACCTGGAGAAGCTCATTCGTGAAGGTGAGATAAATACTCTGCTGCTCGATAATTTTCCGGGTCGAGCGACACAGGTAAGGCTGTTTCTCTCGGTGCTGCAGCAACTTGCGCCAGACTGCATCGTGCGGGCCATTGAGCTGGTTGCCGATCCGGCCGTCTTGCGTCGGCGCGCCGCGTCACGACGAGTCTGTCACCATTGCGAACGCGATCCGATGTGCGATCCGCGCCTGCCTGCGATGGCTAGCACGGTCGATTCCCGGCGCTGCGCCCGCTGCAACCATCTGTTGCATACCCGCCAGGGTGATACCCCGGCCGTCTATGAATCACGCAACCAGCGTTACTACCAGATGGTCGAAGGCATACGGCGTGCCTTATCGAACGCCGGTATTACCGTGACGCGGCTCGACAGTAGTCAGCCCCTCGATGCCACGATCCAAGAACTCACGTCCCTCTTTATCTAGGAGCAAGACCATGACAGTATCGCTGCCCATGCCACGCTTTACCGGCGTGAGCGACAGCTATGGCCATGCCCGTATGCCACGTGGCGCCACAGCGCCCCAACCTGAGCGCATCGACAAGGTTGCCTACGGCAGATTCCGAAATGTCTATCTCTACATCACCGAAGCCTGTCAGCTGCGCTGTGAGCACTGCTACATGGGCGAACGTCTCGACCGGGCGCTCAAGATGTCCCTGCCACAAATCGTGGAGACCTTGACCATCTGGCGGAGCATGGGCGGCAGCAAACTCACAATTCTCGGTGGTGAGCCCACGCTGCACCCTGACTACTGCGGCGCAATCCAGGCAGCGAAGCAAATCGGCTACGAGCATGTCATCACCACGACTAACGCCCAAGTACCGGCGCTGCGTAAGTTCCGACAGCTCGAACCGGAGGATTTCGCGTACGTGCAAGTAAGTCTTGACGGCGGAGCTGCCGCGTCACATGACGCTATTCGTGGCGCGGAGACGTTTGATAAAGCCCTCGAAACAACCGCGGAAATCGCACAAAGGGGCTTCGATACCCGCATTATCTGCACGGTCAACCAGGCCAACCGCAGAGACTCGTTGCAACTTCTCGATATCGCCGATGAGCTGGGCGTCTCACTAGTCAAGTTTCACGTCTTTTCGACCATCGGTATCGGACATGGCAATCCAGAGCTGGCCATGCTCCCTCACGAGTGGGTCGCTTTCTGTGAAACCTTAAACGGTGTCGCACCGCAGTATCGCACGAGGGTGTGGTATCAGCCGACGTATGCCCGACGTAACCAGATGGAGCGCTACCGGGCCGAGGGCTACCAGGGATGTATCGGCCGGACACTGGATCGCATTTCCATCTTCCCCGACGGGCGCTGTTACGTCTGCTCTTATCTCTTCGACACCGATCTCTATTTCGCCCACATGAACGATGGCCAGATCAAGCTCAATCACAATGAGAATGAGTTCGACCTCTTCACGCGACCGCTGGTGCGGAGTTCCTGTGGAGACTGCAAGGAATCATCTTGCATGGGTGGCTGTCCGGCTGAGGAAGTCGTCATGGGCAGCTCGTCATGTGCCGAGTACAAAGACATCGTGCCTGTCTGTCGGCTCTGGAAATCCAGCGCCAAAACCGAAGAGTGAGAGGGAACCAATGGAAGCAACCATCGAACCGCTCCGCTCACTCGACTGGGAAGACATCGACGCCGTGGAACACGCCACCCGTAAGGCACTCACCACGATCGCTGAGAACCCCGGAAAAATTCGTGCGGCGCTCCTTTCGCTACCCGAGCGACCAGAACTGATGAAACTCAGCGAACACTATGACATCCTCGACAAGATAGTCCTCTACAGCGACGAATCCGGCATCAGGCTTCGCCTCCACGTCTTCCTGCCCGGCTACTTCGACCGGCCACACAACCACCGCTGGTCGTACGCCAGCATGATTATGCGCGGCGAGTACCGACATTACCTGTTCGGAAACCCCACGCTTGACGAGACCATTGATCCTGATTCACTCACAGCGCTCCAGGTTCGGCAAGAGTACGTCGGCACCGTCTACGCTCTGCATCACACGATGGTACATGCAGTGGTGGCCGAGCCCTTCACTGTTTCCTTGGTGTTGCGAGGCCCAGCCATCAAGGATCGGTTTCTAGTCATGGATCGCAAGTCGGGCGAGAGTTGGTGGCAGTACGGCGCCAATCAGGAAAGCAGCACTAGTGCCGCGGAAAAGCACATGAGTCTCGAACGGTTGGACAACTTGACCGTCTCGCTTCATGAGTGGGATCTCTGCTAGCAGTTACGCCATGCTGCGCTAAACTATGGATGTTCTTCACTTCATGCCCCCTCGCCAAACACTCGAAGGAGACCATCTATCCATGGTTGATTCCCGCCGTTTCAAGGTCACGGGAGACGTGCATCTGCTCCTGCTCGATGGTGACAAAATACTCCTTGGTTGTCGCCAGAATACCGGCTACGAAGACGACGCATACCACGTGCCATCTGGTCATCTGGAAGCAGGAGAGTCAATGACCTCTGCCCTCATTCGCGAAGCCAAAGAGGAAATTGGTGTTACAATTTCCCCGGAAGCGATCGAGTTCGCTCACGTCATGCACAACTCATCCAGTGGTGGCCGCATCGCCTTCTTCTTCACCGTACGCCACTGGGAAGGCACACCCGAAAACCGCGAGCCAGACAAGTGCAGAGAAATCCGCTGGTTCCCGCTGGATGCGCTACCTGACCACATGATCGCCTACTGCCGTAACGCGCTTGACCACGTGACGACCGGCCAACCTTTTTCGATCTACGGATGGTAGATCTAAGGCTGTGCGGTGGCGCCGACGTCGGCGAGTGTCGGGTGAGGTGTGGTGCTGGCTGCGGGTCAGGGTGGGAGCGCCCTTTCCGGTGACCTTCCTGCCCCAACAGGTGCCCGCGGCGGCAGCCGGGGGTGTCTAGCACCGGAGATCGAGCGGTTGCTGGTCGACGTGGTCGCCGACGGGTTCGTCGTGCATTGCTGCGGGCCCAGAGCGGCGCCGCTGGCCCTGGTCGCGTCCTACCAATGGGCGGACTATGTGGATCTGGCCACGATCCGGCGTTTCGACCGGGTCACCACGGCCAGGATCCCCGCACCTCAAGACGGCAGGATCGACCTGCTCGCCCCCGAAACCGTGGTGTGGGCGTATGAAGGCCCGCCGCAGCGCGCGCTGCGGGCGTTGCTCGACCTCGTGCACCCTGCACACCCCGACGCCCCGAACAGCGCCTACCCGGCACCACCGGCTCTGCGCGTCCCCCGCGCCGAGCAACGCCCGATGACCATCCGGCTCCCGCCACGCGACCGCGCCCGGACCCGAGCCGCTCGCCTGAGCCAAGCTGGATGAACGCGGCGGGCTGGAGCGGCGCGTCGCCTGCAACCGCTACGACAACCGACACCAGGCACCCCGCCGGTTAGCCGCGCCCGGCAGCAGGTCCACCACCCGCCGCGCCGGCACCACCTCGTACCGACGGCACAGCGCAACCCGCAGCACACCGTCCGCATTGTGGTTTATGCTCTTGATGTAATGATATTCTGAGTCCCGCCGATTGGGGGGTCGGGGCTGCCTGGTCTTCGCGAGCGCAAGAAGTTGCACACGCGTCAACTGATCGCCGAGGCTGCGGCGCGGTTATTCGTCCAGCGCGGATTTGACGCGGTAACAGTGGACGAGGTCGCCGAGGCCGCCGATGTGGCGCGCAAGACGGTATTCAACTACTTCCCCACTGAGATCGCCACCGCCACCGGCGCTCCCGATCACGATTCGGTCGCCTTCACCGCCGCCTGCAGCCTGCTCGGCGCCTACCGATCCCTGGCCCGCGAATACGGCCGCCGCCATGCGGCCGGGCAAGCCCCCGACGTCATCCTGCTCGCACTGCACGCCGAGGGCAGCCGGGTCTTCGACCTCCTCGACCACGGCATGGCCCCCGGCCCGGTGGCCGGCCCGGGACACCGAGCGGGGCCGTAGTGGCCGCCGGGGCGTCTTACTGGTGGCGCAGTGCCTCGATGGGGCGTAGCCGGGCTGTGCGGAGGGCGGGGTAGCCGCCGGCGACGAGTCCGATTGCGAGGCTGAATGCGAAGGATATGACGATTGCGCTGGGGTTGACGACTGGTGCACCGAACTTTGGTGCGATTTGGGGGATGATTTGTGCGCTGATGAGTGTGATGGTTACGCCGAAGATGATACCGGCGAGTCCGCCGAGGGCGGCGAGGACTGTTGATTCGATGAGGAACTGTTTCATGATGGCGCTTCGGCGCGCGCCGATGGCTTTGCGAATGCCGATCTCACGGGTTCGTTCGGTGACCGAGACGAGCATGATGTTCGCTACCCCGATTCCGCCGACAAGCAGTGAGATCGCCGCGACCGCGACGGTGAAGATGGTGAGGATGTCGTCGCCGCCCAGTAGGTAGCGTCGAGCACCAACGCCGGTGACATTTCCGACCGCAGCATACCGGCCAGCTTTGCTCGCTCACGTGCGGTGCACGGCGTCGAGGATGTCGAGGTAGCCGTCGCCGGCCCGCCACAGGGTGTCGGCAATAGGTTCAAGCTTGCCTGGGCCCCAGCGCCGCTCGTCGTAAGCACGAGTTGCGGCCCGCAGGGCCCGCAGGCTGACGGTGAGCTCCCCGCCGAGGTGTGCGCGCAGCTCCTCCGATGCCGGGGCAGGTAGGCGAACACGGTCACCCCGCCCCTCTTTCAGCGCCGCAAACGTCTCCTGGGCCACACCGCTTGCCGCATCCCAGAGCAAGGCGGGTCGGTCGATGTGGTGGTTCCAGACCGGGGCGTGCGCGGATCTCCACAGCGCAATGACCGGGTTTTTGGTCAGCCGGGTAGCGCTGGCCCAGTGCTGGGAACCGGGAGGCTCACTCAGCCACGGGACGTCCTCGACGGGTAGGTCGGCGGCCAGGGCCACGGTGACGGTCTCCACGTCACGCACTGCGCCAAGGATGTCCCCGACTGCCCACAACTGGACGACACGCAAGGAGATGAGCGAGCGTGGTGGGGTGGCCATCTCGGCGCATGCCTGCGCCAGCGCTTCAAGGTGATACACAGCCCGCGTCCACTTCACGCGAGCATTCTCCCGATACGGGGACGACACTGACGTCCGGTTGCTGAAGCCGAGTTGCTCGTCGTCGTAGCTGGACTTGCTGAGCACCCAGCGAAGGGCGATTCCCGCGGTCACTCCAGCGGAAGTCACTCGATGCGCTTGGGGTGGACTC
The DNA here is from genome assembly GCA_050699635.1 of Pseudonocardiaceae bacterium. Classification (GTDB taxonomy): domain Bacteria; phylum Actinomycetota; class Actinomycetes; order Mycobacteriales; family Pseudonocardiaceae. Next base: position 11,158 of record JBOHFK010000070.1, on the reverse strand, counting down.
GGTACACGAACGGGCCAGGATCAGGCATCTTGGCTCATGATCACGAATTGGGTGCGGCCAGTGACATATTGCGTCGCTTACGGCACTCAAATCGTGATCTTATGCGGGCTCCCCTCCCGTCAGCAGCCTCGTCGTCGCTGCTCATGATCTCGATTCTGGCACCGAGGGCGGACGGATTCCGACGATCCACGCCGAGGGCGGGCTGTGCGGGCTCCTGGCAGCATAGGGAGGGTGGTCACCGGCGGCACGGCGATCGTCCTGGGCGGGGGCGGCGTGCTCGGTGCCGTGCAGGTGGGCATGTTGCGCGCTTTGCTGGAGGCCGGAGTCCGGCCTGATCTGGTGGTCGGCACGTCGATCGGGGCGCTCAACGGAGCGGTGCTCGCCGCGTTGCCGCCCGACGAGGTTGCCGACCGGCTGGACGCGCTGTGGCGCTCGCCCGATGTCCGGGACCTGTTCACGGCCGGGGCGGTGCGGCGGCTGCGCGAGTTCGCCCGCAGTGGGGTGGCCGCGCACTCGGCGGGCCCGCTGCGCCGGGTGGTGACCGCCGTGTTCGGAGACCGGCGCATCGAGGACCTGCCGGTGCGCTTCACGTGCTGCGCTGCGCGCATCGAGGATGCCGCAGAGCACTGGTTCGACCGTGGCCTCGTCGTCGACGCTGTGCTGGCGTCGTCGGCGGTGCCCGGGTTGCTGCCGCCTGCGGTCGTGGATGGCCGGCACTATCTGGACGGCGGTCTGGTCAACAGTATTCCGCTGGGTCGTGCCGTTGAGCTGGGCGCCGACCGGGTCTTCGTGTTGCAGGTGGGACGCGTGGACCAGCCGTTGCGGGCGCCGCGGCGGCCTTGGGAGGTCGCCCTGGTGGCCTTTGAGATTGCGCGCCGGCATCGCTACGCCCGTGATCTGGCCGCCGTGCCCGCGCACGTTGAGGTGCATGTGCTGCCGGCCGGTGCGGGCGGCGCGCCGCGCTGGGACAGCCGGGCGGCGCTGCGCTACCGCGACGTCGCGGGCGTTGGGAACCGGATCGCCGCCGCGCACCGTGCGTCGGCGGAGTACCTGCGGGACCGTCTCGGTGCCGGGGGCCGGCGGTGAGGCTCCCGCCGCGGTGGGCCCGCCGGGTGGTGCTCGCCCCCGCCGTGGTGCTGCTCACCATCTTGGTACTCGCCACGTTGCCGGTGTGGCTGCTGTTGGCCGCTGCGCTCTCGCCGTTGCTGCCGGGGCGGCTGCGTGCACTGCGCGTGCTGTGGGTGCTCGTCGTCGGGCTGGTGCTGGAAACCGTGGGATTGCTAGCGATGCTGGGACTCTGGCTGGCCGCCGGCTTCGGGTTGGCCCTACGCAGGCCACTGTTCCAGTACCTGCATTACCAGCTGGTGGGCTGGTATTTGCGGGTGCTCTTCGGTGCGGCGGCCCAGGTGCTGCGGCTGCGGGTGCAGGTCGAGGGCCCCGACCCGGACGAGTACCTCGACCGGCCGTTGCTGGTGTTCTGCCGGCATGCCGGCCCCGGTGACTCATTCCTGCTCGTCCACGCGCTGATCAACTGGTATGCGCGGGAACCGCGGATCGTGCTGTCCGATGCACTGCAATGGGCCCCGGCGCTCGATGTGGTGCTCAACCGGTTGCCCAACCGGTTTTTGCCCAGCGGCGGTGGTGAGCAGCTGCAACGGCGGATCGGTGAGCTGGCGACCGCCCTCGACCACAACGACGCCTTCGTGATCTTCCCTGAGGGCGGCAACTTCACCGAGCGCCGCCGGCTCGCGGGCATCGCCCGGCTGCGGGGGCGCGGCCTTGAGGACATGGCGCGCCAGTCCGAGGCTATGCGCCACGTGCTGCCGCCGCGTCCGGGCGGAGTCGCCGCGGCGCTGGCTGCGGCGGCCGATGCCGACGTCGTGTGGGTGGCACACGCGGGGCTCGACCACCTGTACACCGCGCGCGACATCTGGCGGGAGCTGCCGCTCGACGGGATCGTGCGGATGCGCTGGTGGCGGGTGCCGGCTGCCGAGGTGCCGCGCGGCGAAGACGCTCAGGTCCAGTGGCTCTACCACTGGTGGGCCCGGATCGACGACTGGATCGAGGACAGCCGACGGCCACCCTGAGCCTCATCCGGCTGAACTGCCGATACTGGTGACCGGCGCGGTGTGAAGCGGACTGCGGCACCTACCACTGAGTGCTGGTCGACCCCTCCCCGTTTAGCGAGCCGATCCCCGGCCGGGGGTTGGCTGCTCGCGGAACTGCTTCGGTGACCGATCGGCGAGCAGCCCCGGTAGGCTGCCGGTCATGGCTGCACCGGACGACCTGGAGCACCGCGTGGCCGCGCTGGAGACCAAGGTCCGTGAGCTGGCCGACCGCGTGCGCAGCAGCGAGCAGGACGCGGCCGCGGCACGCGTGCTGGCCGGCGGAGCGGACCGCGACGTGACCGAGATCCGTGACGAGATTCGGGGCTTCCGGCAGGGGACCACGTCCAGCTTCAACGCGATGCGCGAAGATCTGACCGACCTTCGGCAGCAGATGAGCACCGGGTTCACCGAGATGCGCGGCAAGTTTGACGCGGCCGCGGCCGGGCAGCAGCAGATCGTCGACCTGCTCACTACTCTCATCACCCAGCAGCCAGGCGACCAACCCAACGACCGGTAGCACGTCGGCCACCGGACACGCCGCGACCGGCTGCTCTGCTGGTGTAACGCCCGGATTCCGGGCCAGCGTTAACCTTCGTGCTTCGTGAGGTGAGTTTTTGCCCTTCGGAGTGCTTGAGGGTAGAGTACGCATCGTTTCGATGGCACAGTGGTGTCATGACACGCTCAGCGGCCACCCCGGGGGCGACCGAGCCGGTGGCAGGCACCAACGGTGCGGCCCGCCGGGCGACGGGCGATGCCCCCGGTTCCGCCGCGGACCCGGCACCGGCTGGCGGCTGGGCTCTGCCGCTGGCGGTGCTGATCGTCGGGGTGTTCGTGTCGATCCTGGATATCACGATCGTCAACGTCGCCATCCCCTCCATTCAGAACGACTTCGGGGCGACCACCGACGATGTGCAGTGGGTGGTCACGGCCTACGCGCTGACCGAAGGCGTGGTGGTGCCGGTCAGTGCGTGGCTGGGGGATCGCTTCGGGCTGGCCCGGGTATACAAACTGGCACTGCTGGGGTTCGCTGCCGGGTCGGCGCTGTGCGGGCTGGCGTGGAGCCTGGAAAGCCTGGTGATCTTCCGGATCGTGCAGGCGATGATGGGCGGGATCCTGCCGGCCATCACGATGTCGATCTTGTTCCGGATTGTGCCGCGGGACCGGATCGGCGCCGCCATGGGCCTGTATGGCCTGGGGGTCGTGTCCGCCCCGGCGATCGGGCCGCCGCTGGGCGGGTACCTGGTCGAGTACGCCGACTGGCGGCTGATCTTCTTCATCAATGTGCCGATCGGGATCCTGGGGGTGCTGGCCGCGGCGGTGGTGCTGCCGGGCTTCCCCGGACGGCCGGGGCGGCGGTTCGACGTGCTGGGTTTCCTCACCGTGGCCAGTGGGTTGTTCGCGTTGCTGCTGGCGGCGTCGAAAGGGCCGGACTGGGGGTGGAGCTCCTACCGGATCATGGGCCTGCTGGTCTACGGCGTTCTGAGCCTGGCGTTGTTCGTGGTGATCGAGTTGGAGGTCACTGAGCCTTTACTGGATATCCGGGTGTTTCGCTACGGAGCGTTCGCCCACTCGCTGTTGTTGATCGGGATGCTGATGGTGGTGATGTACGGGGTGCTGTTCTACATCCCGTTGTTCCTCCAGCAGGTCCAGGGTTTCGGCGCATTCGATGCCGGACTTACCCTGCTACCCCAGGCGCTGGTGATGGCGGTGCTGATGCCGGTCTCCGGGCAGCTCTATGACCGCATCGGGCCCCGCTGGCTGGTGGTGGTCGGCTTGGCGATCGTCACCGCCAGTACCTATGAGTTGCACACGGTTACCATCGATACCCCCCGCGAGAAGCTCATGTGGATGCTGGTGGGGCTGGGCACCGGTCTGGGGTGTTCCATGATGCCGCTGTTCACCGGGGGACTCGCAGTCCTGCCGGTGACCCAGATCAACACCGCGAGCGCGTACAACAACGTTGTGCAGCGGGTCTCGGGTGCGATCGGGCTGGCCGTGCTCACCGCGATCTTCACCATCCAGCGAACCGAGCAGCTGGCCGGACGCGCCGCGCTGGTGCCCGCGGGCACCGCCACCCCGCCCCTCGGCCCGGGCGTCCCGGACTGGCTGAGTACCTACGCCGCCTACCAGCAGACCGAGCGGCGGGTGTTCGTCGGGTCGATGGACGACCTGTTTCTGATCTGCAGCGCGCTGGCCGCGCTGGCGGCGCTGAGCGCGCTGCTACTGCGGTCGGGCCCCGCCCCCGCAGCGCCGGCCGGCTTCGGCCCACCGGCGCAGGAAGCTGCAACCTCGCCATCGGCCAATGGCGAGGTTGCCGGCGCACACGACGTCACCCCTTCGGTCTCCGCCACCGCAAATGGCGCCGGCAACGGCCAGCCCGCCCGGCGAACGGCCGGGCTGGTCGACGCCGACAGCGACGCCCGCCCGCCGGAGCGGTGACGCCTCGGCGAAACAGGCGTAGACCCTCGTCCAGTTGCTCGATGCCATCCGCAGCGCCAGTAGCGCGTGTAACGCCCGGACTCCGGGCCAGCACTAGGCTTCGTGCTCCGCGAGGTGGAGGTAGGGAGGCGTGGCGTGTCGCAGAACGGCTGGCACAAGGTGGACCCTGCCGATGTCCCGGACGACGGGCGGGTGCGCAGCGTCGTGGTCGACGGCCGCACCGTGGCGCTGTCCCGGTGTGGCGCCCGGCTGGGCGCGTTGGAGAACCGCTGCCCGCACCAGGGCGGGCCGCTCGGGGAGGGCTCCATCGAGAAGGGCCTGCTGCGCTGCCCGTGGCACGGCTACGACTACGACCCGCTGACCGGCAAGCCCCCCGCGGGGTTCTCCGACGGTGTCCGGGCCTACCAGGTCGACGAGCGCCCGGACGGCGTCTACGTCCAGCTTCCGCCGGTCCGCACGCCGGTCCGCACGGTCGCCGATGTCATGGTGGAGACGTTGATCGCGCACGGGGTAAGCCACGTGTTCGGCATGGTCGGGCACTCCAACCTGGGCTTCGCCGATGCGCTGCGCCGGGCCGAGCAGCGCGGCGAGCTCAGCTACATCGGGATCCGGCACGAGGGCGCGGCGGCGTTCGCGGCCAGCGCCTACGGGAAGCTGACCGGGCGCCCGGCGGCCTGTTTCGCCATCGCCGGCCCGGGTTCGACGAACCTGCTGACCGGCCTCTACGACGCGAAACTCGACCAGTCACCGGTCGTGGCGATCTCCGGCCAGGTGCCGTCGAAAGTACTGGGGCGTGGCGCTTTCCAGGACGTCGACCTGTCGGCGGTGTTCAAGGACGCGTCGGTGTCGACCAACACCGTGCTCAGTGGCAGCGATCACGCCGAGCTCGCGGCGCTGGCGGTCAAGCACGCGGTGGACGGGCGTGGCGTGGCGCATCTCGTGCTGCCCGACGAGGTGCAGGTGCAGCCCTCGGCCGCAGCCGCGGCCCAGCCCGCCGGCCGGTTCTCCAATCGGCGGATCCGGCCGGACGACGGCGCACTGTCCAAAGCGGCGACCCTGGTCCGGGATGCCCGCCGACCGGTGATCATCGTCGGGCACGGCGCCCGCCAGGCCCGGCAGGAGGTACGCCAGCTCGCCGAGCGGCTCAACGCGCCGGTGCTGACCACGTTCAAGGCCAAGGGGCTTGTGCCCGACACCCACCCGCTGGGCGCCGGGGTACTGGGGCGCAGCGGCACCCCGGTGGCCAGCTGGCTGATGAACGAGTCCGACCTGCTTGTCGTGATCGGCGCGTCGTTCTCCAACCACACCGGCATCGCGCCGTACAAGCCGATCGTGCAGATCGACGACGACCACGCCGCGATCGGGCGCTTCGACGCCGTCACCGTCGACGTGCTCGGCGACGCGGCGATCACTGTGGCCGCGCTGACCGCCGCTCTGGATGAGGTGAAGGCCACCGACCAGCGGCCAGACGTCGCCGAGCGCTGGGCGATCTGGCGGGCGGAGAAGGCCCGCCGCGCCGCCGACGACCGCGGCCGGGGCGTCGGCGCGGCGGCGGTGTTCCACACGCTGTCAACGCATTTACCCGAAAACGCTGTGGTCACGGTGGACGTCGGCAACCACGCCTACTCGCTGGGCCGGTACCTGGAGTCCCAGGGGCAACCGGTGCTGATGTCGGGCTACCTCGGTTCCATCGGATTCGGTTACCCCGCCGCGCTGGGCGCCTGGGCCGCGGCTCCGGATCGACCGATTGTGGCCGTCACCGGTGACGGTGGCTTCGGTCAGTACGCCACCGAGATCACCACCGCGATCAAGTACGGCATCCCGATCAAGCACATACTGCTGAACAACAACGCCCTCGGCAAGATCAGCAAAGAGCAACTGGCCGAGGACTATCCGGTGTGGCACACCTCGCTGCACAACCCGGACTGGGCCGGCTACGCCCAACTGTGCGGAGCCACCGGAATCCGGGTGACCAGCCGTGATCAGCTCGACGAGGCGATGAGCGCATTATTTGCCTCGGATGGACCCGCATTGCTCTGTGTCGAGCAGGACGCCGAACTTCTCTGATCCCAGGAGCACCCCATGACCGACCTGCGTTTTGACGACCTCAAGGCGATGTTCATCAACTGCACGTTGAAGCGCTCGCCCGAGCTCAGCAACACCGCGGGGCTGATCGAGGTCAGCACCCGCATCATGGAGAAGCACGGCGTGCAGGTCGAGGTGTTGCGGGCGATCGACCACGACATCGCCACCGGGGTATGGCCCGACATGACCGAGCACGGCTGGACGGCCGACGCGTGGCCCGAGATTTATCCGAAAGTGCTGGCCGCAGACATCCTGGTGATCGCCGGGCCGATCTGGCTGGGGGACAACAGCTCGGTGACCAAGCTGATCATCGAACGGTTGTATTCCTGCTCGCACCTGCTCAACGACGCCGGCCAGTACGTCTACTACGGCCGGGTGGCCGGCTGCCTGATCACCGGCAACGAGGACGGCGTCAAGCACTGCGCGATGAACGTGCTCTACAGCCTGCAGCACCTCGGCTACACCATCCCCCCGCAGGCTGACGCGGGCTGGATCGGTGAAGCCGGGCCGGGCCCCTCCTACCTGGACCCCGGATCCGGCGGGCCGGAAAACGACTTCACCAACCGGAACACCACCTTCATGACCTGGAACCTGATGCATCTGGCCCGGATGCTCCGCGACGCCGGCGGCATCCCGGTGCACGGCAACCAGCGCTCCGAATGGGACGCCGGCTGCCGCTTTGACTTCGAGAACCCCGATTACCGTTAGAGGGCGACGCGGCCACCGCTGATGTCGAGGGTGGCAGCGGTGATCCACGAGGAGGCGTCGCTGAGCAGGAACAGTGCGGCGGCGGCGATGTCGGCGGGGTCGCCGAGACGGCCGAGGGGATGCTGCGCGGCGACGCTGTCGCGCACATGGGCGGGCATCTGGGTGAGTCTGTCGGTGAGCACCGCGCCCGGGGCGATGGTGTTGACCCGGACGTGGTGCGGCGCGACCTGCAGGGCAGCTTGGCGGGTGAGCATCTGCAACCCCGCGTTCGCGGCGCCGTAGGCCGGAGACGCGGGTGACGGCAGCCGCCCGGCGGTGGAGGACATGGTGACCACGGATCCCTGCCGGCGTTCGATCATCGCCGGCAGGAAGGCGCGCAACGTCAGGAACGCGGTGGTGAGGTTGGCGTCGATCGTGTGGTGCCAGTCGTCCAGCGACAACTCGGTGATCGGTGCGGGGGTGCCCGATCCGCCGGCGACCACGGCGAGCAATTCTGCCCGCCCGTAGATCTGCTCGGTCTCGGTGCGCAACTGCTCGACCTGGTCGGGGTCGGTGAGCTCGGCGACCACCGGGTGGGCGTGGCCGCCGAGCTCGCGGATCTGTGCGGTGGCGGCGTCCAGCGCGGCGTGGTCGCGGCCGGTGACGATGACCCGGGCACCCTGCGCGGCCAGCGCCCCGCCGATAGCCGCGCCGATGCCGCGCGAGCCGCCGGTGACGACCGCCACGCGGCCGGCGAGGTCGGGGTAGCTGCCCGTCATGACTGGTCCGTGACGGACGCGCGCGAGCGGCGGCCGGACGGCAGCAGGACGCTGGCCACGACCAGCCAGATCAGCCCACCGAAGCGCCCGATCGGCAGCAGCAGGTCCACGGCCGGGGTCAGCAGCGTGAGGGTGACCAGCATGCCGAGCGCGGCGACGACCAGCCCTGCCCAGGCCACCCCGCGGGGCAGCAGCCTCAGGATCAGGCTGGGCACCGCGATCCCGGCGATGAGCAGGCCGAAGGGCACCACGAACCCGGCCGCACCGGTCGCGAAGGACAGCGTGGTCAATACCCGGGCCAGGGCTGGATCGCCGAGCTGGGCGGTCTGCCCGGCGGTCCAGGTGAACAGCCCGCTCAGCGCGATCGCGGCGGCCGCCAGCACCCCGCCGGCGACACCCATCAGGGGGCCGGGCGCGCGGACCCCGAGCCGGCGGTAGGCCGTGACCGCCCAGATGACCAGCGGAATCGCCGAGCCGAACAGCATCGTGGCGCTCAGCGCCATTACGGTGGCGTGGCTCTGGTCGTAGGACAACACCTGTGCGGCGGTGTCGGCCAGTCGTGGGGTGCTCGACCCCAGGATCGCGCCGCCGAGGGTCAGCGCGGCGAAGGCCACCCCAGGAACGAGCAGCGGGGGCCCGCCGTCAGAGGTGGTGGACGTGGGCCTCGTGGCCAGGATGGGGGTCATCGGAGGTCTCCTTGTCAGCAGATCGATCACATGAGTAATCATTACAAATATGAACGATTACTCATGCGATATCGTATGTCAAGTGTTATCGTATGAGCATGTCATCGACACACAGCGGAACCGGTGAGCGGCGGCCGCGGGGTCCCGGCAACGCGTTCCTGCTTGCCCAGCTGGGCGCGCACGCCGCGCGCTGCTTCGCGCAACGAGCAGCCGAGCTCGACCTGACACCGCCGCAGGTCGGCCTGCTGCGCGCAGTCTCAGCCGGCCCAGGGCGCAGCCAGCAGGAGCTGGCCCAGCACCTGGGCACCCCGCCGACCCGGCTGGTCAGCCTGGTGGATGGGCTGGAACAGCGCGGGGTGCTCCAGCGCCGCCGCAACACCACCGATCGGCGGCTCTACGCGGTCTACCTCACCGACGCCGGGGACACCTTGCTCGCCGAGATCGGCCGGATGGCCGACGCACATGACAACGCGATGCTCGCCGCGCTCGACGACGCCGAACGCGCGCAGCTGCACACCCTGCTGACCCGGATCGCCACCGAGCAGCACCTCACCGCCGGCGTGCACCCCGGCTACCGCACCCTCCCTACCGACACCAAACCGCCACGCGTTCGTTCGTGATTCGCGACCATCTCGGTGGGTGGCGGCCACGTAGGGCGACAGGGCCCGGATCCCGATGGCGCCCGCGATTGATGCATTGTTGACGATCGCACCACCACCGCCGGACGCCAAAATCGCCGGGATTTGGTGCTTGCGGCCGTAGAAGACGCTGGTCAGGTTCTGGTCCAGAATCCGCCTGTCAGTCCGCTGTGTCGATGTTCTGCACAACGCCCAGGGTGTTCACTCCTCCGACGTTGTTGAACGCACCGTCGAGCCGACCGAACTCCGCGACGGCTGTCCGTATCAGCTCTACAATATCAGCCTCCGATCACCACGGCGGCCCCTTCGGAAGCGACCCGGTGCGCGACGGCCTTTCCTATCCCGGAACTTCCGCCAGTGACCACGATCACCTTGGATTCCAAGCGAGTAGTCATATCCTCTATCCTCACATCTGGCGTCGATTTGCCCGAGCTGCAGTGCCCGTCTGCTTGGAATTCGATGTGCTGGATTCGCTGCGTTGGGTAGTTCAGGCGGAGCTCTGCCACCATGGACGGTGTGACCGGCGTGCTGGCGCCGCTACGCAGCGGATGGACCTACCGGCGGTGGGTTCACCTGCTCCTCGGTGGTGTGCTGCTGTTGCCCTACGGGCTGCTGGCCCGGGGTGTCGCCCGGGAGTTCGAGCCGGATGCAGCCCCATTTGTGCTGTCTGCGCTGATCCTGATGACGGTGGGGGTGGCCGTGCTGATCGGGCTCGTGCCAGGGGTGCGGGTGCTGGAGGTGGCGGCTGCCCGCAGGCTGCTCGGAGTCGAGCTGCCTGAGCAGACTTTGGAAACGGCCCGCGCCTGGCCAGTGCGCTGGCGCAGCGCGGGCTGGTTGCTGGTCAACATGGTCACCGGCGGGGTGGCCACGGCGGGAACGCTGCTCGTGCTGCCTGCCGTGGCGGCCCTGGCCGCGGCGCCGTTTCGGGCCCATCCGTCACTGATGCCGGGCAGCCCGGGGTGGGTGATCCCGGCCGGCTGGGCCGCGGCCTGGGCACCGCTGGCCGGGCTCGGGTTGCTGATCGTGCTGATCTACCTGGTCGCGGGGCTCGGCGTGCTGCTCACCCGGGGGGCAGTCACGTTGCTCGGGCGCAGCGCGGCTGATGAGCTGGCCGCGTTGCGCCTGCGCGCCGCCGCGCTGGCCGACCGCAACCGGCTGGCTCGTGAGCTGCACGACTCGATCCGTCATGCCCTGACCGTCAGCACGGTTCAGGCCAGCGCCGCCCGGCGGATGCAGGACAGTGACCCGCGATTCGTCGAGTCCGCGCTGGCCACCATCGAGCAGACCGGCCGTAACGCCTTGAATGATCTCAAACACGTGCTGAGCCTGCTGCAGGATGAGCCGGCCAGCAGCGGTCCGCAGCGTGGCCTGGACGCCGTCGCGAGCCTGGTCGCCGAGACCCGCGCGGCCGGTGTGCCGGTGCGCCTGAAGGTATCCGGCAGCTTCGCCGACGTGCCGGCGGCGGCGTCGCGCGAGGCGTACCGGATCGTCCAGGAGGGATTGGGCAACGCGCGGCGCCACGCCGGTCCAGTTCCGGTGGTACTGCGGCTGGCGGTGACCCGGGACGCTCTCGAGGTCGAGCTCACCAATCCGGTCGAAGCGGGTCTTGCCGTGGGCCAAGGCCGCGGGTTGACCGGTATGCGTGAGCGGGTCGAGGCGCTGCGCGGCGTGATGAGCGCAGAGCCGCGGGCCGGGCAGTTCCGGGTTGCCGTGCGTCTGCCGCTGTGACCGGTACT
>JBOHFK010000069.1:0-29020 GCA_050699635.1 Pseudonocardiaceae bacterium | reverse complement strand
ACGTCGATGGCCATCGCGCGCCGCATCTCGTGCAACAGCAGCCGCATGAGTTCCGCGCGGTGATCGGGTGCGTCGTCCCGGAGCGCGAAGTGGCGGTCTTGCCACAGTGCCTCGTCGGCCGCGATATCGGTCAGGTCGAGGTAGTCGATCCGCAGTAGGCCGGTCTGTTCGAGGTTGGGCATGGTGATCCGCCAGCCTCGCTCCAGGTCCAGGTAGAGCCGGTATCCCACGACTGCTCGTAAGGCCTGCCAGGCTCTGCGCTCCACGCTGAACCTCGCTCCGGGGTTCTGCGCGAAGTCTGCCAGTGTGACGCCCAGCGCGTCCGTGACGCATTGTTCGATCACCTCATGGCTGAGCCCGCCCTGGCTGGGCCCCTCTTGCCTGGGCCCCTCTTGCCCGGGCCCTTGAGGCTCGGCCGTCAGCGCACGGTACAGCGCCCCGCGGAGCTGCGTGACCTGGATGAAGTCATTGAAATGCCCGGCTTGCAGGCTCGCGTCCTGGCGGTTGTCGGCGAACGCGAGCAGCTTTCGTGCGTCGTCTTTCAGATCAGGCTGTTGACGCAGGCTGCGCACCACACTCGCGCTGATGACCGATGTTGCTGAGCTTCGCCCCTCGGCGGCGAGCGAGGCCAGTTTGGCGAAGTCGTTTCCCCGCTGTTCGTAGGACACCCGGCAGCGCAGGCAGAAGCTGAACGGGGTGGGAACATAGGCCGCTAGCGTGCCCGCCGGTTCGTCCACCTCCACTCCGTCGACATCGACGCGGACCACCTCGGGCAGCCGCTTGAGCCAGCGGCTCGCCACGGTGACGTCTCCGTGCCGGCCGGTGACCAGCCAGGAGTCGGGAATTCGCTGCTCGCTGATCGCGACATCAAGCGAGCCTGGCCACGGCACCTCGGAGCTGATGAACAGGTAACCGTTCACTGTGTCGCCCCCACTGGCGTCGGCGTCCTGACGTGACGTGTACCGGCGAGCGCCGGCCTCGTCGACGCGGCTGACGGCCAGGTACTCCTGCCCGCACTGCCGGCAGAACGCGGCGGGCACGAGGATCTTGTGAGTCTCCTGGGGTTGGAGATCGGGAACGACAGTCTGGTACCGGCTGGTGATGTACCGGTCCGCTGCCGGTTCAAGGCTCAGGTAGACGTTGTCGCCCTTGGATAGGAACTGGTGCAACCGGAATGCGAATACCGGACGCCGGGTCCGCGGATCCGGCATGCTCGCTCCGGCCCGCAGCGTTGTCTGGATCGCCGCGGCGCACGCGGCTGCCGTCTCACCGGTGATTTTCGCGAGTTCGCCGGCTGCCTCCGGCAGGGTGGACGGACGCAGTGGCCGCACCAAGCGTCCGTCTCGGTGAACGACTCCAAACGTCGCTTCCACCCATGCGGCCAGCGGATCGGCAGCCAGTTCCTCGTAGTTTCGACCCGCTGTGCCGGAATGGACCCGCGACGTGATCGCCGCGATGTCGTCGGGATCGCCCTTGGTGGCCCGCTGCAACGTCTCCACGATGACATTCGGTGCCGCTACGGGTGTGCCGAATAGCCGCGTGGCCACCTTGGATACCTCGCGACGCTGGTCGGACTCACTGCCCTCGCTGGTCATCGTGGCCGAGGTGCCGACGCACTGCACCTGTTCGGCCGCGCAGGCATCACACAACCGGCGCACCAGCATCGCCACGTCCGCGCCCTGCCGGCCTCGGTAGGTGTGCAGCTCGTCCAGCACGAGAAACCGCAGGTCCTGAGCGGCGGTGATGAGGCGGTCCCGTTCTTGGGGCCTGGTCAGGAGCAGTTCCAGCATCACGTAGTTGGTGAGCAGGATGTCTGGGGGGTTGCTGAGGATCTCGGCTCGATCGGCCTCCCGGTCCTGCCCGGTGTAGCGCCGGAAGGTGACGGGTTCGGCGCCGTGGGGATAGCCGTGCTTGAGGAACTTCGTGAGCTCGTGCTGCTGGCTGTTGGCCAGCGCGTTCATCGGATACACGATGATCGCCTTCACCCCGGGTTCGTAGCTGCCCGCGTCGCGTCGCCGCAGCACGCTGTCCACAATGGGCACGATGTAGCTGAGGCTCTTTCCCGACCCGGTTCCCGTGGTGAGCACGTAGCTCGCCCCACCCCTGGCGATCTCCACTGCCTCCCGCTGGTGCTGGTGTAGATCGATAACCTGGCCCGGTGCTCTGTGGGGCTCCTCGTCCTTGCCGACTCGGAAGATCCGTTCGCACTCGGGGTGCAGGATTCTCTGCTTGACCAGTTCGCTGATCGAGCCGCCCGACGCGAAGTTGGGGTTGAGTGACAGGTAGGCGTCCGGCCATTGGTCCCCGTTGGCCACTCGCTGGTCGACATGCTCCTGGATCCGAGGATCGTGGATCTTGGTGAAGCCTGCGGTGAACGCCTGGTAGTCCGCGAGTAGCTGTTGGTGGACCTGGAAGACGTCCATTTCTTGCGCTACCTTTCGTGACCCACGCCGGCTGGGGGCAGGCTACTGGCTGCGGGCGAAGCGGGGAGTTTGTGCTCCCGCCACAAATGCGTGGCCTGTGTTTTCGTGCCTGGACCCGGTTGTTCTGGGCCGCGGCTCCCCCTTCACTGGTGATGTGGCCCGCCTCACAGGCGAGGCGGCTGCGGCGTCAGGAGGGTGAGATGGCGCACGAGGTCAACTGCCCACATTGTGGATGTCCGTTGCTCGCTATCCAGGACACCGTCCGGGTGCCGGAGGTGGACACCGTCGAGGTCCTCCAGCGGGAGATCGAGCTGCTACGCGCGACGATCGCCCGGCTGCGCGGCGCGGGGTTCGACCCGCTTCGTCGGGTCCCAGATACGAATAGGGCAGCCTCCTGATCGCCCTCGCCGGTCCCTGGACCCGAGTGACGACTCGCCTGGGGACGACTCACCTGGGGACGACTCACCTAGGGACGATGGAGGGCAACGGCCGTGCTGGTTGATTTCCGTCCCACGGGCAAGCTTCGCGGCAGCAAACCGGTGGACGCGACGGCGTCGCTGGGCCCCGTCCTGGACGCGCTCGCCGAGGACTCGGTGGACCTGTCCCGGGTCCGCGTGGTGTGTGACTGGGTGCAGTACCGCAACAACTTCCGCGACGTCGTCGACATCCGGCCGATCCTGGCGGCGCACGGGCACGAGTCGGAGCTGGCACCGGTGGCGCTGGCGGCGGTGATGACCGACGACGAGATGGAGGTCGCCATCGACGTCCGGCGCAGCGGTGAGGTGCCTCTCAAACAGCTCACCGGTGAGCTGATCAAGGCCCGCAGCGCCGGCACCAACCTTTCCCGAATCTATCTCGAGCCGTGGATGGCGACCAGCAAAAGCATGATCTGGGAATTCAACGCGCTGTACTGGAAGGCCCTGGATTTGTGGGAACAGGTCACCGGCCAGCAGTACGAGAAAACCCTGCCCGGCGGGGAGAGCGACGCGCGGAATGCCGATGCGGTCCGCGAGATCATCACCAGCCTGTTCATGTTGTGGGATTCCCTCGCCGAGCGCAACGCATTACCCGATGAGCTGTATGTAGTGGAACTCGGCCCGGGCAACGGAGCTCAAGCGAAGACCTGGCTGGACGAGTTCGTCGCGCTCGACCGGGTGCACGGTAAGGAGTACTACCGGCGGCTGCACTATCTGATGTGCGACTATTCACCGCATGTCCTGGAAACCGCCAGGACCGCGGTCGCCGACCATGCACAGCACGTCAGCTCGTTCGTGTTGGACGCCACCCAGCCGCGCACCGCGCTCGGGTTTCTGGGCTATAAGCTCTTCCTGGTCTACATCTCCAACGTCTACGACAACCTCCCCAGCGACGAGGTGGCGCAAATCGGCGGGCGCACCTATATCGTGCAGAGCAGGGCATATCTGCCCGCCGGTGCCGCCGCCGAGATCGCCCAGTCGGTATCGGCCCGGACCGATCAGGTGCCGGAATTGATCGGCAAACTGCTGCGACTGCAACCGTCCTTACTCGCCGAGGCGCTGCCTGCGCATTTCCCGTCGGTGGCGGCGGCAGTGGAGTTCTGGCGCCTCAGCTGGGCGGCGCTGCGTTTGGAGGAGAGATACCTGCCGCTGGCGGGGCTGGACCTCTACCAGATTGCGCCCACGGTGAGTGGGGAGAATCTGCGGCCCCTGCTGGAGTCCGGCGCCGCTATCCGGATGCATGTGAACAACGGTGCGGTGGCCAGCTTCGTGGACACCGTCCCGCTGCTGCACCCCTACGGCCGGCTGATCTGTCATGACCTGTTCGTGACCGATGTGCATGCCTATCGCACCGGCTTCCGCGGCCCTGGCAAATATGACGGGTCCGTGGTGAACTGGCTCAATGGCCCGCTGCTGGCGCATATCGGGCGCCGGAAGGGTTTCGACGTGGATTTCCAGCGGTTCGCCCACCGGACCGGCACCAACATCGTCACCATGACTGCGCAAGTGCGAGATTGACCTGAACTGGACATTGACATCGGGCGCAGTAAAGGACTGACATGCTGCCTGTGCTACCCACCACCGTCGTGGGGTCGTACTCGGTTCCCGAGTGGCTCGAGCGGCTCAAGACCGACTACTATCGCAACCGGATCAGCCGCAGCCACCTCAGCGAAATCCACGACATGGCGATCAAGGCGGCGCTCAAGGACCAGGAGACAGCCGGAATTGATATCGTCTCCGACGGGGAGTTGCGGCGCGACAACGACATCGACTACCTGCTGGCCCGGATATCAGGAGTGCACATCCCGGTGACCGTCAAGTCGTTCTATTACGACTACTACGACTCTCCCGTCGTCGCTGAGCCGTTGCCGGTCGACTCGCCGCCGCTGGGCCTGGCCGAGGACTACCGCTTCACCCGGGCGCACACCGACCGCCCGGTCAAGTTCAGCTTCACCGGGCCCTTCTCGCTGTGCCACCGGGTCCAGAACAAGGCCTACGCCAAGTCCGCTGACCTGGTCCGGGCGCTGGCGCAGGTGCTCAATATCGAGGCCCGGGCGCTGGCTGAAGAGGGTGCAGACCTGCTGCAAATTGATGAGCCGTTCCTGGCCGGCTACCCCGACGACGTCGGCATCGCCGTCGAGGCGATCAACATCGTGACCCACGGCGTCGACGTCACCTGGGGATTGCACGTCTGCTACGGCAACCGCTACTCCCGGCCGTCCTGGGAAGGGCACTACGACTTCCTGTTCCCCGCGGTGCTCGACGCGAACGTGGACCAGCTGATCCTCGAGTTCGGCCGCAAAGGCTTCGAGGACCTGCACCTGATCCATCGGCTCGGCTGGGACCGCGCACTCGGGCTGGGCGTGGTGGATGTCAAGACCGAGCAAGTTGAGTCTGCTGATCTCATCGCGCGGCGCATCCGGAGAGCGCTGGATACCTTCCCGGCCGAAAAATTAATCATCAATCCGGACTGTGGGCTGCGTCACCTGCCCGCTGATGTCGCCAGGGCGAAGCTGGTAGCGATGGTACAAGGAACTGCCGCGGTCCGCCGAACCCTGCCCAACCAGTCGGTGCCAAACCCGGAACCGACCGTCGAGCAAGGAGCGTGATCGCATGACCCAGCTGGAGTCCGTCGAATTTCTCTTCACTTCCGAGTCGGTGACCGAGGGTCACCCGGACAAGATCGCCGACCAGATCTCCGACGCGGTGCTCGACGCCGCGCTGACGATGGACCCGAATTCGCGGGTGGCATGCGAGACCTTGATCACCACCGGGATGGTGGTGCTGGCGGGCGAGATCACCACACCCGGCATGCTCGACTACACCCAGATCGTCCGGGACACTATCTGCCGCATCGGCTACGACAACGGCAGCTTCGGCTTCGACGGGCACTGCTGCGCGGTCCTGATCGCGCTGGACAAGCAGTCGCCGGACATCGCCCAGGGCGTCGACCTGGCCCACGAGCGGCGCGGGCAGCTGTCCGAGGACGAACTGGACAGCGCGGGTGCAGGGGATCAGGGGATGATGTTCGGGTACGCCACGAACGAGACCCCGGAACTGATGCCGATGCCGATCGCGCTGGCCCACCGGCTGTCCAAGCGGCTGGCAACGGTGCGCAAGGACGGCACGCTGCCCTACCTGCGCCCGGACGGCAAGACCCAGGTGACCGTCCGCTACCGGGACGGTGTGCCGGTCGGGGTGGAGAAGGTGCTGATCTCCACCCAGCACGCCGAGGACGTCACCACCGAGCAGATCCGGATGGACTTGTGGAAATACGTGGTACTCGCGGAGCTGCCCGCGGGCTTCTACGACGAGGCCGAGTTGGCGAAAAACCTGTTCGTCAACCCGACCGGGAGATTCGTGATCGGCGGGCCGGTCGGCGATGCCGGGCTGACCGGGCGGAAGATCATTGTGGACACCTACGGCGGGTTCGCCCGGCACGGCGGCGGCGCGTTCTCCGGCAAGGATCCCTCCAAGGTGGACCGCTCCGCGGCGTACGCGGCCCGCTACGTGGCCAAGAACATCGTCGCCGCCGGCCTGGCCGATCGGGTCGAGGTGCAGGTGGCGTACGCGATCGGCGTGGCCCGGCCGCTGTCGTTGCTGGTGGAGACCTTCGGCACCGAGCAGGTGCCCCGCACGACCATCGAGAAGCTGGTGGGTGAGCATTTCGATCTGCGCCCGGCGGCCTTCCGGAGCTACCTGGGGCTGCACCGGCCGATCTACGCTAAGACCGCGGCCTACGGCCACTTCGGGCGCAGCGATCCCGACTTCACCTGGGAGCGCACGGACAAGGCGGCGGAGCTGCGGGAATCCGCCGGGTTGCCCGCCAGTGCCCAGCCGGCAGCGGTCTGAGAGAGAGGAACACGGTGAGCATCATCGTCACGGGGTCGATCGCCACTGATCACCTGATGGTCTTCCCTGGCCGGTTCGCCGAGCAGATCGTGCCCGAGGCTCTGGACAACATCTCGGTGTCGTTCCTGGTGGAGGACCTGGCGATCCGCCGGGGCGGGGCGGGTGCCAACATTGCGTTCAACCTGGGCTGCCTCGGGCTGGGGCCGGTGCTGGTGGGCGCGGTCGGGGCCGACTTCGCCGAGTACGGGCAGTGGCTGGCGGCCCACGGGGTGGACGTCAGCGCGGTGCATGTCTCGCAGACCAAGCACACCGCCCGGTTCCTGTGCACCACCGATACCGACTCCAACCAGATCGCCTCGTTCTACCCCGGCGCGATGAGTGAGGCCCGGGACATCGAGCTGAAGCCGATCGTGGACCGCCTCGGCGGTACGGAGCTCGTTCTCATCGGCCCGAATGACCCGGCGGGCATGTTGCGGCACACCCAGGAGTGCCGGGATCTCGGCTACCCGTTCGCCGCGGACCCGTCCCAGCAGCTCGCTTCGATGGACGGCGATCAGATCACGCCGCTGATCGAGGGCGCGGCCTACCTGTTCACCAACACCTACGAGCGGGGCCTACTCGAACGCAAGACCGGCTGGGGCGAGCAGGACATCCTGGAGCGGGTGGGCGTCTCGGTGATGACCCGCGGCGCGAAAGGCGTGACCGTGCAACGGCCCGGTGAACCGGTGATCTCGGTAATCCCGCCGCAGGAACTGGCCAAGGCGGACCCGACCGGGGTCGGTGACGCGTTCCGGGCCGGCTTCCTGGCCGGGATGCAGTGGGGGGTGGGTGACGAGCGGGCCGCACAGCTGGGCTGCATGCTGGCTACCCTGGTGATCGAGTCGATCGGAACGCAGGAGCACAAGTTTGAGCCCGAGAGTTTCCTGGAGCGGTTCAGCCAAGCCTATGGACCCGACAGCGCGGCCGAGGTGGCCGGGCACGTTCGTGCGTGAGCGCTGAAACTCAATTACCCACATTCAACCAAGGAGTGCATTTCGATGACTGTGGCCGCACCCGGCGCCGAGAAAAAACTAACCCACCGCGCCGGTATCGATTTTGCCGTTGCCGACCTGGATCTGGCTGAGTTCGGGCGTAACGAGATCCGGTTGGCGCAGCACGAGATGCCGGGTTTGATGGCGCTGCGGCGCGAGTACGCGGATGTGTTCCCGTTGCGTGGGGCGCGGATCTCCGGGTCGCTGCACATGACCGTGCAGACCGCGGTGTTGATCGAGACCCTGGTCAGCCTCGGCGCCGAGGTGCGGTGGGCGTCGTGCA
The DNA here is from genome assembly GCA_050699635.1 of Pseudonocardiaceae bacterium. Lineage (GTDB taxonomy): Bacteria > Actinomycetota > Actinomycetes > Mycobacteriales > Pseudonocardiaceae. The sequence goes on along the minus strand of JBOHFK010000069.1, from coordinate 20,955 downwards.
ACATCTTCTCCACCCAGGACCATGCCGCGGCGGCCGTCGTGCTGGGTCCGCACGGGACCGCGGAGGAGCCCCAGGGGGTGCCGTGTTTCGCCTGGAAGGGCGAGACGCTGGAGGAGTACTGGTGGTGCACCGAGCAGATGCTGACCTGGCCGGACGGCGCCGGACCCAACATGATCCTGGACGACGGCGGGGACGCCACCCTGCTGGTGCACAAGGGAACCACCTTCGAAAAGGCCGGAGTCGTCCCCAGCACCGCCGACGACGACTCCGATGAGCAGAAGGTGTTCCTGGACGTGTTGCGGGCCTCGTTGGACGCGACGCCGGGGAAGTGGACGGCGATCGGCGAGGGGATCCGCGGGGTGACCGAGGAGACCACCACCGGCGTGCACCGGCTCTACCAACTGGCCGCGGCGGGGGAGCTGCTGTTCCCGGCGATCAACGTCAACGACTCGGTGACGAAGTCGAAGTTCGACAACAAGTACGGGTGCCGCCACTCGCTGATCGATGGGATCAACCGGGCCGTCGACGTGTTGATCGCCGGCAAGATGGCCGTGGTCTGCGGGTACGGCGACGTCGGCAAGGGCTGCGCGGAGGCATTGCGGGGGCAGGGCGCCCGGGTGGTAGTGGCCGAGATCGACCCGATCTGCGCATTGCAGGCGATGATGGATGGTTTCACCGTCGACACCCTCCACAACGTGGTGGGCAAGGCCGACATCATCATCACCGCCACCGGAAACAAGGACATCGTGACGGTCGACCACATGGCGCGGATGAAGCACCAGTCGATCCTGGGCAACATCGGGCACTTCGACAACGAGATCGACATGGCCGGGCTGGAACGCCGGTCGGGCGCCCGCCGGTTGGTGATCAAGCCGCAGGTGGACGAGTGGACCTTCAAGGACGGGCATTCGATCATCGTGTTGTCCGAGGGACGGCTGCTGAACCTGGGCAACGCCACCGGGCACCCCAGCTTCGTGATGTCGAACTCGTTCTCCAACCAGGTGATCGCGCAAATCGAGCTGTTCACCAAATATCAGGAATACGACCGGGAGGTCTACGTCCTGCCCAAGGCACTCGATGAGAAGGTCGCCCGGATCCACGTCGAGGCACTGGGCGGCGAGCTCACCAAGCTCACCAAGGACCAAGCCGAGTACCTGGACGTAGACGTCGAGGGCCCCTACAAACCATCCCACTACCGCTACTAGCGCCGGCGTTGGTGCATGATCACGGTTTGGGTGCGTAGCGAGACGAAATCCGTTGCCGTGCGCACCCAAACCGCGATCATGGTCAGGCGTCGAGCGCAAGGGGAGTGCACCGGTGGCTTTTCCTAGCGATCTTGAGATTGCTCGTGGGGCTACGCTGCGGCCGCTGGTGGAGATCGCGGCGGGGATGGGGCTGGGGTCTCATCTGCTGGAGCCTTATGGCGAGCACGTGGTGAAGGTCAAGACGGCGGCGATCGACGAGTTGGCGCAGGCACCCCGGGCCAAGTATGTAGTCGTCACGGCGATCACCCCGACCCCGCTCGGGGAGGGCAAGACGACCACCACCGTGGGACTGGGCCAGGGTTTCGCGCACATCGGCAAGCGGGCCACGGTCGCGATCCGGCAGCCCTCGATGGGCCCCACGTTCGGGATCAAGGGTGGAGCCGCAGGTGGCGGCTACAGCCAGGTCGTGCCGATGGAGACGCTCAATCTGCACCTGACCGGGGACATGCACGCGGTGACCGCGGCGCACAACCTGCTCGCCGCGATGGTCGACAACCAGCTGCACCAGCGCAACGGCGTCGCGCTTGATCCGCACAGCATCACCTGGAACCGGGTGCTCGACGTCAACGACCGGGCCCTGCGCAACATCGTGATCGGGCTCGGATCCAAGGCCGATGGCACTCCCCGGCAGAGCGGGTTCGACATCACCGCGGCCAGCGAGGTGATGGCGGTGCTGGCGCTGTCCACGTCGCTGGCCGATATGCGGTCCCGGCTGGGCCGGATCGTGGTCGGTCAGGCGCCCGACGGTCAGCCGGTGACCGCTGAGGAGCTGCAGGCCGCCGGGGCGATGACGGTGATCATGCGGGACGCGATCAAGCCCAACCTGCTCCAGACCCTGGAGGGCACCCCGGTACTGGTGCATGCCGGGCCGTTCGGCAACATCGCGCACGGTAACTCCTCGGTGATCGCCGATCTGATCGGCATCCACTGCGGTGACTACCTGATCACCGAGGCCGGCTTCGGTGCCGACATGGGCGCCGAGCGCTTCTTCAACATCAAGTGCCGCGCGTCGGGATTACGGCCGGACGCGGCCGTGCTGGTGGCCACGGTCCGCGCGCTCAAGGCACACTCCGGCCTGTATAAGGTCACCGCCGGCCGTCCATTGCCGGCGAACATGCTCGCGGAGAATCCCGACGACGTCCACGCCGGTGCGGCCAACCTGCGCAAACAGATCGAGAACGTGCGGATCCACGGCGTCTCACCGGTGGTGGCGATCAACGCCTTCCCCACTGATCACGCCTCCGAGCATGCCGCCATCCGCGAGATCGCCGACAGCGCAGGCGCCCGTTCCGCGTTGTGCACGCATTTCGCCGAGGGCGGCAAGGGAGCCGCTGAGCTTGCCGCCGCGGTCGCCGAGGCCGCCGAGGAGCCGTCGGATTTCGCTTTCCTGTATCCCGACGACGCGACGCTCCGGGACAAGATCTCCACCGTGGCGTTGCGGGTGTACGGGGCGCAGGGGGTGGAGTACGACTCCAAGGCCTCCCGGCAACTCGACAGTTACGAGCGCAACGGTTTTGGGCGGCTGCCGGTGTGCATCGCCAAGACGCACCTGTCGATCTCCTCGGATCCGGCGCTCAAGGGCGCGCCCACCGGATGGGTGCTGCCGGTGCGGGAAGCGCGAGCGTCGGTGGGTGCCGGGTTCATCTACCCGATCTGCGGGGACATGCGCACCATGCCAGGTCTGGGGGCCAGTCCCGCCGCGACCCGCATCGACATCGATTCCCGCGGCGAGATCGTTGGCCTGTCGTGATCTCAGCTCGCCCCGCGCCACTGCTGGACTGCTCGGTCACTGATTTGCTGGACCGCCTCGCCGCCAGGCAACCCACGCCCGGCGGCGGTGGCGCCGCGGCCCTCACCGCCGCGATGGCCGCTGGGCTACTCGGGATGGCAGCCCGGTTCTCCGCTGCGCAGCTGATCGACTCAGCGGGGCGGGCGGCCTACGCCGACCGGGTCCGCAACCAGGTAGCCGCCCTGGCCGATCAGGACGCCGAGGCCTACCAGGCCGTGCTCGCCGCATTCGCGCTGCCCACCGAGCCCGACCGGGACGTCCGCCGCCGCCAGATCCGGCGCAGCCTGGAGCGCGCCGCCCGGGTGCCCACCGAGATCGCCGAACTGGCCAGTGGCATCGCCACGGAAGCGGCGGCGCTTGTCGAGCGGGGCAACCCCAATCTGCGCGGCGACGCCTTCACCGCGGTGACGCTGGCCGCCGCGGCGGCACGATCGGCCGCCGAGCTGGTCCGGCTCAACGTCGAACTCGGCAACCTCGATAGCGACCTGGCCGACCGGGCAGCGCACGCCGCTGGCGTCGCGGCCAAGGCGGTCGCGGCACTGAGTGCGCGCACCGGTTCGGTGGCCGAGCCGGTCGACTGAACCGCACGCCTGCTGGTTGTTGCGCGGTTACGTTCACACGGGCACGTTCTGGCACTCCGGCGTCTGATCGAAGGCCGCGCGCAGTTCTGGGTCGCTGGTGAGGGTCTCCGCCAAGCCGTGAGCGTTAACCGCTGCAGGGAGGGTCAGCCCGATCCTAGGGACGTCGTCTGGGTTGGCCGCCTTGAGCTGCGTCACCGCGTCATCGAGGTTGTCGTGTATCTGGGTGAGCTGCGTGCGAAGCCGATCGAAGATCTGCTGTCCGCGAGAAACTGGTGGGGCCCCGAGAAGCGCGAGCTGGTCAGTCGCCTGCTGCACGACGGTGGCTGCCGTGCCCAGAAACTCGATGTAGGTCTGGCGGGTCGCGGTGAGGTTGCGTTGTTGGTCCAGCGAGATGAAGGTCGTCAGCCCGCCCATCACATCCCTGAGGCCCAGCGCCTGGCACATCTATGGCGAGCGGACGGCGCAGCGCTGCGCCACGTGAGATGGTCATGGTCGGCTTCCCCCGCGCTCGGCGTTTGTCATCGGACCGGTCTACTGCCAGGACCAGTCTGACGCGGGCGCACGGTTGCGGTGTAGCTCAGAGGTAATTACCGACGAGGGCAGCCCGGGTGGAGTGCTCGACTTTGCTCACCTGACCGCGCAGCCGGTACAGCTCGGCCAGGATGGCGCCGTCGTCGTTGACGGCGACGTGCGGATCGTTGAGCCAACGCCGCGCCTGTTCCGGTGGCAGCGGGCCGACCTCGATTTCGGCCAGGCAGCGTCCCGGTCGGACGACGGCTGGGTGCAGGCGGGCGACATCCTCGTTGGTGGTCAGGCAGACCAGCACGTCAAGCCCCTGCCCGAGTAACCCGTCGGTGAGATTGAGCAGCCGCGACAGCGCCTGACCGGTGCCGCGTTTGGCCTCCGCCCGGACCAGCTCGTCACAGTCCTCCAGCACGAGCAGCCGCCATCGAAGCGACGTGTCGGGGCGCGAATCGCCAAGCGCGACCGACATGAGGTAGCTGGAGTCGGCGAACAGGACGTCGGGGTCGAGCACGCATTCCACCTGGCACCACTGTCTCCAGGAATGCGCCAGTGCCCGCAGTGCGGTGGTCTTCCCGGTGCCCGCCGGCCCGTGCAGCAAGATCAACCGCCCGGTCACGTCACCAGGCTCGAGCGTCATCAGGCGGTCCAGCGCGGCGGCCGTGTCAGCGGCGTAGTTGCGCCGGATGGAGAGCCAGTCCGGCACGTCGACCGATCGCGGTGCCCGGATGCCCCCCGTACGGGTCGGGTCGGCATGCCAGAAGCCGATCGACGCCGCCGGATCATCAGACACCGCAGCGATGGCCGTAGCGGTGGCGAGCTCCAGCACCTCCCGGGCCAGCGCGTCGGTCTCGGCGCAAACCCGGATTACGGCGGACCGGCCGCGGCTGCGCATCGCGAACAGCGTCCACCCCGGGCCGCAGGACAGGTGGGAGCGAAGGCCGCTTTCATTGTGGGTCAACGCGGCCGCGGCGCCGGGTGGCAGCAGTGGGGACGCCGCGTCCACGTCGTGCAGCTCGATGGCGTGCGAGTACGGCTGACGGCCGGTCACAAACGGCTCGAGGGCCAGCGCGCTCAGGGCTCCCTCGACCGGGGTGTTACCGGCGAACACCAACGAACGGGCCAGCTCAGGATGGGTCGACGTCACGAGCTCAGGGTGGCGGAGCCGGGTGGATAGCGCATCGGGATTGTTCCGGACTGCGGCCAGGGCTGACCCTGATGCGGGCTGCCCAGCCGTCGTCCCGCGTCGCGGGCCGCCAAGTAGCGCGTTGTGGGTCCGGTTCGTGCCAGTGTGGCCCACCGGCGACGATACGGTGTGGTCAATCTTTGAACGGTGGCGGCGGGTTCTCGGTGCGGACCGCAACGCGCACGAGTGCCGCAGGTGGCAACTTTTCGCCCGGAGTTGCCGCCCACGGCACGTTCGCAACAGATCCACACCTCCTCCCCGTGGTGCAGGAGTGGCTGATGAGACAAACGTCGATCAGCGGCACTTCAGGTACATCAGCGGGGACTACGCCACCTCGGTTCGCCCCGCTCGGACAGTGCCCGGAGAACGACGTCCAAGCCGACGCTGACAGCGGTGCCGATGGTGATGTCTGGCACGTGGACGTAGCGGTAGACGAAGTTGGGGGAGAACTTGCAGACATCCGGCGTTCCGACCCTCGGGACAGGGCGTGCGGGGAGGCCTTCGAATGGCCCGTCGCGGAACGTCATCCACCCGCTCTGATCGGCAAGCCGAGCACGGGGATCGTCCTTGTCACCGCGGCCGTATAGCGGGTGATCCTTCCCAACTCGGACGGCCATACGCCACTGAGTGCCTTGCAACTGCCATCCGGCCTCGATGTTGTCGCCGACTCTCACAAAGGCCTCGACAAGTCCGAGCCCATTGGTGAGGCTCGCGCTCACCGAGACGTCCTCAGGCAGGGGGTCGCCTAGTAGTCGGCGAAGCTCAGTGGCGACGTGGTGCGCGCGAAGCTTCTGCACTGGCGCGTCCAGCCGGATCTCCGCGAGCCGGCTACTGAGTTCCTGGGGCAGCAACACGGGCTCAGCGGGTCCAGGCTGGCAGACGAGTTCGCTGAGGCGGCCCAGCCGGTCGACCGTGGTCATCCACCCAGTGAGAGTGGCGAGCGGGAAGTAATCGGTATCCTGCGGATGAGCCACTGCTGCGAGCACCTCGGCCAGCGACGTGTAGGTGACGTGCCGCCAGACGTTCCCGGCGCCGTCATCCCACCTGCTCGTGGGCCAGCCGGGGTCGGCCAGGCTGAGTAGCACAAGTGACGGGGCACCCTTGAGGTCGGTGTTGATGACGCGTCCGTAGTCCCGGAGCTGATCGAGATCCGGGAGCGCGAACATCTTGTTCTCCACCACAACCCGCGCCTGGCCAGGTGTTCCGTCCGCCGCGACCTCCTCGAGGACGAGATCAAGGTGACGCCACTCGCGTCGTGCCCGAAGCAAAGCTGGCTCCGCGTGCGGGTCCCACTCGCGGAGCAGGGCCGCACCCACACTGGGCTGGTGTTGGGCAAACCAGCCAAGCAGGTTCGTATGGAACAGCTCCTTGCTCCCCAGCGACAGTGCGAAGACCAGGTCGTCGTCGAGCTCGCGCACCAGCTGCTCCACCAGGACCGCACGTTCCTCGGCGCTCACGTCGCCTATCTCCGTCACCGACCGAGTATCCAACCTCCTGCGTGCATGAAAACTTGGCCCCTAATGTGGCTACAATCAACGTCTACATCGTGGTCACAAGGGGAGGTGCGTCGTGGAGGTAGGGATCCGCGCGTTACGGGACGGGCTGAGTCGGCACCTGGCCGAGGTTCGTCGCGGGCACACGGTGACCGTGACAGATCATGGACGGGTGATCGCTCGGATCGTGCCTGCGGGCGCGCCGACAGTGCTGGAGCAACTCATCGCCGAGGGGCGGGTGCATCCGGCGAGGCGACGCAAACGACCGGCGCCCGACCCGGTCGTCGCTGATGGCACGGTGAGCGATCTCGTGGCTGACCAGCGCCGGTGATCGGATACTTCGATACCTCAGCGCTCGTGCCATTACTGATCGCGGAACCGTCCAGTGGATTGTGCCGGCGTTTGTGGGACGACGCCGACGCGGTCGTGACCACCCGACTGTCGTATGTCGAGGCCGCCGCCGCACTCGCGCAAGCGCTGCGACTGGGGCGGCTCACACAGCAGAGCTACCGGGCAGCGGTTCATATTCTTGATCGGTTGTGGGATGAATTCGATGTGGTGGACGTGGACGACCGGATTGTGCGGCGCGCGGCACAGCTTGCGTTCTCTTGTGCTCTGCGCGGTTATGACGCAGTCCATTGCGCGTCGGCGGAGCAGGTGAGCGACGACGATCTCGTCGTGACCGCCGGTGATCAGAAATTGCTCAACGCGGGTATGTCGCTCGGCATGGCGACCGCAGACGTCAACGATCCTGCGTCGGCTGGATAGTGCGGGCAAGGTCGCCCGCGGGTGATCGGTAACTACGGGGAAGGTCCACTCGGGCGATCTCATGGGCTCCATCGATCACCCGGACCACCGCGGCCACCGCGTCGGCCGCGCAGCAGGAGATCTGGAAGCGGGCCAGCCGGAACCCGGCCTCGTCCTGCGGGCGGGCCACGCCACCCACCGCAAGCGGATCGTAGGTCCGACCGCCATGGGACACCGCACTGACCCCTGGGCGCGCCTACCCGAACGCTTGCCACCTTCACCGTGCAGGACGGTCACCCTGGTGCCCAGCCGGTCTAGTCCCAAGCCTCGGTCTAGTCACAGGGGCACGTTCTGGCACTCCGGTGTCTGATCGAAGGCCGCGCGCAGCTCTGGGTCGCTGGTGAGGGTCCCCGCCAAGCCGACCGCGTTACCCGCCGCAGCGAGGATCGGCCCGATCCCCGAAGCGTCGTTGGGGTTGGCCGCCTTGAGTTGGGTCACCGCGTCATCGAGGTTGTCGTGTAGCTGGATGAGCTGCGTGCGAAGCCGATCGAGGATCTGCTGTCCGTGAGAAACTGGTGGGGCCCCGAGAAATGCGAGTTGGTCAGTCGCCTGCTGCACGACGGTGGCTGCTCTGCCCAGATAGTCGATGTAGGTCTGGCGGGTCGCGGTGAGGTTGCCGAGATCCGGCTGGGGTGGTTCGCCCAGCTGGATGAAGGCGAGGCCCAGCGCCTGGCACATCGACTTTGCCCAGGCGCCGCGCGTCGGCGGCGCTCGGGTTGGTGGTGTCGAGCTCACCGCAGGGGAAGATGGCGCGGTGGGTGGGGTGCCGGGCGGGTTGCCTGCGTTGTTGCCGCAGCCCGCCGCCGCGAGCCCCGCGGCCGTGACGAGGATGGCGAGCAGACGGCGCAGCGCTGCGCCACGTGAGATGTTCATGGGTTCCCCCGTGCTCGGCGTGTGTCATTTGGACCGGTTACCAGTCTGGCGCGGACGCACGGTTGCGGTGTAGCTCAGAGGTAATTACCGGCGAGGGCGGCCCGGGTGGAGTGCTCGACCTTGCTCAGCGGACCGCGCAGCCGGTACAGCTCGGCCAGGATGGCGCCGTCGCCGTTGATGGCGATGTGGGGATCGTTGAGCCAATGCCGCGCCTGTTCCCGGTGGCAGCGGGCCGACTCGATTTCGGCCAGGCAGCGTCCCGGTCGGACGACGGCTGGGTGCCAGAAGCCGATCGACGCCGCCGGATCGTCAGACACCGCATCGGTGGCCGCAGCGGTGGCGAGCTCCAGCACCTCCCGGGCCAGCGCGTCGGTCTCGGCGCAGACCCGGACTACGGCGGTCCGGCCGCGGCGGCGCATCGCGAACAGGGTCCACCCCGGACCGCAGGATAGGTGGGAGCGAAGGCCGCTTTCATTGTGCGTCAACGCGGCCGCGGCGCCGGGTGGCAGCAGCGGGGACGCCGCGTCCACGTCGTGCAGCTCGATGGCGTGAGAGTACGGCTGACGGCCGGTCACAAACGGCTCGAGGGCCAGCGCGCTCAGGGCACCCTCAACAGGAGTGTTGCCCGCGAACACCAGCGAACGGGCCAGCCCAGGATGGGTAGACGTCACGACCTCAGACTGGCGAACCCCCGTGGATAGCGCATCGGGATTGTTCCGGACGTCGGCCAAGGCTGACCCTGATGCGGGCTGCCCGGCCCTCGTCCCGCGTCGCGGGCCGCCAAGTGGAACCCATTCGCAGCTCCGCGAACTCGCAAGTGAGAGTGTTTTTCGTGTTCGCGGGCTATCGGAGACTGATGCTGGCGACGTGATCGGTGGACGCTGCCGCCCGTCGATGTGTTTGCCTGAACACCTGGAGGTCGGCGTTACCCGAGCGGCTCTCTTTACGCTACCCGGGAGGCGGAGGTAGTGGTGACTCCCGCGCATGTGTGTAACCTCAAATCCGGCGTTCTGGTGAGCCTTCATCATGCGTCGCCCGCTGATTCGGGGAAGTCGAGTCAGGGCAGTGACACCTCAACTTCGACGATGCTCGGCTCTGGTCCGCCGCGAGGTAAGGGGATGCCTTCCTTGGCTGCGACCTCCAGGTAACCGAGGATAGCTTCCCGAGTAGCTTCCAGCGCGGCCTCACGGGTGTGGCCGTACGTCGACAGATGGTCGAGCGCTGGCACTTGGGTAACCCATAGCTCGTCGTCGCTGTCCCACTCCAGGACAACGGAGAACTGCCGGTCCGACATGGGGGGTACCTTAGCGCGCCGTGGGTCGCCGGCCCGGCGCCACCAGGTCCTTGCGACGCTGGCGCTTGCACAGCGTCCGGTAGTGGGCCAGTCCGGCCTCGGTGACGGTGACCTGCTGTATCCCGGACTCCGGATCGCTCAGCTCCAGCAATCCGTCCTGCAGAAGCCCGTCGAGGATGTCGGGGATGAGCCAGCCGGGAACCGGGTTGCCACGGTCGTAATAGGTGCCCTCCCGGCGCGTGAGGCCACCCCGGCGCACCCGGCGTAGCCCCATCCACTCGAAAAGTCGGGACCGCTCAGCTTCATCGGTCCCTCCTGCGGCGAGCGCACGACACCCGCTGATCGTGACGCCCTGACTCCACGGGGGTGTTGCTGCGCTGGAACGCTCCCCGGATGGGCTACACCGGCAGGCCAGCCCGGTGGGCCATGCCGCGCAGCTCCATGCCGATGGCGTCGCGACGCGAGCCGGGGCGCAACGTGGCTATGGCGTCGCGGACATTCGGATCCCGCAGCACCATCGTGGGGGAGATGCTCTCGGCGGTGCGCAGGGCCCGCACCGCGTCGTCGTGGCGTCCCCGCAACTGGGCTAGCGCGCGGCCGGCATGCACCCAGTAGAGGGACCGGTTCAGCGGGAAGGGGATTCGCTCGGGGTCGAACTCCTGCGCGATACGGGTCACTTCGTCGGGCTCGTGGGTTTCCAGCGCTTGCCACATACGAGAAAGCCCCACATTCACTGGCCCGAACCAAAAGCCCAGGGAGTCGGTGTCATGGGTGGCGCCGAACCGCTCGGCCACCTCGGCGGCGGCATCCATCGGTGCGGCCATATCACCGTACCGGCGCTCCAGCGCAGAGGCCGTCGCGTGGTGCACGGTGACAAAACCCACCAGCCCTGCGGTGGTGGCGGTGGTCGGTGGCAGAGTCATCGAGTCGAGCATGGCCCGTCCTAGTTCCAGTGCTCCTCCGGCCAGCAGCGCGTCAGCCACCGCGAACTCAACTACAGCCAGGATGGTGGTCTCGTTGCGCTCCTGGGCTAGGCGGCGGGCGAGGAAGACGGTCCGGCGCTTCAGGTCGGTGGGCGCGCCTGCGTGGGCCAGCCACATGCGGGTGACGTTCACATGCAGGTAGACGGCGAGCTCGAGTAGCTCGCCATGGTCGGTTCCGGTGGCCAGGGTGGTGTGCAGGTTGCGGATCAAGCCGGGCAGGCCGGTGGCTACCTCGGCGAACTGGCAGGCTCGGTGTTGGGTGTGAATCTGGGCTACCTGCTCCCGCAGTGCCGCCACGGGCAGGACTAGTCCGTCCGGGTGGTCGACATCGATGGCGTCCAGGGCCAGGCGGACCGCTTCGGTGGTGGAGTCGGTGTGGCCGTTGGCCGGTGCGGGTACCGGCAGCTTGGTCAGCTCGCTCGGCGCTATCTCCAGGGCGGTGGCTAGCGCGATGATCTCGGTGAGGGTCACGGCGCGCTGGCCGCGCTCGATGCGGTGCAGGGTTGAGGTGCTCATCCCCGCCAGTTCCGCGATCACCCGCAGGGACTTGCCCCGGGCATCGCGGATCCGCCGGAGCCGCCAGCCGATGGTGCGCGCTTGCTCCGCCTCCATCGCTGCACCTTCATTCACCACGGCCGGCCCCCTGCCGATGCCCTTAGGCGGTCGACACGGGGTGGTAGGCCCCGGCGGGGGTGCGGTCACCAGGCTACCGGCTGGCTTCCCGGATCGGGTGGATAGCAGGGGTAGCCGGGGCCGCGCGGGCCGGTGGTCACCGAGGTAGCTGGTCAGCTGCTGGCTGGCTCCCGCGGCCTCCCAGATTCCGGTCGAGAGCTGGGCGGCCCGGGAAACGTCCAGCCGCACACTGCCCTGTGTGCCCGCGCAGCTCAGGTGCAGGGTCACGCTGCCGTCGCGGCAGGCGACCAGCCGGACGATGCCGTCGGGGTCGGCTCGGGTCAGGCCCTGCACGGGCACTCGCCAGTTGTCCCGGCTGATGTCGCCGCTCACGGGGACGCCGCTGGCTGGTCGCTGGGCAGGGTCGGTGGGCTGGTGAGCATCGGGTCCTCTCCCGCTGGCAAGGGTGGATCACGCTCCCGGTGTCCGCCACCGGATGAGGAGCGCTTACTGAACGTGGATACTGCCATATAACGCGTATAATGCTTACATCGCGTACAGCAGCCGTCAGTGCGCAGAGCATGCGCCTACGGTGCCGGTCGTGACGCTGGTGACCACCGGACAGCTCGCCACCGAGCTGGGAGTCAGCCGCAGTGCGGTGCTGAAGTGGCATCGGGCCGGGCTGATCACCCCTGAGTTGATCACCCCGGGCAATCATCTGCGCTGGGACGCGGAGCTGGTCCGTGAGCAGTTGCGGGCCCGCCGCCAACGCGACGAATGATGCTAGGCAGTGGAGCGCTCGGCCCGCCGCCGACGCTACGGTGTGGATCAATCGGCTGGCGGCGGTCCATGGCGCTGGGTCGAGCGGACGTGTGGCGGATGTGTTCGTCAGCCACGCTGGTCGCGATCGGGCGTGGGCGGAATGGGTGGCCTGGCAGCTGGAGCGGGCCGGATTATCGGTGGAGTTGGATTACTGGGACTGGCAAGCGGGAGAGAACTTCGTCGCTCGCATTTCGAGCCGGTGCGGTGGACCACGCAGGAGTGGACCGCCGCTCTGGTGCTGGCGAAAAAGGACCCGGCCTGGTTCGTCCCGGTACGCATCGAGGACGTAGTCGTTCCGGCAATTCTGGGTCCCATCGGTGCGCCCGCCTTGTTCGGGTTATCGGCCGGTGACGCGGGCGCGGAGCTGCTGCGCGCCGTGCAAGGCCCGGTCCGGCCCGACCGGGAGCCGCTCTACCCGGGAATCGCGGCGGGAGGTACCGGCGTGCTCGCCGGTGACGGTGGTCCTCGGTTGCCGGGGGTGTTGCCGGGAATATGGGGTGAAGTGCCCTCCCGGAATGTGGCGTTCACCGGCCGGGACGCGATGTTGGTGCGGGTGCGGGAGGGGCTGGCCTCGGCGGGGCGATCGGTGGTGCAGGCGCTGCACGGGATGGGGGTGTCGGCAAGACGCAGCTGGCGGCGGAGTACGCGTGGCGGTTCACGAACGACTATGACGCGGTGTGGTGGGTGGAGGCCGAGCAGCCGGATCTGATCGGTGCCCAGTTCGCGCGGTTCGCGGTCGAGTGGGGCGTGGCTGAGTGGGGCGTGGCTGAGCCGGGGACGCAGCTCGAGCCGCGGCGGTGCGGGCGCTGTTCGCCCGGTTGCGGGCTCAGGGCCGGTGGCTGGTGGTGCTGGACAACGCCGCCTCGCAGGACGCGGTGCGGCCGTGGGTACCGGCGCCCGCCCTATGTTATTCGCTCAGATGTCAGTGAAGTGGGTCATTCTCCCTTGCAGGGTACTGACCAGATTGTTGGGTCGACTCGGCGCTAAGTTGTCCAGGTAGCCCAAGTTGATTTGGCCCAATCTGGGCCAGGCTATTGGATTCGGGCAGGTTGCCATGTGCAAGTCCAGGATTAATGCCGACCGCTCCGTGGTTTCGAGTACGCAAGTGTTCACGTAATGCCGAAATGTAGTGGTCCGTTGAGGATTCCTGCATGTCGATAGCACTCTCGACTCGGGTGCGTTCATCGGCAGAGATTCCGATCCATAATTCGACTGCGTTCTCGCCGGATACCTTGAGCCGGATAGCCTGGAATTCGGTGTGGTGTGCAACGGTGGTCGGCTGCTGCGGATGTGCCGCGTTTGACTTGGTGCCTACTTCCTGCGCCGCGTAGATGGTCAGCCGGTCGCTCACGGTCTCCATGCCTTCGACATGGTTTAGGGCATACTCCTTGGTGGAATCACTGAAAATTGCCCCAGTGGCGATGTCTAGGTGGCAGACGTACACTGGAAGTCGCCAGTCTGACAGATACACTACGACGATCTTGTATACGGAGAACCTGAGTTTTCCGTCGGTGCCACGAGTCTTTCTGTAGTCGACCTTGCCTTTTGTGGGAATGCCGATGAAGGGAAGGTTCCATGTCCGGTTCTCGTGTTGGGGGCCAAGCTCGGTAGGGTGTATGTTGAGTCGTTTAAAGCCTTCGCGGATGATCGGCTCGAGTGCCTCTTTTCTCCATGCGTCAATCTGAGCATCGGTTGCCCTTGGAGTGGCCATGGCAAGATCCCGGCGGTAGCGCAGGTAGCGCCGGGTTCCCTTCACCAGCCCGAAAACGCCAGCCAAGAGCAGTAGAAAGCTCAAAAAACCTTTCTCGCTGATACCGAGGAGGAGACCGACTGCCCCCGTAGCTAAGGATACGTACGCCCCTGTCGGCTTGCCGGGTAGTGGAATAAAGTATTTTCTTGCCAGCTGCTCTCGCTCGGCCTCACTCATGATTAAATTGTCCTCTCGCTTGGATCCTGTCGTTGAGTTCACGCCAGGTCGGGCATTCGTATGCTGGTACGTGTGACCAGAGTTCGCGGGAATGTTGATGAGATAATCCGCGGGCCGCATGGCGTAGTTCGTCAAGGGCCGGGGGGTTCTGTTTGAAGCCGCGAATCACGTAGTAGTCCTCACGGACAAGTGCCCACAGAGCCCCAACGTGAGGGCTGCACATGCTAGGTTGAGCCAGGAACGTTATTCAAAAGTCGGTTCAAATGAGTGATTCGCTCACTCGGCGTGTCGTGACAGTAAGCAACGGTTCCCGCGAAAGAATACGAGAGTTCTGACCAAGGAATTCTCGCTTCCGTTCGCGGGAACCGTTGCGCTACCATCGTACTACAGGCCTCATGATGTCGCAGATGCAGGAACTCGTGAGCCGGGTGAATGATGCTTTGCCGGGTCCGTGGAATAAGAAGGTCGGCCGCCCGAAACTGTGTGGTCTTTATGAGGCGGTGGAGACGACCTGCATGTATATCCGGCACAACGCAACACAAGAGTTTCTGGGGGATCTGCGTGACGCGTCGCAGTCCACGGTGTCGCGGATGGTCAGCACGTTGACCCCGATGATCAAGGCGGTACTGGAGGAGTTCGTCCCGGACGCAGCGGAGGCTATCGAGATGGTCAACGGCCGGGCGTGCCTGGTCGACGGCACCATCACCCCCTGCTGGTCCTACGGGGATCACCCCGAGTTGTGGAGCCGCAAGCACGGCACCACCGGGTTCAACGCCCAACTGCTGAGCCTGCTCGATGGCACCGCGATCTACATCTCTGACCCGTTGCCGGGCAAGACTCATGACGCGAAGGCCTTCGCTGACACGCCCGTCGCGGACATCGTCGCTCACTCCGGCGGCGCGATCGGTGATAAAGGCTACCAGGGACATGTCGAGGCGACTCCCCGGAAAAAGCCACCAGGTGGACAGCTCAGCAAATCCGACCAAGAAAGCAACGCCGAGATCTCGGCACTGCGAGCACCTATCGAACGGGTCATCGCACATTTCAAGTCATGGCGAATGTTCCACACCGACTATCGTCGTCCCTATCGCACCTACCGCGACGCGTATGACGCCGCCCGGGGATTGTTCTTCTTCTCAATTACATGGGGGTTTTGAATAATGCTCCAGGTTCCATGCGTGCTGCAGCAACTGCTCTACCGCTAGGATCATATCCAGGGAGTAGCGGCCGGGACGAATGCCGGCGAGTCCGGCGAGCGCTCGGTAGTAGTACATGTCAACTTCGGTTGGATAGAGATCGATCAGCCCGTTGAGCCGAGTCAGCGCTTCGGTGTACCGGCTATTGTGGAGGTCCCGAATTGCGCGGTGAACCTCCCGATCAACATCGAACGCATTCGGTAGATGATCGCGTAGGGATGGCCAGGACTCACTGATCGTCACGAGGGGGATGATCCAGGAAATCCTGGCGGTGGGATCTAGATCGGCTTGCGTAACCATGCCGACCACGCGCCCGGAACGTACATCTGTGGCGGCACTTCCGCTGTATCCTTCGATGACTTTTCCGTCATGCTCACTCGATCCATTGACCTGCAAAGATTTACCGAACTCATCCATTCCCACTACTTGCACCTGGGTGCGTTGTCCCCGGTCGTCTTGCCTGGCATAATTGGATGGGAACCCGAATACCTCCAATCGGGTTCCCCGTTGAGGTTGAGGAGCTAGTGGCCCGAGCGGTGCTGGGCTGAGCACACCGTTGTTCGGCAGGGCGATGACTGCGACGTCTGCCCACGGTTTCTCCGCCTCGTGCCAGGTCTTGTCATAGAAGGCAATCTGACCGGTCCACCGTTCCTTTGTGCTGGGAAGCTCGACCACCGGGTCTGCCCGATCCATGACCACATGCGCGCACGTTAGGACGAAACCACCTGCCACCGCGAAACCTGCGCCGACCCTTTCTCCGCAGCGAACCCGAACCCGCCACAAATCATCGGAGTCAGGCGTCATGGTGTCTCCGCTACTGATGCTGACTTCGAATTCTTCCACTTCATCTCAACGACCAGGTGGCCCTCGACCCCCGTACGGGCGATGACTGCCCCAGCCTCGGCGGTTAGCTTGACACCAAAGATCAACTTAATCTCTTCCGGTTCAATTTCGTCCGGTTGGAGCCCCTCTCGGAAGATTTCCAAAGCTGACCTGGCGGCGCGTCGAACATCGGTCATACGCCGTTCGAACGTCTCTTGGAGATTGCGAACCACGCCGTCGCAGTTGCGTCTATTGACTGTGCCGATACCAGTTGTCGGCTCGTCAACCTCAACCAGGATTGCTCCTCCGTCCCGGAGGGTGAACTGTACCAACTCGGTCACGCTACTCCCTTTCTCTGACGGATCTATCGGAGCGATTATTCGATGAGCTCCGATATTCGCAGATATACCGAGCAGATACTGCATGAGTCCTTACTTAGAACGTTTCGGTCAGCGGGCTGGCCCGCCTGGCCGCGGGTGAGCCTAGCGTGAGGTGTGCCGCTCCGGACTGCGGCCACCTTGCTCAGCGACGGGGAGAGTTAACCTGCTCGAACGCGGCGGACGCTGACCTAGCTAGTGCTCCTGGGCGAGGGGGATCCTCAGGCGTACGACGGTGCCGCGGCCCGGCGTGCTGTCCGCGGTGAGCTGACCGCCCAGCAACTCAGCGCGTTGCTGCATGCCGGGCAGGCCGTATCCCACCGGCCCCGCTCGCTCGGACGTGGTGTCCGGGTCGAAGCCGACGCCGTCATCGGAGATTTCCAGCAGCACAGCACCGGCGGACAGCGACAGCCGCAGCTGGACGTGTGACGCGCTGGCGTGCTTCATGACGTTCTGCAGCGCCTCTTGAGCGATCCGGTAGACCGCGGTCTCGACGTGTTCGGGCAGCACGGTGGTCACGGTGTCCACCTGGAGGTTGGGCAGCGGGGTGGCGCGGGCGAGACTCTCCAGGCTCGCGGCCAGCCCGAGGTCGTCGAGCACGGGCGGGCGGAGCCCGGCAATCGCGTTGCGGGTTTCGTCCAGAGCGCCTGCGGCTAGTTCCTGGGCGCGGGCGATCTGCTCGGCGGCGCTGGCCGGGTCGGAGGCAACCGCGTCCGCGGCGGCCGAGAGGTGAAACGACAGGCTGACGATGCGCTGGCTGATGCCGTCGTGGATCTCGCCGGCGAGCCGGCGGCGCTCGGTCTCCTGGAGCAGCACGATCTGCTCGGCGAAGCGCTCCATCGCCTCCTCCCGCTCGGCGAGCCTGCTGTGCAGGCTGGCGTTCTCGATAGCGCCGGCCATCAGGCCCGCCACTGAGGTCAGCAGCTCGACGTCGGCCTCGGTGAACTCGCGGCGATCCCGGGTGTGCACGTTGAGCACCCCGACCAGATCCCCGGGCCTGGTCAGTATCGGCACTGAGGCCATGGAGATGAACTCCTCGCCGCGTAACTCGGGGATGTAGCGGTAGCGCGGATCGTCCCGCTTGTTGTCGGTGATCACGACTGGCTGGCAGTGCGCGGCGACCCAGCCCGACACTCCCTCGCCGAGTGGTAGCTCGATGCGCCGGGCGAGCCGATCGAACGGCGGTGTGGCGCCGCGTAGATGCAACCGGTCGTGGGCCGGATCCAGCAGGTGCACGAAGCAGACATCGGTGGAGGTGGTCTCGGTGATCAGGTCGGCCACCCGCTGGGCGATCCCGTCGAGGTCGAGCCCCGCCGACAGCACCTCGATCGCCCGGTGCAGCAGCTGGGCGTCGGAATCGGCATCGGCCAGACCCAGCCGCGAGCGGATCACTGGAAGACCCCCTCCCGCAGCGCGGCGGCGACCGCGCCGGAGCGGTCCGGCACATCGAGCTTGCGGTAGATCCCTCGGGCATGCGTCTTGACGGTCTCCTCGCTGACGGTGAGCCGCCCGGCGATGGCACGGTTGGACAGCCCGGCCACCATCAGCGCCAGCACCTCGCTCTCCCGCTGGGTCAGTCCCAGCCGCGCCCCCGGCCAGAACTCCCCACCCCTCAGGTGGGCCACCGACATTGCGACCTTCGTCGCCAGGCTGGGATCGATCAGCACCTCGCCCTGGTGGATCCGCTGCAAGTGATCCACCAGCTCGGCGCCGCGCACCCGCTTGAGCAGGAACCCCGCGGCGCCCAGGCGCAGCGCCTGGTAGAGATACTGCTCGTCGTCATAGACGGTCAGGAATACGACTTTGCAACAGGGCTGCCGCTTGTGGATCTCGGCGCACAGATCCAGCCCGCTGGAGCCGCGTAACCGGACGTCGAGCAACGTGATGTCGGGCACCTGCCAGGTGATGACCTTGAGCGCGACATCCGGTTCCGTGGCTTCACCAACGATCTCAACCTGACCGGAATAGGCGGCCAGCATTGCGCGAAGCCCATCAAGCACCATCTGGTGGTCATCGACGACAACGACCCGAACCGGCTCCCGGAGTGGGGTGCTCATGGCAGCAGCCTACGCATCGACAGCAGTGGGGCAGCAGCCCAGCGAGGAGGCCGGCAACCGGCCGAGGAAGGCGTCAAGCAGCGGACCGGTCAAGGCCGTGGCGATCAAGGCCACCAGCACGACTCCGGCCTGCAGGGCTGGTGTGATCACGCCATTCTCGACTCCGACCAGGGCTACCACCAGGACGATCACCCCCGGGCAGTTCATCAAGATACCCAGCACATTGCTCTCCGCCCAGGTCAGTCCCGATGCCCGGGCCAGCACCGCGCCGCCTCCCCACTTGCTCACCATCCCGGCGATCAGCAGCAGCGCGAGGCCGCCGTATGCCGCGACCGGCACCGTCGTGAGGTCGGTCTGCAGTCCGGAATAGGCGAGGAACAGGGGGAGCAGCACTGACCGGGTGAGCTCGCCCAGCCGTTGCTCCACCGCGCAGCGCACCGCTGCCCGGGCTGGCAGCACCAGGCCGGCCAGGAATCCTCCGACGATCACGGTCAGCCCGGCGAGGTGCGCGGCCAGGCCGGAGGCACACACCAGCACGAGCACCGCGACGAACAGGCCCACGCCGTCTGCATCGTGGGCGCGGGTGGGCCGATCCGTGATTCTGGCCAGCAGTGGCCGTACCACCAGCAGCATCAGCCCGAGGTAACCGACGGCCAGACCCAGCGCCCGCAGGATGCCGCCACTGGCTGTTATCGAGGAGGTGATCGACAAGGCCACGAACAACCCCACGGTGGCCACCGCGGAGGCTGCGATGCCGGTGCACCCGACGGGCGACCGGGACAGGCCCCGTTCCTGCAGGATCCGCACCATCACCGGCAGTGCGGTGGCCGCCAGCAGCACGCCGAGGAACAGCGTGAACCCCAGTGTGGATGCCGACGCCGGCTTGAACACCCGAGTCGCCAGGACCGGCCCCACGGGGATCGCGATCGCAATCGGCAGCAGCACCGAGCCCGGACCGATCAACGCAACACCCCGGATGCGGCCGCGCAGCAGGGTCCGGTCCAGCTCCAGCGCGGTGAGGAAGCTGAACAGCAGCAGCCCGAGCTGACCCAGCACGCCGATCACCGCTTGAGCCTGGGCGGGGAACAGGCACGAGTCCGGGCTTGGCGGCATTCCGGGCTGGAACGCCCCCGGCTGGATCGTCCCTGGCCAGAGTCCCCCTGGCCAGATGTCTCCTGGCCAAATGTCCCCTGGCCAGATGTCACAGTGCAGGAATGCGGGTGCGGCGAAGTGCGGCCAGAGCGCGGGACCCAGCAGCGTTGGTCCCAGTAGCACGCCCGCGATGATCTCGCCGACCACTCTGGGCTGACCGATCCAGCCCAGTAGCGTGCCGGCTGATCGGGCCACCACCAGGATGACCGTGAGGTCGAACAGGACAAAGCCGGCTAACGCCCGGGACGACAACGCCGTCACATCGGCCGCATGTAGATGCTGAACCGCAGATCCAGGTGCGTGAAGTCGTGCTGGTGGACAAAGCCGGCGTGCTCGTAGAGCGCCCGCGCGGCCACCATCATCTCCGCGGTGTGCAGGCCCACCGCGGGCGCGTGGTCCGCCCGGGCCAGGGCCAGGCAATCCTCAGTGAG
The DNA here is from genome assembly GCA_050699635.1 of Pseudonocardiaceae bacterium. Classification (GTDB taxonomy): domain Bacteria; phylum Actinomycetota; class Actinomycetes; order Mycobacteriales; family Pseudonocardiaceae. The sequence continues at coordinate 766 of JBOHFK010000069.1, read as the reverse complement.
CGCACGGGCCACCCCCCGCCCGCGAAGCGCCGGGTCCACTCCCAGCACCCGGATCACCGCCCACTCCGGCGGCACCCGCTGATAGTCCTTGGGGCCGGGTGGCAGGTAGGTCACCGTGCCGGCGAGCTGATCACCAAGCTGCGCGACCCGCAGCAGGCTCCGCCGGCCGAGCCGGCAACTGGACTCCGGTGCGTCCGGCTCGATGACCCTGGCGATGTTGCTGGTCATCCGGGTCCAGTTCGCCGGAGTCAGCCACGGTTCGAACTCCGCGTAGGCCGCCGTGACGATCCGGTGCACGGCGGGCAGATCCTCCGCAACGGCTGGCCGAACTTCAACCACCTGCGGCGACATGCTCTCAGCGATCATCTGAAGGACCTCCGGCAGACCGAGGTTGAAACGCCCCACTGGTACACTGGGGCAATTTTTCTCCCAGGATTGGTCAATGGTGCCCTCGAACCCACCACGGAAATCTACCCACAAAGCGGTGGAATCCGGCGACAGCATCGCTCTCGACGGCGCCGATGCTGAGAGCGGCCGTGAGCGGGTGATGCGGGCGGCATACGACCTGTTCAGCCGCCACGGCACCCGGACCGTCGGGGTGGACGCGGTGATCGGCGAGGCGGGGGTCGCGAAGATGACCCTGTACCGGAATTTCGCGTCCAAAGACGATCTGATCCTGGCCTTCCTCGAGCGTCGCGAGGTCCACTGGACCCGCGGTTGGGTGCGGGCCGAATCCCAGCGCCGGGGTGCAGACCCGGCGCAGCGC
>JBOHFK010000068.1:0-29082 GCA_050699635.1 Pseudonocardiaceae bacterium | reverse complement strand
CTCAGCGCGCCGAGCGCCACCAGCGCGACCAACCCCAGTCCCGGTAGCCACTCCGCGATGCTCTGCGGGTCCCGGGATTCCACGGCTGGTTGAACCAGCAGGAAGACGGCCAACCCGGCCATAACCAGGGTTGCGGCCAGCACCGCTCGGCCGCGTATCGGATGTCCGAGCAGGGCCTGCACGGGCAGCGTGATCACAAGTCCCACCGTCAGCAGGGGTTGCACCACCGACAGCGGCCCGAGATTGACCGCGACCATGTGCAGCGCCACTGCGGTCACCTCAGCCACCACCCCCAGCAGCCACAGCCGTTGGCGGGCGACGTCGATCAGCAGCCCAGGGTTCAGCGGGAACCGTCGGCGTACCTGATTCGCCCCCTGATGCTGCAGCACCGAGGCGGTCCCGAAGCACGCCGCGGCCAACAGCGACAACACCACGGCGACTGTCACAGCCCGGCCGAGCCTACCGGGTGTAGGTGACCAGGTCGCGTCACATACCGGGCTTCAAGGTGAGCAGGGAGTTCCCGGGTCATTACTTCACGAGCTGGGAATCTCAGGTTCGCTGGCCGCGACTGCGGGCTCCGGCGACGAGCAAGGCCAGCCCGACGAGCACCATCACCAGACCGACGAACAGCCACATCCGGTCCCCGGTCATCGAGCTGCCGCCCACCAGACCGATCCCCTGCAGGAAGAACAGGCCACCAAGCAGCACACCCACGATGCCCAGAGTGATGGACCCCCACCGTCGCACCTGCAAGACATTACCCACAACCGTGGTCATCAGGTTGCTGAGCCCACTGGCCTCGCCTCTCTCAGCGCAGCACCGCATATGTTCTTCGGGGTTCGTTCTGCGATGTGGTCGCGTTGTTGCGGTGGCGCTGGTGGGCTTGTTGGGCAGCCGGTCGGGGTTGCGATGGGCGGGCGTGTGTGTGTTGGTGGTCGTCAACGCTGTCCAACCGGCGGGGCTACAGGGTCATCGGATCGGGGGTGGCTCGGCGTGCCGGAGCGGATCCGGCTGACCCATCAGCGGCGGTCGTCCATGGCAGGCGGCTCGATCCGCTGGCCCTCGGGGGTCACGGTGAACTGCCAGCGATCGGCAGAGGGCTTTCCGTGATCCACCCACCATGCGCGCGCTGTTTCCACCTCGTCCCATAGCCGTCGGGGGCCGTGCTGGTGGACGGGGAACTCCTCATCGCTGGCATCGGGTGTGGAGTGAGTCAGTTTCGCCCACGACCGGGACTCGAAGTCCAGCAGCCAGAGCACTCCCACGCCGGTGTGTTCCTCGAAGGGCCAGTAGCGCCACTGGCACCGGTGCACCCGCTGACCGATGGCGAACCGGGCCGCCTGGTCACCCGCCACTGAGTGCGGGTGCAGCCGGGTCGTGTGGACGTCGGCGCCGTCGTCGTGGTCCCCGACGATGGTTCCCACGGCACCGCGCCGTTCCCGCTGGGCACGCAACCACATGAACGACGACTCACCGACGATCCGGCCGCGGGCGGTGCCGTGCTCGTCCACGGTCAACGCCACCAGCGCGCCGGTGTAGCTGTTGGCCCACGGGAGCAGGATCCGGCCACCCGGGCGAGTTTGGTCAACCCACGGGTACGGGATGTTGTGCACCGCTGCGGTGGCGATCACCCGATCGTACGGAGCAGCCGGTGGATACCCGAGCGCGCCATCACCGGTGACGGTGCCGATCTTGCCGTAACCGGTCTCGATCAGCGCTATGCTCGCCCGAACTGCCACGTCGGGGTCGATCTCCACGCTGGTGACCTGCTCGGCGCCGAGTTGGTGGGCCAGCAATGCCGCGTTGTAGCCCGTGCCGGTGCCGATCTCCAACACCCGATGTCCAGGGTGGGCATCCAGCGCGGCCAGCATCACCGCGACGACGATGGGACTGGACGCCGAACTCGTCGGCATCGAGCCGCCCACCTCCGGTCCGTCCGGATGCCCGTCGTCCACCTGCGTGACGACGTAGTCGTCATAGCCGGTTGCGTAGGTCAGCCGCAGCCACCGATCCGGATCCTCATCCCGCCGCAGCGGCACCAACGTGGGCCCGTGGTCCGGGTTCTTGATCCACACGGTATTCGGGATGAACCCGTGCCGGGGCACCGTCGCCAGGGCCGACCGCCACGGCGCCACCGCCGCACCCCACCTCGTTACATCGTCGTCGGCCAATAGCCGGGCAACCATCCGCGCCCGTAACTCGGCGGGATCAGACTGCCCGGTCACCGGTCGTGCTTGTTGGGGTCCGGGGGCGGCGGTATCGGGCGATCGTGTGAGCCGTCGCCGGTGTTGTCTTCGTCGCGATGCTGGCCGGCATCGTCCTTGTTCTTGTCATTGCTGTCATCTTTGTCGTCACGGTCCTTGCCCACGGTTTCTCCTCTCGGTTGATTATCTCGGCGAGCGGTTCAGGGCGATGCGTCGCCGCCGCGAACATGTCTGGATTTGCCGTTCGTGGTGGTTGCTGGCGGGGTGAGGTGACCGAGCAACTCGCCGCGGATTTGTCGCCAGACCAGGCAGGGGAACGGACGGCGGCGCCACAGGTGGCGCCAGCTGCTGCGGCGGCAGGTGGGGCAGTGGCCCGTACGGGTGGGAGGTTGGTGGTGGGTCAGGACGAACCTCAGCGCGGCGAGGGCCCCAGGATCCTGACCGGTTCGCTCCAGTGCGGCGAGCGTGGCCCACACCGAGCTGACCACCTCGTGAGCGTTGGGGTGCGCCGCCAGCCACGTCAAAGTCGGCACGGACAGCGTCAGGTCTGTCGGGATGGTCGATGCCGCCGAGGCGGTCGCGCGCCCCGTGCGCGGTGGTGCGGCCATCACCACTCGCCTGGTCGGTCGGAGAGCAGACGCAGCAACTCGGGTGGCACGCTGATAAGGGCATTGTCTGAGAAGCGCACGAAGAGCGAATCAAGGCCCCGGCCGACGACGTGGCCCTGCTGGTGCAGCCGCGAGGGCAAGCACCCCGGTTCTGGGCTTGACGCAACCTGCTCCACCCGGCAGAACAGCGAAATATGATTGCCCTCGATGTCGCACCACCGGTCATTGGTGGGTTGCGATGCTGGCGCGGGCATGATGCTCCTCCGGGTGGTTGGTAACCGGCTGGCCGCCGGGAGCCGAACGTCGGGGGCCGTTCGCTCGACCGGCAGCCAGCCGGTGATCGGGGGACACCGGGAATCCACGCACCGGCAGATCGCCCAGCGGGATGTGACAGGTGAAGCTGCGCGAATCGGGTGACAGTCATGGTCGCGACGTCCAGGTCAATACTTCGTTGAGTACATCCAGTGCGCTGCCCTCAACCCGGTGCTGCATCAGGGCGTTCTCGGACACGATCAGTGAGGACGTCCTCTTGCGCCAGGCGAAACAGTCACGGCTGAATCCCTCGATGTGAATTAAGTCGACCCAGCTATCGCTGAGGCGGTATCCCACCAGTGGAGCATCCGCACCCGGCGCAGTTCGACGGAAAGTAAAGCCAGCCTGTTTGGCATAGTCAAGTAGTCTTTTCGCGATCGCCATATCTGGGCTATCGGTGTCCATGCGCACCACTTCAGGGAGCGTCGGTCACCGGGTGTTCTCCCGGCCAGGGCCTGTCATTGACTGAGAAGCATGTCGACAACGGTGATCCTCCTAGATCGCGGCGGTGCCGGCACTGACTGTGCCGCGTGAGCTGCTGCCCAGAGGAAGGAAACCGGAAGTTAGGCCGTCGGTACACCCCGCAGGACCGTGATCTTGGGGGGTCGAGTGTCCCTGTTCAACTGGGACGTTCTGCGAGATCCTGGAGGCTGTACGGTCTGTCCCCCTGGTAGAGAGGAGATGCCGGTGCCGTCTACGCTTCGCAGCCTGCGACAGGAGCAACGGCAACTATCGGCCGAGTTACGCGGTCAGCACAAGACTTGGGCTGAGGTAGCTGCTGTCTTCTGCGAGCGGTACCACCTGAACATGCGCGCCGCGCTGCGAATGTCGCACGGCTGGAGTCAACGAGACGCAGCTGAACGTTGGAACGAGCTGTGGCCGGCTGATTTAAAGACGTTCAAGAATTTCTCATATTGGGAGTTGTGGCCGTCGCCAACTGGGCATGCTCCCTCGCTTGATGTACTTACCAAACTTTCCGAATTGTACGAATGCAGAATGGCGGACCTGGTCAGCGATTGCGCGGATTTTCGTCATCGGGATTCCGTCCACCGAGATGTGAACAGTTTTCCGAGGCTCCCCGCACTGCTCTTCGATGGTATGGCTCCACCGCTTTCAGGTGACACTGCGCATGCCGTGACTGACTTCTCGGAACTGGTGTCCAGATTGGAGTCGATTGACGTGAACGATCTCGCCCGGATGGTGTCAGCATGGACTGATTCCGCCGGCGATGGAATTTCCCGACGGGCACTACTGCTGAAGCTGAGCGCCAGCGTGTCGATCGCTGCTCTATCGCCGGGGGTGGCGATCGATGAAAGCGGACTTGTTTCGGAATTTCAACCGCTCCTGGACACGTCGGCTCTGTCGGGAATCTGGCGAAGTCACTACGTTTATACGAGCACTGGTCGTGGAGGTGATTTCACTGGCGATCACTATGTCGTTCTCCGTCAGAGGGAAAACCGACTCGTTGGTCAGAGCCTACCGCATTCGTCGGGATCGCAACTTCGAATTGAACTCGCACTGGAGCCGCCTGTGGCTACAGGATCGTGGCTTGAAATGACATCCCCGGACGGATATTACAAAGGCGCCACATACCATGGCACGTTACAGATGGTCATCGATCCGAGCGGACGCAGTATGCGTGGCATGTGGCTGGGATTCAGCCGCGACTTCACCGTAAACAGCGGACGATGGGATCTGACCCTGGAGGAGAATTCCATAGCAAAGAAGACACGAAGTTCCTATCGCATGAAAGTATGAGGGAAAACTGTTTCAGCTCTGGCTAGCCAGTGATGACAGCAACGATGGCCGTATCTGGCGTAAACGCACCACGCTCGACAAGAGAAAAAATGCCGTACATCATTTTCGCGACATACACCCGATCGAGAGTCAGTCCGTGCAACTGCGTGAAAAGTGTTATAAATTTGTCGAGTTGCGGAGTGTGGCGCGCGAAGCCTCCGAAATGAAATTCGGTCTCAATTGACCAGTTGTCGAGAACGGTGCCGAGCGATTGCCGTTGCAACTCGGCAACCTTGTCCGTCAGAAACTCTCCTCCCTTGAGTGCAGAAAACCCCAAGGTTCGCTGGCCTCGATGAAGCCCTGTCGAGATTCCTGCAAGCGTGCCACCTGTTCCGCATGGGCAACAGATGGTATCGAAGTCGACATCGATTTCATCCACTAGTTCTCTGCAGCCCTCGACCGCCAAGGTGTTACTCCCACCCTCGGGGATCAGATAGAAATCTCCGAAGCGTGACCGAAGGTCTGAGATGACGGCCGGATCAGTCTGTCTTCGGTACGTGCTGCGATCCATATAGGTAAGCTGCATTCCGTGGCTTGTGGCGTACGTGAGCGAACTGTTGAGGGGAACGTGCTCCTCGCCTCGAATAACCCCGATTGTGCTGAAGTCAAAATAGTGGCCAGCAGCCGCGGTCGCCTTGACGTGATTCGAGTACGCCCCGCCAAAAGTTAGCAACGTACTGATGCCTTGGTCCCTGGCAGCTCCGATGTTGTACTTCAATTTGCGCCATTTATTGCCCGGCAGCTCTGCATGAATCAGGTCATCACGCTTCAGATACAGGCGTACACCCCGTGACGCCACACGCTCGTCGTGGATTTCGACGAGCGGAGAAGGAAGCCTCAAGGCAATGCCGGTCATGCCGTTGAGGATAGAAGAGATCGTCGACGGCCTCACGCGGGTGCGTGACCGTGATCGGCTAGAGGCGCTACCGCGCTGGAGGATGCGCCCGCCGGCACGGCCCGCGCCCGGCTGCACTCCGTACACGCCCGCTCACTGGCGTTGATCGGAGCGCGGCAGGAGGTTCGCGCGGCGCTCAACGCAGCCGACGACGAGCTACAGCGTGCGGGTGAGGATGCATTCCTGGACGAGATCAGCGGTGAACTCGGATTTTGCCATGCTCGCCGCGCGCTGTGTGCCGGGACGTCATTTGTCGTTCTCGGCGATGGTGAACAAGCCGAAAGAGAGGCCCTCGCCGCCCTCGCACTGTTCGCCGAGATGCCTGAATGCGTTCGGTGGGCGGCTGGCGAGCTTGGCGCGCGAGTGGATCTCGGTGCCGCGCGCACTCTGCGAGGCGACCTTGCTGGAGCAGAGGACTCGCTGGAGGTGGTGTTCGCGCTGGAGCCGGAACGACGCACCGAAGCCGTGGCCCGCCGGCTCACCAACCTGGCACGCGTATTGCGCGCAACTCGTTATCGAAACGCCGCGGAAGCAAGGCGCATCAGTGATGCAATCGAGGATTTTACCGCCTTTAGTCTTTCGCGCGGTGTTATTCGTGCTTTCAACCAATAGACGAGTCATCCCAGGAGGTGCCGCAACCCGTCGCCGGGGCAGCGGTGGCTATCAAGCATCCGGAATAATCTGGTGCGTGAACCGGACCGTGTTCGTTGCGCTCGCTGATGTGATGGACGACCCCGCGGCTCGTGTCGCACTCGAACGGACCTTCTCTACAGTCGTTGTCGCGACAGCCCGCCAGCATGCCGTCACTGAGCTGACCGCGCTTGGCGACACCGTGCAGGCAGCCATCGTCGGGGTCAGGGAACGTATCGACGCCGGTGTGCTGGACGCCGTGCCGCAGCTCAGGGTGCTCGGCTCGATCGCCGCAGGTACGGATCACCTCGACCTGGAGGCACTCGCCGATCGCGACGTCCAGGTCATCACAACGCCCGGTGTCAATGCGGTGTCGGTCGCCGAGCACGCACTGATGATGATCCTCGCCCTCGCCAAGCGTGTGCTACCTGCGCACATCGCAGTCGCGGCCGGTCAGGATCGCGCTGGAATGCTCGAACCTCCGGTAGAGGTACGCGGGCGCCGGGTCGGGGTGCTCGGCGCTGGTTCAACGGCACGGGCGCTGATCCCGCTGCTGCGGGCGCTCGGCATGGAGGAACTGGTCTGGACGCGCCGCCCGGACCGGCATCCGGACCTTCGCACGGCCACGCTTGAAGAGATCTTCGGTGGGTGCGGCGTCGTCAGCGTCCACCTGCCGCTCACCCCGCAAACCCGGGGGCTGGTGGGCGCAGAGCTCTTGCGCCTGTTGCCGCTCGGTGCGCTCCTGGTCAACGTGGCCCGCAAGGAAATTGTTGATCTGGGAGGGTTGCGGACGGTTGTGGCCGAGCGGCCTGATCTGTGGTTCGCCATTGACGACTTTGGGCTGGCTGACGACGGTACGGTGGACACTGTTGGTGATCAAGGGCTGTGGAGCCCGCACATCGCCGGTATCACTGTCGAGGCGTTGACGGCCATGCAGGATGTAGTCATTCGCGGAGTGGTGCACGTCATCCGTGATCAGTGCTGAGGGCGCGCGGCACGGGTCGTCTACCAGCCAGCGGCCGCGGTGAGATGCAGCGGGTTGACACCGGCATGCATGGTCCCGTCCTCGGCGATGATCACGGCAGAGGGGTTGGCAAAGTACAGAGTGGACAGGTCCTCTTCGACCCGCTCCACTCGGTGACCCCGGTGTTCCAGTTCAGCGGCGGTGGCCTCGGGGAACCGGTCGTCAAGTAACACGGTGTCGCCTACCGCGTCCAGCCTGGGCGTCGCGACCGCATCCTGAGCGGAAAGACCGTGGTCGAGGACATAAGTGACGACCTGCACCACGGCGGCGGAGATCCGCTGGCCGCCCGACGCACCAGCAGCCAGCATCGCACGGCCAGCACAGTCGACCACGACCAAGGGGCTCATGCTGGATTGTGGCCGGTGGCCGGGTGCTACCGAGTTCGGATATCCGGGCAGCGGCACGAACGCGAACATCGCGTTGTTCATGAGGATCCCCGCCGGCGTGGTGACCCCCGAGCCATACGCGTCGAGGATCGTCTCCGTGAGGCTGACCATCATGCCGTCGGAATCCACCGCACACACGTGGGCCGTCTGTTCCTGGCCGACTTCGGAGGCAGTGCGACCCTGTGCCCACCATGCGTCTCGCCAGCTGTCATCACGCCGCTGCGGGTTGATACTCGCGACGATCTCGCTGGTCAGATCGGGGTGATCGGCCCACAGTGTGGGTCGCCGGTCACCGGCGCGGTGTGCCTCGATCTGGCGGCACCTGCGAACTGCCTCCGCGACCAGGTGCAACCGGGTGGGCGCGAGTAGATCATGTTCTATCAGGTTGAGCTGGTTGAGGACCGCGAACAGCAACCCGTACACGCCACCGTGAGCAGGTCCGAGAACTGTGTGGCCACCGTATGCGAAGGCCGGCGGCGTGGTGGGCCGTGGCTGGTAGCTGGTCAGATCTGCTGCGGTGATCAGGCCGCCGTGCCGCGACATCTCGCCAACGAGGGCCTGCCCGGCCGTGCCGTGCAGGTAGGCCGCGTGCCCGCCGTCGGCGAGTTCGCGCAAGGTGACCGCGAGCCGTGGCTGGCGAAATAGATCTCCGGGGCCGCTCGTCGGCGGCCGGTGTGGGTAGCGTCCGTCACGCAGGAATATCCGTGCGGTGGCTGGGGAACCGAGCAGGAGCTCCAGATACGAGCCCTGCATCAGCGCACCGAACCAATCAGTCTCAAACCCGCCCTCGGCGAGCGCAATCGAGGGCGCCAACACCTCTGCCCACGACAGTTGGCCGAGCGTCTGGTGGGCGGTGATCAGGCCGGGCAGCGTGCCGGGCACAGCGACGGCGCGGTGGCCGATCTCGTTTGCTCTGCCGGGTACACCCGTCCAGCCCAGCAGTCCGGGAACGGCGCTGCTGGCGCCGTACATCTCGGGAGTCGCGGCGCCGGGCGCCTCGCTGCGATAGTCGAGGGTGTAGGCCCGTCCATCTGACTGCACTGCGGTGAGCACACCGCCACCGCCGATAGTGGTGGCGAACGGCTGTACGACCCCGGTGGCGAGGATGGTCGCGGCAGCGGCGTCCAACGCGTTGCCACCCCGGCGGAGCACGCTGATCCCCGCCTCGGCGGCGAGCGGATGCCGGGCGGTTACCACGCCGTTTCGCGCGTGTACGAGGGTTTTCGCGTGCAACCATCTGCTGCGAGGCATGGTCCACATTCTGCCGGTGACTAGCGGCGCTCAGAGGTCATCGCAGGGTCAGGGCTGAGCCGTTTGCAGTTCATCGTCTGGCGTAACCAAGTACCACCAAGCACTGTGGAAAGCGTTCCCGTCACGGGCAGCCCTGCACCGCTAGGTCAAAGATCTCCCAGCGAGGACAACCGGCGGATGCCCACTGTCGGTATGGGCTCTTCCCTTACGGAGTACTCGACCCAGTTTCCGTGCTCATCCCGGGTACGCAACCCAGTGTAGTCGCCCGCGCTCATGCGCTCGATCTGCTCGCGTTCCTCGTCGGTGAAGGGGTTGGCGTCCGCCGTGGCAAGCGCGTGCCAGTGCGCCAACACCTCTTGCGGCCCTGCGAGATCGAGATCTTCCGCGGCCCGCGCCAAGGCGGATCGCAGCTCTGCCTCGAACTGCACGCATTCCTCGGCAGATGAGTACGCAATAAATGCCGCGCGGACCGCCGGGCCTGTTCGCTCAACCAGTAACGATGGCCCAAGGGCCATCGTTGTGCCGCCTCCGGATGCCAGGGCGGCCTGCCAGGCTGCCTCGGAGTCGGCCAGGTCCCCGTTCGATGTCGGCGCGAGACTTCCGCAGCTGTCGGGCAGCGGACCCTGCGGCGCTCTCAGCGCGGGCGGAGGCTGTCGAGAAAGAAGCGGGTGCGTCGGTCATAGTCCTCGCGGGAGGGCTTGGGTGCGTCGCGGAGGGCGAGCCCGTTGGCGACGTCGGCGTAGTAGAGGTCGCCGGCGGTGAAGTCCTGGCGGAGCACTCCGGCGTCGTGGCCTTGCTGGACGAGGCTGATGGTCATGTCGGTGGCTGCCTTCGCGAGCGCGACGAGTGGCTGGGAGTCCGGGTAGGTCATGAGGAGCGCGTCGATGGCGGCAGGTTCGCGATACTGCAGGTCGCGCCGGTCGGTGACATAGGTGGCGATGCGTTCCCACGGGTCTGCCACGCATCGAGCCTTGTCCATGATCGCGTACATCTCGGTGGCGACGAGTTCCTCGATGACAGCGTCGATGAGGCCCTGCCGTCCGCCGAAGCGGTTGTAGATGGTGGCCTTGCTGACCCCGGCGGCAGCGGCGATCTCCTCCAGTGGAGTGCTGAGCCCACGTCCTCGGAACGCGGACAGGGCTGCGGCCCGGATCTGCGTCACGTTGCGCGCGGCCCCGGCCCCGCCCTGGCCGCCCAGCGTAACTACCTCCAATCCCTGCCGCGCCGAGGTGGCCGGCAAGGGCGTCTACGTCGGCGCGCTCTACATCGGTGCGGTCATCGAGAACAGCGCCTTCCACGCCGAGATGGAGGCGGCCAAGGCTGCCGGTGCCGCTACCCCGCAGTGGCCTACCGCCGACCCTGCCCATCTTGCCGACCTGCTCTGGACCATGCACAGTACGAAGGGCCAGCAGGAAGCTATCTACCCCGAGGGCTCCTTTGACCGCTGAGAAGGATGCGCCATGGCGATCTACGCCAGTGAGGGCACCACAGGCCTGCGTCCCTTCGGCTGAACTCACCAGCGACCATCCGTTAGGCCCAGCTCCAATGGCGACGGTGAGCATCGCGCACGCCGGAGCCGGGGGTGGAAAATTGGCCCGGCAATGTGGCCGAATCAACTCCCGGCGCGATTAATCTCAGTACTCGATTTCGCGATTTTGGTAATTGTTTCACCAAAACCCCGTGCCTGTCCGCCGCTGGCTAGGTGGCGGGAATCGGCTAGGTACTGATGTGCCAAGTTTAGGGGCGAATGCATGTTGTCATGTGGCCTCCTGTTGGTCATGGTGAGCATATGCCGAATCGGCCCTGCCGTCGATGAGGTTATTGTTCCGGTCCACTGGGCCCCCTAAGGAGGATCTCATGACTGACACACTGAGTTTTGCCGAGATTGCCGGACAGCACATGGAGCTGCTTCCCGCCCGTACCGTCCTGTCCCTGGTCAGCGCGTGTGGCTGCGACCCGGGTGGCCATGGCAGCGGTGGTGGAGGCGGTAACGCGGGCGACGGCGGCAACGGCGGCGTCGGTGGTGCAGGCGGCACCGGCCGGGGTGGCCTGGGCGTCAATCTGCTGAACGTCAATCTGTTCGGGGATCAGACCAACAGCGCTGGTAACGGCACCGGAGGTGCCGGCGGTAGCGCTAACGGCGGCAACGGCGGATCCATCGTCAGCTGAGCCGGCGCCGGTGATTGCGTGCGGTGCCGTTAGCTAGGAAACGGCACCAGCGTGGCTGACGGCACCATCCGGGATGGTGCTGGGCAGCCTGACATCAGCTGAGTCGGGCAGTACCCCCCGCGATGATAAATGATCGCATATGGTGCCATTGGCCGGGAGGGGCGACCGGAATGCGGCCGCCCCTCCTAGACTCTCGTCCCGGAAGAAGTGCCCGTGCGGCTCCGATGAGCAGCTCCGGTAGCGTTCCGTGATGGTCAGATCAGGAGTCGCTCCCAGCGCGATAAATCCCAGCGCGATGAGTAGACGGGGGACAGCTCTGGGCGTGGCGGCGACCATGGCTGCAGTGGCGGGCTGGACTGGTCCCGCGCTGCTCCGGGGACGGGTGTTGTGCGCCGCTGGGTGGCCCGGGCTGGCCGGCATCGGCCGCGCCGGCCACGTGGCGTTGACCTTCGACGACGGTCCAGATCCAGAAGGCACGCCGGCGGTGTGCGAGGCGCTGGATCGGCTGGGCTGGACCGCGACGTTCTTTATGCTCGGCGCGCAGGTGCAGCGGTACCCCGAGGTGGCTGCGGCGGCGGTGGCCGCCGGGCATGAGGCTGCGGTCCATGGCTTCAGCCACCGCAACCACCTGGCCCGAGGGCCGGTCGACGTACAGCGCGACGTCGCGCGAGCTGCCGAGGCGGTCGCCGCGGTGACCGGAGTGCGGCCGATCTGGTTCCGGCCGCCCTACGGCGTGCTGACGCTGGGGTCGCTGATCGCGGCCCGCCGCGCCCGGCTGCGGCCGGTGCTGTGGACGGCCTGGGGCCGGGATTGGGAACCACGCAGCCCTGCCCAGGTGACCGGCACGGTCCGGCGCCAGCTGAGGCCGGGTGGGACGGTGCTGCTGCACGACTCGGATTGCACGGCCCGGGTCGCTGGCAGCTGGCGCGCCACGGTGCGGGCACTACCCCTGCTCGCCGAGCTGGCCGAGGAGCTGGGCTGCACGGTCGGTCCGCTGCGGGATCACTTCGGCTAGGTCAGGCCGGCTGGGCATCCTGGTCTGGTACAGCGACGGCCCCGCCGAGTTTGGCCCCGCCGCGTTCGGCGAGCAGGCTCAGCACGAGCGACGCGGTGTCGGGGTCACGCACCACGTGGCTGGGGTCACCCCGGTGGACGGCCTGCTTCCGGATCGCTTCGACCAATTCGGCGTCGGTGCTCGGCCACGGCGCGAGGCCGGCGTCGAGCAGGACCTGGGAGTTGGCGATGCCGTGGCCGGGAATGGGGCGGTAGGTCACGGCGGGCAAACCGGCGGTCAGCGCCTCGGTCAGCGAGAGCCCGCCCGCATTGTGGACCAGCACATCGGCCGCGGCCATGAGCTCAGGAACATCGTCGCGCCAGCCCAGCGCGTGCACCCCGGGCCCGGAGATCTGCTTGCGGAGTCGATCGTTGCGCCCGCAGAGCACTACCACCTCGCCGATCCCCGCGGAGCTCAACGAGCGCACCACGTTGGGCACGTCGCCCATCCCCAACGAGCCGGTCGCCAGCAGGATCACCAGGGCATCCGGGGACAGCCCCAGCTCGGCACGCAACTGATCGCGACGGGCACTGTCCACCCGCTCGGCGAACCGGGACGACACCAGCCCGCCGACGGCCTGCATCGGCGTGTGGTAGATCTCCTGTCCCTGCCGGGCAGTGGCCTCGGTCACGGTGACATGGTGGTCCACGGCCGGGTGCACCCACGTCCGATGCACCGCCGGATCAGTCAGAAAGGTCACCAGGGTCGCGTTCAGCTGCCCGGCTTCCTTGAGCTGTCCCAGCGTCTGGCTGGACAACATATAGGTGGACACCACAACGTCATGATCGCCAACCCAGCGCAGCACGTCAGGCTGCGCCACCTTGCACAGCCACAGGGTGACCCGCCGCACCCAGCCGGTGCGCTCCAGGTTGGCGAACAGCCAGTCGAAAAACGCCGGCCAGTATCCGATGCTCAACCGGTAACCATCCCGCAGGATGTAGCGGCATATCCGCGGCAGCGCGTCCAGGTAGTCCCGGCGGTCTGCCGCCACGCCCAGCTTGGCAAGACGGCTGATCAGCTCGTCGGCGGCGCCGTCGTGGCCCGCGCCGACGCTGCCTGAGATGACCAGCACCCGTGTTGTTGTGTTCGCTGCCCGACCGCTCATTGGTCCCTACCTATCCCAGGCGCCGCCTGGCCGTGTCAGGACGATCTCCTACAGCGTGTAAGAGACTAGCGGACGTTGCGGGATGTGACGATCCCCGGGACACGCCACACCGAGCGTGATTGTTGTCGCACCGGTCAGGTTGGCCACAGCCAGTAAATGAGTTGATAGAACGCGATAGTGGCCTGCACCGCAGCGACTGTGGTGGCCACACCCAGTGCCAGCACGCTACTGGGAACCAGGGGCTCCGGGCGGGGCGGGTCCGAGTGCAACGCCGCCACGCGAGCCGACACCCCGCATCCAGTAAAGCGCAGCGATGCCGCCCAGCCGGGCACTTGTGGGCTGGATCCACTGGCCAGCGCAGCCTTCGTCAACGCCCGGGCGACCAGCTCCCGGCTGCCGGTCACCACCGCGGCGTGCTCATCCGCGCCGCGCTCGACCAGGTAGGCCACCGCTTCCCGCACCGGAATCAACAGCGGGTTCACGGCGGCGCACACCTCGGTCGCGGCGCGAAGCCAGTGATGCCTGCCTTGCAGGTGCGCCCGCTCATGCGCCAGCACCACCCGCCGTTCGTCCCCATCCAGCGCCGATAACAGGCCGCGAGTCACCAGGATCCGTCCCGGACGGCCCGGCACCGCGAAGGCGTGTGGAGCATCGATGGACACCACGGCCAACTCCCCGGACCCGCAGGCGCGGCAGACCGCCCGAAGTTCCCGGTTGGTGGCCCGGCGGGCCCGCAGTACCCTCGCCACCCGGACCACGCCCAAGATCAGCAACGCGGCCGCGGTGACCCCGATCAGCTTGGGCACCGGATCCTGGAGCTCGACGCCCCGCTCAAGGGCCTCATCGGCGACCAACGACGTATTGCCCAGCAACGTCGCGGCCAGCAGCACCAGTCCCCACGTCGCCGCGGCGGCGCACAGCACGGCGGCAATCACGAACGCGGCGGCCCGGGTCGGCGCTGTCCGTGCAACGACAATCCGGCTGAGCGTCGCCAGCAACAGCGACAGCGCCGCCGGCAGGTACACGCTGACGGTCATCGGCGGCGCCGCAACATCGCTCGCAGCAGCCGCGCATCCTCCACCGACAGCGAGGTGGCGAACCGCTGTAGCACTGCCTGCCGATCCCGGCCCCGGCTCAACAATGCCTGCATCTGCTCGGCGGCGAGCTCTTCAGCACCCTTGACGGGGAAGTATTCGTGGCGACGACCGTCGGCTAGCCGGTCGATGAGCCCCTTGTCATACAACCGGACCAGGATGGTCTGCACGGTGTTATAGGCCAGCGCGCCGCCGACCGCCTGCCGCACGTCTGCGGTCGTGAGTGGTTCCTCGGCAGCCCACAACGAGGCCAGCACCTCGGCCTCGAGCTCGCCGGCAGCCCGCCGGGACGTCATCCGGCCTGCCGGTTTGTGCCTATCCCGGGTGTGCTCCTCCGCGGCTGCGTGGCCCCGGGTAGCCCGATCCTCCACCTGCCCTCCGACTTGCTCATCCAGCTCGCCTCAGATCACCACATGCTAATCCGCCAGCGCCAGGCTCGCTGCCAAGTGGAACCTACTCGCTGTTTCGGGCCCAGGTTCGCCGCCAAGTGGAACCTTTGCGCGATGCCCACCGTCGAGAGAAGGTGACGTCTGTATTGCTGGTGTCGGGCAGCACTCGTCGCGGCTCGACGGACGGTTCGCGCCGTCGCTCCCGACGGTGTCACGGCGGTTCTCTATGCGGGTCTGGGTGACCTACCTGCGTTCAATCCCGACCATGAACAGGGCGATCTACCCGCGGCCGCGGCGGAGCTCCGCCGGCAGATCGCAGCGGCTGATGCCGTGCTGTTCTGCACCCCGGAATATGCCGGGACGCTGCCCGGAAAGCTTGAAGAACCTGCTCGACTGGACCGTTGGCGGCGGTGAGATATACCGCAAACCGGTCGACTGGATCAACGCGGCCGCGATCGGGCGGGGCGGTGGCGCGACGGCGACGCTGGAGCTGGTGCTCGGCTACGTGGGTGCTGAGATCATCAAGCCTGCCTGTGTGGCGCTGCCGGTGCACGGCGACATGATCGGAGCCGACGGCACGATCGCCGACCAGGCGGTGCGCGACCATCTTGCCGGCGTCTGGTCAGCGATTCTGCTCAATCTCGAGGACCGGCCCGCAAGCCTGTGACGGCCCGGAAGGTTGGCGACAGCGCAAACTGTCGGGGTCGGATGCCAGGCTGAGCGGGTCCCGAACAGAGAGGTGCACGACATGCCCAGATCCGTTGCCCCGGTGGCCAATGAGCGCGACGGGATGCTGGCCTACCTCGCTCAGCAGCGCTTGGTGCTGCGCGTGACCGCTTACGGTCTGACAGATGACCAGTCCCGGATGACCTCTACCGCAAGCCCGCTGAGCGTCGGGGGCCTGATCAAACACGCCGCGACCGTGGAGCGGGGCTGGATGATGACTGTCCAGCAGCGCGATCGGAAGTGGTCGGTGGACGACCACCACGCGAGCTTCCGGCTCGGGCCTGACGAGACCCTATCCGGCACGCTGAGTCTGTACGAGCAGGCGGCCAAGGAGACCGATGCGATCATCGAGGGTATTCCCGACCTCGGGCAGCCGGTGCCGGTCCCGGCGCCGATGGCGTCGTTCTTACCGGGTGTCGCCGCGTGGTCGGTGCGGTGGGTGCTGTTGCACCTGATCGAGGAGACCGCCCGACATGCCGGCCACGCGGACATCATCCGCGAATCACTCGACGGTGCCACGGCCTTCCCGCTGATGGCCGCCGCGGAGAGCTGGCCCGCCAACCCGTGGGTGCAACCCTGGCAGGCACCCACTCCACAGACGTGACGGCGGTCCCATGCTGTCCACGATGTGGGGGCCATGGCAGGGCTAGTCTCAGGCGTCGTAGCGATCCATCGTCGTCGACTCCCGCGCTACACCCGCAGAGACTGCTCGTCGAGAGTGAGGTCGATGACATCGGCGATTCGGGCGAAGTCCCGATCGTGAGCGAGCACTGGAGTCGCGGTGCCGGACGCGACGGCCGCGATCATGCAGTCGACCAGGCCGCGTGGGGTCACGCCGGCTCGCCGGCAGCTCCGGTAAATGCGCACCGCGCCGGTGAAGTGGACGACAGGGTCGAACCGGATGAGGTGGAAGCGGTCGAGCAGGCGCCGAAGGTCCTGCTCACGCCGATCGTCCCGAGCTCCCGCCAGCACCTCCATCATCACGGGCTCGGTGACCGCGACCTGGTCAGTGTCCGCGATCAGTTCAGTCAGCCGGGTGTCGACCGCGCCGCCGGTCGCACGGTCGAACTCCACCCAAGCTGATGTGTCGATGAGAATCACGGCTCGAGTGCCACCTCGGCGGGAACCTCGTCCAACGCGGCAGCGCCCCGCATCGCGAGTGCCTCCTCGCGGCTCATCGGCTGGCCTGCCAGGCGTCTCAGTGCGAGATCGATCGCCTCTGTCTTGGTCGCCAGCCGGTAGCGGCGCATCACGACGTCCAGGGCCTGATCGTCGATCTCAACATTGGTCCGGGTTCTACCCATACACGTACAATACACCGATCGCACAAGAAACGTGTATCTCGCTCTGTCTCACGAAGGCTCTGTCTCACGAAGGCGGAGCTCCGCGGCGCCTGAATACCTTGGGGATCCGCCCGGCCATGCGGTTGAGGTCGGAGACGCTGTCCAGCAGTTGATTCAGGTCGGGGCCGCTCTGATCCAGGCGATCCAGCAACGGCATCACGTCGTCATCCATCGCGTTGACCAGGCGCGGTAGCCGGTCGATGAGCTTGACCAACGCGTCGACCTCGTGGGTGTCGGTGGTCTCGGCGAGCCGGCGAACCGCCGGTTCCAAGCGGCGCAACGGCTCGGAGTAGCTGGCCAGCAATGGGGCGGCGGTCGCGGTGATCGTGCTGGCTTGCTCGATGGCCGCCGCGGCAGCGCCAACCGTCTCGGAGGCGGCGCGCACGGCGCCCTCCGCCTTGGTGGTGATGCCGTTGATGCGGTCGATCAGCTCATCGGTCCGGTTGGTGGCTGCGTTGACGGCAGCGAGGGTCGCCTCGACCTCGATCACCATGGTGACCACCCGGCGCGGCAGCGCGACGAGTGCCACAGTGGCGTCCAGGATGGTGCTGGCCGGCCGGGCGATCAAGGCCGACAGCCGGGACAGTGGGCTCATTGGTAAAGTCCCGTGAAACCCCTGGCTTCAGCTATGGGGAGGTAAGGGATGCCGTTAAGCGTTTCGCTGGTTCTCGATGTACGCCTTGACGATCTCCAGCGTCGCGCCACCGACCGTAGCGACGAGGTAGCTGTTCGTCCACAGGGTTGGGATCCGGGTCCGGAGCGAGCCGAACTCGGAGCGGAGCAGTCGGGACGATCTGCCTTTGATGCCCTTGATGAGGCGGTGGATGCCGTACTGCGGGTCGCAGGACACGAGGAGGTGGACGTGGTCGGGCATCGTTTCAAGTTCGATGATCGGCGCGGCGCGTTCTGCGCACACTTCGCGGATGATCTGTTTGAGTCGGTCGTCAACGGGGCCAGTGAGAACCGGCCGCCGGTACTTGGGGCACCATACGACGTGGTAGGTGCACCGGTACACGACGTTGTTGTTCGACCGGACCTCCTCCACCCCACCACCATACCGCGCGTACCTGTATGCTGTCTGGTATGTCCGAGACGGTGCGGTTCACCTACCGCTTGCGTCCCGGTGCGCAAGCGGTGGCCGCGTTGGAAGCGGAGTGGCATCGGTGTCGGTTTCTGTGGAATGAGGCAGTGCACCAGCAGAACACCGGCCGTAAGCCCACGTTGTGCACGCTGTCGAAGCTGCTCACTAAGGCCCGTGCCCAACACGGATGGTTGCGGGAGGGTTCGCAGGTCGCGCAGCAGCAGACGTTGCGGACCTACGCCACCGCCTTGAACCACTCCCGCACGGTGAAGGGGCGCCACAAGCCCACCATCAAGAAACGCCGGACCACGCTGTCCTCGCTGGAGTACACCACCCGCGGATTTACGATCCGGGACGGCCGACTGGTCCTCCCCAAGGAGGTCACCGTCCCGGTTGTGTGGTCCCGGGAGCTGCCGTCCGCGCCGTCCAGCGTCCGAGTGTACCGGGACTGCCTGGGCCATTGGTACGCCAGTTTCGTCGTCACCCGCGACGTTGAGCCCATGCCGGATGCCGACGGTTCGATCGGCATCGACTGGGGCGTGACGGTCACCGCCACCACAACCGACCGCGCCTATGACCTGCCCTACGCCGGGCACCGGAAGCAGTGCGCCGCCGAGCTGGCCAAATCCCAGCGGAGAATGTCCCGGCGGCGCCGTCCACGCGGGCAGGCCCCGTCGAAGGGCTACCAGCGCGCCCGGGCGCAGACCGCGCGGCTGCACAAGAAAACGGCCAGGCAGAACGTTCATACCGCGCGGTTGTGGGCCCAGCGTGTGGTCGCCGACCACCAGACCATCGCTGTCGAGGACTTCCGGCCACGGTTCCTGGCCCGGTCCACGATGGCCCGCAAGGCCGCTGACGCAGCCGTCGGTGTGACGAAACGAACCCTGATCGAGTACGGCGTGCGGGCCGGCCGGATGGTGGTGATGGTCAAGCCCGCCTACACGACAATGACGTGTTCCCGCTGTTTCGCGAGAATCAAGCAACCGCTGGGGCTCGCCGAACGGATCTTCCTGTGCCGGGAGTGCGGTTATACCGACTCCCGGGATCGGAACGCTGCCAGGGTGATCCTGGCTGTGGCAGAACGGGGCCACACAACTGCTGACGACGTAAGACATCCTGTGCCCTCCTCCCTGGGTCGGTGTTGTGGTGCGGTCCGAGGTTGAAATCCCCCGGCTTTAGCCCGTGGGGAACCGTTAAGTCCACGTTGTACCGTCTTCATTCTTCTTCTCCCCCCGGGGTCTTCATCATCCCCACCGGAGCAGTCATGAACCGGCCCGGGATCGTTGCTGGCCCAGCAGGACGCCGAGGTTGTAGGCGGCGCTGGTGTTGCCGGCTTCGGCGGCGCTGCGGTACCAGCGTTCGGCCTCATCGAGGGTGCCGCGTTGCTCGAGCAGCACACCGAGGTTGTTCGCTGCGCTGGTGTTGCCGGCTTCGGCTGCGATGCGGTACCAGGTCGCTGCGCCGTCGAGGTCGCCACGTTGCTTGAGCAATAGCCCCAGGTTGTAGGCGGCGGTGGTGTTACCGGCCTCCGACGCGGTCCGATACCAGCTCACGGCCTCGTCGAGGTCGCCGCGCTCCTCCAGTAGCAGGCCGAGGTTGTTGGCGGCATCACTGTTGCCGGCTTCGGCGGCGGTCCGGGACCACTGAGCGGCGCCGTCGAGGTCGCCGCGCCGTTTCAACAGCAGACCGAGGTTGAACGCGGCGGTGGAGTTGCCGGCCTCGGCTGCGGTGCGGTACCAGCGGGTGGCCTCGTCGAGCTCACCGCGCTGTTCGAGCAGGCCGGCAAGCCCCGCCGCGGCGGCGAGGTTGCCGGCTTCGGCTGCGGTGCGGTACCAGCGGGTGGCCTCGTCGAGCTCACCGCGCTGCTCCAGCAGCACACCCAGGCCCGCGGCGGTCGCGGTGTTGCCGGCCTCGGCGGCGCGGCGCCACCAGTTGGCTGCCTCGGTGAGGTCGCCGCGCTGCACCAACAGCTGGCCAAGGTTGTTCTCCGCGGCGGTGTTGCCGGCCTCGGCGGCCTTGCGGTACCAGGTCTCGGCGTCGGCGAGGTCGTGGCGCTGCTCCAGCAGCCGGCCGAGGTAGTTGGCGCCGTCGGTGTTGCCGGCCTCGGCGGCCTTGCGGTACCAGGTCTCGGCGTCGGCGAGATCGCCGCGCTTTTCCAGCAGCATGCCCAATCCGGTGGCCGCGGCGGTGTCGCCGGCTTCGGCGGCGGTCCGCCACCAGGTCTCCGCCTCGGTGACGTCACCGCGCCGCACCAGCAGCACGCCCAGCCCGGTGGCCGCGGCGGTGTCGCCGGCTTCGGCGGCGGTCCGCCACCAGGTCTCCGCCTGATCATGCTCGCCGCGCTTTTCCAGCAGCACGCCGAGCCCGGTAGCGGCCTCGGTGTCGCCGGCCTGGGCGGCGGTGCGCCACCAGGTCTCCGCCTCGGCGAGATCGCCGCGCTGCACCAACAGCCGGCCCAGCCCGGTGGCGGCGTCAGTATTGCCGGCCTCGGCGGCGGTGCGCCACAACGTCTCGGACTCGTCGAGCTCACCGCGCTGCACCAGCAGCATGCCCAGCCCGGCCGCGGCGTCCGGGTCGCCGGCGTCCGCCGCCTTGCGCCACCAGTTGGCCGCCTCCTCGAGCTCACCGCGGCGCACCAGCAGGACCCCGAGGTTGAATGCGGCCTCGGTGTCGCCGGCCTCGGCCGCGGCGCCCCACACGTTCTGCGCCTCATCGAGTGCGCCGAACTCCACGAGTTGCACGCCCGCCTCATACGGATCGGGCTCGGTGATCGCGGTGGCGTCGGCACCTTCGGCCTGCTGTGCGTGGTCGACCCACTGCTGCAGCGTCCTGGCGGGCACGCTCAACTCATCGGCGACCCGCTTGACCGCTTCGGGCTCAGCAGCGCCTTCCTCGCGAACATCGAGGACCATCCGCACAGCACGCTGCCGAAACTCGTCAGAGTACTTCCGCGACGCTGCCATGATCTGCATTCTCGCAGATAACGCCGTTCACCTCGACCTAACCGGCGGGCAACCGAACCGGCTTTAGTCCGCGCAGCTCCGGGTGATCTTTTCGATCTCGGCGTCGATGTCGACGGCCAGCCCCTCGCTGCCCAACGGGATGAGGTCGATCGTGGCCTGGACGAACTGCCGCAGCAGGTCGCGGTCCACCTCGAGCACGGCGTGCCCATCGGGGGATCGGATCTCGACCAGCGTCACTTCCCATTCGCCCATGTTGGCCGGACGTACCCGCACATCCCCGATCCCGGCGGGCGCGGACAGTCCGGTGACCAGCAGGTCGCGGGCGAGTACCCAGTCGACGAAGCGATTGCCGCGGGTCTGGATCTCGATGGTCACCGCGAACGGATCGTCGGTGCAGTAGCTCCAGCGGGTCACCACGGGTGCCGCGGCCTCGTGCAGCAACGCGAACATGTCGTGGGCAACCGCCGCGCCGTCGTAGCTGGTCATCCTGGGCCGCCTCTCCGTGCTGGAGGAGTTGAGGTGCTCAGGTAAGACATCGTGCAACCTGGGTCTTACGTACCACCGGACCCCGACATTCACCCCAACTGATGTACCCGAGATGGGCGACGCGGGCCGGTGTTACAACCCCAGTGACCGGCCGATTACTTCCTTCATGATTTCCGTGGTGCCGCCGTAGATCCGGGTGACCCGGGCGTCGGCGAACGCCCGGGCGATCGGGTACTCGAGCATGTAGCCGTAACCGCCGTGCAGCTGCAAGCAGATGTCCACCACCCGGCCCTGTAATTCGGTGCACCACCACTTGGCTTTGGCGGCATCGGCGACGGTCAGTTCGCCCTCGCCCAGCGCCTCGATGCAGCGGTCGGTGAAGGTCTGCGCGATGTCGATCTCGGTGGCCATCTCGGCCAGCCGGAACTTGGTGTTCTGGAACGACCCGATCGGGGCCCCGAACGCGGTGCGGTCCTTGACGTAGGCCAGCGTGAGCGTCACCGCTGCCCGCGCGCCGGCCACCGCCGCGACCGCCATCGACAGCCGCTCCTGAGGCAGCCGGTCCACCAGGTGGGCGAAGCCGCGGCCTTGCGTGCCGAGCAGGTTGGTCACCGGCACCTGGACGTCGCGGAAGAGCAGTTCGGCGGTGTCCTGAGCGTGCTGACCCAGCTTGGCGAGGTTGCGGCCACGCTCGAAGCCCGCCATCCCGCGCTCCAGCACCAGCAGGCTCATTCCCTGGTGCTGTTCCCCGGGGTCGGTCTTCACCGCGGTGATCACCAGGTCGGCGTTGATCCCACTGCTGACGAAGGTTTTCGATCCGTTGATCAGGTAGTGATCTGCCTGGCGTACCGCGGTGGTGGTCATGCCCGCCAGGTCCGAGCCCATCCCCGGCTCGGTCATCGCGATCGCCGTGATCAGCTGCCCGGAGGCGATGCCCGGCAGCCACCGGTGCCGTTGCTCCTCGGTGGCCAGGTCCAGGAAGTACGGCAGGCAGATGTCGTTGTGCAGGGTCAGCCCGAGTCCCGCGCCCGCGGCCCCCGCGGCCATGATCTCCTCGCCCAGCACCGCGTTGAACCGGAAATCGGACACCCCGCCGCCACCGAGTTCCTCGGGGATCGCCATCCCCAGGAAACCGGCCGCTCCGGCAATCTGGAACAGCTCCCGGGGCACGATGCCCGCGGCGTCCCAGGCGTCGAGATGCGGTGTCACCTCCTTGGCGAGGAAGGTGCGAACACTCTCCCGGAAGGTCTCATGCTCGGCCTCGAACAATCGACGGCGCATCTCTCGATTCTGCACCACTCCACCCGGCCGCGGCCGATCCAGCGCAAGTAGGCGCATCATGATGCGGACCTGTGATGCTATGGTGTCACGATGCGGACGACGGTGAACATCGAGGAAAGCCTGCTGGTCCAGGCGAAGGAAATGGCCGCGCGTAGCCATCGCTCCCTCAGCAACGTTGTCAACGACGCACTGCAGCTGCTGTTGGCCGGACGCGCGGTCGAGAGCCGCCGCGGTGTTCGGCTGCCCACATTCGGCGGTAGCGGGCTACAACCGGGTGTTGATCTCGAAGACAAGGCTGCGCTGGCCGAGCTACTCGATGATGGCGAGGTCGCCGCTCGTGCTGCTGGCTGACGTCAACGTCTTCATCTACGCACATCGGCCGGAGTCTCCGCGCAGCGCGGAAACCGGCAAATGGTTGGCTGATGTCCTGGATGGCGACGAGCCCTTCGGAGTGAGCGAGCTGGTGTTCTCCAGCTTCCTGCGGATTGTGCCGAATCACCGAGTCTACCGTGAGCCGACTCCGCCCGCGATCGCGCTGGAATTCTGCGACGAGGTGCTGGCGGCGCCCGCCGCGATCCCCATCCGGGCGGGCGCGCGGCATTGGGCCATCTTCTCTGCACTGTGCCGCCGGGTCGGCGCGCGCGGCAACGTGGTGCCCGATGCCTTCCACGCCGCACTGGCAATCGAAAACGGCGCAACCTGGATCACCACAGATCGTGGTTTCGCCCGGTTCCCGGGATTGCGCTGGCGCCCCCTTCTCGACGAATCGCATTGAGTGGTTGATCACGGATTGTGTGCATACAGTGACAAATACGGTCGTCGTAGGCACACAAACCGTGATCTTCTTGTCTGGCCGACAGGGCGCTCAATGTGGAGGGGTCAGCCGTCGAGGACGTAGCCGGCACCGCGGACGGTGCGGATCCGGTCGGGGCCGAGTTTGCGGCGGAGGTAGCCGATATAGACCTCGACCAGGTTGGAGGACTTGGGTTGGCCCCAGACCGTGGTGGCGAGGCGGTTCTGGGACACCGGCTCACCGGCTCGGCTGGCCAGCGCGACCAGCAGGGCATATTCGGTCGGTGACAGCGTGACCAGCCGGCCCGCGACGCTGACCAGCCCGAGTGCGGTATCGACCGTGACCAGCCCGGCGCGCAGCACGGTCCGGTCCACCGCCAGCTGATCGGAGACCCGCAGCCGCAGCCGGCTGACCAGCTCTTCCACCGGGAACGGGGTGGTCAGGTAGTCGTCCAGGGTGCCCCGCAGCAGCGACACGGTCTGCTCTCGCTGCTCGCGGGAGGTCAGCGCGATGACCGGTAGCGCGGGCGCAACCCGGCGCAGCTCGTCGAGGAAGGTCCGGGGCTCCGGGCCCACCAGGACAACGTCGAGCACGATCGCCGCGAGGTTCTGGGCGCGCGCCGCGTCCAGCACATCCGGGACGGCGTCCAGGATCCGGGTCTCGAACCCGGTGGACCGGAGCGCCTGAAGCACCCGGCTCGTTGTCTGGCGCAGTGGCACCATCAGCAGCACGGGATGCCGTAGCACCGTCGAAGGTTGATCAATTAGCATCGGCGGCAAGACTAGCTGTGCGGTGGGGGCCTATCGATGACCGGCAGGATGACTGGTCGAATCCATCGGGTTACCGGTTGTCGTTGAGGGTCCTATCCGGCAAATGGACTAACACCCGGGCCATTCGGGCTAATTGGCTGTCGCTCGTCGCGCCTCAACGCCGGGTGGGCGACCACAGGCGGGTAACGCTCTCAGGTTGCCTCGGCCAGGTGTCCGGTTCTCCATAGTTCGTGGCGTGCGACGCCAGCTGGAACGAACGCTGTGGGCAACGGCCTTCCTCGCCGTGCTCCTGGCACCCGTGCTCTTGGCACCGGTATTGCACGGCCCCCGCGCCGGGGATGGCTCCTCGCTGCTGTCCCAGCTTTCCGTCGGGATGGGGTTGCTCGCCACGTCAATGCTGGTCTGCGCGGTGGTGCTGCCGTCCCGGCTGCGCTCGCTGACCCGCACGCTCGGCATCGACGGCGTAATGGGTATCCACCGCTTCATCGGGTTGGCGGTCACCCTGCTGGTGGCCTTGCACATCGTCCTGGTGGTGGTGGCCAACCCGGCCAACCTGGCGTTGTTCGACGTCGTGCACGCCCCCAATCGTGCTCGAACGGCGCTGGGCGCCACCGTGGCGCTGGGTGCGCTGATCGCCCTGACGGTGCTGAGAAGGCGACTGGGGCACCGCTACGAGGTGTGGCGGTGGGTGCATCTCGCGCTGGCCGGCTCGGTGCTGCTGCTCAGCGCGCTGCACGTCTGGTGGCTCAACCATCTGGTTCGGGACGCGTCCATGCGGGCATTGCTCATCGTGCTCGCGCTAGGTGTGCTGGGGGTGCTGGGCTACCGGTGGCTGTGGCTGCCGGTTTTCGGAGCCGGCCGCCAGTACGTGGTCCGCGAGGTGCGGCCGGAGTCCAGCACGGTGAGCACTCTGGTCCTCCAGCCCCGGCGCGCACGTTCCCGGCGGGGTTACCGGACCCTGGAGTTCGCTCCCGGCCAGTTCGCCTGGTTGCGCCTGAACCCGTCGGTCAGGGCTCAGGAGCATCCATTCACCATCGCTTCGAGCGCTCATCTCGGGCTGTGGACCGAGTTCACGATCCGGCACAGCGGTGATTTCACCAGTGAGCTGCGGATGCTGCGGCCGGGCAGCCCGGTGTGGGTCGACGGCCCGCACGGCGCCTTCACCCTCGATCTGCGGCGCACCACCGGTCTGGTGATGATCGCCGGTGGGGTGGGCATCACCCCGATGATGAGCATGCTGCGGACCCTGGCGCACCGACGCGACAAGCGACCGCACCGGTTGCTGGTCGTCGCCGGGAGCATCGATGAACTGCTGTTCCGCGGCGAGATCAGGCAGCTTCAGCAGCGGTTGGAGGACCTCACCGTCGTCGAGGTGCTCCGGCGACCGCCACCGAGCTGGACCGGTGAGTCCGGTGACGTCGACGAGCGGCTGCTCACGGCGCTGTTGCCCGGCGAGTTCCGGCGCAACCAGCTCGACTACTACCTGTGCGGGCCGCCCGCGATGGTCACCGATGTGCTGACCGTGCTCGACGGGCTGGATGTGCCGCAGCCGCGGATCCACACCGAGCAGTTCGACCTCGTCTGACCCCACGACCCCTCGTCTGCCCCACGACCCCTCATCTGGCCCCACGACCCAGCCCCTGCCGAGAAAGGTTCCTGTTTTGCGCCCCCCGGTACCCCGCTTCGTCCGATGGGCTGTCGCCCTGGCCGTGATCGCCGCCTTGACCCTGGCCGTCTTCCAGTACTGGGGGACGTCGCAGTACGGGACCGCGCTCGCCCGTACCGGCCAGGTCACAAGTCAGGATCCGGGCTGGCTGCAAACCCGGTGGGGTCCCCTGGGCCCCGCGGATCGGGACCTGCTGATCATGGTCCGGCAGGCAGGCCTGTCCGGGGGATCAAGTGGGAAACAGGCTCAGCAACAGGGCAGCAACCCGCAGGTCCGCACCATCGCCAAACGCATCGCGGTCGACTACGGCGATCTCGATAATCAGGTCCGCGCGGCCGCGGGCAAACTCGGCGTACCGCTGCCAGACCAGCCCACTGTGCCGCAGCAGGGCTGGCTGAAGGACCTGTCCGGGCGTTCCGGTGCAGCCTACGACCGGATGTTCGCCCAAGGGCTGCGCAGCACCGATGGCGAAGTGCTTCCGGCCATCACCGCCGTGCGGGCGGGTACCCGCAACGAACTGGTCCGGTCGTTTGCCGCCAACGCCGCGACACTGCTCACCAAGCACATGGAGACGCTGGAGCGCACCGGGCTGGTGGACTATTCCAAGCTCCCCATCCCGCAACCCGCCCCGGCCGATGCCGCCGCCCCCGCACAACGCATCGACCAGGTCGTCAATGCCACGCCGGTTCCCACGGCCGGCGCCGTCACCGGAATCAGTGCGAACGCGCTGGTCGCCGCCCTGGTCTCGATCGCGGCGCTGCTGATCGCGCTCGGGCTGCTGGGCAGCGCGAGCGGGCGGGTCCGGCGGGCCTATGCCGGGCCCCAGCACAGTGGCGCCACTCGCGGCCTGTCTCAGCAGCGCCGCCACGCCGCCCACCGCTGGTGACCCACCGGGCGCAGTCGCGCCAGATCCACAACATCCCTACCTGACCTGAACATTTCCCGGATCGGCTCCTGATCGCGGTCTGCGGGTGACCCCGGCCGGTGCGCCGCTGCAGTTCGCCGTGTCCGACACACCCGGCGCCGGCGTGCTGCGGGTGCTCGACGGCGGCCCCGGGCTGGCCCCCGAGGATTACCCCCTGGTGTTCCAACGCGGCGCGCTGCACGCCCGCTACCGCGGGCACCGCCCGGTCGGCGCGGGTGGCGTCGGCCTGGCCCTGGTACACGGGCTGGTGACCCGCATGGGGGGCGCGATCCGCGCGGACCCGGCACCCGACGGCGGGGCCTGCTTCACGGTGGCCCTGCCGGCGTCCTACGGCAGGCCATCGACGGCAGGCCCAGCCCAGGGGGGTGGCGATGATCGTCAGGACGGATCAGGCACCGGGCGGCCGAACAACCCCAGCAACGCGTCCCGGTCGTCATCGGCTGCACTGCGGTTGCGCCAGAGGTGCCCGCAGACGACACACCGTTGCACCACGACGATCTCGCCGCGTTCGGACAGCGCAGCAACGGGCTCCATCGCTCCGCCGCACTCCGCCGCCCGGTCGCCGGGACTGACGTCGACGTGGCGCGACCACAGGCATCGTGGGCAGTGGTTGGTGTAACCACTGCCGCGGACCGCGGTCCCACAATGCAGGCAGGTGAAATTCTCCCGGCGACGAGAAAATGAGGGCGGCCGTTGCGTCATCGCGTGTCAGCATTCCACCCGTGTCCGTCGGTGTCAGCTCGGCGTTACGCTGGGTTGGCATCGGCGTGGGGATACGGAGGTCAGATCATGGAGCTGGTGGTGCGGGATCAGGAAAGACGCACCTGGACGGTCCGCAGCCGGATCAGCTGGACCAAGCCGCAGCTGGCGGACCAGTTCGAGCACGATATGGCCGCAGGTTATGTGGCCGGTGTCGTGATGCTGGTGGTCCTGGTGGGGTTGGCGCTATTCGTGGTGTTCTGGACCCCCAACGACGTCGAGGTACCGGCTTGGTTCTTGCTCCTGCTCCTGCTGCTCCTGCTGCTGATGCCGGTGCTGTGGGCGGCTCAGCGGCCCTGGATCATCACCGCGGAGACCGATGAACCGATCGAGAGCGCCGGCGAGTACTGGGAGGGTGTCGTGCGCGGCATACTGCCGGCTCGCGAGGAGACCATGCGGATTGCCGATGACCTGGAATCGATGGGAAAGCCCGACGACATCAACGGGCCGCTCCTGCGGGTCATGCCGATCGGCCGGGCCGCACCCTAGAGCACATGCCTGAGCTGCCCGAAGTCGAGGCGCTGGCGCATCATCTGCGCGAGCATGCCGTCGGTGCGACCGTGACCCGCATCGACGTGGCTTCCCTCACGGTGCTCAAGACGGTGCAGCCGGCGGTGAGTGCCCTGAATGGGTGTCCGGTGACCGGGGCCGGCCGGCACGGCAAGTTCCTCGCGCTGCACACCGACGGGCCCGCGCTGGTGATGCACCTGGCGCGCGCGGGATGGCTGCGCTGGTCGGACTCGCTGCCCCCCGCGGCGCCGCGTCCCGGCAAGGGGCCGATCGCCCTGCGGGTGCACCTCAGTGGGGGCGCGGGCTTTGATCTCACCGAGGCGGGCACTCAGAAGCGACTCGCGGTGTACGTGGTCGCTGATGCGGCCGGGGTGGCTGCCCTGCCGGGCATCGCCCGGCTCGGTCCGGACGCTCTGGCGTTGTCCCGCGAGGAACTCGCCGAGGTGTTGCGCGGGCGCACCGAGCGGCTCAAGACGGTGCTGACCGACCAGACGATGATCGCCGGGGTCGGCAACGCCTACTCCGATGAGGTGCTCCACGCCGCCCGGCTCTCGCCGTACGCCACCGCGGGGCGGCTGCCCGACGACGCGCTGGACCGGTTGCACGAGGCACTGCGGCGGGTGCTGCTCGATGCGGTAGCCCGGTCCGTCGGGCAGGACGCCGCCCGGCTCAAGGGTGAGAAACGGGCCGGTCTGGCGGTGCACGCCCGCGCTGGTCTACCGTGCCCGGTCTGTGGTGACACGGTCCGCGAGGTGTCCTTCGCCGACCGCGCCTTCCAGTACTGCCCGACCTGCCAGACCGGTGGGAAACCGCTGGCCGACCGCAGGCTGTCCCGGCTGATTCGTTGACCGCCGCAGCAGT
>JBOHFK010000067.1:0-29757 GCA_050699635.1 Pseudonocardiaceae bacterium | reverse complement strand
GGTCAGCCCCATGAGTTCATGGCCCACATGTGCGTGAGCGGGACGCTCGAGTACGTCGACGCTGTCTCCGCGGTCCTGGCCGGTGACGCCCGCCGGGTGGGATTGTTCACCGGTCTCGACGATCCGGATTCGGCGCCCGAGCCCGGCGACGTCATCGTGACGATGGCCGAACGCGCCTTCGCGGGTGATCCGAGCAGCAACGACACGATGCTGGCCGCCACCCTCGGGCGCCCCGCCGGCGAGATCGACGAGCACGGCACCGGGTGGCTGTTTTTCCTCCCCATGATCCCGTTCACGGGACGCGCTGTGGCCCGGGCCCACGCCCTGCTGGCGGAGATCCACGATCGCACCGGCGTCCGTGCCGGGTGCACCGTCAATGCGCTTAATTCGGATCTCATCGACTTCGTGGTGTCGTTCAAGTTCGATCGCGACCGGGACACCGAGAGGGCCCACCGGGCTCTCGACCTCGCGTACGAACTGTTCGCCGCAGAGGGGTTTCTTCCGTACCGGTTGGACATCGACCACGCGAGCTGGGTCGACCGGGCTGGTGCCGACGGACCCGCCCTGCGCCTGCGTCGCGAGCTGAAGAAGACCCTCGACCCGCAGGGAACGATCGCGCCGGGTCGTTACGCGTGAGGGGACGAGCGCGCGGAACCCACTTGTGCCCTCACCGAAGGAGCCATTCTCAATGAGCGCGTCCCGCCGCATCCGCATCGTCCTGTTCTCGGAGGTGAACTCCAAGCTCGGATCCCCATTCCTCGACCTGCTCGCCGAACACCCACTGGTCGACCTCGTGGCTGTGGTCACGTCCAGGCCGGGGAGGCTGTGCCCCTACTTCGTGGACGACCCGAAGTCGGTCGACCTCGAAAAGCAGGGTCACGCGCTCGGCGTGCCCGTGCTCCGGCCGCGGTCGGTGAATGACGCTGAGGTGGTCGCTGAGCTCACGCAGCTCCGGTCCGACTACTTCATCGTTGCCAACTTCCAGCAGATCATGCGGGGGCCCCTGCTGGCAGCCCCCGGGGAGACTGCCATCAACTTCCATCCCAGCCCGCTCCCTCGCTATGCGGGACTGGCCCCGTTCTACTGGATGGTCCGCAACGGTGAGCAGTTCGGTGCGGTGACCGCCATCGAGATGGACGCCGGCGTCGACACCGGTGACATCGTGATGCAGCGGTCGATGCCGCTGACCGGGCAGGAGACGGCGCTCAAGCTGCGTACCGCGCAGGAGAACGCGAACATCCGCATGCTCGCCGACCTCGTTCCCGAGCTCGTCGACCGATCGCTCGTGCGCACCCCGCAGGATTTCACCCACCGCAGCTACTACGGCCGGCCGACCCAGCTCGACCACCTGCTTGACTTCACCCGCTCCGCCGAGGACGTGCGGCGGGTGGTGCGCGCTGGCTACCGGTCGCCGGGCGCCCGGGCAACCCAGCCGGATAGCGCCGATCTGATTGTGCTCAGCGTGGGGGTGATGGGACAGGCCAACCGTGACCCGGTTGAGCCACCCGGCACCGTGCGGCACACCGCCGACGGCTTGTTCGTGGCGGCCAACGACGAGTGGGTGCGGATTATCTCGGTGGAGCACCAACGCCGCGAGGTCATGGTGAGCGAGTGCGACGACCTCCCGATGGACGGCGTCGTGCTCACATGCCGGCTTCCCGAGGCACTCCCCGCGTGATGGAACCGACCGGTTCGCGAGAGCTCCGCGACGTGCTCGGTACGTTCGCGACAGGCGTGACCGTGGTTGCCACCCAGACCCGGCGAGGACCCGTGGGAATGACGGCGAACTCGTTCGCGGCGGTGTCACTCAACCCACCGCTCGTGCTGTTCTCGGTCGCCCGGCGATCGCAGCTGTCGACGTGGCTCGGCGCCGCCGACTGCTTCGCGGTCACCATCCTCGCGGAATCCCAGCGCGAGCTGGCCCGGCAGTTCGCCCGGCCGGGATTCGACCGCTTCGGGTCTGTCCCGTGGTCGCCCGGCGAGACCGGCGCGCCGGTGCTCGCCGACGGCCTCGCCGCCCTGGAGTGCCGGGTTGTCGAGGTCCACACCGGGGGTGACCACCTGATCATCCTCGGTCAGGTCGTCACCGCCTCGATCGGTCGATCCCAGCGCCCGCTCCTGTTCTTCCGGGGTCACTTCGACGATCTAGGTGGTCTGGAGGAGACCCGCGGACAGTCGGAAATCGAGCGGATGCACAGCGGCCGCACGCGTCTGTCGTCAACGACGAATCGACCGCCCGACCGCCCGACGGGCGTCGTATCCATGGTGAGTGAGAAGGGAAAGACAGTGGAGCATCAGCATGAGTTCGACGTGGTCGTCATTGGGGGTGGTCCAGGCGGAGCCAGCGCCGGAGCCAAGCTGGCCCAGCAAGGATTCTCTACGCTCGTCGTGGAGAAGGCGACGTTCCCACGGTTTCACATCGGGGAATCGCTACTTCCCTACATGGCCGGGCTACTGGACCAGATGGGCCTGCTCGAGGGGTTCCGCTCGGGTGGCTACGTCGCCAAGTGTGGCGCCGAGTTCACCGACGAGAACGGATGCTTCCGGCGGGTGTCGTTCGAGGACCAGGGGCCGGGGCGATACCACCAGACGTTCCAGGTCGAGCGATCCCGGTTCGACACCGCGCTGCTCGACCATGCCCGGAGCTCCGGGGCCGAAGTTGTCACGCCAGCGACGATGAACAGGATTGTCGTCGACGACGGCCGCGTCGTCGGCATGCGGTACCGGCTCGACGGCGAGGACCACCACGTCCGTTGCCGCTACGTGCTCGACGCCAGCGGGCGCAGCGGCCGGATCGCTCAGATGTTCGGACTGCGGCGCACGGTGGAGTCTCTGCGGATGGTAGCGGTCTACCGTCACTTCGCCGGCGTGAGCGAGGAGAACAACCCCGGCTGCCAGGGTGACATCCAGATCGGCAACCATGCGGACGGCTGGGTCTGGGCCATCCCGGTGTCCGACGACGCGATCAGCATCGGCACCGTGATGACCAAGGACACCTTTCGGCGTGAGTCCCCGGAGGTAATCTTCGCCGAGCACTACGGCCGGGTGCCCCGCATTGCGAAGCGTCTGCACGGCACGGCACCCCGGACTGAGTTGCGAATCGAGACCGACTACTGCTATGTGTCCGACCAGGTGACCGGACCCGGCTGGTTCATGATCGGTGATGCCGGCTGCTTCGTGGACCCAATCTTCTCCGGGGGCGTGTACCTAGCCATGGTGACCGGACGCCAGGCCGCCCATGAGGTCGCGCGCGCGCTCCGCGACCCGGCGCACGCTGACACGTACCAGGCGTCGTACGAGAGTTTTTTCAAGACTGGGTATGACACCTACTTCCGGCTGATCCACGGCTTCTACGAGCACGATTGCAACTTTAAGAAATACCGGGAGAGCCTGCCCGCTGAGGTGGAGGAGCGGGCGGTGGCGCTGCTGCTCGCCGGTGACTTCTGGAGCCAGGGCAACGCACTTGCCCGGACGTTGCGCGCGCAGCGCGACTGGGACACGTTCGCGCCCTTCGAGCCGTACTTCGGATGTCCGGTTTACCCGGAGTTGGAGATGCTCGAACGCGTCGACGTCCGGATCTGAGCAGGCACCGCCGACAGTCGACCAAAGCGCCGTCCCCAAACCCCGGACGGGTCACGGGAGGTGCCACGGAGGAACCAATTCATGAAGAGCACATACTCTGACGTGGTGGTGGTCGGCGCGGGTCCCGCGGGGCTCGTGCTGACCAAAACACTGTCCCGAGCCGGTCTCACAGTCACCGTGGTCGAACGGCAGACCGACCCGACCTGCAGTCCCCAGGGAGCGTTGCTGCAGCCGGTCACCCTCGACCTGCTCGGTCGCCTGGCCGGTATGCCGCATTCCGCGTCCGATCCCGGTGCGGTCGCCGGGATCGAGGAGGTGGGTCCCCATGGCTCGATCTTCACCGGCTATTTCGACGACCTCGACGACAGTCCGACCGGGTACGCGGTCAACGTGTCACAGGGGTACCTGCGCGCATTCCTACTCGACTGCGTCCGTGGCTCACCGGCCGTGACCATCCGGACGGGGACGACGGTGGCGGGCCTCAACGACCTCCGACCCGGGCACTGCGCCACCGTCGTGATCAACGCCTCGGAGGAAGGGGAGCCGGAGTTGATCCGGTCGTCCTGGGTCGTGGCGGCCGACGGCAAGGCGTCCATGGTGCGTGAGCTCGCCGGCATCGACGCCGAGGTCTCCGGCTTTGACCATCGCCTGTTCCTGTTGTCCGTACCGATGCACTGCGACGTCCCACGGCTCATCCGGGCCCATCGCAGTGTGGGGGGCATGGTGACCACCGTGCCCGGCGGTGCGCCAGGACGGACTCTGCTGTTCGTGCATACATCGAGCGATGGCACCAACGTCCTCGCGCTCGCGGCCGAGACGGTCGAGGCCATCCGGCCCTTCGATCCAGTCCTGGCCACTGCGGCAGTCGGCCACCTGCCAGTGGGACGGGTCGTCGACGTGCGTCCACAGCTTGTGCACGCGTCCTCGTGGCGCCGAAACGGGGTGGTCCTGCTTGGTGACAGCGCGCACGGCATGCACAACATCGGTGGTCAGGGGCTCAACACGGCGATCCAGGACGCCGTAGTCCTGGGCCGGATCCTGTCCGGGAACGAGGGGGATGTCGTGTCTCGGTTGGACGAGCATGAGCAGGCGCGGCGACCGTACATCGAGAATCTCCAGCAGGCCCAAAGCAGGCTGGGTTCGGGTTTCTGGACCGACGGTGCCGAGAGCTGGTTCGCGCCCCGGTTCGAGGAGCTGAGCCTTGGTCAGCGGGAAATGCGCGCGAGCTGTGTCGTGCCGCAGCACACAAGTTCGACGGTGAACGCCCGCGTTGGGGACGCGTGATGCACGACTCAAGCACGATTCTCCTGTTGGACGTCGTTCGAGCGCTGATCATCGTTCTCGCAGGATCGGTGGTGTGCGGCCGGCTTGCCCTGCTCGTGGGGCAGCCACGCGTGGTCGGCGAGATGATTTCGGGCGTATTGCTGGGCCCCACACTGCTGGGCGGGCTGGCACCCGGGCTGTCCGCCGGGGTGTTCTCGCCCCAGGTGAAATCGGTGCTCTATACGATCGCCGTCCTCGGGCTCACGCTCTACATGTTCCTGGTCGGCGCCGGCCAGAGCCACACGCCGTCCTCCGCGCGCGAGCTCACCGCACCGCTTGTGCTCGCGTTGAGCTGCTTCCTGGCCCCGCTGGTGGTGGGCACCCTTACCGCGCTCGCACTCGAAGTCGAGCTCAACCTGCCGGGGGTCAGCCCCTTGCAGTACTGCCTATTCGTCGGGGGCGCGCTGTCGCTGACCGCGTTCCCCATGCTCGCCCGCATTCTCTACGAGCGCGACATGGTCCACACCCGGTTCGGCGGCCTCGCCATGCTCGCGGCGTCGGTGGACGACGCCGCGGGGTGGTGTGCGCTCGCGGTCATCAGCGCGCTCGGCCGGGCCGGTGGTATGTCGGCAGCGCTCACGACAATCGGGCTCGCCATCGCGTTCTGCGGTGTGACCTTGACCGTGGTCCCACGACTGCTGCGGGGTTATGCCGAGCGGGCCGTGGCGATGGGCCGCTTCCCCCAGGAGCTGCTGGCCGTTGTGATGCTGCTGGTCCTCGCCGCGGGATGGTTCACCGACTACATCGGCATCTTCTCGGTGTTCGGCGGGTTCGTTACCGGCATGGCGATGCCGGATGTCCCGGCCTTTCGCCGAATGATCCACGACCGCATGATGGAGATGACGACCGTCCTGCTGCTCCCGGTGTTCTTCGCCTACTCCGGGCTCAACACCCACCTCGGCAGCGGGTGGACCTGGTCGTTCGTCGGCGCCCTGGCTGCCCTGATATTGGCCGGATTCGTCGGCAAGTACATCGCGGGTCTGCTCACTATGAGGGGCCTGGGCTTTGACTGGCGGGCGGCGTCGGCGATGGGCGGCCTGATGAATGCCCGCGGTCTCATGATCCTGATCTTCATCAACCTCGGACTGGCCCAGGGAATCATCGGGGATCGACTGTTCGGCCTGCTCGTCCTGGTCGCCGTGATCACCACCGCGATGGCGATGCCGATCTATCGGGCGACCCTGTCCGAATCCGACGAGGCTGCTGCCCGAGCGGAGCTGTTGTTACCGGGAGGTCCCTCTTGGCGTCGCGGCGCTGATTGGCGGGGGCGAAGACCAGAGGTCCACGAAAGGATCTGAGTCGGAACGGTTTGGGGTCGGGGATCAGTGCTGTGCGAGCAGTCGCCGGAGGCGGTCGGCGGACATCGGGAGCTCGTGGGGACGTATCCCGGTCGCATCTCGGATCGCATTGGCCAGCGCGGGCGCCACCGGATTATAGGGCGATTCGCTCATCGACTTCGCGCCGAAGGGACCCAGCTCGTCGGTCGTTTGCGCGAAGTAGACCTCGGTGTGCGGCACGTCGGCCAGCTGCGGGATGTGGTAGTTGCGCAGTGTGGCGGTCAGCACGTGTCCCTGCCCGTCCACGCGCAACTCTTCATACAGCGCGGAGCCGATTCCCTGGGCCACCCCGCCCTCGATCTGCCCGCGGCATTGCTCCGGGTTGAGCACGGTCCCGGCGTCCGCCGCGTGCACCGATTGCAGGATCCGCAGCTGACCGGTCGGCGGGTGCACCGCCACCCGGACGGCGTGCACGTTGAACGCCACCGAGCGCGGGGTCCCGTCGTGCCGGGCGTACGCGGTGAGCGGAGCGAGTTCGGCCAGCTCGACGAGCCGCTGCCCGCACTGCACCCCCACCGGCCCCAGGCGACCACCGATAATGCCGGTCAGCATGGCTGCACGGCGCAGGATCTGCCGGCGCAGCGCTTTCGCGGCTGCCTGCACGGCGCGACCGGCGACCACGCTGCCGGCCGAGCCGAACGCGCCGGTGTCATGGCCGACCGCGTCGGTGTCGGACTGGTGCACCGTGATCCGCTCCGGCTCGGTACCCAGCACGGTCGCGGCGATCTGGGTGTGCACGGTCGTCGTCCCGTTGCCGAACTCCGCCGTGCCGACCCGCAGGACGTAGCCACCGCTGGTCTCCAGGGACGCCGAAGCATCGGCGACGTGCCCGCGCGGCGGGATCGTCGCGATCATGGCGATGGCCATGCCCGCACCCACCAGCCACCCCGGCGGCGCCTCCACCCCATTGCCCCGGCACAGTGCGGTCTCGGCCAGGTCGAGGCACTGGTCGAGGCCGTAGCTGCCGAACGTCAGGTCGTCGCGCCGTATCGAGCTGGCCACCAGCCGATCACCGGGGACCACCACGTTGCGCCGGCGCAGCTCGAACGGGTCCAACGCGAGCTTGCGTGCCAGCTCGTCCAGCGCGCACTCGATGCCGAACATCACCTGCCCGAGCCCGTAGCCGCGAAACGCCCCCGACGGCAGGTTGTTGGTGTACACCGACCGGGCGTCGACCCGCTTGTTCGCACACCGGTACACGGCCATCGACTCGTGGCAGCCGTGGAAGAGCACCCCAGGGCTGTGGTTGCCGTAGGCCCCGGCGTCAGCCAGCACGTCGATCGCCAGCGCGGTCAGCACCCCGTCCCCAGCAGCGCTGACCCGAACCGTCACCGACATCGGGTGCCGGCAGGGAGCCACCGTCAGCTCATCGGCGCGGGTGAACTCGTATTGCACGGGCCGCCCGGTGCGCAGCACGGCCAGCGCCACCAGGTCCTCGGTGAGCAGCTCCTGCTTGCTGCCGAACCCACCGCCGACCCGGGCGGTGTGCACCCGCACCGCCTCGCGGTCCAGGCCGAACAGCCGGCACAGCTCGTCGCGCACCAGAAACGGCACCTGGGAGCTGGTCCGCAGCACCAGCCGGCCGTCCTCCTCGAGCCAGCCGAGGCAACAGTGCGGCTCCAGATGGGTAGCGGCGACGCGCTGGGTGCGCCAGGTGCCCTCGACCACCGCGACCGCCGTGGCCAGGCCCGCCTCGACGTCGCCGATCTCACTGTGTAGCTCGGCGACCAGGTTGCCGGCCGGGTCAGCGATCCGGGACTCAGGGCCCTTGTCGCCGTGCACCAGCGGTGCGCCGGGCTCGGTGGCGCGCCGCGGGTCGAAAACCGCCGGCCGCGGCTCGTAGTCGACGGTGAGAGCCCGGCAGGCCAGCTCGGCGATCCCGATCGATTCGGCGACCACGGCGGCGACCCGCTGCCCCCGGAACCGCACGACGTCGTCGAGCACCAGGGTGTCGTCCGGGTCGTCGAGGCGGTGGTGATGCCGGGCGGTGGAGAACGCTACCGGCGGGGCGTCGCGGTGGGTGAGCACCGCGTGCACCCCGGGGATCGCCTCGGCTGCGGCGGTATCGATCGACCGGATCCGGGCGTGTGGGTGCGGGCTTCGCAGCACCGCGACGTGCAGCACTGTGATGTGCGGCAACCGGTCCGGCGGAGAGTCGAGGGTGTAGGGCTCGGTTCCGGTGACGATGCGGGGTCCGGCCGGTGCCGGCAGCGAACGCCCGCAGGTCGCGCCGCCCTTCTCGGTGTTGATCACACCCTGCAGCGCGTCGACGATCGAGCGGTAGCCCGTGCAGCGGCACAGGTTGCTCTTGAGCAGCTGCGGCACATCGGCGAGATCGGGCGCATCGCGGAAAGTTGCGGCGGTGACGACCATGCCGGGGGTGCAGAAGCCACACTGGAAACCGCCGGCATCGACGAAGCGGCGCTGCACCGGATGCAGGTCATCGGCGGTGCCCAGGCCGGCGGCAGTGGTGATCGAACGGCCCTGTGCGCGGACCGCCGGGTAGAGGCAGGAGTGCACCGGCTCGCCGTCGAGCAGCACTGTGCAGGCACCGCAGTCGCCGGTATCGCAGCCCATCTTCACGTCGGTGTAACCGAGCTGGCGCAGCAGGGTGCGCAGACACTGGCCGGGCGCCGGCTGGGCGTCGGTCGGGGTGCCGTTGACCCTCATGACAGCTCGACCCGGATCTCCTCGGCCAGCAGGCCGGTGACGTGCTCGCGCCAGTCCGGGGCGCCATGCACGTCGGCCACCCACCGCTCGATTCCCGCCAGCGCCTCCCGCAGGTCCACCGCGGAGGGAACCACCGGGAAACGGAACAGGTAGGGCCGCTCCGTGGCGGCAGTGACAGTCAGCGAGAACCGGCCGTCCTGATCGTGCCGCGCGATCACCAGCGCGGCTGAGCGGCCCAGCGGGGACAGCGCGATCCTCCGGTATGCGGTGCGGGCGCGCAGCGCGTAATCCGGGATCTCGACGGCGCGCAGTACGTCGCCGGGACCGAGCGCGGTACGCCGCACCCCGGTGACGAACTCGGCGACGGGTAGCCTCCGCTCGCCCTCGGCCGGCCACACCACCGCAATACCGTCCAGGGCCACCGCCATCGCGATCATCGGGCCAGCCGGGAGTCCGAGGCAGATGTTCCCGCCGACGGTGGCCTCGTGCCAGATCTTGAACGACCCGGCCAGCGCAGTGCAGCAGTAGTGCAGCAACGGCGGCGCGGGCCAGGCCGCGAGCTCGCGCAGGGTGCAGGTGGCGGCGATCCTCAGCCCACCGGAAGTGACCTCCAGCGGCGTCCAACCCAGGCCACGCAGGTCGACCAGGGTATGCAACTCAGGCTGCGGCTCGGAGAACAGCCAGGTGCCGCCGGCAAGCACCGCCGCACCCGGCCCGAGGCTCAGCTCCACGCGTGACCCGGGGCGCCGCAGCGCCGTGATCGTGTGCAGGTCCACGTCAGTACTCGACCCTCAGTACCCAACCCGGCCGGGGCTGGCCAGCCAGGCATCGAACGGCTCGGCCCGGTTGGGCACCGCGAGCGCCTCGACCGGCATCGCCCAGCTCGCCCGGTCGCGGGCGAACAGCTCGTAGAACTGCAGGTCGTCGAACCCGCCGCGGGCCGCGTCGTGCCGGTCGGCGGCGTAGACAACCCGGTCCACCCGGGCCCAGAGCGCGGCGGACACGCACAGCGGGCACGGCTCGCAGGAGGCGTACAGGGTCGCGCCGGCCAACGAGAAATCGCCCCGCGCGGAGCACGCCGCCCGGATGGCCACCACCTCGGCGTGCGCGGTGGGGTCGTTGTCCCGGGTCACCCGGTTCTGACCGGTGCTCACCAGCGCGCCGTCGGCGACCACCGCCGCGCCGAACGGCCCACCCGCAGGCACGTTCCGCACAGCGAGTTCGATCACCTCGGTCAACCACTTCTCATCCGGCGACATCGGTGCCTCAACTCCCTCGGTAGGTCGAGTAGGCGAACGGGGACAGCAGCAGCGGGACGTGGTAGTGCCCCTCCTCGACGGTGAACACGATGATCACTTCGGGATAGAAACCACCCTGGCCGGTCGCCGTGAAGTACGCCGCCGTGCCGAACACCAGCCGGTAGGTGCCCGGGGCGACCGGCCCCTCGACGCCGGCCCGGCCGTCGCCATCGGTGGTCACGGTGACGAGCACCCCATTGGGTCCTTCCAGACGGACCGGCACACCCACCGCCGGGCATCCCAGCGCGGCATCGAGCACGTGCGTGCTGATCCCGGTCACGGACCCACCAGCCGGGCCAGCCGGACCCGGTTGATCTTGGCGAGCTCCTTACGCAGGATCCGGCGCTCGGTCGCTGGGTCGTTAGCGAGCCGCTGGCGCAGGACGTTGAGCAGTTCCTCCCCCGAGCGCCCGTCGGCGCAGACCAGGTACATCTGCCCGAAGCGGGCCTCGTAGTCCCGGTTCGCCTGGGCCAGCGCGGTGCGCAGGCCGGCGTCGGCCGTGGCCAGCCCGGCCTGCTCACGCCTGGAGTACGGGTGCACGAATTGTTCACCGATCCGGGGGTGCCCGGCCAGCGCGGCGTCAAGGCCGTCGTCGTCGAGTCCGGCCAGGGTTGCCTCGGCGCACCGGATCAGCTCCCCGACGCTGCTGAACGGGCGGTGGCTGGCCACCTGGTGCGCCCAGTCCGGCGACGAGCAGCAGGACGTCAGTTCGGCGAGAGCACCGCGGATGGGCAGCGCATTGAACGTCACGAGGTCCATCCCCCGGTCTTACCGGTTCAGCTGCTCGAAACGGGCCACCCGGGCCGACGCGATCGGGTTCGCGTCGGCGACGAGGTCGCCGAACCGGTAGTTGGCGATCTTGACGATCTCGATCAGAGCGGTGGTCGGCGTTGATCAGATGAACCAGCTGATCGGTGCTCACCAGGTCACCTCCAGGACGGGGTCCCTGGCGCATGAACTGATGGAACGAGATCGCTCCCTGATACCACCGCACGCACTGTCCCGATGGCAAACGACTTCACGCAAATGTAACGAGAACCCCAAACCAATTATTTTCCGGCAAACGAGCACGGGGATTCGAAGGGGGCCCGGGTCGTCCACGATATGACCACCCAGGCAATCCCTCGAATCGCCCGACCGCGCAGTTCTCCCTGCGGCGTGGGCGTTCGGTCTCGTGGCTGGGCGTCCCGGCGCTGGCACCCAGGCGATTCGACCGACAACC
Organism: Pseudonocardiaceae bacterium; assembly: GCA_050699635.1. Taxonomy (GTDB): domain Bacteria; phylum Actinomycetota; class Actinomycetes; order Mycobacteriales; family Pseudonocardiaceae. The sequence goes on along the minus strand of JBOHFK010000067.1, from coordinate 18,325 downwards.
CATACGATGCCCCGTCGCACCGTGCGACACATGAGGGTTCCCCCCGACCGCAACCCTGAGTGAACCCCCCAGTCCCACCTCGCATCGCCCTGGTGTCGCCGAGTTCGACTACAGGGCTGTGCGGGCCGTCTTTGACACCCCCTGTGTCGAACTCGGCGACACCAGCGCAGCCCCGGCTGGCTTCACCTGCTCGAAACGCGGCACTTCTACGCTGTCCGGGCACTGAGTGTCGAGTGGTGTCGAGAGGACGAAGGCGGCGATGGCCATCTCGCTGGGGTACCACCAGTACGGCAAGGCTGAGGTCCGACTGGTGCACATCGACCGGTCCACCCCGGTGCACCAACTCAAAGACGTGAACGTCACCAGCCAGCTGATCGGTGACTTCGCGGCCACCCACCACACCGGCGACAACAGCGCGGTGATCGCCACCGACACGCAGCGCAACGCCGTCTACGCCCTGGCTCGGCTCCATGGTGTCGGGCCGATAGAGGAGTTCGCACTGCGCATGGCGCGCTACTTCGTCGACCAGTACCCACAAGTCAGCGGCTCGCGGCAAGAGGTGGAGGAATACTCCTGGAACCGGATCAGCACCTCGGAATCCGGCCCGCACGACCACGCGTTCAGCCAAGGCTCAGCCGAGATAAGAACCACGGTGGTGAGCAAGCATGGCGCGGACGAGGCGGTCATCTCCGGGCTACGCGAGCTGACCGTGCTCAAGAGCACCGGCAGCGAGTTCCACGGGTTCCCTCAGGTCGAATTCACCTCGCTGGTGGAGACCACCGACCGGATCCTGGCCACCGCGGTGCACGCGCGGTGGCGTTACGTGGGTGTCGGGCACGATTGGGACAGCACCTTCGCCGGCGTCCGCCAGCTGATCCTTGACCGGTTCGCATTGACCCACAGCTCGTCCCTGCAGCAGACGTTGTACGCGATGGGTGAGAGCGTACTCTGCGCGTACCCCGAGATCGCCGAAATCCGGTTCTCGATGCCCAACAAACACCACTTCCTCGTCGACCTGTCGAAATGGGGCCTCGATAACCCCCATGAGGTCTGGTACGCCGCCGACCGGCCCTATGGGCTCATCGAGGCCTCAATATTGCGGGACGACGCACCGCCCCCGGCCGGGCTGTGGGAGGGCATCAGGGGTTTCGTATGACCAGGATTCTCATGTGGCCCCGGTGCGCGCGAGATTTCCGAGTTAGCGAGCAGCTGATGCAGTATCGAAGATCTCCGTCACGGATTCTTGTGTATCCTCGATACCAGAGCTGGCGACCGTCTCTCGCGTGATGTAGGCGTTGACCAGGAGATGAGGATCGGGTACGAGTCATGTGGAATCGGTATTGGTACGAAGACACAATAGGCTTCCGGACCGTCGGTTGACACCAGGCTCAATGCCGCTCGGTTAAAGAGCGCTCCTCGGCGCCTGACGTTGCTATAGTCCGTGAACTCGACACCAGCGACCTTTCGGGCCGGAAAAACGTCGCTGGTGTCGAGTTCACGGATGGCAGCCCGGCGGAGACGTCCCGGGCACCTGGTAGGCACCGCGGAGACGGTCAAGCCCCCTGGAGTCGCTAACTTCGCAACATTGACCAGGCTGGGGCTATAAACTTCGTAGAGTCCACCAGGCCAACCTATAACAAAACGGCCAGTTAGTTATAGGTTGGCCTGCACGCTACAAGTGTTGTTACACCTTCCGCAAGCTTACCGTCGGCGTGCGAGAGGGGCCCGGTGGTCGGGTTGGTGCTCCTTGGAGGGCTCCCAACATGCCGGTGACGGCGGTGGGCCAGGTGAACTCCTCCGCGCGAGCCCGCGCGGCCGCGCGGCGGGACGGCTCGGGGGCCTCGAGCAGCCGGGTGACCCCGTGGGCGAAGGCTGGGGCGTGATCGGCGGCGGCGACGCCGCAGGCCGGGCGGATGATCTCGGACAGCGCCGAGGACCGCGAGACCACCACCGGGGTGCCCGAGGCGAGCGCCTCCAGCGCCGCCAACCCGAATGTCTCATGGGGACCTGGCGCGAGCGAGACGTCCGAGGTGGCGAGCAGCCTGGCCACCTCGGCGCGTCCGGGCACGAAGCCCAGGAAGGTGACGGGCAACCCCCCGGCACGGCGCTGCAACGCCGCCCGGCACGGCCCATCCCCAGCGATGACCAGCCGCACCCGATGCCCCGACTCGTGCAGTTCAGCGAGAGTGTCGACGGAGCGCTCCACGTGCTTTTCCGGCGAGAGCCGCCCGCAGTGCACCAGCATCGCGTCCGCGCCCCGGGCCAGCCGCGCCCGCAGCGCGGCGTCCCGGTGCGAGGGCGCAAACGTGACCAGATCCACCCCCAACGGTACCTGCACGACGTTGGGCGAGCCGATCCGATCAAACTCCTCGCGGGCGAAGGAGGTGGTGCACACCACGGTGTCGTAGGACGCGGCCATCCGGCGATTGGCCCAGTCGGCGACCCGGCGGGCGGCCGGGTCGGGCAGCAGGAACTGGTGCAGCAGCCGGTCCAGCCGTTCGTGCGAGATCACCACGCTGCGCACGTCGTGCTCGGCTGCCCACCGGCCCATCCCCCGCAGGGTGAGCCGGTCGGACACCTCGATGCGGTCCGGGCGCAACCTGCGTAGCAACGCCCGCGCCCGGCACGGATCGACCGCGCGGTACCCACCGGTGTAGGGGATCTTCGGAGCCGGCAGCGTGATCCGCTGGACCCCGCTGGGCATCATCTCCTCGGCCCGCCGGGGCCCGGGTACCACCAGCACGACCTCGTGACCTGCCGCGACATACCCGGCGCCCAGGTGGTGCAGGGCAGTGCGCAACCCGCCGGACCGTGGACCGTAGAAATTGGCCAGCTGGACGATGCGCATCAGGCGACCCGACAGACATCCGCGGGCAGCCCGGTGACCTCGGCGTAATGGCCGAGCAGCTCCTCGCAGATCGCTGGCCAGGTGCGCCGCAGCACGCTGCGCCGCGCGGCCGTGCCCAGCGCGATCCGCAGCTGCGGATCCGCAGCCAAGGACAGCACCGTATCGCGCAGCGCAGCGCCGAAGATCTGGTCAGCGTCGGCCTTCCCGGTCTCGGGCAGCAGGAAACCGGTGCCGCCGTGGGCTACCAGGTCGCGCGGGCCGCCGGCGTTCGGGGCGATCACCGGCAGGCCGGACGCCAGCGCCTCCTGCACCGCCTGGCAGAACGTCTCGAACGGCCCGGTGTGCACGAAGACGTCCAGGCTGGCGTAGGCCCGCGCCAACTCGTCACCGGTCTTGAACCCGAGGAAGATCGCCTCGGGCAGCCGCTTGGCCAGCTGGCGGCGATCCGGGCCATCCCCCACCACGACCAGCTGAATGCCAGGGACGTCCCGCAGCGCGGCCAGCCGCAGCACCTTCTTCTCCGGCGCCAGCCGGCCGACGAAGCCGACGAGCATCTCGCCGCGTGGCGCCAGTTGCGCCCGGAGCCGTTCGTCGCGGCGCGAGGGACGGAAATGGTCGGTGTCCACACCACGTCCCCAGCGGTACACCCGGGGTATGCCGTGAGCGGTCAGGGCGGCGGCGGCGGAGCTGGACGGGGCGAGGGTGCGGTCGGCACCGCTGTGCAGCCGCCGGGTCCACCGCCATGCGGTGCGGGCAGCGAAACCCAGCCCGTAGGAGTCGGCGAACCCGGCGATGTCGGTCTGGTAGACGGCCACGGTGGGCACTCCCAGGCGGCGGGCCGCCCACAGCCCGCGGGCGCCCACGATCACCGGCGAAGCCAGATGGACCACATCCGGGCTGAAGTCGCGCAACGCGGTGACCACCTTGCGGGTAGGAACGCCGACCGGCACGGAATCGACCACCGGCAGGTCCAGCGCCGGGATCCGCACCACCGGTGCGCCCTGGTAGTTGTCTGGGCCAGCGCCAGGGGCGATGACCAGCGGATGATGCCCCCGGTGGAGCAGATGCTCCACTACCCGGAGCACCGAATTACTCACACCGTTGATGACAGGGAGGAAGGACTCGGTCACAATCGCGACTCGCATGCCGCAGACCGTGGCCGTAAGGTCTTGAGTAGAGGCGAAGTGACCATGTCGCACCGCGGAACTCCTGACGAACTCCTCGTACATTCACCCGTCCGTGCCCGCTACGCGGGACTGCCTTGGCGCCGACGCAGCCACCAGGTAGCCGGGACCACCAGCGACCACAGTGCCGCCACGGTGCCCGCCGCCGGCGCCACACCCGCTACCCAGGCGCGCCCAGCGACCCGCACCTGATCGGGATCGGCGCGGTCGTACTCCACTCGCACCAGCTGCCCCACCTGCAGTCCGGACGGATAGGCCACGCCCTCGTCCGGGCGGTACACCCGGCCCTCGGGCACGGCGAACTGCACCAGGGTCCGCATCGAGGTCACCGCGAGCACCGACGCGGTGGCGTGGCCGGTCCGGGCCTCGATCCCGGCGTCATCCAGCGCCGCCCCCGCCAGCGCCATCGTGATGAGCGCGGTCAGCGCCCCCGCGACCGCCAGCGGCACCCACCACACCGACCGGCGCCTGCAGGCGGCGGCGGGCGTAGGGATCCCAGCAACGGATCCAGTAACCAGCGCGGTCATCGGGCGCAGCGTAGCGGGCCCGATGAGAGCGGATCGACGCGCGCGGCGCCGCGCGCAGCGCCCTAATACGCTGACGGCGTGACCACCGCCCCGCTGACCGACCGGTTGGTCGTGCACTCACGTCTGGTACCAGGCGGTACGGACCTGCTTAGCATGTTGCCCTCGCCGCGTGGGGCGCTGTCCTGGGTGCGGGCCGGTGAGGGCTTGGTGGCCTGGGGTGAGGTGGCCCGGGTGTGCACCGAAGGCCCGTACCGCTTCGCCCGCGCGCAGGACTGGTGGCAGTCCTTCTGCACGCAGCTGGACACCCGGGACGAGGTCGAGCTGCCGGGTAGCGGTCCTGTTGCCTTCGCCAGCCTGGCCTTCGACGACTCCCCGGGCAGCTCGGTGCTGGTGGTGCCGCGAGTGGTGGTGGGCCGGCGGGGCGGCCGGACCTGGGTCACCGAGTTCCTGACCGGTATCGCGACCGGGCCGGTGGTTCCGGTGAGCCGGCCCTGCGGGTTGCGCTACTCCGACGGCGAGCTGCCCGTAGCCGCCTGGCGCGATGCGGTCGCCCGCGCGGTGTCCCGGATGCGCGACGGGTCGATACCGGCGAAGGTGGTACTCGCCCACGACCTGCTCGCCGTCGCTGATGAGCCGCTGGATCCCCGGTTCCTGCTGCACGGGCTGGCCGCGCGGTACCCGTCGTGCTGGACGTTCGCGGTGGACCACCTGGTCGGCGCGACCCCGGAGTTGCTGCTGCGCCGGCGCGGCACCGAGGTGTTCTCGCGGGTGCTGGCCGGGACCGTCTGGCCGCACGACGGGGTCAACGCCGGGGCGCTGGCGCGGGAGCTGCTCGGCTCGGCGAAGGATCACGATGAGCACCGCTACGCGGTGGACTCCCTGGCCCAGGCGCTGCAACCGTTCTGCACCGAGTTGTCCGTGCCCACCGCACCCAGCGTGCTGCAGCTGCGCAACGTGCTGCACCTGGCCACCGAGGTGCGGGGCGTGCTGCACCCCGCAGGTCCCCCGTTGCTCACTCTCGCCGATGCCCTGCACCCCACCGCTGCCGTGGGAGGCACGCCCACCCTGGCCGCGGTCAGCGCAATCAGCGAGTTGGAGGCGATGGACCGCGGGCGCTACGCCGGCCCGGTCGGCTGGGTCGACGCCGCCGGAGATGGCGAGCTGGGCATCGCGCTGCGCTGCGCCCAGGTCGTCGGCCGGTTTGCCCGCCTGTTCGCCGGTTGCGGCATCGTAGCCGGCTCCGACCCCGACTCCGAGGTAGCCGAAGCCGCCGCCAAACTGGTCCCCATCCGCGACGCCCTAGAAGGCATCCACTAACCCCTCCCGTGACCCCGACATGGAGACATAGCGTCCCCAACTGAGCGCTGGTAGAGGATATTTCACCCGATCAGACCGGCCGGGGGCAGCCACGGCAAGATCGATCGCACTACTGCGGTGTGAACTGGGTGGAGCAGATTTCTCCCGAGCTGGTCGACACGTCCACACGGACGGGGTAACCACGTGTCGGCCGACCGATCGAAAAGGTGATGATCGCCGTACCAGCGCTGTCCGCGACACCGCTGAATGCGTGCGTCGTGGTCTTGTAACGGACCTGCAAGTTGGCACTCGCTCTGGCGGTGGTGTGCACGGTGATCGTCTCGTCGCCGCCGTCGCCGGGCATGGCGTTTTGGGGCGATGCTGTGCAGTTCCCTGGTGCGGTTGGGACAGGTCGGGCTAGCGTCGGTGCGGCGGGTGGCACAGTCGGTGCCGCCGGTGCTGGCGTCACCACCGCAGATGGTTGGGTAATAGCAGCGGGGGTGGCCAGCGAAGAGGCAGTGACAGGGGCGCTGTCTGAGGCGGCTGGTGCCGGACCGGCCGTAGCGCCGCCAGGATCGCACCCGGTGACGACCAACCACACACCAGTGACCAGCATTACGATCGAACCTTGTTTCCGCATGGGTATCCTCCGCCAATGCACGGACTGTCGTCCGAGCACACACGCTGCCGGTCTCCGCTCGGGCGACGTCCCCCGCGCCGACCTGGATCTCCGCATATACGGACCTTCAAAGGGACGCTGCTCCCTGAACGTGAGCAACACAGGTCCAGCAGCCAATCTAGGGATTGCGACACACCCCACAAGTGACAGCTAACAGGGGCCAGACCTACGCAACCTTGATCACGCCGGGCGGTCGCGGGGTCGAGGTGCGCACCCGCGCGGAACTTCGCCGCACGCCCACCGCCAGGCTAGTGGTCGAGCCGGTGGTGACCGTGGGCATTGCGTCCGAACGGCACACCCGCCGCAGCACGTGGCGGCCCGCTGTAGGCGCTCGCGTCGCTGGTCGCGGTGCTGGCGATCACGCCCGGGTATATCCATGTCGTCATATAGCTCGTGGCGCCCCGCGGCAGGCAGCCCCGTCCAGCTTTGGAACGTCGGCGAGGATCACGGCCAGCAACTTGATCGTCCTTCGCGGTCCACGCCCCGCAGTGTCCACCACGCCGGGTTAGGCTGAATGCACCTCTTCGCCGAGGTTCCGCCCCGGGGCGACGGTCCCGGGGCATCGGCGGAGGGTCCGGCGAGGAGATGGTTTCTGGTGGATGGTGACGACGACGCACGCATGATCGGCCGTCGAGTGCGGCAGATCCGCAATGTGCGGCGGAAGTCGCTCGCGGTGGTCGCTGGGCTCGCAGGTATCAGTACCGGCCACCTGTCGCGTATTGAGCGTGGGGAACGTGCGCTGGACCGCGGTCGCTGATCGTGGGCCTGGCCGACGCGCTGGAGGTCGCACCCTCGGAGTTGACCTCGCTCCCTGTGCCAGCGCCGAGCGACGGAGGTACTGATGCTGCGGTGAGTGCCGTTCGCCTGACACTGGTCGCGGCGAGCCGGAACCGGCTTCACGGTGAGCCCGTCGCGCTCGACGTGCTGCAACGCCGAGTCCACCAGATCCGCGAGACCCGGCGCCGTTGCGGGTTCGGTGCTGTCGGGGAGCAACTGCCGGACCTGATCCGGGACCTTCACTGCGCTATCGCCGCTGGCCGTGATGTGCAGGCGCTGGTGGAGCTGGCGGTGGTCGTGCACGTGCACGTGACCCTGATGTGGCTACGGGATTCCGGTGCGTCGGTCGATCTGCGGTGGCAGGCTGCCGAGTTGGCGCAAGGTTTGGCCGAGCGTCTCGACGATGAGACGTCGTTGGCGGTCGCCGCTTTCGGCTCGGCGAATGCGCTGCTGGCTTCGGGCGCGTTCGACTTAGCGGACGCCGAGCTGGACTCGCTGACGTTGCCCCCCACCACCGCGGACACGGTGGGCATGATCGGCATGGTGACCATGACGCGGTCGCTGATCGCGGCGGCCGACCAGCGGCCGGGTGACGTGGCAGCGCCGATGCAGGCCGCGAAGGAACTCGCCAGCCAGTTCGGGGAGCCAGATGACGACCACGACCGTCTTGGGTTCGGGTTCGGGCCGACCAACGTCGGACTGTGGGAGATGGCGCTGGCTTTAGAGGCAGGCGAGCCGGATCGAGCGGTGAGCATTGCCCAGACGATCCAGCCCGAGCGGCATCCATTCAAGACCCGCCAGTCTCAGTATTGGATGGACTACGGCCGCGCGCTGGCCCGGATACCTCGCCGTGGGGATGACGCGGTGATGGCGTTACGCAAAGCTGAGCTGTTGTTCCCTGTCCGAGTGCACCGCAGTCCGTTCGCCCGCGACGTTATCGGAGAGCTGGTCGCACGAGCCCGCCGTGACGCGGTAGGGCGTGAACTGCGGGGCATGGCCTACCGGGTGGGCCTGCCGGTCTGACCCCATCTGGGGGGATATTGCGGTACGGCAAACTCCGCTGTCGGTTTGCGGTCACCCTCGTCAGCCGTGACCAACGCCACGAACCACGTACCCGCGCCGCATTCTCCCGCTGGCCCTGCCCTCAGCCCCGGTGAGGCGCTGGCCGCGCTGTTTTTGGCCAACGTGGACCGTGGTGCCAACGCGGACAACGACACCCTGGTAGTGGAGCTGCTGAAACGACGGCGGGCGATTCAGGCGCTGGTGAACCCCAGCGGGCCGGGCGGCACCACCACGGTGGGTTGAGGCGACCCCGTGGCGGGCAGGCACCGACTCACCGGGCACCGGACGGTCACCAGGCGGCGGGGTGTGGAGATGGTGGACATCACGACGTTGGTCGCGCACGTGCTGTCCGACGCTGCCGTTGTTGCTGGGCGTCGCGGTGGGGGCCGTTACTTCGCACTGTGCGGCGTGGAGGTCATCCCCGCGAGCCTCGCGACTGCCCCGGATGGCTACTGCCGGTCATGCACCGCGATACCCACCCAGAGGACGACCCGGTGACCGGGGCAGTACCGAGGTCGCCGGTGGTCCCGGACGCGCCGCACGGCACGCTGCGCGGCTACTCGAGGGGGTGCCGATGCATGTTGTGCAAGTCCGCGAAGAACGCGACCACCGTCCCGGAACGGGGCACCCGGTGACCCGTTCCGATGCCCGCCGGAGGAGTCGTGCCCCGGTGCGGGCACCTCGAAGGTGTCGAGCTGACCAGCGCAACGGCCCGCGTGATCGCCTGGACGTGCACCCGATGTCGAATGGACTGGGCGATCTCGGTGGCCAGCCCGCAGCCGTTCCTGGATCACCTCGCGGGAACGGTGGAACTCGCGGCGGCACGCTCCACGCTGCGGGACGTCATCACGCTCGCCGATCAGGCACCGGGGCTCACCGACCAGGAACTACGGGCCCGGCTGGTCGCGCTCGCCGAAGGTGCCCGGTGACCCATCCCGCGCGGTGGTGGGCACTGTCACCGCTGGATCACCAGGTGCAAGGGCAGCCACGGTTCACCGAACTCGCATCCGGTGGTCCTGGACTACGGCGAGTTTTCGCCGCCGCCGCGCTCGGCCGGGGATTCGGATCACTACCGGGTGGGTAAATCGGACAGGGTCCTCGACCGGATGGCCGCAGCAAGGCGCAGCGCGCTGCTGGTCTAGCACGGTAGCTCACTAGCGGACGACATGGAGACATATCGGGGTCGTAGGCACCCTGTTGACCCCGATATGTCTCCATGTCGAGGCTGGGCTGCCGCGAGTGCGCCACGCCGACGGACGGATCCCTGTGACGGGCTGAGAGCAGACGGGCGGATACTCGGCTGATGACTGCGGCAGCGATGAAGATCGAGTGTTCCGGCCCGGCGATCCGAGCATCGCTGGCCCGGTTCGCCCCGCGGGAGTGCGCGGCGTTCGAGGCGGAGCTGGCTCGGGCCATCGGGCACGCTGCAGAAACCTTCGATCTCGCCCCGGCTGAGGCGGTGCTCGATAGGTGGTGGGGAGTCGCGGTGATCCGCGCGAATCCGCTGTCGGAGCAGGAGCAAGCACAGGTCGCCCGGGCCAGGGCGGGTGACTTCACCGGTCTGCTCGCCCGCGATGCGCGCGGGGACTGGGTGCGACTGTAGATGCCGCGCTACGGCCCGGTTTGGCTGGAAATCCCCCGCGAGCAGTGCGCCGGCCTCCCGGCCGATGTCCGCGAGTTGGTCGATGCCCGCATCGAGCAGTTGCTGGAAAACCCGCGCCAGCCCGCGGGTGGGTACGACGAGCGCACCGACCAATGGACCACTGTCTATGGCGAAAGCACCGGTCTGCTCGTATACGCCGTGGTCCACGAGCACCAGCGCGTGATCATCCTACGGCTGGTGTAACTAAGCGAGCAGCACCGCCGTCTAGCGGGTGGTCCACCACCGCTCTGTTCGCGGAGGGTCAATGATGATGCGGGGTTCCAGACGTCGCGATCTTCTCATCGCGGGGTTGTCGATCGCGGCTGTTGTCGGCGTGGCACTTACCGACTGGCCACTCGAGTCACTGTCGATCTTCTGGTCAGAACACGCGATGCTGACCAATCTCGTCTCGAGCGCGGTCTTCGCCGTCATTACGGTGACGATCATCGAGCGATGGCTACGCAGCCAGGAGGCGCGACACAACGATGCACGCCGACGTGAGGAAGAACGCCGCCTGAGCATCGTCCGATTGGTTGCGTACAACGCGGTCGCGCGGGCACCAATCGCCCAGCGCCGGATCATGTGGCTCCTGGTACACGGCGGGGAGCTGCAACCGGTGCCGGAGTTCGAAATCTCCGGCCAGCACGTCCGAGAGCTTCGCGCGATACTCGGGCGGCTGGAGCTGTCGGAGACCAGCGAGCACAGGGTGATGCTCCACGGGGAGAAGCGGCCGAGCCTTTCCGGCCGCTTCCAAACGCTCGCTCAGGACGAGCAGTGGCGGCGGCTGGTTCATGTCACCCTGCTCGATGTCGTCCACAGTTTCCGGCTGCTCGTCGCACGGTGGTCCGCCCTATTGCTCACAACCGAGGAAAGCTCGAGGGCCCTGAAGGATCTAGCCGCGCAGGCCGAGGAGCTCTCGAGGGTCTTCGTCGAGTTCGACTCTGGCAAGCCCGCGTCGAACTACGTCGGGGACGAGTTGCGACAACGGCGGCTCCTGTGGAGCCGGGCGTTCGCCAACTCCGTGGCGCTTGAAGAAGCGCTCATCGACAAGGGCGGTGAGCGGGCGACTGTCGGTGAGCGTTTCAGGACGCCCGGTCGCAATCTTCTGCCGCTCGTCGACCGACAGAAGCTCGAAGGCCGTGCTGGCGCGGTATCTCCGTCGCTGCGCCTGCACGATGTCGATTGGCTCACCGGCCAGCGGATGGACTAGGCGCCACATCACTCCGAAGATTACGGTCTATCGGTAAGGGAACTTCCATGGAGACGCCGAGGCATCGCGCTGTCACACAGCCCGCAGTCCGCCGTGTCGAAACAAACTGTTGCGGCTTGGCTCAGAGAATCCCGCGATGCAGGCGACTTCTTCGGGGCTCAGCCCGCGGGTGCTCAGGCTCTGGCTGATCGACTCCGCCAGCACCGGGCGTTCAGGTGCGATGTCCTCGCTTGCCGGCTCGCGGGTTCTCCAGCCCCTGGCGCTGAACGTCTTGTACATACTGCTGCGCTGGGTAGGGCTGAGCAGGTCCAGGTGGTAGGCGCGCTCAACGAGAGCCTGCATCGAGACACCGTACTCACGCTTGAGGTCGAGCAGGCGACCGATCTTGAGGTTACGTAAGGACGGTCGTACGACCTCGGCGGGGATGAGGAACTCCGCGGCAAACGCGTTGGCCTCTGCCTCCAGGTCGTCAAGGCTGGTGGCCGCGGCATGCAGTACCAAGTGGCCGAGCTCGTGCGCGAGCGTGAGCCGTACCCGGTCGGCTGGGGCGGCGTCGTTGTAGAGGATCACCGGGTGGTCGCCGACCCACTGGGATAGGCCGTCCACGCGGCGGGTGCCGAAGTCTTCAGCGATGAGCAGGCATCCGGCGGCTTCAAGCCACTGCGCCAGGTGCCGGACGGGCCCAGCGGGCATGCGCCATTGCGCCCGCACCAACCGCGCTGCCTGCTCGGGTGGGACGTCCAGCGGATCCAGAGCCGGCACATGCTGCTCCGCGCGCAGAGACACCTCTTCAAAGAGGTGGCTGGCGTGCCACCGGTAGACGTTCAATCGTGCCTCGAGCTGTCGCCAGGTCGCGGGTGGTGCGGTCGCGCGGCGACGCATGTGCGCGTCCATCGCCATACCGCCGCGAGCTCGACCGGCATGCATGAGGAACCGGACGGTCACACCGAGTACATCCGCAAGACGTTGCAGCGTGTCGGCCTCCGGCTCGCGCAGATCGTTCTCATACCGCGACAGCGCCGCTTGGGTGATACCGGCCCTCTCGGCCAGATCGGCTTGGGTGCGACCCTGCGCTCGCCGGGCCGTCTCGAGGACCTCCCCGAGCGCGGTCACCCGTCCTCAGTCCCCTCGTCCCGCTCGTCATCGGAGGCCATTCCGATCACTGGGGCATGTGGCTCCGCGGGTGGCAAGATCGGCGTAGTGCTGACAACGGCGCCATCAGCCGGCTCGTCGAGCTCATGCATCCACACAAGGTGATCCGAGCCGTCGCGCAACGAGATGACCGCAGCCCCAATCTCGCGCAATTCCGCGTCCCAGCGGTACCCAGCGATGAGCCGAACCTCTTCGAGCCCATCGAGGGTCGCCGGTTCCTGCTCCAGGAAGTCCAGGGCGCCCTGTGTGAGGTAGGTACTCACCCGACCCTCGATGTCGTGCTTCTTCACCCGCAGCCGATAGCGAGTGCCGACATAGAGCTCCCGGGTCGGTGGCTGGTCGACGAACGACACCTCGGGAATCCGGTCGAAGATCCTCGTGGCGTGAGTCCAGGCGCGGTCGTGAGACCAGTTGAGCAACCCCCGATCGGTCGAGTCCGCGACCCAGGACGGGAAGGTCCGGCGGTAGACCCGCAAGTCCTCACGCGTCTGAGCCACCATGAGCGCGAGACCCTGGACGACCTTGTCTCCCAGGTCCTCGAGCACCAGCTCCGCCGATAGGTATGAGGATTTCATACCGACTTTTATACCATCCCTGCACCCAGAGCAACGTCAGCGCAGAAGTGAGTCATAAACAGGGCAGTCCCTTGGGCTGCGTTGATTAGCTGGGAGGGGACGGCGGGCGCGTGGGGGCGAAGAGCCAGGCTTGGGCTACGTCGTCGACCTTCTTGCCGGAGACCCGCTCGACGACGGCCAGGAAGTCCTGCACCGAACCGTTGCCCCCGGCCTTCTCAGTGGCCCACGCGCGCAACGAGGCGAAGAAGTTCTGGTCCCCTACCGCCACCCGCAGCTCCTGCAGCGCCATTCCGCCACGCGTATAGACCGGTCCGTCGAGCACCCCAGTCGCGCCGGGAGCCCCCGGCGGGATCGTCCAGAATTTGTCGCCGGCAGGATGGTTGGCATATTCCTGCGCGGTCCGCTGCTTGGTGCTCAGGCCACCGGTGCGTTCGGCGTAGAGCCATTCGGCATAGGTGGCGAAACCTTCGTTGAGCCAGATGTCGCGCCAGTTGCGCACCGAGACGCTGTCCCCGAACCACTCGTGAGTCAGCTCATGTACCACCACCGTGACATCGGGGCCGCCACCGAAGAACCCGGATCCGTATACCGGGCGGGTCTGGTTCTCCAGCGCGAAGCCCAGGGTGGAGTTGGGTACCACACCACCGAGTTGCCGGAACGGGTAGGGACCGAATATCCCGGAGAGGAACTCGAGGATCTCCGGGGTCCGCTCCACCGAGGCCCGCGCCGCGTCGGCCAGCTGTGGGTCGAGTCCCTGGTCGTAGGCGGCTAGGTAGAGACCGAAGCGGGTGTCCCGGCGGACGATGTCGTAGTGGCCGATCGCGACGAAGGCCAGATAGGTGGCCATCGGCTCGCTTTCCTGCCACCGCCACTGCTGCAGCCCGTCCCCGGCCGGCTCAGGGCCGCCGAGCAGGGCCCCGTTGGAGATCGCCTGCAAACCCTCGGGCACCACCGCGGTGATCGTGAAGGTCGCCTTGTCCGAGGGATGGTCGTTGGACGGGTACCACCAGGCAGCGATGTCAGGCTCGCCCACCGCGACCGCCCCGTCTGCGGTGCGTACCCACGGCGAGGGGACACCGGAACCGCCGGGGATCGCGGACGGCACGCCGGCGTAGTCGACCTTCACCGTCATCGGCATCCCTACCGGTATCGGCACGCCGGGGGTGACCTGCAACTCCCCACCATCCTGATGGATCTGCGCCGGTTGGTCATTCACCGTGGCGGCGGAGGCGGGCAACCGCAGGTCGAGATTGAACCGGGACAGCGTCTCGGTGGCCCGGGCGGTGATCGTGGTATGCCCCTCGATCCGATCGGCCGGGGGGTCGTAGCGAACGTGAATGTCGTACGCGGTGGCGTCGTACCCACCGTTACCCGCGAGCGGGAAGTACGGATCGCCGATGCCGTCGGCTCCGGCGACCGGCGGTGCCGTCACCGGGGACCCCGATGGCGCGGGCGCAGCCGGCGCAGACGTGGAGTTCGACGACCGCCACGGAAACACCAACGCGACCAGCACCAGCAGCACCGCCAGCGCCGGCCCGATGAACAGCGCCCGGTTTCGCATAGCCACCTCCCCGGCACCGACCTTAAGCCCTGTCAGCGCTCAGCGGCCGGAAAGACACCGCTGCAGCGATCGGGATCCGCCCAGATGGAATCCACCCAGTGGAGAGGCTCCCGGGTGATCAGCATGCCGTGCGCATCGTTCGCCCGAGGTAAGGATTGATCAGATGCCACGATGGCCGGTGGGTGCAAGTCTGAGGAGGTTCCACATGAAGGTGCTGGTGGCCGGCTCGTCCGGATTCGTCGGCAGGCGGCTGTGTCCCGCCTTGGCGGAGGCCGGCCACACGGTGCGCGCGATGACACGCCATCCCGGGACCTACCGCGGCGCAGGCGAGCCGGTACGCGGCGACGTACATGACGCCGGCTCGCTCAGCGCCGCTCTCGCCGGCTGCGATGCCGGCTACTACCTCGTGCACTCCCTCGACAATGCGGACTTCGCCCGGCGCGACGCCCAGGCGGCCCGCACCTTCGCCCGTGCCGCGGCCGAAGCCGGGCTGCGCCGGATCGTCTACCTCGGGGGCCTGGGCGACGATGCCGACGACCTATCGGCCCACCTGCGCAGCCGCCGCGAGGTGGAGGAACTGCTCGGGTCCGGTGGGGTGCCGGTCACCACGCTGCGGGCGGGGATCATCGTGGGTCACGGCGGCATCTCCTGGGAGATGACCCGTCAACTGGTGGAACATCTGCCGATCATGATCACGCCGCAGTGGGTTCGGACGCGCACCCAGCCGATCGCGGTGGCCGACGTGGTGCGCTACCTCGTCGGCGTGCTCGAGGTTCCCGAGGCGGCCGCGCGCACCTTCGACATCGGGGGGCCGGACGTTCTGGCCTATGTGGACATGATGCGCCGGGTCGCCGCGATCCAGGGCCGGCCCATGCTGGTGGTGCCCGTGCCCCTGCTCTCGCCGCAACTGTCGTCGCTGTGGTTGTCGCTGGTCACCGACGTGGACGTGCAAACCGGACGCTCGCTCATCGACTCGATGACCAACGAGGTGGTGGTACGCGAGGACAGCATCCGGCGGTTGATCCCCTTCGAGCCGATGGACTACGACGACGCCGTGCTCCAGGCCCTCGGTGAGCGGGCCAAAGCGCAGCGGGCGTCGTGACGAGCACCGAGTCCGGCGCCGCGCTGCGCCGTCGCCGCCGGGTCGTCGCCGGGGTGTCCGTGGCCGGCGCCGGGCTGCTGGGCATGTCGTTGTCGACGAAACCGGACTCCCCGCAGTTCTACGGCCTCACACTCGGAGTGGCCGCGACCTGGCTCGCGGGCGGGCTGGGGTCCGGCCCGCTGCACCTGGGCGGGTCACAGCACGCCGGCCACACCCTGCGCCGCCCGGTGATCACCCCGGTGCTCACCGGGTTCGGCGCGTTCGCGGTGTTCTACGCAGGCGCACTGGCCGCCCGGCACGTCCCAGTCCTGAACGAGGCCATCTCCGGAGTGCTGCAGTACGCCCACCACGGATCGAGCCCGCTGGTGCTGCTGACCACTCTGGCCAACGGTGCCGCAGAGGAGGTCTTCTTCCGCGGCGCGCTGTACGCCGCAGTCGGTGGCAAGCACCCCGTCGCGCTGTCCACCACGGTGTACTCGCTGGCCACCACCGCTACGCGCAATCCGGCGCTGATCCTCGCCTCCGCCGCGATGGGTACCATCTTCGGCCTGCAGCGCCGGGCCACCGGCGGCGTCCAGGCGCCGATACTGACCCACCTGACCTGGTCCACGCTGATGGTGCACTTCCTGCCGCCGCTGTTCCGCAATGAGCCGGCAGCCGCGGACACCGCCGGCCCAGATAGCGCGCAGGCGACGGTTTGACCGGCACGGGGGACGATGTCGCGCAGCGGTACGGTTGGCGATCAACTGTCGGATGGGTGGAGTGCCGATGAGCGCTGGACGTCCCGAACTGACCAGCAGAGCTGGCAGCGGCTGGCGGGACGACTCTGGTGTTGAAACCGGGAACCGGGGAGCGGTCGGAGCGCCAGCGGTCAGCGGATGGGGTGCGGTGCTGCGGTGCGGGTGATCCGGTGTGACGGGTCGCCGGAGGCGGTCTGGGAGCTGGACGCGGCGCTGCGGGTCATGCTGGCGGGAGGCGTGGCGGTGGCCCCGGTGGGTACGGGGCAGGAGGTCCCGTCGGGAGATCCGGGTCCCGGAACGCTCGTCCTGGGTACCTCGGGCTCGTCGGGAGCGCGCAAATGGGTGCAGCTCGGTGCCGACGCGCTGCAGGCTTCCGCCGCGGCCACTCATACCCGGCTCGGGGGTCCTGGGCGGTGGCTGCTGGCCCTGCCCACTGAGCACGTCGCTGGGCTCCAGGTGCTGGTGCGGACGGCACTGGCGGGTCAGCAACCCGCGATCCTGGACCTGCGCGGCGGGTTCAATCCGGCCGCCTTCGGCGCGGCCGCGCAACAGCTGGCCGGCGAGGCTGGGCGGCGCTACACCGCGCTGGTGCCGACCCAGCTCGTCCGGCTGCTCGATACCGATCCCGCGCCGCTGACCGGCTTCGACGCGGTTTTGCTGGGCGGTGCCGCCACGCCGGAGCGGTTGGTGGAACGTGCCAGGGCGGCCGGTGTTCCGGTAGTGACCTCCTATGGCATGACGGAGACCGCAGGCGGCTGCGTCTATGACGGGTGGCCGCTGGACGGGATCCAGCTCCGATTGGCCGGCACCTCGGGCGCCGTCGAGCTGGCCGGTCCAATGCTGGCCAGCGGGTACCTCGATGCTCGCGAGGAAACGGCGGCGGCGTTCCGCGAGGGCTGGTTCCGCACCTGCGATCTCGGGCGGTTCGACACACAAGGCCGGCTGCAGGTACTCGGGCGAGCCGACGACGTGATCGTCACCGGAGGACTCAACGTGGCCCCGGCCGAGGTGGAGGCCATCCTCACCGGCCTGCCTGGCGTCGCCTCGGCCTGTGTAGTAGGCCTGCCGGATCCGGAATGGGGCGAGCGGGTCACCGCAGTGGTGACACCCGCCGATCCCGGGCGGCCCCCGGACCCCGGTGCACTACGGGTGGCGGCCCAGCACCTGTTGACCGGAGCGCAGCTGCCCAAGGAGATCATTCTGTTCGATGCGCTACCGCTGCGCGGCATCGGCAAGCCCGATCGCAAAGCGATCCAGGCCATGCTCGCCGCCCGCCGCCCCTGACTCCTCGCACAGAGGGTGCACGTTCACCCACACTGGGTATGGACTCCAGGCCCCTATCGGGGGTTCCCTGGACACCACAAGTCACACTTGTCCCACCAGTCACAACGGAAACAGCTGTCCCCGACAGTCAGGAGCATTTCCGTGGCGCCGCTGGCTCGTCGCTGTCGCCGTGTCCGCAGCACTGCCCGGATTGTCGCGCTGACCGTCGTCGCGGTGCTGGCTGGGCTTGCTGGCGCGGACCTGCCTGCTCTTGCCCAAAGCAATGGGCCGGCCACGACGTCAGACCAGACCACCGCCTGGTTCGTCCGGCTCGTCCCGGACACCGACGACACCAACGTGCGGTCCGACGCCGGCGGCCTGCGACTGGACTCCAGCCCTGCCGGGCCGGCGAGTATCAGGTCCGGCCGGCCAGAGGGCATGCTCACCGCAGCCGTGCAACCACTGACTGCGTTCAGCAGCCAGGTAGCGGCGGAGATCGTCGCCGAACAGCCGGCCGGCTCGGTCGTCGCCGTGGACGTCCGTGGGACCCGCGGCGACGGGTCGTGGACCGAGTGGGTGCCGGCCGACCCGCACGCGCCTGTCACGCTGGGCGCCGCAGTGACGGGCGTGCAGTCCCGGGTCGTGCTGCGCGGCGGCCCGGACGGCGCCAGCCCAGTGGTGAGATCGGTGCGACTGGTCGCCAAACC
>JBOHFK010000066.1:0-29799 GCA_050699635.1 Pseudonocardiaceae bacterium | reverse complement strand
CGGGCCCGCTGCGCGCTCGTCCGGCACCCGATCGATCTCTACGTACTGCAGCCGCTGGGCGAGCTGGCGATCGCCGCCGGTCGGCTCGGCGAACAGGAGTGGCTCACCCCCCACCTGAAAGAGGCCCAGACCCTGCTCGACAACTTGGGCAATCCGGCGCTGTGGACGGTGCCACTGCAGTGGTGCGAATTGCTCGCCGCCATAGCCGCCGCTGCTCCCCCGGAATCACCGCACCTCCCATCGGACCGCTCGGAAGCGCAACGACACGCGGCCGCGCTGGCCGGGTCCGCCGCGAGTAGTCCCTTCGTCGCTGCCCTGGCAGCTGCGGCGAGCAGCTGGCTCCAGGTGCTGTCCGGCGAGATCGACGCAGCGGCCGTGCAGGCCGCAGCACGCCGCCTGCACGGCGTTGGTCTGGCCTGGGAGGCGGCCCACCTCGCCGGGCAGGCAGCGACGCGGACCACTGATCGCCGAGCGATGACCGCGCTGCTCAACTGCGCCAGAGCCTTGCACGGCAACCCGGCCGGTGGCCCGAACAGTTTCCCAGCGTCGGCAGAGGGGCTGGACGCAACCGGACTGGACGCAACCGGGCTGGACGCAACCGGGCTGGACGCCCGACCTGCCCACATCGACGCGCCGAATCCAGGGACCGCCACAGCGGCCGGAAGACCGGTGGAGGATCGATCGATCCTCAGCGAGCGGGAACTCGAAGTGAGCCAGCTCGTCCTGGCCGGCCTGACCCAGAAGCAGATCGGCGAGCGGCTGTTCATCTCAGCCAAGACCGTCGAGCATCACATGGCGAGGATTCGCCAGCGGCTCGGCGTCGGCAATCGCGACGAGCTGTTCACCCGCCTGCGATCGGAGATCGCGAGCGGGGCGTGAGTGGCGGTGGGCGGCCTCCATCGCAACCGGCCCAGCTCAACCTCAACCGCTGCTTATGACCCGCTCACCAACCTGGCCACCATGCCCTCACAGCTGCGCACCACCACGCGGCAGGCGTCTGCGACCGCCCGATTGGACAGCGGACTCTCAGCCCGTCTCCGCCAGCGGCCGAGCACCTCCAACGCGGCACGTCGCAGCTCCTCCGCAGCAGTGTCGGGAGCAAGCCCCAGGCGAACCGCGGTGGCCCCACCGGAGCCACCAAGCAGCCGTTCCGCGTCGTCCAACTCAGCCTTCGGCAAGGTGATCGCGCCCGATCTCAACACCGACAGCATCCGCAGCTCGGCGAACTCGTGCGCCCCGGCGAGGATGCGTTCCACCTCGACGAGCAGCCCTCCGGTGTCGGCCCGCGGGTCGGTGTGCAGTACCCCGGTCAGCGCCAGCAGCGCCGAGCGGGCTTTGAGCAGGTCTCGGCGCTCGGTGAACTGCGTGTTGAGCACCTCCCGCAACTCATCCAGCCCGCTGCGGCGGACCAGCTCGTCAGCGAGCGCAGCCGGACTGTTCGTGCCCTGCCGGATGAGTGTTACCGATAGCCGGAGCCCGAACAGTCCAAAGCGCGCCAGCAGCCTGGATCTGACCTCCGAACCTTCCCCGGGCTGGGCCACAACGGCGCCGGGGGAAGCGGCCCCGAGGAAGCGGTCGCTGGACAGCAGTAAACGGTCCACCTCTTCCCGCGGAGCCCGGGACAGCTGCGCCAGCGCGTCGAACTCGGCCTGGCGCAGGGTGCGACCGGTTTGCGCGAGCAATCCCGCCACCGGCACCACACCCTGGCACAACCCACGCAACGTGGAGTCCTTCCGGTAGCGCTGCGCGATCGTTTTCGCCGAGAACATCGCATCGACCCGCCCACCGCCGATCTCGTCAGCGCGGGACAGCACCGCGATGGTGTTCACCGAGCTCGCCCGGCCCACTCGCTGGTCCCGAAAGGACTCCAGGAACTGAGCATCGGTGGCGTGCAGGTGGCGCATGAGATAGATCACTGCGTCGGCCTCCGAGGGCGAGTCGTCCTCTGGAGTAAGGAAGGTGACGGTGCGGCGCGAGGTGTCGCTGGACATCGACGCGATACCTGGCGTGTCAATCAAGGTGGTTTCCCGCAGGCTGGGCGAGGGCCAGTGCACCACCAGGCGGTTGACCGCATCAGCGGGGGTGCCCTGCAGATCGATGATGAGTGACCCATCCTGCCGGTTGACCGGCAGCGGCGTTGGCGAACCCTGCTTGGGATCCATTACGATCTTCGGGCTGTGCCCGTCGCGGTACCAGGTGACCACGCGGGTGCACTCCGCGGCGTCGGTCGGCGCGATCAGCTCCCCGACCAGGGCGTTGAGCAGTGTCGATTTACCGGCCTTGACCTTACCTGCGATCGCCACCCGCAGCGGCTCGTCGAGCCTGTCCAACTGGTGACGCAATGCCTGCGCGGTCCGCGGTTGGTCACGGTAGGCGTCTGCCGCCCGGCGAAGCACACCGCGAACGGTCACCGACAGACTCCGTGGTCCCCCTGATTGTCCCCCCGACTGCATTGAACCCTTCATTCCCGCCCGGCCAGCGCCCGCTGCGTCTCCGTCTGCGGCGACCCCAGGGTGCGAACCTGCTGCTGCAGCGTCTCCAGCTGGTACAACTCAGATTTGATCTCACCCAACCGGCGTTCCCGATCGACAGCGGAGGTCTTCACCGACCTCTCGGCGGCGCGCACCGAATCTCCCAGCGATCGGTTCATCTCCTCTGCCTGAGTGGTGAAGTGGTCCCGCAGATCGCGCTGCACCCGCCGGAGCATGTCCCGGGATTCCTTACTCGCCTGGAACTTCACATCATCGACGTAGCGGCGCACCGCTGATTTCGCCTCCTGCTGCCGTCGCGCGATCACCCGGCGGCGCTCGTCCTTCAGCGTCTTACCGCCCAGCACCAGACCGGCACCGACCGATAACGGGCTGAATAACGTCGCCGTTATGCCGACGGCTGTCCCCAGCATCCCGAACATCAAGACGCCGACATAGCCGCCTCGCAGCGTGGTCAGCGCCTTCTGCCCGATGCCGAACGACTCGCTCTTTTGCAACTGCATGGCTCGCACCGAGCCGAGTACATCGGCCACTTCGGTACGCAGCTTGGGCAGCAGCCGGTCCTCGTCCTCGGAGAAGTGATCGGCGACCCGGGTAGCCAGCCACCGGGCCCGCTGGGTGGCCCAGACCAGATTCGCCGATATCGCCGAGGCCACCTCTTGTTCCACCCAGGTGGACAGCTGCCCCCAGGTCTTCGTGGGGTCCTCGCGCTCTATCTCTTCCTCGGCCTGCCGGTTGATCTCGCGCATCCGGTCGTTCAGGTCGAAATCAATGTCCGCGGTGAGGTCGGTGATGCCATCGCTGAGGGTGTGCTGCCAGCGCGCGGACCGTTCCTTGAGCGCCGCGAAGCGCTGCTGAGCCTCGGTCAGTTGCTTGATCAGGCCTTGCGCGGTATCCGGGTTCTGCTGCGCGAGTTGCTCGGCTCGCAGACCCCCAGCCAGCTGCTGGGTGACCACCAGCACATCGTGGGCCGTCGACCGGCGAGCCAGCAGGTCCGCCTCGGTCACCACGTGCGCCCGCAGGTAGCTGATCAGCGCGGGGAAACCCGATTCGGCGTCAAGGTCGGCATCCTGGTCGCGGATCGACTGCACCCGCAGCGTCGAGGAGACGGCCAGTAGCTCCGCGTCGATGTTCATCGTGGCCAGGTGGCCCCGGTCGAGTTCGGCGATCCGCCGCCATTCGGGATACAGATCGATCTTGGTGAGCACGCACGCCACGTTGGGGCACACCTTCGCTGCTTGGCTCAGGAACTCCAGCTCGGGTCGGGTGTACTCCTGCGACGCGTCCGACACCAGCAACACGGCATCGGCGGAGGGCAACATCGCCATCGTCGCCGCGCCGTGTACGGAGTTCAGCCCGCCAACACCTGGTGTGTCCACCAACTCCAGCCCGCCGGTCAGGATGGGACGCGGGAGGCCGACCTCGGCGTAGCTCCATCGCTCCCGGTTTCCGGGGTTGCCACCCTCCGAGACATGCTCGGCGAGCTTGTCGATCGGTACTTCGACGCGCTCGATCCGACGTCTGCCCGGATCATTGTCATCCTCGTTGTCATGCAGCCGGACCAGCGCCGCCACCGGGTTACTGGCATGCCGGACCACCGTGGGCACTGAGGTGGCGACATCGTCGTGCACTGGGCAGACGGGTGCCCGCACCAGACCGTTGACCAGCAGGCTCTTGCCTTGTTTGAACTCTCCGACCACGAGCACCCGGACCTGTTCGTCGAGCAGGCGAGCCCGAGTCTGCTGAAGCCGGGCCTGCAGGTCGGACCGGCCGTAGCGGGCGATCGTCGCCAGCGCCAGCTCCACGGCTTGGACCGGCGCTGATGGCGTCACTAGCTCCTCCTAGTCATCGCTGGCGCCGAAACGGCCAGTTCCGCCACCCTGCTGGAGCGAGGGTGGCGGAACTGGATGCCGCCTCAGCTCACCGGGGAGGGTAGCCCCTCGGCGCTCGAGCGGGGATCGGCTGGGGCGTACTCACCTGAGGTGGGCCCGCCGCACCCCGGGAGGCAAGGCGGCGGACTAGGCTCAGCTCACAGAATGTCGAACACGTGGTTGATGTCGATGTCCGTATTGTGGTTCTCCTCGAAACTGTTACCCGAGTCCTTGATCTGGGTGTAGTTCAGGTCGTTGTCGGGGTTGAAGGAGTGGTCGATGTCATCGCCGGCCACGATGCTGTGGTGGATGTCGCCACCCTTGTTGTCGACACCATCGTTGTCCTGGTTGAACGAGTGGCCGATGTAGGTGGTGTGGTTGTCCTCATTGAACGAGTGGTCGAAGTCGAACTTGTTGCTCACGCCGGTGTTCTGGGCCGCGTTGACGTTGGCCGCGCCCCCGTTGCCACCGCCGCCACCGTCGGCGCTGGAGTGGGCCGAAGTAAGGCCATAGGTCGTCGCGTTGCCACCGTCAGCTGACGCGTTGCCACCGTCACCAGCCACGCCACCGGAACCCCCGATGCCCTGGCCGAAACCGCCGCCACCAGCGCCGCCCTGGGACGCAGCCACCGAGTCTCCACCAGTGGGGCCGCCGCCGAGGTTCAGGTTGAGCAGGCCGAACTGGTTGGCGTCACCGGCGTCGGAGTGGGCCAGGGAGTCGCCGCCGGGGCCGCCGACACCGACACCGGTGCCATTGCCACCGCTGGCGTCGCCACCGGAACCACCAAAGGCCTCGCCGCCATCACCAGCGTGCGATTCGTTGTAGCCGAAGGCCAACGCGGAGCTGTCCCCACCCTGGCCGCCAGCGCCACCCGAGGTGTCGGTGTTGACGTGCTGCACGGGCGCAACGTTCTGCTCGAACTTGAAGTCAGACATGACGTCTCCTTGATCGTGAATGGGATCTGTGTCGGGGTGGTTCTCTGGTTCTCCTGGCGGACCTGCTGTCCGGCTGACGAGAAAACTAGAGCCACCGCCGTCCCCCGCCATCGGGGCTACCGCCGGGTTGCCCACCACCCGGATACCGGGACCGGCGGGAGCCTCCCGCAGCCGATTAGGGGGATCGCCCCGACCGGCAGCTCAACCCCGCCCAGACCCCAGGCCCGCCAGACGTCACGGTAGATTTCTGCCGTGACGCAGGCAGACCCCAGCGACAGTCTCCCGGCCGCAGCACCGCCACGTCCGAGCCTCGCGATCAGCGCGTTGCGCCCGGAACCTTCCGCGCCGCCGCGGGATGTCCATATTGCGTACTGGTTGTGGTTCGCGACGTGCCTGTTCGGCGTGATCACCGCAGCTACGACGCTGCGCTACTTCGGTGAGCTGCACACGATGATCTTGTCGATCGTCAATCGGCAGTTCCCGCAGGAGACGCCGGTGACTCGCGACAGGGCGGCCACCGCCACACTGGCAACGTTGATCGGCGCCGGCGTTCTGATCAGCCTCATCCAATTTGCCTTCGCGGTGGCCATGCGCTCGGGCCGCGGCTGGGCCCGGTTTGCACTGGTCGGGCTCAGCGTCCTCGGCGCGCTTTACGGCACCGCGGTATTCGGCTCCGCACCGTCGATTTCCCGCGTCGGGTTGCTCGCCAGCATCGCGCTCATGGTGATCTCCGTGGTGCCGATGTTCCTGCCGGGCGCGCGAACGTGGTTCGCTCAGCAGCGCCCGGTCGAGCCGCCCGGCTGAGATCAGCCAGCGCCGACCTCAGCCGGGCGCGGCGAGTGGCCGATCACCAATCCCGACCACGGAGCGGGTGGCCTGCTGACCGGTCCGGGCGAAGCAGGCGGCGTGGTAGGCACCCTTGTCGGCCCAGCCCCACGTCGGGTCACCGGTATGAACCTGGGCCAGCAGCGAGATGTCCGCCCGGCTGTGACCGGGCAGGGAATGGAAGATCCGCCCACACAAGCCGTCGAGTACCGCCCAGTCCTTGGCGGGCGCGGAAGCGGAATTGAAGCGATCCAGGAATGCTTGGTCGAGGCCAGGAATCCGGCCCACGAACTGGGCAAGGTTGAGATGACCCAGGTATTCGCGGTCGTGTGGTTCCTGGCACGAGACCCGTTTCTCCGACTGGCCCGCCAATGGGCTCATCGCGCAGTCGCGGACCTGCAGTGGGACGGCTGCCGGAGCCCTGCCCAGCATCGTCAGCACCGGGCGATCCACCGAGATCGCTTGCTCACCGTCAACCCCGGGCCGACCGAGCACCTGATAGCAGATCACAGTCTTTCTCCCCGCGTCCCAGTCCGCGGCGGGGCTTGCCTCCAACGCCATGTCGCCATAGATCGCTGGCAGCACCACAGCGTGCGGCGCCAGTGCGTTACCCAGATCGCCGAACCCGCTGTAATCCGACCACACGGGCTCGCAGAACTCGGTGGTCAGCGAGAGATACCGCTGGCGCGCTGGGTTGCCCTCCTCCTCAAGCGCGCGGCGGGGGGTGTCAGCGAAGAGCCCGGACACGTCGCGGACCGCGAAGACCTCGACGGAGTGCGGCCGGTCGCAGGGCACTTCAGAGCCCCATCCGAACGCGGCTGCGGTGCCGGTCCGGAAACAGTTCCCCACCCCGACGTCCCGGGTGCTCGACCCGCACGCTGCGCTGAGCACTCCGGCCGTGGTCAGGATCGCCGCGGCGAGGGCCGTACTGCGCATGGGATGTCGCCCTCCTGGCACGCTGTGCCGGCCAACCCTGTGAAACACCGAGGTCCCTGAATAGCTGCGGTAGCCTACCTACCCCGGATCTGACGACGGCTTGACGGCCATCGCCACTGTCTCCCGGGACGCGCCGCCCAATGTCAGGTGCCGAAGGCTCGTTCTACGACGGCGCGGGCCCGCCGGGTGGTGCGGCGGTAGTCGTCGAGAACCTGGCCGGGATCATCAGCACCAGTGCCGCCGATGACACTGTTGCCCAGTGCCCTGGCCACGGCCGCCAGATCTCGGCCGGAAGTGGGGAGCTGATCGACCTGTTTGCCGCGCACCAGGGCCAGTGCGTTGCGCGCCCGGGTTGCGAGTTGCCAGGCAGCCAGCAGAATGTCCACGTCGGCCCGGGCCAGGAGCCCGGTATCGGCAGCGACCCGCAAGGCTGTCGTAGTGGACGGGGTACGCAGTGCCGGCACCTGGTAAGCATGTTGCAGTTGCAGCAGCTGGATGGTCCACTCCACATCGGCCAGCCCGCCGCGGCCGAGCTTGGTGTGCGTGGCCGGGTCCGCACCGCGGGGCAGCCGCTCGGAGTCGACCCGGGCCTTCATCCGGCGGATATCAGTGGCTTGGAGTACGGTCAGGCCCCCCGCGGGATAACGCAATGGGTCGATCATCGCGATGAACCGCTCTCCCAGCTCTGCATCACCAGCTGCGGGAATCGCCCGCAGCAACGCCTGCGCCTCCCAGGTCTGCGCCCACTGGGTGTAATAGGCCTGGTAGGACGACAACGTCCGGACCAGCGGACCCAAGCGTCCCTCCGGACGCAACCCGGTGTCGAGCACCAGCGGTGGGTCCTGGCTGGGTGAACCGAGCAGGTTGTGCACGGACTCGGCGACTGCCGAGGCGAACCGGACAGCCTCGATCTCAGCATCCTGGCCGGCCCCAGCTCCGGATGAGGGTTCACAGACGAACAGGACATCGGCGTCAGAGCCGTAACCCAGCTCCGCACCCCCGAGCCGGCCCATCCCGATCACCGCGATCCGCGCCGGCTCGGCTTGCCGGCGTTCGATCTCGGCCCGCAGGGCGACGTCCAACGCCGCCGCCAGCACAGCGGTCCACACCGACGACAGCGCAGCGCAGACCGCATCGACGGCAAGGCGCCCGAGCAGGTCGGCGCAGGCGATCCGGAACAGCTCGTGCCGGCGTAGCGCCCTGGCCGCCATCACCGCCGCCCCGAGGTTACGGTGCCGGCACGCGGTGGCGTGCAGCGACGTCGCCACTTCTGCCGGGTCCCGGCCGGCCATCCCGTCCGGATCGGCGAGTAACTGCAACGCCTCCGGCGCGCGGACCAGCAGGTCGGCCACCATCCGCGAGGTGCCGAGCAGGGCCATCAACCGTTGCGCGACAGCCCCCTCATCGCGGAGAAACCGCAGGTACCAGGGGGTATCGTCGAGCGCCTCGGACACCCGCCGGTAGGCCGCCAGACCCCGGTCGGGGTCCGGGGTGTCAGCGAGGAACTCCAGCAGGGCCGGCAGCAGGGCAGACTGGATAGCCGCGCGCCGGGACACCCCGTCGGTGAGCGCCCGCAGATGCCCCAGCGCGCCCTGCGGTGAGGCGTATCCCAGAGCGGTCAGGCGCAGCTTCGCTGAGGTTTCGGTGAGCCGGTAGGCCTCAGTAGGCACTTTGGCCACCGCCTCCAGCAGCGGCCGGTAGAACAGCTTTTGATGCAGCCGGCGGGCGCGGTGCGATTGCCGGGTGTATTCAAGATGCAGCACCCCGAGTGCGTCGTGCCGCCCGTCGGGCCGCATTCCCGCAGCACGGGCCAGCCAGCGCCATGCCGCGACGTCGTCCTCGGGCGGGAGCAGGTGAGTACGCCGCAGCCTCTGGAGCTGCAATCGGTGCTCCAGCAGGCGCAGGAACCGGTAAGAGGCCGCGAGGTTGGCGGCGTCGTCGCGGCCGACGTACCCGCCCGCGGCCAGCGCGGCCAACGCCGTCAGCGTGGCGCTGACCCGCAGCGACTCGTCGGTCCGGCCGTGGACCAGCTGCAGCAGCTGCACCGCGAACTCCACATCGCGCAGCCCGCCAGGGCCCAGCTTCAGTTCCCGTTCCGTCAAATCGGCCGGGATGTGGTCGGCGATCCGGCGGCGCATGGCCTGGACCTCCGGCACGAAGTTCTCCCGATCCGCCGCTGACCACACCATGGGTGTCACGGCCCGGAGATACCGGGCACCCAGCTCGGCGTCGCCTGCCACTGGACGGGCCTTGAGCAGCGCCTGGAACTCCCAGGTCCTGGCCCACCGGCGGTAGTAGGACAGGTGCCCGTCCAGGGTGCGGACCAGCGCACCGGCTTTGCCCTCGGGGCGTAGCGCCGCGTCGACCTCGAAGCACACCGACGCTATCCGCATCGTCGCCGAGGCCAGCTTGGTGGCGGGTCCCAGCTCATCCTCGGTATCACCGACGAAGATCACATCAACGTCGGAGACGTAGTTGAGCTCGCGTCCACCGCACTTACCCATCCCGATCACGGCCAGCCGTGGTGGCTGCCCACCCGCGATGGTCTCGGTCATCGCGACGGCCAGCGCGGCCCGCAGCACGCCGACCGCAATTTCGGCGAGTGCGTCCCCGACCTGCTCGAAGGGCACGGTTGGCAACTCGGGTTCCACTACTGATGCCAGGTCAGCGGCCGCCAGCTCAGCGATCAGATCGCGGTAGACGTCGCGCAGCGCCCGCTGGGCCATGACGCCGACCAGCGAGGCCCGCTCTGGGTCGCCGGCCGATTGTTCAGCGGGCTCCGCGCGCACGGCGGCAAGCAACCGCTGGGTGGCCTGACCCGCCCAGCCCGGCTGGGCTGACTCTGGACCGGCTGGTCCATGCCAGCGCTGCGGGTGGGCGATGAGATGATCCCCGAGCGCGGTCGATGAGCCCAGCACCCCGAGCAGCCGGCCCCGAACGCCCAAGTCTTCGCACATGGCGGCGTTCAGCTCGGCCCATCCTTGCCCCGCCGCCCGGCGCAGCCGCGCCAACGCGCGTAGCGCCAAGTTCGGGTCAGGCGCCCGGGACAGTGCCCACAGGGCGCTCTCCACGTTCTGGCGGACTTGCCCGTCCTGCCACCAACCAAGCTTCGCCACGGTGTCCGCGGCGCCGTCGTCGGTCAGACCGAGTCGTGCCAGGGAGAATGCGGTTCTCCTACCGTCGGTCACCACAGCACTCCCGGGCCTAGCTGCGCAGCAACGGCAACGCCCGGCGACCCCCGGATCCACCGGCCGGAGCCAGCTCACCAGCGGCCAGCGCCACGAAGCGGACCGCCAACGGCCGCCATGCCTGGGCTATGTCGGCGTGCACCTGTTCCAGATGATCCGGATCGAGCTGCGCGGCGGGAAAGACACCGGCGTCGTCCCGGCGGGCCCAGGACAGCACCGTGGCCGGCGACGTTTCGATGTGACCCTGCAGGCCGTAACCGGCGGCGCCGACCCGGAAAGCCTGGTTCGGGTAGCGCGGTGAGGAGGCGAGCAGGGTTGATCCCGGCGGCAGCCGGTGGATCTCGTCGTGGTGGAACTGGATAACATCGGGAGTCAGCGGCAGTTGTGCGAACAGCGGATCGTGCGCGGCGGCGTCCCGCTTGGCGATCAGCAGGGTGCCGGCCTCGGGCCCGCCGTTCGCTCGCCGGACCGCACCGCCGGTGGCCGCCGCCAGCAGTTGGCCACCGAGGCAGACCCCGAGCACAGGTAACCGACGCACGACCGCGTCGGCGAGCAACGATCGCAGCGCAGCCAACCAGGGGTGATCTGCGTCGTCGTGGGCCCCCATCTCGCCACCCAGGCAGACCACTGCATCGACCCCGTCGAGTGTCTCGGGAACCCCGTCGCGGGCAGGCTGGCAGCCCCTGAGGTCCGCCCCGGCGTCGGCCAGCCAGTCCCCCAACCGCTCCGCGGGATCGACCTCAGAGGGTTGCACTACCAGCAGCCGCGTCCGCACAGTCGCCAGGCTAACCCGTGGTCTGCGGTGACTGCATGGGTGTGAAGGCGATCTCGACGGCGTCATGCACGGGGCGGAAGCCGATACGAGGATAGATCGCGTTGGAGATCGGGTTCGACAGGTCGGTGTTCAAGACCACGTGCTTGGCGCCGGCCTGGGTGGCCCAGTCTGCGGCGGCCGCGGTGACCGCGCTGCCGTACCCGTGCCCGCGATGAGCCGGCAGCGTGTACACCGGTCCGATCCGCGACATACCGGCCGCCGGGGCAGTTGCTGACGCCCAGGCCACTGGCTGCCCACCGACCTCCCATAACAGCGCCGACGTGCCCGCCGCCAAAATACCCTTGACCTGTTGCTGCGCGGGCCGGGGATCGCGGGGGCCGCTGGTCGCCTCGTCGGCGAAATCCTCCCACCACCGAGCCAGGAGTTCCACGTCACTGGTGTCGGCCCGCCGCGCCACGCCCCGGACGCCGGTCGGCGGAGTGAGCTGGAACAGGGCAAACACCCGTTGCGCTCGTCGCTCAGTCGTGGGCACACCGGTGCAGTCCGACCAGCTCTGCGCAAAGCGCTCCGCCTCGGTGCGCAGCCCGACGGTGCCGGGCAAGCCGGGGTGCTGATGTGCGAGAACCGCTGCCGCGGCGGTAGCACATTCCGCGGGTAACCCACAGACGATCACATTTCGTGGTGGCGTGCAGATCGCCGCTCCGAGCAGTACCTCCTCGCGGCCGACGGTGAGTAGCACAGGCGGAACCAGGGTGAATTCGGGCGCCCTCACCAGCAGGGCGAGCACCGCGACGGCGATGCTGTGGCGGACCGGGTCGGCCTCCAGCAACGGCCGGGCGAGAGCAACGAACTTGTTGAGATCGTCGTGCAACCGAACGTCCACCGCGCCATCGTGACCCGAGCAGCGCACCGCGTCGATCGAGTATTGCAAGGCGAGTTGCGACCGGGCGTGCACGTGCGCACGACACACCGGGCACTGGGCACGACACACCGGGCACTGGGGGGTGACACACCGGGCACTGGGGGGTGACACGCGGGAGGGGTCAGAGGACGGGGAGGTAGGTGCGGAGTTCGTAGGGGGTGACGTAGCGCCGGTAGTTGTCCCATTCGGCGCGTTTGTTGCGCAGGAAGAAGTCGAAGACATGCTCCCCGAGAGTCTCCGCGACCAGCTCGGAGTTCTCCATCTCGACGAGCGCCTCGGAGAGGTTCTGCGGCAGCGGCGCATAACCCGCGGCCCGGCGCTCACGCTCAGACAGCGACCACACGTCGTCCTCGGCGGCAGGGGGCAGTTCGTAGCCCTGCGCCACGCCGCGCAACCCCGCAGCGAGGATCACCGCGTAGGACAGGTAGGGGTTGCACGCCGAGTCCGGGGTGCGGATCTCCACCCGCCGGCTGGAGGCCTTGCCCGGTGAGTACATCGGCACCCGGACCAGGGCCGAACGGTTCGCATGTCCCCAACACACCGAGCTGGGAGCCTCGCCACCCACGATCAGCCGTTTGTAGGAATTCACCCATTGGTTGGTCACCGCGGTGATCTCCCGGGCGTGCAGCAGCACCCCGGCGACGAATGCGCGGCCGGTCTTGGACAGCTCGTAGGGATCGTCGTCGTCGTGGAAGGCGTTACGGTCGCCCTCGAACAGGCTCATATGGGTGTGCATGGCCGACCCCGGCTGGGCCGTGTAGGGCTTGGGCATGAACGAGGCGCGCACCCCCTGGGTGATCGCGACCTCCTTCACCACATAACGGAAGGTCATGATGTTGTCGGCCATGGTGAGCGCATCGGCGTAGCGCAGGTCGATCTCCTGCTGGCCCGGAGCGCCCTCGTGATGGCTGAACTCCACCGAGATGCCCATCTGCTCCAGCGCCTCGATGGCGTGCCGGCGGAAATGCGGGGCGGCATCGTGGCTGGCCTGGTCGAAGTAACCACCGGAGTCAGCGGCTACCGGCTCGGAGCCGTTGTCGGGCAGGTCCCGCAGCAGGTAGAACTCGATCTCGGGGTGCACATAGCAGGTGAAACCGGCCTTCGCCGCCCTGGACAACACCCGGGTCAGCACGAAGCGCGGATCGGCCCACGCCGGCGAGCCGTCGGGCATGGTGATGTCGCAGAACATCCGGGCCGAGTAGTGCGCACCCCGGGGGTTCTCCCACGGCAACACCTGGAACGTGGCAGGCGCCGGTTTGGCGATCATGTCAGACTCGTAGGCCCGGGCGAAGCCCTGGATGGCCGAACCGTCGAAACCGATGCCGTCGGCAAAGGCCCCCTCCAGCTCGGCCGGTGCCACCGACACCGACTTCAGGTATCCGAGCACGTCGGTGAACCACAACCGAACGAACCGGATGTCGCGTTCCTCCAGCGTGCGCAGCACGAATTCCTGCTGGCGATCCATAGCGCGAAGGGTAGAGGACGATCGGTGACGGCACCGTAGTCTGCCCCCTACGATGACAGGATGCGCCGTGTCCCGCTGTACGCCGCCCTGCTCATGTCGCTGATCATCGCGCTCGTCACGGCCTGCGGCGGGAGCGTCGGGCAGACCGCGGCCCTTCCCCAGGGCGCCACAGTGCTCGCCGACGCGGCCAAGGCGATGCGCGGGGTGAACACCACGCACTTCGCCTTCGACGTCCAGGGTGATACGCCCGGGATCCAGCTGCGCTCCGCCGACGGCACGCTGACCCGGGAGGGATCCGCCAAGGGCACTGCCAAGGTGGACGAGGGCAGGCAACTCCTCGAGCTAGGGTTCGTGATCATCGGTCAGGACCTGTACCTGCGTCCCCCGACCGGGCCGATCCAGAAGCTGCCGCTGTCTTTCGCCGGTGCGGTGTATGACCCATCGGCGATCCTCAACCCGGATAAGGGCATCGCAGCCGCACTCGCCAGCGGTAAGGATGTCAGCACCGAGGAGCGCGAGCAGGTCGACGGCGTGGACACCTACCGGCTGCAGCTGACCTTCCCGGCTCAGCCGATGGGCGCCCTGGTGCCTGGGCTGGCCCTGGACAAGACGAGTCAGATCTGGGTCGCCGTGCAGGGTTCCCGGCTGATCAAGGCCCAGTTCCCGACCACCAACGGCGGCGTCACCGCCCATTTCTCGGAATACGACGTCCCGGTCCAGATCACCCCACCCGTCTGAGCCGGTCGCCCCGATGAGCACTACGGCTAACCCGGTACGGCGCCGCGGAGTCGCACTGGTCGCTGGCGCGCTCGTCACCCTGCTTGCCGCACTGGACGCCTATGTGGTGGTCAGCCTGCTGGTCGACATGATCCGCGACCTGCAGGTGCCACTGAACCATCTGGAGCGGGCCACCCCGATCGTCACCGGATTCCTGCTGGGCTATGTCGCGGCGATGCCCTTGCTGGGGCAAGCCTCCGATCGCTTCGGCCGCCGGGTCCTGCTGCAAACCTGCTTGATCACCTTCGCGGCTGCGTCGGCGGTCACCGCGGCTGCGACAACGCTGCAGGTGCTCGTGGCGGGACGGACCCTGCAGGGGGTCGCCGGTGGCGCGTTGCTGCCCGTGTCGATGGCGCTGGCCGCTGATCTGTGGCCGGATCGCGGCCGGTCCACCGCATTAGGCGCGCTGGGAGCGGCCCAAGAGCTGGGCAGCGTGCTCGGCCCGCTCTACGGTGCTGCACTGGCCGCGTTGGTCGGCTGGCGCGGCGTGTTCTGGGTGAACGTCCCGCTGTCGCTCGCCGCGGTGGTGGCGGTGCAGCTGGCCGTTCCGGGCAAGGCCAGATCGACAGTGGGACCCCGGGCCCGGTTGGACCTCGTCGGCGGCGGCCTGCTCGCCGTCACCTTGGGACTGCTGGTGGTCGGGCTGTACAACCCCGATCCCGACCGCGCGGTACTGCCGTCCTGGGGATGGCCGGTGCTGGGTGCGGCCGCGGCGACGGGGGTGACGTTCGTGCTGTGGGAACGCCGGGCCACGGTGCGGCTGCTCGATCCGGCCGGGGTGCAGTGGCGGATCTTCTCCGGCTCACTGTGGGTGAGCCTGGCGGCGGGAGCGGCACTGTTGGTGACCCTGGTGGACATCCAGCTCTACGCGCAGACGGTGCTGGGCCGCGAAGCCGGCGCAGCCACCGCAATCCTGGTCCGGTTCCTGGTGGCGCTGCCGGTCGGGGCGCTGGTCGGCGGGGTGGCCGCAAGCCGGATGGGCAACACGGTGGTGGCAGTAACCGGGATGCTGCTGGCCGGGGCCAGCTACCTGCTGATCGCGGGATGGCCGGTCGACGTCCTGGCGGCCCGCCACGACCTCGGCCTGTTCACCGTGCCCCGGCTGGACACCGATCTAGCGCTGGCCGGTTTGGGGCTCGGCCTGGTGATCGCGCCACTGTCCGCGGCAGCGCTGCGGGCAACCCCGCCCGACCGGCACGGCGTGGTGTCCGCCGCGGTAGTGGTGGCCCGGATGACCGGCATGCTGGTGGGCGTCGCCGCACTGTCCGCATGGGGCCTGCACCGCTTCCGCGAGCTGACCGCCCAGCTGGCCACCCCACTGCCCTTCGGCGTCAGCGCCGAGGTGTACCAACAGCAGCTGGCCAGCTACCAGTTCGCCCTGCAAGCAGCGCTGCGTACGCAGTACCGGGAGATCTTCCTGCTCACCGCTGGGGTGTGCCTGCTCGGCGCGCTCGGCGCGCTGCTGATCGGCACGAGGGGCCCGCGTGCGTTGGCTCAGGTGGAGCACAGCGTTGAGCGCTTCGGCAGCGCCAGCCGGACCAGGTAGCTGGACACCACATCGTCGACACACTTCACTCCCTGCAACGTGACGGTGTGCCGGTTTCCCTGGTAGCTGAGCAACCTGCCCCGCAGCCGACGAGCCAGCTCCACTCCGGCTTCGTAGGGAGTGGCCGGATCGCCGGTCGTGGAGACCACCAGCACCGGTGGCAGCCCGTCCACCTCCACGTCAGTTGCTCCGCCGGTGGGTGGTGCCGGCCAGAAAGCGCAGGCATCCCGGGCCGCTGAGGGGGGCTGCCCGTCGTCCAGGAACGGCGCGGCTTCCCGGTAGCGCCGATCGGCCTCCCGGACCAGCACCGGGTCTGTCACCGGGGGGTCGTCGACGCAGCGCACTGCGGTGAAGGCGTCCTGGCTGCCGGAATATCCATGCGCGTCGCGCCGATAGTAGATGTCGGCGAGGGTCAACAAGGTCGAACCGGTGCCGTTGGCCAGCTCGGTGAGGCCCTGGTTGAGCCGTGGCCACAGCTGGTCGGTGTAGAGCGCCTGCAGAGTGCCGATGGTGGCGTCGGGGTAGGACAACTTGCGGTCGCCGACCGGCAATGGTATCGCCGTCAGCGGCCGCAACAAGTGCTGGAACTCCTGGTTGGCCAGGTACTTGGGGGTCTTGCCCAGCCAGCACTGGGGTTGCGCCGCACACCAGCCGACGAAGGAGTCGAACGACTGCTGGAAACCCGCCCCTTGATTCGCCAGGCTCTGCACCAGGTTGCCATTCGGGTCCAGCGCGCCGTCGAGCACCATCGCCCGCACATTGCCCGGGAACTGCTCCGCGTACGAGGTCCCTAGCCGGGTGCCATAGGAGTAACCGAGAAAGGTGAGCTTGGTGTCCCCCAGCGCCGAGCGCATCACGTCCAGGTCCCGCGCGACGTCCCTGGTGCCGGCATTGGCGAGCATGTCCTTGCCCACCCGTTGGGTACACAGCGCGGCGTAGGCCCGGTTCTCGTTCTCGGTCTGCTCGACGCCCGCCGGTGAGGTGTCCAGGTCGAGGTCGAGCCGCTCGGCATCTTCCTCCTGGGTATTCCGGCAGACGATCTTGGGTTCGCTGGCACCCACCCCCCGGGGGTCGAAACCGACCAGATCGAAGCGTCGGCCCAGATCGGTATCGTTGACCGCCTTGGCCAGGGACGCGACCGCGCTCATTCCCGAGGCTCCCGGGCCGCCGGGATTGACCAGCAGCGACCCCAGCCGCTCCTGCGGGTTATCGGCGGGACGGCGGATCAGTCCGAGCCGCGCCGTGCGCCCCTGCGGGTTGGCGTAGTCCAGCGGCACGTCCACCCGAGCGCACTGGAACACGGGGTTCTCAAAGGATTCTCGGTCACGGTCGGTGGTGGCGAAGGGCCGACATCCTCCCCAGCTCATGCGCTGGCTGTAGAACCGCTCAAGACCCGCGGGCACCCGGCCGGTAGCGCTGGTCGGGTACGGGACCGGGCCGGAGTTCGGCACCGGTCCCCACTCGGAGTCGGGCAACCGGCCGCCCGCGGACTCGGCGGCGCACCCACAGAGGACACCCACGATCGCCAACACTGCACTGAGGCGCACCAGGCGTGACATCCGCGCGATCCTAGTGAGCCGCGCAGAACGCCCAGCGGCGGCACCGGTGAGTGGATGATGAAGGCATGCCACAGCTGCGCCTTGCGCTGGCCCAGGTGAATCCCTGCGTGGGTGACATCACGGGCAACGCCACAATGATCGCTACGCGCTGCCGGGAGGCCGCTGCCGCCGGTGCGCACATTGTGGTCTTCGGTGAGATGGTGCTGACTGGTTACCCGGTGGAGGACCTCGCGCTGCGGGAGTCCTTCGTCGCCGCGTCGGTGCAGGCCCTCCGGGACCTGGCAGCGCGGCTGGCCGATGAGGGCTGCGGGGAGCTGGCCGCGGTGGTCGGCTACCTCGACGCTGACGCCCACGGTGCCCGCGACGCGGCGGCGGTGTTGCACCGCGGGCGGGTGGTCGCCCGGCAGTTCAAGCACCACCTGCCCAATTACGGCGTGTTCGACGAGCGCCGCTATTTCGTCGCCGGCACCACGTTGACCGTGTTCCGGCTGCACGGCCTGGAGATCGGGATGGTGATCTGCGAAGACATCTGGCAGGCGGGCGGCCCGGTCACCGCGCTGGCCCAGGCGGGGGTGGACCTGGTGGTCGCACCCAACGCCTCCCCGTACGAACGGCACAAGGACGACACCCGGTTCGCGCTGGTGGCCCGCCGCGCCACCGAGGCTGGTGTGCCGCTGGGCTACGCCAATCTGGTGGGGGCCCAGGACGAGCTGGTCTTCGACGGTGACTCGATGCTGGTCGGCGCGCAGGGTGAGCTGCTGGTGCGGGCACCGCAGTTCTCCGAGCAACTTCTGGTACACGACCTGGACCTGCCTGGCGGGTCGGGCCGGGCGGTGGGCCGGTTCGCCGGGCTCGACGTCCGCCGAGTCGTCCTCACCGCTGATCCGCTGCCGGCCTACCACCCGGCGCCCGCAGCGCCCACTCCCGAGCCGCTGTCCGATGAGGCCGAGGTGTGGGGCGCGCTGGTGACCGGTCTGCGAGACTACGCCCACAAGAACGGGTTCCGCTCGGTGGTGCTCGGCCTGTCGGGGGGGATCGACTCCGCGGTGTGTGCCGCGCTCGCGGTGGACGCGCTGGGCTCCGATGCGGTGTACGGGATCTCGATGCCCTCGTCGTACTCCTCGGCGCACTCCCGCGCCGATGCCGCCGACCTCGCCGAACGCACCGGTTTGCATTATCAGATCCAGCCGATTGGCGACATGGTTGACGTCTTCGTACACCGGCTCGGCCTGACCGGAATTGCCGAGGAGAACGTGCAGGCCCGCTGCCGCGGGGTGACCTTGATGGCACTGTCCAACCAGCATGGTCATCTGGTGCTGGCCACCGGAAACAAGTCCGAGCTCGCCGTCGGCTACTCCACGATCTACGGCGACGCGGTCGGCGGCTTCGCGCCGATCAAGGATGTCCCGAAGACCGCCGTGTGGGCGCTGGCGCGGTGGCGTAACACGGTGGCCGAGAAGCGGGGTGAGACCCCACCCATCCCGCCGAATTCGATCGGCAAACCACCGTCGGCGGAACTGCGGCCGGGCCAGCTGGACACCGACTCACTACCCGACTACGCGCTGCTCGACGCGGTGCTCGACGACTACGTGGAGGGTGACCGTGGTTTCAGCGACCTGGTGGCGGCGGGTTTCCCGCCCGAGCTGGTCGACCGGATCGTCCGGATGGTCGACGCCGCGGAGTACAAACGCCGGCAGTATCCGCCTGGCACCAAAATCACCTTGAAGGCCTTCGGCCGGGACCGCCGGCTGCCCATCACCAACCGCTGGCGCGAACGGTCCCCGTCGCACGCGGGGTGACTGTGAGTCTCGTCGCACGCCCATGCCAGGCCCGGATATTGATGCCAGGCTTCTGACATAGGCGATCCGGCATGACCCGGGGACCGGCGAGCAAGCCGGCCTCGAGGGAGGACGGTCAATGATGACCGCAGCTGCGGCCCAACCTGCGCTGTACGGCGGACCGGTGGGCCCCGACCACAAGATCAGGCGGGTGCGAGTCCAGGACCTCGTGGCGGCCAAACGCCGCGGCGAGAAGTGGGCGATGCTCACCGCGTATGACTACTCCACGGCGACGCTGCTTGACGCCGCGGGAATCCCGGTACTGCTGATCGGCGACTCGGCAGCCAACGTCGTCTACGGGTACGACACGACGGTACCGGTGACCGTCGACGAATTGGTGCCCCTGGTACGCGGCGTGGTCCGCGGGGCCCGCCGCGCCCTGGTCATCGCTGACCTGCCATTCGGCTCGTACCAGTCATCCCCGGCCCAGGCCCTGGAGACTGCAGCCCGGTTCCTCAAAGAGGGCGGCGCGCATGCCGTGAAACTGGAGGGCGGCCGCCGGGTCGTGCCCCAGGTTGAGGCGCTGGTCGCGGCTGGGGTTCCGGTGATGGCCCACCTCGGGCTCACCCCGCAGTCAGTGCACGCGCTGAGCGGCTATCAGGTGCAGGGCCGCGGCGAGAACGGTGAGCGCATGGTCGAGGACGCCAAGGCGCTGGAGGCGGCCGGCGCTTTCGCCATCGTTCTGGAGGTGGTACCCGCCGAGCTGGCCAGCCAGATCACCGCCGCCAGCACGGTGCCCACCATCGGCATCGGAGCGGGACCGGACTGCGACGCGCAGGTACTGGTGTGGCAGGACATGGCGGACTTCCGCCCGGCAGGTGGCCCGGTGCCCCGGTTCGTCAAGACCTACGCCAAGCTCGGCAACGAGCTGCGAGAGGCCGCGACCCACTTCGCCGAGGAGGTCCGGTCAGGCACCTACCCAGGACCCGAACACACCTACCACTGACCTCCTCAGTCCGGCGTGTCGCACCCAGTGCGCGGTGTGTCTATCGGGTCCGGGCATGAGACCAGGACCTGCGTGGACTGCGGATCGGGCACCACGGCGTCGTCCCGATCCCGGTACACGAGTTCGCCGCTACTGTCGATTTCGAGCAGGTAGCCGGCTTCGGCGAGCTGGGCCTCGTCCAAATCGACCAGGCGCTCGACGCGACTGGGTACCACCCGGTAGACGGGCCACGGCAGATCGCCATGGGTCTTGTGCAGCTCATCCAAGAGGTAGGCCATTTGCTGCTGCCACGGCAACGGCATGCCCTCGGCCAGCGACCGGGGCACAACGACATAACCCTCGTCGACCCCCAGCTTGGCCAGCTCGAGATGGTCCCGCAACGGGCTGGCCGGGACCGGCCGACCGGCCGGTCGCGAGATCGGTTCTGATGCGTACACCGTCACCTCCGGATGTCAGGCCTTCGCGACCGGCACCCCGGGCCGGACCGCGAGCGGCATCAATTCGTGCTCATCGAAACTCACGGCTCGCTGCCGCAAGGGCACCGTTTGATTCGCCGCCTCCACCATGCGGCCGTTCCCCAGGTACATCGCAACGTGGTGGATGGTAGCCGGGTTCGAGGTGTCATAACCCCAGAACAGCAGGTCCCCAGGTTGCGCCTGACGCACCGGCAGCTGGGTACCGGCCCAGTACTGCTGCGCCGCCACTCGAGGCAGCGTGACCCCGGCCGATTGGTAGGCCCGCAGCATCAGCCCTGAACAGTCATAGGAATCAGGGCCGGTAGCACCCCAGACGTAGGGCTTACCGACTTCGCCCAGCGCGTACTGCATCGCTCGCCCGGCCACCTCGGAAGCCGCTGGCAACGGTGTGGTGCACGAGGCACGGACGTACTCGGTGACGTCCCCACCCACAACGCCGATCGCGTTGACCGCCAGCGGTTCCCATTGGTGGTAGCGCGCCGGGAACGCCGATCGCTCGATGTCTTGCGCCGAATCACCTGGCCGCTGGGTTTCCCACCCGGGTACCGTCAGCAGCACGTCGTAAAACTTGTTGATCTCATAGACCGGGTCGGTGACCTGGGCGACGGTGCCCCACCCCTGTGAGGGGCGCATCTGGAAGATGCCCAGCGAATCACGGTCGCCGTAGTGCAGGTTGTGCAGGCGGGACTCGGTCATCCCCGCTTGGATGGCGATCTGCCAGGCCCGCGGTGGCAGCCGGCGCTGCTTACCGATCGCGATGATCAGCTCGACGATGGATCGCTGTTCCGGATCGAGGTCACCGACCCGCACCGCCACCCGCGGCGCTTCGCGCGGATCAGTTGACGCAAGCACCGAGCCGCACGGTGCGCCGAACCTGAAATCGCCCGACCCGACGACACCGAGCAGCGAGGCGATCGCGGCCACCGCAATCAGCCCGCCGAGCAAGCCGACAACCAGCAGGCCGACCAGCCACCGCCGCATGGCTCAACCCGCCCGCTCGTAACTGGCGACCCGCCAGCCAGCAGGAGTGGAGACCAGCAGCAGACGCACCACCACCGCCGTGGTGGGCACGTCCACCTCGGCCGAACCCGCGCTCACACTGACCGTCCGCGGCGCCTCGACGATCTGCGCCGCCGGTACGTTCGCTGGATCGATCGATCGCAGTTCGGGAAACAGCTCATCAGTGGTGAAGGGGCGGAGCTGCTCAACCCATCGCGTGGCGGTGATGCCCTTCGGGACGGTGAGAAACGCATTCACCCAGGAGCGCGCGACGGTCAGCGCGGCGCCGGGTGCCGGGGTGCCAGGTGCCGGGGAGTTCGCCGCCGGTGGGCGGGTCGCCCGGACGGTGCCCAGATCGGCCAGCGCGGGCGTCGGCACCGCCGTGGAGGAGCTGATTCGGGGGCTGCCCAGCGGGGTTGTGTGGCCCGCGCTACGCCGGTGGTTGTCGGGTAGCACCAAGCCAACACTGGCAGCAATCACGACCACTGCCAGCACGGTGCCGGTGAGATGCCTGGGCGAACGCACCGGCCAACCCCAGAACTTGCGATAGACCGCCGCGCGGCCGCGGTGGGTGCGGATCGGCACGGCGCTCTCCCCCGGTCAGTCCGTCGCCCGGGAACGATCAGCACTGTCCACTTCGTCGGTGCCCATCTCAAGACCGGCCGAGGGCCGGTAGACCACCCACACGGGGCGCCCGGCCACCTCTTCCAGATCGGCTTGCCGCGGTGCTCCGCGCGGGTCGCCGACGGCCGAGGGCACATACACCGGCTCCTCGCTGGTGCGAGCGCGGCCGTTCACAGTGAACCCAGCCGGCAGCGCCGCCAATCGGTCAGGCCGAGACGGGTTCACTCCCGATCCGGTCAGCGCGGCGCTGCCCGTACCCGGGCGGGGAGAACCAGCCGGACCGAGCGCCGGGAGCACCGCCGGAGGGCTTCCGCGGTGGTCCAACCGTTGCGCCGCAACCACAATCGGCGCGCCGGCTTCCGGGCGCATGACAGCGCCTGATCCCGATCCGGTCGTCCCGGTTTCGGTATCACTAGCGGAGGCCTCCTCCCAGAACCGCTCCGATGCGGTGGCCTCGGTACCTGCCCGACGCCGCCGCAACCGGGACAGCACACCCGGCGGCGCGACGGGCAGTGCGCCACCTACCGCGCCCACCGCCAGCTCGGTCATCTGCCACATCCGCCGCACCGGGCGGGCTACCAGCAGCATCACCATCGTGATCATGCCGGCGAGCAGCATCTGCGCGAGCACCGAGATGTTGCGGGTGGGGTCGAACACCCAGACCATCACCAGCGTGTGCAGCGCGGCCAGCGCCGAGAGCACGACGATGTTGAGCACCGCGGCCCCCACCGCGCGACCGACTCCGCGCAGCAGGTCGTGGTACAGGATCGCGATCAGCCCGATGATCGGGCCGAGCAGGATTATCACCCGCAGGAGCACCTGGGCCAGCAGCAGAGCCGCCTGGGCCAGCAGCTGGAACAGCCCGAACATCACGCCCTGCAGGGCGGCGAGGAACCCGACGCCGATCCGGTTGCCGTCCACGCCCTGGAAATAGCCGTAGGAGCTGCCGGTCCGGCCGGCGATAGCCTTGTACTCCTGCTTCTTGCGGTCCGCGACGCCGGATTTCGGATCATCCGCACCGGCCGCGACCTCCTGCTTGGTGTAGGCCTGCGCGCGGACCAGATCCCGGCCGAGCTGGGCGGCCTGCGGACCGTCCGGGGAGCCGAACTCCCCGCGAAGCCAATTGCGGTAAATGATCTGCTCGTGCAGCAGGGTCGGCAACGCATCGGCCTGGGAGATGCCGACCTCGTGCAGGAATCCGGTACGCACCTGGTTGCTGCCCTCCACCAGCACTCCATCGAGCACCTGGGTGTAGAGCAGCGGGGTGAGGTAGGTGGCGGCCGCAAACCAGATACCCGCCATCGCCCACGCCGCTCGTTTGCTGACGGTGGCGAGGTCGCCGCGCCAGATCGACCGGAACAGCACGATCGCCAGCAGCACGGCGACCAGCCCAAACCAGGGTGCGTAGACGGTGTCGTACAGGGCGACCGTGCCAGAGACGATCAGGTCATTCAGTGGGGCGAGCAGACCTCCGTCGCCGAGCGCATAGTGCAGCCCGTTGGTGGCACCGACGATCGCCTTGCCGATGTCGAACAGCAGGTTGCCGGTCCAGGTGTCGATCACCGCGTTCGGGTTGCGTAAGCCGGAAGGACCACAACCCAGGTCGTAGGTGTGCCACACCAGCCCGGCATAGCCGACTTCGGAATACACGCTGTTCGGCGTGCCGGCCTGCAGCGGCGTGGGATCGATGGCGCCGACCATGCCGGACCCGGGCCGCTCGGGGTTCGGCGCATCTTTGCAGTCGTCGACTCCCGGGACCTGCGCCAAGGCCGGTGAGCCCAGCGCCGTCGACGGGCCCAGCGCGGCCGGCGGGCCGAGCACCGCGATCACCGCCAGCAAACCGAGCAGTGCGAGCAGAGCCGCGACCCGCCTGCGGCAGAATACCCGGATGATCATGTCCTGGCCCTGACCGCGCCCGCTGGACCGATCCCGTGACGCGCTGAGCCGGTGCGCCCGGCCGGAATGACGTCGGTCCCGCTGGGTCGTTCGACACTGGGTAGTTCAGCACTGGGTAGTTCAGCACTGGGTAGTTCAGCACTGGGTAGTTCGACACTGGGTAGCTCAGCACTGGGGGCACCGCCGCGCAGCGCATCGGGAGTGGTGTCCAGCGCGGTGCACATGTGGTCGAGGTGCGCACCACTGAAGTCCACCCGGACCCGCTCCACGCCACCCGCGCCGTCACCGAAAATGAATTGCCGGGGCGCCCGGTCCCGTTCGGTGGCCACCCGGTCGCCGCCTGGGCGCCGTCCCAGCGACGCGACCACCTGCTCATACCCCGCCCCGATGGGAACCTTGAGCAGCCGCAGCGCATCGGACTGCGCCGGCCCGTCATCCAGTCGCCCGACGAAAACCGAGTCCAGCAGCGACACGAAACCCTGGATCTTGAGGAAGTCCGCCGGGATCTGCGACGACAGCAGCACCCGCACATTCCATTTGCGGGAGTCCCGG
Source organism: Pseudonocardiaceae bacterium (assembly GCA_050699635.1). Taxonomy (GTDB): domain Bacteria; phylum Actinomycetota; class Actinomycetes; order Mycobacteriales; family Pseudonocardiaceae. The sequence goes on along the minus strand of JBOHFK010000066.1, from coordinate 5,180 downwards.
GCAAAGCGGTTCATCAGCACCCGCCCGGTGGGCACCTCGGACAGGAAGAACGCCTCGTCGATCCAGACTCCCTTGCGCTGATCGCGGGGACGCTCGTAGATCGACCGTTGGGTCAGCCAAGCAGCGAGGTTGAGCAACTCCACTCCGAGAGACTCGGCATCGGTCCAGTGCTCCCGGCCGATGCTGTCCTTGGGCAGGGTGAGACCGGACATGGTGAGCACGGTGAGCCGGTCGTCCCGGACCTCGGTGTAGGGGTCGGCGTCCTTCTCCGGGATGAGCAGCGACATCCGCTCACGCATCTCGTCGAGGAAGTCGGCGACCACGATGGCGTGCTCGTGGTTCTCGGAGGGATCACGGCGCAGCATTTCGAACACCTGCCCCGGATGCGCATCAGGCCGCCCGCCCACCGCACGGACCGCTCGCAGCAGCACGATGCGGGTCTTGGCCATCCGGGCGACCTCGAAGGGCAGCACCCCGGTGAGCACGTCGAGCACCAGCCGCCGCCGGGTGGCGGCCGTCAAGGCCTTCTCCCGCCGCCAGGCCCGATCGGGGTCGTCCTCGTCGGCAAAATGCGCCAGCTCGGGCTCCGCGACCACCCGGTAGGGGTTGAGGATGCCGGGCTGGGCGTTGAGCAGGTTGATCGGCCGGGCGTAGGGCCGCAACTCGGGTAGCTCGCAGAGCTTGGCCAGCGGACCGGACGGATCCAGCAGCGTCCAGTACGCACCGGCGCGCAGCGTCTTGTACACGATGCCGCCACCGAGGAACGACTTTCCGCCACCAAGGCCGGCGACCAGCGCGGTCAATCCGGAGGAGTCCCGGATCTCCTGCGCCATCCAGGGATCCCAGGCGACCGGGCGCCGGGTGGCGGTGCATGTCTCGCCGATCAGGATGCCGCGCCGGTCCCCCACCTCAGCGGTAGCGGTCGGCACCGCCGACGCCGCCCAGATCACCGAACCGCGGCGCAGGTAGGCACCCGAGGACAACGGTTCCCCGGGGATGAACTCACGGGCCAGCGCGTACTGCGACTCCGGATGTTCGATGGCGATCTTGGGCTTGTACAGGTCCAGGAGCTGCTGGGCCAGCCGCAACGCATCCCGCTCGGTGGCCCCCGAGACCGCCACCCGCCACCACGACCGCACTCGGGTGCCCAGCGCGGTGAAACCCGAGGTCATCTCGTCGTCGATCTCCAGCACCCGGGTGGCCTGCCGGACCAGGCTCTGCGGCGGCTCCAGGTCGTGCTCGTCGGTGTAGTGCCGGACCTGGGAGCGCACCTTGTTCATCTGCCGAGCCAGCTCGCCTGAGACCTCTTCGGGCCGGCGCACGTAGATGCGCGCTGACCATTCGACACCAGTGGGCAGGCGATCCGACCGCTGCACCCAGGGGTCGTCGATCTCCGGGATCTGCAGCCCGTGCATCTGGCCCACGGTGAGCATCACGAGGTGCCGGGTGGTCCCGGCGTTGGAACCGGTGCGACCGCGGACGGTGACGGTGGGCGCGTAAGGCTCGGTGTGGAAATCCGCGGCGTCGGTGAAGCTGGCCAGATCCTCGGGCTCCCAGGTGGCCTCGGGCACCGCGGGGAGATTCCGCGGCGCGGGCAGGCCCAGCGAGCACGAGCGGTGCATCAACCAGGACATCTCCCCGGCGGTAACCGGCCGGCCCTCCAGCCCAGCGACGCTGATCACGCCGTCGAGATGCTCGACCTCGGCATCGATCGCGACCAACTCGGCATCGACCGCGGTAGGGAACACCCGCCGCAGCACCGGCGCGGCCCGTTCGACCACCCGGTCCACCATCGATCGCGTCTGCACCTGGACGCCGAGATAAACCTCTTTCTCCGCCATCGAGTGGCCCAGTAGCTGCTGCTGCTCACCGATCATGTAATCGTCGAAGGACAGCGCACCGGGTGTGTCGGGCAGCCGCCCCACCGCATTGCGAACGTGCGCTTCAGCCCACATCCGGATCGGGTACGGGCGGGCGGTGACCCGCAGATGCAGCCACCGGCCCTGCAGTTCGGCATATTGGCCGGCGATGGCGTGGATCAGGTCCTGGCGTTGTGAGTCCGACCGGAACGACCAGCGCTGCGAAGCCAGCCGATACCAGGCGTACACCTCCTGCCCGTTGCGCACCAGGTGGCCATCAATGGAGCGCAACGCGATGGACGGGGTGTAGGCAGGGGCTTCCAATTCCCCGGGCAGTCGGTGGCCACGCCGGTTGGAGCCACCACGAGAAGTTGGCGTGGCGGCTATCGGACGGTCTTCGTCCGGATGCCGTTCGCGGTCACTGCTGGGAGGACGTCGGAGCCCGAACACCCGTGCGCTCCTTCCTGCCGCGAGCCCAGCGACGGCTGAGCCATTGACCGCGTCGGGGCCGTTGACCGGGTCGGGGCCGGTCGCATTCGACCCGGATCCGCGCCGCGCTCACCGCCCCGCCGCGAGCCGCCGTCCGCCTCCTGGGGGAGGTGAGTTCGCGCCCCCACATCAGGGCGACCGCGGTCAGCGGACGCTCGTGGGTGATCCGGGATCCGACGAGCCTGGTGAGTGCGATGGTGATAAGCAGTCCCCAGCCGGTGGAGAAAAAACTGAAGCCGATGCCCAGTTGACGCTCGACGCCGAGAACAACGAGGAACATCACGGTCCCGACGCCCCAGGACACGTACCGGGCCCGCCAGGGGAAAGTCGCTTTCGGTGGACCGAGCCACACCGCGTCTACACGATAGACGTCATCATCAGTGCGGATCCGCAAGTTAGCGCCACCTCCCGGTCATCCGGTGAACAGGCCGGCGATCCACGTTCCGAGGTTCACCCCTGTTCCGGACACGGCCAGCCCGACGACACCCAGCGCGATGATCACACCTCCGACCCGCCGCATCACCCCGGCGTTGTCCCCCTTGCCTCCGCCCAGCCACAGCAGCAGTACCGCCACCGACAACAGGAGCAGCGGGATGATGTTGTTCAACATCCATGTGCGCAGGTTGCTCGTGTTCAGTTCGTCGGCGCCTTGGGCAACCAGGGTCAACGCGGTCATCGCAACCCCCCTGGGGGCTTGATCATGCTTCCAGCGCCGAGCGGCTGCCCGGCGGGTAGTGAGTAGACCATGCCAGGGTTGCCTGAGAGTACCCGGCTCGCCACGCCCAGTGGTCACCCAGATAGCGGAACGGGAGCCGAGAAAACCGTGTCGAGAGCGCCGGATCGGCACCCTTCGCAGTCACCCGCGTACCATTTCGTCCCCCTATCCCCCAAGTGCTGCCGTCCGTGGCACGTCGGGGCCCCAACCCGATACGTCCGGTGATCCGCCCGGTTGGCGCAGTGTTGCGGCAGCCGGTAGCACCCGGGTCTCGGGTACGTGCTATGCCTTGGGTAGACATAAGCGACCAGGTAGTCTACGGGGCGTCAGCTGGGCTGGCTTTCGCCAGCCTGGTCTTGGCGCGGCATATCGGGAGGGGCTGGTCGCAAGTGAGCGAAACCTACACCGCGGTATACGAACGGGACGGCGAAGCTTGGGTCGTTCAGATCACCGAACAACCTCATGTTCGCTGCCTGTGCCCCAGCATTCCGGAGGCACGCCAGAGCATTCGGGAGGCGCTGGCCCGGTCGCTGGGAACTGACTCCGCCGAGCTCCGCGTCATTGACGACATCCGCTTTCCGGCGCAGATTCGCACCGCCCAGCAGGCGGTGCGGGAGACTCGCACGGAGCAGGACCGGGACCTGATGATGGCCAGCATGACCGATTCGCGAAGGGCTGCGGACTGGGCCGAGGATCTCGGCATCTCGATGCGGGATCCGGTGACAGTACAGGCGCTCATGGACTTGGGGGACCGGCCGATCTCGATCGACACGTTCTGCCACACGATCACGATGGCCGAGGAGCTGTCGAGGCTGACCGCGACCGCTGACCGAGTTTCGCAGGAAGCCATCCTCGACCAGGAGTAGGCAGCTCGCGCTCTCCGCCACGGTACTGTGCGTCGGTGGCCGACCAGTCGAGCAATGAGCCCGCGGCTGAGCAGGTTTTACGCGTCAGCGTGCGTCGTGAGACCACCGCGATCGTGGTGTTCGTGGAGGGAGAAGTAGACGCGCTCACTGTCGGGCGGCTTCGAACGGCGGTTGACGAGGGCTTGCGAGACGCCGAGGGACGCCCGGTAGTCGTCGACTTGACCGGGGTGACGTTTCTGGGATCGCACGGCTTGGCCGCATTGGCTGACGCGGCGGCGAAAGCCGAGCGGCGCCGGGAGCCGTTGCGGCTGGTGGTGGATGAGACGCGGGCAGTGATTCGCCCGTTGCAGATCACTGGTCTGGATGACGTGCTAGCGCTCTATTACTCGGTCGAGGAGGCGTTGCCTCAGTGAGCGGATCGGCACCGGATAGGGCACTCTTGTGCCACGATGCCTCCGCAACCCAGTGACCAACATCAACCGCCTGCGTCCGCTGGTCGTGACGCAGCCGACCGGGACGACCAGCGGACGCAGCGATCGGTCGAGTTCACGCTGACACTGGCTGCCGAGCCCGCGGCGCTGTCCTTGATCCGGCAACGGCTGCGGGCCTGGTTGGAGAGACATCAGTGGCCTGATATCGAGATCCAGGACCTGGTGATGGCCGTGAGTGAGGCCGCGTCGAATGTCGTGGACCATGCCTACCATCGCGAGACACCGGGGACTATTGACATCACCGGTCGCGTCGCCGTCGAGCCGGGTGGTGCCCGGGTCGTTGAGCTGGCCGTTCGGGATCACGGCCGCTGGCGGCCGATTCCGGAGCGAACAGAGAATCGTCGGCGTGGCATTCCCTTGATAAAGGCGGCGGTAGCCGAGCTCGTCATCGACGCCACCGACCACGGTACCTGCGTGCGGATGCGCAGCCGGCCGGTAGGTCCGGAAGAGGTAACCGTTCAAATGTAGTACGTAACCCTTACCTCGCCGCATTCGCAGGTTGCCCCACTGGATAGGCGGCCGCTGGACCTGATCGGCCCGTGCCGTCTACGTGCGTAAACGCGAACAATGGGCGGGTCTGTGAGGGCTGTGTGCCTACCTGGCTCGAAACGCCAGGTGAGTGTTGTACGCCCGTTTCCGGAGCTGCCCCGGCAGGGGCCATCCCTTCCGAGCGCGGTCTCGGACGGGACGTAGCTGAGCTTAGACGGCGATACCGCGCGCCGTGAACTCGACGTTACCGACATTTGGAGCGCCAAAAATG
>JBOHFK010000065.1:0-29833 GCA_050699635.1 Pseudonocardiaceae bacterium | reverse complement strand
AGGAACGCCACGGGATCGGCTGAGATATGACAGTCGACTTTGCGCGGGGACGGATCCTCGATACTGAGCGCGCCGTCATTGAAGATGAAATGGAAACGATCCCCGCCCCGGATCCGGACATCATAGGCGGCCCGCAGCCCCGCTGCCTTGTCCGGATCCACCAGTGCCCGCGGATCGAGAGCTTGGAACACCGGCACGATGAATCGGCCCAACACCATGGCCGCATGGGCCGGCTCGATCGGCCACGGTCGCCTAGCCGCGCGCGCGATGTCGCCCCCGTGCATGACGGTCTCGTTGAGTAGGTGGTAGGTCAAAGTCGACTGGCGGACGGTGGCGCCTTGGACCAGCCAGGGACGTGGCGCATTGGGGTCTGCCCCGGCGCATTCACTGAGGTATTCCGCTGCCCGAGCCTCGATGCGGTCGGCCAGCACGCCCGGATCCCGTTCGGGGTCGGACTTCACTAGGAGGATGGTCGTCTCACCCAGGTCCCACATGCCCCTGATCAGCGAGTCGCCAGCCACGCCGGCCAGACTGGGTACCACCTCGTGGATCCGCGAAAGGTCCCGTCTGGCCAGGCCCGACACAGTGATCCAGACCTGGGAGAGGTGCATGGCGACCTCACCGAGATTCCATTGGCCCACCGCGTGAGCCTCCGGATCACGAACGGATCGCAGTAGCGTCGTCACCCGGCGGACCGCTTCGCCGAGGGCATCCTGACCCTGTTGCCAGCCGGCATTCGTTGCGTGTGCGGCCACGTCAGCCCCTAACACTCATCGGTCGTCCTGGGGGCCGACGGTAGTGCCGAGTGCCCACCACCCACATCCGTTGGATGACGGATCCTTGAGCGCAGCGATACTCCGGCCTCCGGCGTGCTAGGGATTGCGCAGGAAACTTCTGAGCTGAAGGCCCAGCCACGGTTTGCGGCCCCACGCCATGAGCTTGCCCTTGGCGATCGCTGGCCACTGACTCTGCCGGGCCCAGAACACCAGGAGCAGCGCTACGGGGTCGGCCGAGATGTGACAGTCAACTTTGCGCGAAGACGGCTCCTCGACGGCGAAGTCCCCGGCGTTGAAGATGAAGTAGTAGCTGCCTCCGCCCCGGATGCGGACATCGTAGGTGGCCCGGAGGTTTGCTGCCTTCGCGCTGGCGAAGGTCTGGGGTGGGGCTTGTTGCAGAACCCGGAGGGCGAACCATTCCAGTGCGATGGTCGCGTGCGAAGGCTCGATTGGGTACCTGCGCCCGGCGGCATGGGCGATGTCGTAGCCGTGGATGAGAGTCTCGTTCAGCAGGTTGTAGGTGAACATCGCCGGTGGGAAGGTGAAGCCCTCGATCGTCCATGGGCGTGCCGTATCGGGGTTCGTGACGGCGCATTCGCTGAAGTACTGTGCAGCCTCCGCATCGATGCGGTCAGCGAGAACGCCTAGATCCCGCTCGGGGTCATTCTTCAATGCACCGCCCCACAGGTCGCTCAGATCCCACATGCTCTTGACCAGTGAGCCGCCCGCCGTGCCGGCGGTGTCGGGGAGCAACTCGTGGATCCGCGACAGGTCTCCTTTCGCCTGATCGCGCTGGGCCATCCATACCTGGGACAGGTGCATGGCCAGATCTCCGAGATTCCAGGATCCCACCGCGGGAACGGTGGGATCCTGGATGGATCGCAACAGGGTCGTGACCCGCTCGGTCTCGTTCCGGAGCGCGTCCTGGCCTTGCTGCCAGTCAGTCTTCGTTGCGTGCGTCACCACAGCAGCCCCCTTCACCCTCACTTAAGTGTGCCGAGGAGCGAGGGTAGTGGGCAAACCGGACGATTGAAAGCCACTAGATGGCGGATGGCTTGGTTGTGAACAGGATCTGGGCCGGCTAGCTGGCCTGGGCCCGGTGCCGACCGCCTGCGGAGATCGAGGCGCGGGCGCACGCGCGCATCGCGCTACCGAGATCGTGATGAATGTCGACGACCTCGCTCAACTCGCTGATGACGGGGCGGGTGATGGTGTCCGAGCGCGAATCGACCACGATCGCGAGATGCCCCTCGATGTCATAGAAATCGAGAGCGTCCAGGACAGCGTGCAGGCCGGTGGAGTCGAGGAGAGTGACGGCCGACAAGTCAATGATGAGGTGCGGGCGGCCATCGTGAACCGCTTCGATCAGGTTGCTGGCGAGGACCGGCGCGGTGGCCAAGTCAACACTTCCGGTCACTCGGCACACCGCCGTGTCGGGTTGCGTGCAGCTCAGCGTTGCGATCACTATGGGGCCGTTACGCGGTGGCGCAGGTGTGATGATGTCGAGTTGCCCACCCAGCACCGTTACTGGTGGCACGGTCATGGATGGCACGGTCATGGATGGCACGGTCATGGATGGCACGGTCATGGATGGCACGGTCGTCACTGAGGTCACTGTCGAACTCCTCCCCCGAGGGCGTCACAGGCGGAATTCGACCGTACACGCTCAGCAATGGTCGTCAACCGATCGTCAAGTAAGCCTGACCGGGGGAAAAATCACCTTTGTCCGAAAATGGCCAACGATGCACCTTTTTTGGCCAGCGAGCCTGGGGTGTGTGTAAACTTTACGCACCGGTCTGGCCACGCTCCGTAGGCAGGGGTGGAGTGGATCAATGGATTCCGCACTCGATATCGCTGTGCATCGTCATGGGCAGGTGGTCCTCGTCCACCCCCGAGGGTTGCTCACGGTCCGCACCGCCGCGGAGCTGCGTGAGTCGCTGACGAAGGAGCTGGCGGAGCACAGCCGGGTCGTGGTTGACCTTGATGGGCTTCGGGTGGGTCGGGAATCCTGCGTGACGGTATTTCCCGCGGTACTGACCCAGTGCGGCGGCTGGCCGTCGGCGAAGCTCGCGCTGTGCCGGCCCGACCCGGAGATGGCACAGGCCCTAGCGGCCCGCCGGGTATCGGCCTTGGTCCCGGTGTATCAACTGCGGCTTGAGGCCGAGGCTGCGATTGATTCGCGGCCCGCGGTCGTGCGGGTGCGCGTCCAGCTGCCCTGCGATACCGGAGCTCCCGCGTCGGCCCGCCGGCTGGTCCGGGAGATGTGCCCGAAGTGGCAGGTCGACGACGGCTTGGAGGACACCGCCGAGTTCGTGGTCAGTGAGCTGGTGTCCAACGCGGTCGAACATGCCTGCACCGGTGTCGGGTTGACGCTCGAGCGTGGCCCGCACGGGCTGCGGGTAGCGGTGCGGGACTCCTCTCCGGTCGGGTTTCCCGGACCGGTCCGGCGCTCCACCGACCCGCTGGGCCGGGTGCGTGGCCGGGGTCTGGAACTGGTGGAGAGCCTCACCACGGCATGGGGGATCGACGTCCAGCCCGACGGCAACACCGTGTGGGCCGAGATGACCAACGAGACGCCCGGTGTCTCGGGAATTGGGGCTTGCGGAAATCCACGGTAGCTGAGAGTGTGCGCGGCTAACGGGACGTCGCCGAGCCGTTGCACTCCTTGCACGGACCGAGAAGTCCCTCCCCGGCCCGCCTGGCGTTGCGGATCCCGCCGCCAGGCGGGTCTTCGATCTGCACTGGCGATCAGGACGGCACCGGTACGGGTGTGACCGCGTCCAGGGGCAGGCCACGGGCCTCGACGCCACCCCGGCGGCCCCACAGCAGCGCGGCTATGGTGCCGATGCCGAAGAACACCGCGCGGATCACGAATGCGGAGATCAGTCCGAGGCCGGCCACGGCGTAGGACAGCCCGACCACTCCGACCACTCCGACCATCCCGCCCAGCCGGCCCGCTGCGACCGACACTCCGATGCCGTGATGAATCGGAAGATCAGGAATACCAGGAACGTCGGGGAGAATGCGCTGATCACCGTCGCGATCGAGTACATCACCAGGGTCGCCAGAACAGCCGTTTGCGGCCGAACCGGTCGGCCAGCCAGCCGAACGCGGTGGCGTCGGTCATCAGCCCGGCGAACCACACCACCCAGATCGCCGACACCGCCCAGGGTGAGATCGCGAGCCCCACGGCGGGTAGTTCGCCTGATCGAGGAACACCCCAAGATCGACAATGCGGAACGGCTCGCTGAACATTCGTGCCCCCGATTGGGATAGATCTTCACTCTTAAGTGTGATTGATCGAGGCGTCTCGGGCCAGGCCAGGTAAGTAACTGCATGGAGTGATCATCAAGGCGAGAACGCTGGTGCTTTTTCACTCGAACGTGGGCTATGATCTGGCGGTGTCGACGCAGGGCGAGCCGAACGATGGATCGGAAGCTGCCGACTATCGGTTGCGTCGCATTGAGTCCGTGACCGACGCGGCGCTGGCTCACCTGGACGTCGAGGGCCTCCTCGCCGAGATGCTCGACCGGGTACGTGACCTCCTTGTCGTGGACACCGCCACGGTGCTGCTGCTCGACGTCTCCTCCCAGGAGCTTGTGGCAACCGCTGCCAAAGGGATCGAAGCGGCGGTCCGCCAAGGGGTCCGCGTCCCGATGGGGAAAGGTTTCGCTGGTCGCGTCGCGGCAGAAATGCAGCCGATCGTCATCGATGAAGTCGATGACGCGAACGTGCTCTATACGCTTCTTTCGGACCACGGGGTTCGCTCCCTACTCGGAGTTCCGCTGCTATGCAGTGGGACGGTCATCGGTGTGCTGCATGTCGGCACGGTCGTCCCCCGCCGGTTCACCGGCGAGGACATCGGGCTGCTCCAGCTCGCAGCTGAACGGATCGCCGTCGCCACCCAGGCACGGCGTGCCGAGGTCGAACGGGCTGCCGCTGCGGTGTTTCAGCGGAGCCTGCTGCCAGGGCGGTTACCGGTGGTGCCGGGCCTGGAGATGGCTGCCCGCTACGTTCCGGCTGAGGATGGCGGGGTCGGCGGCGACTGGTATGACGTTTTCACCCTCCCGTCCGGCTGGTTGTGCATCGTGATCGGTGATGTCGTTGGCCGGGGCCTGGTTGCTGCCGACGTGATGGGCCGGCTCCGCAATGCGCTGCGCGCCTATGCGCTGCTCGGTGGTGATCCCGCCGAAGTGCTGGGCAGGCTCGACCAGCACGTGCAGCACTTCGAACCGGAGATGATGGCCACGGTGCTGCTGGGGATGTTCGAGCCATCGTTTGAGCGTCTGCACCTTTCTTCGGCAGGTCATCCTCCACCGGTGCTCGCCTTCCCCGACCAGCCGACGGTCCTGCTCGACGTGCCAAGTGACCATCCAGTCGGTGTGTCCGGTGGGCTGCGTCGCCGTGGGACTTCCGTCAACCTGCCGCCGGGTGCGCTGCTCTGCTTCTACACCGACGGTTTGGTGGAAAATCGGGGCATGACGCTGGAAGGCGGTCTTGAGCGGCTGTGTAACTCGGTGGTGGCCGGCCCCGTCGATTCCTTGTGCAGGCAGGTCATGGCCCAACTCGTGGGTAGTGATGTCCCTGGCGATGACGTTGCCGTACTCGCAGTGCGACGCCAGGACAGCGGCGATATTGGGCCGTTGGACTTGGTGGTGCCGGCGTTGCCATGGTCGTTGCGGGATATCCGGGTTGCGGTGCGCCGGTGGCTGTCGGCCGTCGGTGCCGCGCCCCGCGCGGTCGCTGACCTGCTCATCGCTGTGGGCGAAGCATCCAGCAATGCCGTCGAGCACGCTTACGGGCCTGGCGGCGGCAAGGTGATGGTGCATCTGGAGCTGCAGCTGCCTGACGTACTTGCCACCGTCCGCGATACCGGCCGTTGGCGCCCACCCCGACATGACGACCGAGGACGAGGGACCTTGTTTATGCGCGACTGTAGCGACGATTTGCGAATCGATCATGGCCCAACCGGGACGAACGTGGTGATCCGTCGTCGACTTGCCCAGGTGGTATCTCGATGACGGCGGCGAAGGTGGAGTGCAGCGCTGAGGGTGGGTCGATGCAGATCGCGCTGAGCGGCGAGATTGATCTATCGAATGCTGCGGTGGTCGATGAGGAGATCCGCTCGGCGGTTTCCTACCAGCCGAGTGCAGTATCAGTCGACCTGACCGACGTCAGCTATATAGACAGTGCGGGGATCAGGATCCTGTACGGGTTGGCTTCCCGGCTGCAGGCGATGCGCGTCGTGCTGGAACTCATCGCGCCACTCGACTCACCCACCCGCCGGCTCATCGAGCTGTCGGGCTTCGAGTCGATGACCGCGCTTCGACCCGGGCGTTGTTGAGTCGTGTGCTAGCTTCAGCTCGTGAGCGGATCCGACATTGCCCAGCAGGACCTCCGGCTGGATGTAGATGCTCTGGTGGATGCCTTCATGGCTGACGCCCCACTAACCGAGATCATCCCGATCGTGGATCGGATCGCGGCCGCGGTGGACCACTGGGACGGGATCCCCGCGAGCGCGATCGTCGAGCTTCGCTCCGCGATCGACCTGATGCGCGGTGGGCAGGCCTGCGCCACGATCAGTGCGCTACTCGCCGCCCGCGCTGAACTCAGCAGTCCACAGGGCTGATCCGGGGCTCACCGGGTAGGGAGCTGGACGACGGTCAGGAAGAAGTCGTCGATCTGGCGGATGACTTCCATGAAGCAGCTGAAGTCGACCGGTTTGGTGATGTAGGCGTTGGCGTGCAGGTTGTAGCTGCGCACGATGTCCTCTTCGGCCTGCGAGGTGGTGAGTACGACGACCGGGATGCGGCGCAGATCTTCGTCGAACTTGATCTCGGCGAGCACCTCGCGGCCGTTCATCAGCGGCAGGTTGAGGTCGAGCAGGATCAGCCCCGGCCGGGGTGCGTCGGCGTGCTCGCCCTCGCGGCGCAGGAATCGCAGTGCGGCGACGCCATCGGTGGCGACGTGCAGCGGATTGCGGATCCGGTGGTACTCGAAGGCCTCCTGGGTCATGAGCACGTCACCCTGGTCGTCCTCGACGAGCAAGATGTGCACCTCGCGCTGCGGGTCAGTCATCGCCGGGCGCGGTGGTCACTGAGTCGGTCATCGCGTTCCTTCCTCGAGCCGGGTCATGGCGGGGCAGGGTGAAACAGAATGCAGATCCAGACGAGCGGTCGGGGTCGAGCCAGATCCGCCCGCCGTGGTAGTCGATGATTTTCCGGCACAGTGCCAGTCCGATGCCGGTACCCGGGTAGGCGTCCTTGCCGTGCAGCCGCTGGAAGATAGCGAAGATCCTCTCCGAATAGATCGGATCGATGCCGATCCCGTTGTCGCTCACCCGGAATGACCACAAGTCGCCGTCGAGCTGGACACCGATGTGGATCTGTGGTAGCTGGCCACCACGGAACTTGATCGCGTTGCCGAGCAGGTTCTGGAAGACCGTGGTGAGTAAGGCCGTCTCCCCGACCACGGTGGGCAGCGGGTCGTGCGTGATCCGGGCCCCGGTCTGGGAGACGACTTCCTCAAGATTGCTGACGGCCTGGGCGAGCACCACCTCGCAGTCCAGCTGCGACCACACAGCGGTGGCAGTGCGGGTGACCCGGGAGAACGCCAGCAGGTCGTTGATCAGCACGCTCATCCGGCGGGCGCCGTCCACCGCAAAATCGATGTACTGGTCGGCGCGATCGTCGAGTTGACCCGCGTAGCGTTTGGCAAGCAGCTCACAGAAACCCGACACTTTGCGCAGCGGCTCCTGCAGGTCGTGGCTGGCGACATAGGCGAACTGCTCGAGGTCGGAGTTCGACCGCTGCAGCTCGACGGCCTGGGCGTCCAGGAGCCGGTTGAGGGCCTGCACCGTGGTCAGTTCGGCCACGATCTGGCGGCGCATGCTGTCGATATCGGTGCCGAGCTCGACGAGCTCACGGGGACCATGCCCGGTGACCTGCCGCCCGAACTGTCCGGCAGCGACGATGCGGACCTCACCGCCCAACCTCTCGACGGGGATAGTGATAGCGCGACGCACCCAGATTCCGGTCGCCGCGAGCAGCACCAGCAGACCAGCCCCAATTGCCAGGCAGACCACGAGCAGCGTGTTCGCTGCGGAGGCCAGGTTGTCCCTGGCGCCGGCTCGGGCTGCGGTCAGCGCGGTTCGCTGCCGCTCGAGGGCGGCTCGGACGGCATCGAAGCGGGTCTTGCCCAGCGTGGGGTCGACCTTGATACCGGCCGGGCCGGAGGCGGTCACCGCAGCGATCGTGGGTTCAGCGTAATCGGCTCGCCAGGTGTTCGCCCGGCCGAGGACTGCATTCAGGCCGGCGGTCAGCTCCGGGAGTGGTTCGGCGGCGCCAAGGCTGCGCAGGGTGGCCAGCGCGGCATCTTCCTGCTGACGGCCCAGCTGGTACGGGGCGAGAAAGTCTCGGTTGCCGTTAGCAGCGAAACCGCGGACTCCGGTCTCCTGATCGACCAGTGCCGCGGACAGCTTCTGTGCACTCAGCAGCGCCGGGTCGAGTTGATCAACCAGGGTTCCGCGAGCCCCACTGAGCTGCGTTACCGCCACCGCCCCGACCGCGATCGCAGCGACCGCCACACTCAGACAGATCCCTCCGATCACCTGCAGCCAGCGCCGCAACGACAAGCCGCCCATCATCCCGCTCCGCGTACCGGGGATGAGTAGGTCAGCATCACCACTGCCACATCGTCGTTGTTGCCGGGATCGAGCTGGTGAACAGCGTCGACCAGCCCTTCCACCAACTGCTGCGGGCCCTGGGCGGCCAGTGCGCGCTGAGCACGAACCAGGTCGAGCAGGTCCTCCACCCACATGAGCCGCTTGCCGCCGGACCGTCGTTCGATCAGGCCGTCGGTGTACAGCAACAGTTCCCACCGCGGGCAGAGCCCGATCTGGGCTGGTGACCAGACGCAGTCCGGATTGATGCCCAATGGCAGCCCGTGCGGCACGGCTGGTACTTCGCGCTGCCCGTTGATGTCAAGTAGCAGCGGCGATGGATGACCGGCAGACCAGACCATCAACCCACCGCGGTCAGGAGAGATCCGCACCATACATACCGTGGTGAACAGGTCGGGTTCGTAGCGCTCGTGGATCAGCAACTGTTGCAGCATGGGCAGGATCTCCTGCTCCGGGTGCCCAGCCAGCACCAAGGTCCGCCATGCGATGCGCAGGCATACCCCCAGCGCGGCCTCGTCGGGTCCGTGCCCGCAGACGTCCCCGATCACCGCCCACACCGACCCATCGGAGCTCTGCGCGACGTCATAGAAGTCCCCGCCCAGCAGCATCCGCCCACCACCGGGCCGGTACTGGGCGCCATAGCCCACCGCAGGATCGGTAATCAGTGGGGCGGGCAGCAGTCCCCGGCTGAGCCGGACGTTCTCCTCAGCCAGCAGGTGCGCTTCGGACAACTCCCTGGCTGCCACCTCAGCCCGGTGCCGCTGCACCGCGTAGCGGATCACTCGCTCCAGGCTGCGCCCGTCGATCTGCCCCTTGACGAGGTAATCCTGCGCGCCGGTGGCCATTGCGGCCACCCCCAACTGTTGATCGTCCAGGCCGGTCAGAACCACAATTGTGGCCGCACCGTGCCGTAGCAGCCGACGCAGCCCGTCAAGCCCGCTCGAGTCGGGAAGCTGCAGATCCAGCAGCACGCAGTCCGTCTCCAGGGACCACAAATCCTCGGCTTCAACCAATGATGATGCCCAGACCAGATCCACTGGCGGCGCAGCGTCAGCCAGCAGCTCCCGTACCAACACGGCGTCGCCCTGGTCGTCCTCGACCAGCAACACCCGTAGCGCCGCGGCGGAAGGCTCCTCAGCGCTCATCCACACCCGCGTAATCCACTCCACGCCACCGAATTCGCCGGGCCCCCGCCTGCCAGGGATATCGTCGCAGGTGAACGAACTGTTTCTCCGCCGGCTCCAACGGACTCATCTACTCCCCACGGTCCCAGTGTGACACCATCGTGGTATGGCCGGAGGTCCACCGTATGCTTGGTTCATCGCGAACGTCTGGCCCGACGAGAAGGGCTACCCAACAGCCAGGATCTTCAAGTGGGATCGCGAGGCCGGTAAAGTGGGCGCGCACGTCAAGACGGTTCATTTTGGCTCGTCGCAGGGTTTCCGGGAGGTCATGGAGAGCCTCGGCTACGAGGTGGTCGAGGGCCAGTTGACCGAATCGGTGACCGCGGAAGGTGTCCGGATCGCGCTGCGCCGGGAGTTGGTTCCCGTCTACGTGCGCGCCGCGCAGCCCGCCTACGCTTAAAGGACGCGCGGAGCCGTATTCGAGACTCTGCCATGTCAGGTATCGCCGGGCGTAACACCTGTCCCGACGGGGCAGGTCACGCCGGTGCCACCGATTCCGCAATAGCCATTCGGATTTTTCGCATCCGATAGATACTGTTGGTGGTAGTCCTCGGCGTAGTAGAAGTCGCGCAGGGGCACGATCTCGGTGGTGATCTGACCACGGCCTGCGGCGGCGAGCGCCTGCTGGTAGCTGGCCCGGCTCGACTGGGCTTCGATGGCCTGGTCGGCATCGGTGGTGTAGATCGCGGAGCGGTACTGGCTACCCCGGTCGTTGCCCTGCCGCATGCCCTGGGTCGGATCGTGGCCCTCCCAGAAGACCCGCAGTAATTGGAGGTAGGAGATCTGAGCAGGGTCGAAGACCACCAGGACCGCTTCGGTGTGCCCGGTCCGCCCCGAGCACACCTCCTGGTAGCTGGGATTGGGAGTGTGACCCCCGGCGTAGCCCACCGCAGTGGAGTACACCCCGGCGGTGCGCCAGAAGATCCGCTCGGCGCCCCAGAAGCAGCCCATCCCGAACACCGCGGTATGTAGGCCCTCGGGGAACGGCGGCACGATGCGGTGGCCCGTCACCGCGTGCTGCTCCGCCACCGGCATCGGGGTGCTCCGCCCTGGAAGCGCCTCCTCGGCGGTGACCAGGCGGTTCTTGTCACGTCCAAACAACGCCATGCCGCCACATTACGCCGAGCGACCCGACCCGACCCGCTCCCGGACCCCTTCCGGTGGACGATATGGATGCTTGTCGCTGTTCGGCACCACCACTGGGCAGCGATATGGATGCTTGTCGCTGTGGCGGCGGGGGCGTGGTCGGGGGAGGTAGCGGCGTAGGGACAGGGTGGGTGCCTCGATGTAGCGCCAGGACAGCCAGCCGCACAGATAGGTCAGCGGCAGCGCGGTGAGGGTGAGCGACCACTGGGTATCAGCGCCGGCCATGATCAGCAGCTGCTGGACCGGGAACCCCCACACGTACAGGCCGTAGCTGCCGAACACCCACGAGTCGTAGCCCTCGAGCCGCGCCGGCCAGTGAAACGCCAGCACAAGCGCCCCATAACCGGCCATGAACGGGAGCGTCAACGCGCCGGCCTTGGTGGTATGCACCGCGATCTGGAGCCCGACCAGAGACCAGGCCACCGACGGCGACAACGGGATCTTGTCCCGGTAAGCGTGCAGCACCATGCCGATGCTGAACGCGACGAGAAACGAGACCATCGACCCGATCGGCACCTGCAGGAATGCGCCGCCGTGCCCGGGGTTGCCGATGCTCGCGTCGAATCGGCGATCCAGCCCGATCAATGCCAGCATCAGCACGATGGTCAACCACGGCGCTCGGCGGAACAGTCCAGCGATGCCGAACCCCAGTACCAGTAGGTATCCGGTGAGCTCCATGGGCAGCGTCCAGATCGCGCCGTTGGCCGACCAGGGCCACGGATTGTGGTCGAACACCCCGGGCAGCCGATGTTGCAACGTGTAAAGCCCCGCGTTGTGCACGATGTATCCCCAAGTGCCCCGCGCGGAGAAGTACTGTGCGAGGTCGAGGGTCGTGACCAGTGGGCCGATCACCAGGGCCGTCACGAGCACCACCAGCAGCAGTGGCGGCCACAGTCTCAGCACCCGTTTGGCGCTGAAGCGCAACCAGGACGGGTCCTGCCGCCAGCTGTCGCTGATCTGGTAGCCGCTCATCGCGAAGAACCCCATCAGGGCGATGTAGCCAGGTGATAGGTTCCACGAATTGGGGAAGACCGTCAGGCGCGACGGGTCGGTCAGCGGTGCCGAGTGGTCGACGATCACGATCAGTGCACCGATCATCCGGAGCCACGCGAAACCGGTGTTCGGATGCGCCTTCGGGGGCTGCGGCACGCGCGGGAGACTAACACCGGCCGGTGGTGCGGAGGTCGGCCGTGGACGCATGGTGGCTGCTGTGCACAATGTGGCCCGACCCGATGACCCCCAGGGAGTAGCACAGTGAAGCCGAACGAGTCGCCTGCGGACAGCGCGCCAGAACCGGCCAGCCCGTTTCCGCCGGCGTTCCGTTGGGAGGCATCCCAACAGGAAGCTGCGGCACAGGTGATGGGGACACCGGTGATGGGCACGCAGGTGATGGGTGCAGACGGCCGGGAGACCGGGGATCTGTTCCAACCGGTCGGCATGCCCGCCGGCGAGCCCGTCGGCAACCCTGACGGCGGCTCGGCCCCGCCCTGGGCACAATCGGACTCACTTCCCATCGCCCAGCAACCCATCGCTCAGCAACCCCTCGCTCAGCAACCCCTCGCTCAGCAACCCCTCGCTCAGCAACCCCTCGCCGAACAACCCCTCGCCGAACAACAGAGCGCCTGGTTGAGCCAGGGCCCCGAGGTGTTCCAGGCCCCCGCGCCGCGGTCAAAGTCCAAACAGGTCATGGGAATTGCGGTGCTGGGCAGCGTGCTGCTGGGGCTGGTGGGTGCCACAGTGGGGTACGTGCTGACCGCGCACTCACCGGACCGGACCGGTCTCGACCAGGCTGCCGCACCCCAGCCGACGGCGACCGCTGCCCGGGCGCTGCCGGATCCACCGGCTCCGCTCGCGCCGCCGGCGGATACCGAACATGCGGTGATCGACCCGCCCGGTCAATCTCGTGGCGGTGGCGGCTTGTTTGACCTGCCCAAGCTTAAGAGCACCAACCTGCTGCGCCCCGAGATCCAGGATGCCCTGCAAGCCGGCGGGATGACCGAGGGTGTCCTGAAGACCACCACCGTGGGTAGCAGCACGGTCGGGATGTTCGCCCTCACCATGCCCGACCAGCAGGCCGCGACAACGGTGGCGCAGCGGATCGCGACTGTGCAGCTCGATGGCGGCCTCAAGGCCGACGACAACCGCGCGCTGCGCGGCGTCGCGGTGATGGGCAGCGTTCCCGGTTCGCAACCCACGGCCTACCGGGCGGTTTATGTACTCTACAACCGGGCGATCTACTTCGAAGTGTTCGGCCCGAACCGGGACTCCGTACTGGCCACCTTCGATTTCGTGATCAACCAGCAGGTGAACTACGCGCCACCGACGGTGCGGGTCGGGCGGTAGGTCACCAGGGCAGGTCGGCGCCCTTGGCGGCGGTGTCCAGCACGTCTTGTAGCGCGGTGCGGGCCACCTCCGGCCCGAACCGATCGGTAATGGCGCTGGCCCCGGCCTCGGACAACGTGCACCACAGCGTGTCGTCGTCCAGCAGGGCCACCACCTGCTCGCCGAAGCCGGTGGCCTCGGCGGCGACCAGGACGTGCTGGCCGTGCACCAGGTTCATGCCCTCGACGGCCACCGGAGTGCATACCGATGGCAGGCCGGCGGCCAGGCTTTCGCCGACCTTGCCCTTCACTCCGGCCCCGAACCGCAAGGGTGCCACCGACATCCGGCACCGCTGATGCACCGCTGTCAGATCCGCCACCCAGCCGTGCACCTCGACGGTCTCGCTCGCCAGTTCCAGCACATCGGGCGACGGATTGCTGCCCACCACGTGCAGCACCGTCCCCGGACGACGCTGGTGCACCAGCGGCAACACCTCGTGGGCCATCCAGCGCGCCGCGTCCCGGTTGGGCAGGTGATCGAAGCTGCCGACGAACAGCAAACCCGCGCGGCCCTGCGGCCCGGGCACCTCAATCGCAGCCTCATGCAGATTGGACAGCAGCCGCACGTCCGCCTCGGGCACCAGGTGCCGCAGTAGGCGCTGCTCGTGCTCGGAGACCACCATGGTCAGGTCGACGGCGCGGGCCAGCCCCAGCTCCAGCTCCCGCGACGCGGCCGCCTTACCCGTCAGGGCGCCGGCGGCCGCCTGGTCGCCGGTGGCCGCGGCCAGCTCAGCTTGCCGCTGCAGGCGCAGGAAATGCAGGTCAACGGTGTCGTAGCAGACCAGGCAGTGCGGCGCGTGCATCCGCAGCTCTTCCAGGAACTTCCAGGCCACCTGCGGCCGGGACAGCACCGCCAGGCGCAGCGCTGCGCCCGCTTCGCGCAGGAAGGTGTCCTGCCCGGCTGCGTCGGGTATCACGGTGATCCCGCGGCGCTGCAGGTCCTCGGCGTAAGGCTGCGAGAGGGCGCAGTTGCCCGGGAAGAACACCACTCGCTGGCCGAGTTCGACCAGCGTCAGCAACATCCGGTGCATGCGCATCGAGCCGGAATCCCGGTCCGGGGTGGGTATCTGGTGGTCGGCGACGAGTACCAGGCCACCCCGGTGACCGGCCGGCCCCCGCTGGCGCGCCAGCCACACGTTGAGCTCGCTGGCAGCCGGCAGGTGATCAGCCAGGGTCGGTGCCCACTTGTCCACGAACTGCGCGCGGTTGAGCTCCTGGTAGCGCTTGACGCCGGCGGTGCGGTCGGTGCCGTGCGAGATCCCCTCATGGTGGACCACCACCGCGCGTGGCTCGACGATCGTCCGGAACCCGGCGGCGCGGATGGCGAAGGCCAGGTCGGTGTCCTCGTAGTAGGCGGGCGCGTACCGGTGGTCGAAACCGCCAATGTTCTCGAACACCTCGTGGCGCACCAGGATCGCCGCGCCGGAGCAGTAGTCGACATCGCGCCGCACCTGGTAAATCGCCGATGCGGCGTCCTGATCACGGCCGTAGTTCCAGCCCGAGCCGTCGGCCCAGATGATGCCGCCGCTTTCCTGCAGTTTCCCGTCGGGGTACACCAGCATCGCCCCGACCAGGCCGATCCGGTCGTCCGAGTCGGCCGCGCCGACCAGCGCGTCGAGCGCTCCGGGCGTCACCTCGGTGTCGTTGTTCAGGAACAGCAGGTAGCACCCACGGGCCTGGCTCGCACCGAGAGTGCACGCTCCCACGAACCCGACGTTGCGTTCGCTGCGCACCAGCCGCACTCCGGGGCTGGCCGTGACCAGCTCAGCGGTGCGATCCGGTGAGGCGTCGTCGACGACCAGCACCTCGAACGGGACCGCCGGGCGGTGCGCCTCGATGCTGGCCAGGCACGCCCGGGTGTAGGACCACTTGCCGTGCACCGGCACGATGACGCTGAGCAACGGTGACGTGCTGGTGCGCACCGCCACCGGACCGGGCAGCGGCGCAGGCGAAGAGGTTGCCGTCCCGCGCCCCCAGGCCCGCTCGTAGAGATCACGGCGCAGCGTCCCGCGGGGTGCCGCCCGCTCCACGCCGCCCCGGTACCGGGAGATCAGCCGCTGCGCGGTGGCCGACTGCGCCGCCCGCAACGCCAGCACCTCCTGCTCCAACCCGGTCGCCTGCGCTTCAGCTGCCGCGGCGTTATCCCGCTGCCAGGACGCCAGCGACTCCGCGCGCTCGGCCCGTCGCTGTGCCGCGGCCAGCTCACCGCGCAGCCGGTGCACCTCCGCGTCCCGACGCCGCAGCCGCTCCCCGGCGAGGGCGGTCTGGTGGCGCTGTTCGGCCAGCTCGTTGCTGAGTTCACCGGTCCGGTGCCGTTGCTGGGCCAGGGCGCGTTGTGCGTCGCGCACCAAGGTCAGGTCGGGATCGACCAGCACGTCGAGCTGCGGTAGCTCGGGCAACGCCCTATCTGACGCGATGCCGAGCAGGTAGGTGTGAGCCAGCTCCGGCACCACCCGCCAGCCACCCTCGGGGGTCCTGCGCACCGATTGCGCGGTCCCTGGACCGGTTGCCGCGCCGGTGGCTGTGATGAGCGATCCGGCGGCGACATTCTGATACAGGATGGCGCTGTGCCCGAATGAGCCGCCCAGCAGTGCCCGGAACTCCGGTTCGGTGAGTTCCCGGACGTGGTAGGGGTTGTCGTTGCCGTGCTCATGGCTGTACACCGCCACGTCGGGGGTGCTGGTCAGGAACAGCCCACCGGGCGCCAGCAGCCGCCGCACCACCGCGATCAGGGCATCCTGGTCCTCGACGTGTTCCAGCGCCTCGAAGCAGGTGATCACGTCGAATGGCTGGGCCCCGTTCAGCAGCTTCGGATCGATCATCGAGCCGACGGTGAAGTGCAGGTTGTCCCGGCGGTACTGGGCTGCGGCGTGTTCCACGGTCTGCGGGTCAATGTCGACGCCCAGCACCTCGCGGGCCCCGGCGCCGAGCAGCGCGGGCCCGAAGCCCTCCCCGCAGGCGAGATCGAGTACCCGGGCGCCGGTGGTGAAGCGGGCCGCCAGCGCGTAGCGGTGGTAGTGCTCGTAGACGACCTGCAGGTCATCGGTCCAGGGCACGCATCGCTCCCCGGTCCACTCGATGCGACGGTCCGGTGGTGCGGTGTCGTCCATTCGGTCTCCGCTTGTCCGGGGGCGGTTCGGCCGGTGCAGGATAGGCGAGCGCGCCGGGTTACCGTGCACGCCATGTCGGTAGCCGCCGGCCGGGCCGGCAATCAGACTTCGGCCGCAGTCAACGCCGGCCGAGCCGGTAATCAGGCGTCCAACGGTCGAGCCGGTAATCAGACTCACGAGGCGTGGCTGCCGCCGGATCACCCGTTGCACCGGCCCCGACATGGCCGCCGCCAACTCACCGCGTTGATCTGCGCGGGTCTGTTCTTCCTCACCCCGACTATCGCTCACAGCGTCGGAATCCACGCCGCCCGGTTCGAGAACCGGCCGTTGGTCGGCTTCGGTGACCCACGTCATGGTTGGGCGTGGCTGGCGGGGCTGCCGACGTGGGCGGCGGACCGGTTGCCCTTCCGGGACAGCGCGGTTCGCGCGACCGAGGCGGTGAGCCGGAGTGTCTTCGACGAGCCGGCCGCGCTATCCGGGCCGCGGGCAGCGCCCAGGATCGCGGGCCCTGCCATCGCGCCGCCCTCGCCTGCTCCGATCGCCGCGTTTCCGGCCGTGATCGAGGGCCGCGACGGCTGGCTGTACCTCGGCGCGGATGTCAGTGGCGCGTGCGCGCCGTCCCGCTCGCTGACCGACACGCTGGTGTCCCTGCGCCGGTTGCGCACCGCAGTGCAGGCCTCCGGCCGGCAGTTCATCCTGGTCGTACCCCCGGACAAGACGACCATGGTGCCCGAGCATCTGCCCCTCGACTACCTGGGCAAGGACTGCTCATCGCGGGCCAGAGGTGAGTTCTGGCGCCGGGTGGTCGCCGAGGCCGGCGCTATCGATCTGCGGCCGGCGCTCACCGATATTGCTGCGCGTAAAGGCTCCCCGGTGTACTCCCCGGCTGATACCCACTGGGGTCAGGAAGGCGGTCTGGCGATGACCTACGCGCTGGCCGACCGCGTG
The DNA here is from genome assembly GCA_050699635.1 of Pseudonocardiaceae bacterium. Taxonomy (GTDB): domain Bacteria; phylum Actinomycetota; class Actinomycetes; order Mycobacteriales; family Pseudonocardiaceae. The sequence goes on along the minus strand of JBOHFK010000065.1, from coordinate 12,607 downwards.
GTACCCGGCGTCACCCGGACCTGGCAAGGCGCCCCGAACGGCTCCATCCCGTGGCCCGCGGACATCCCCCCACTGATCGGCCGCCGCGGCGTGTGGCAGCTCCCCACATACTCGCTGGCACCGGACGGGCGGCTGGACCGCACCCGCGCCATCGCCAGCGATTTCCGGGTTCCGCTGCGGCTGACGTCGACGCCTTCGCGGGGTACCGTCAAGGCGCCTGTACGCATGATCGGCGATTCGTTCACCCAATTCGCCAGCCGCTACCTGGCCGCTGCCTTCACCGACATCACCATCGTGCATCCCGAGACCGCTGCCGCCGAGCCCCGCTCAGCGGGCGAACTGCTCGCCGGCGGCAGGGTCGTGGTGCTGGAGGTAGCCGAGCGCAACCTGCTCAGCGGCACCTCCCCGATCCTGCTCCAACCGGTCATCGACCAGATCGCCACCCAACTTGCGCACCGTCCGCTCTAGCGTTCCCCGCCGCGTTCTGGGGACAGACTGCACTTATTCGTGCCCCTTTACTGCAGTCTGTCCCCAGAACGCGGCGGGATGTCAGGGAGCCGGCGTCGTCCGGCGATCCCGAGGTCGGAGCGGTGGTACCAGGCCAGCTCGGTCTCACCCTCCAGCCAGCACAGCCGCACCGACACCCCGTCGAGCTCGGCAGGAAAATCGACGAGGAAAGGGGCGATCCCTTTGATCTCGACGCTGTGCTCGGAAAACCACTCGAGCATGTGGTCGAGCCGGGCCTGCAGCGCCTTCATCTCCGCCAGAGCGCCCAGCGAAGACGAGCCGAGGCGCCGCAGGTCCACGGAAATCTCGGTGAGATCCGCCCGCACCTCGATCAGCCCATCGACCCGCTTGCGCATTTCGGGCATTAGGCTTCGGGCTTCGGGCACTCCGAACAGCCGACGGTCAACCACGCCCGCAACGGTAGTCGCCCGTGCGGCGTCTCGGGTCAGCCGTTGGTCGGCGGCCGTTCCACGAGCTGGCTGAGGAACAGCTGCAGGCCGAGCTTGTCGATCAACTCGAGATTGGTCTCGAGGTAGTCGATGTGTTCCTCCTCGTCGGCGAGGATGTCCTCGAAGATGTTGGCGGTGGTGACGTCACCCTTCGCCCGGCACGTCACGACCGCTGGCCGCAGCCGCCCGACGACCTCCATCTCGACGGCGAGATCCGCCTCGAACTGCTCTTTCACGGTCTGTCCGATGTGCAGCGGGAGCAGTTTCTGGTAGTTCGGCAGCCCTTCGAGGAACAGGATGCGGTCGGTGATCCGTTCGGCGTGCTTCATCTCGTCGATGGACTCGTGCCGGGTCTTCTCGGCGAGCTTGGTGAATCCCCAGTTGGCCTGCATCTTGGAGTGCAGGAAGTACTGATTGATGGCGGTCAGCTCGCTGGTGAGCTGTTCGTTGAGCAGTGCGAGGACCTCATCATCGCCGCGCATAACACCAACCCCCCTCTTGGGTTTGTTGAGTGGACCTACGAGACCGTACGCGTCCCGGATGGTCTTGTCACCGAAGGTGAGCCTGACCTGACCAGGGGATATGGAGATCATCCAGTGAGAAAGCGCACGAATCAGGCGCTTTGCGGCAGGGCACTGTCCAACTCGTCGGCATGGGTGCCGAGCAGAGTGATGATCTTACTGACGCAGGTCCCGCATCCGGTGCCCGCCTCACTGCGGGTGACCACGTCCCGGACCGTCCGAGCCCCCTGCGCGATGCATCCGCGCACCACGGCCTCGGTCACCGCCCGGCAGATGCAGACATACATGGCGCCGTCACCTTCGTCAAACGGTAAGGGAAGCCTAAGCACAGCAGATCATCGGGCCAACGTCCAGCCCCCAGGCGCTCCAAGCTTTCTCAGGCGCCCGACGGTCGGTGAGCGGTGTTGCTCAGGCTCGCTGTCGGGCGGGTCCGGCGGCACGTGCGCGGTGGGCGAGGAGTGCTCAGTTCGGTGAACAGCGACCTTTAGGTAGGACCTGCCGGGTTCGCTCGACGAGCTGCGCGGCCCGACCGGTAACATCTCCACTGCTACCGAACTCCGCGCAGCCCGAAACTGTCAGTGCTGGGTGCGAGAATGGTGTCGTGACCGTGATGGTGGAGGATCGCTCCGAGGCCCGGATGCATGGGCCGTTGGAGGGTTTGCGCGAGGCCGAGGCCGACGCGAGGTGATGGGCCAACCGCACCACGACCTGATCATTATCGACGAAATTGGGTTCGCCCACTCGATGACACTGTCGCCCAACTGCTGTTCCGGCCGGTCCCCGCCACCTACGAACGCTGCTCACTCGCCATCGGCTCGTACTGGACCTTCGACCAATGGGGACGGTTCCTCCCTGAGCACGCCACCGCCGTCAACCTGTTCGACCGGCTCCTCCACCACTGCCTCGTCGTTACCAGCGGCGGGTCCTACCGCATGGGGAAGCTATATCGAGAGACAGAACAGTTAGTCTCCTCAATCAATCGAGAGACAGAACAGTTAGTCTCCTCAATCAATCGAGAGACAGAACAGTTAGTCTCCTCAATCAACAGTGACCGGCGAACTCCGGCAACAGCTGCGCGGCGCATGTTTCCCCTGTCGCGAACTCTTTAGATGATAGATTACCATCTACGGACCTACTATGCTTGACTGACCGCTTCTTCTGGTGTCACTATAATTCTGAATGTCACCGTCGCGGGAAGGTGGCGGCAGATGCGGTTCGGCACACGAGCCCTTTCCATGGCCTGCTTGGGCGCAACTCTGGGCCGGTTGGCCGTTACAACCCCACACCACGGCAGCCGGACTGCTGTCGTGGGTCCTCGACACCTGGCTGGCTCATCGGGTTGCACTGACCGTGGCCAACCTCCAGGCCCCGAGTGGAAAGAATGAGAGATGACTCTTATCGTCTTAACGGTCGTCGTCATCGCGTTGTTGATTGCCGTTCTGGCGATCTTCCTCTTCAGGATCGGTATGCTACTCAACCGCACTGCCGACGACCTCGAGGACTGCGCACAGAATGTGAAGACTATCTCCTCCCAGGCCAGCGTGATCGGGCCTGGTGTCGTGCGCATCAACGAAACCGGTACAACAGTGTTAGGTGCGCTGCCGCTGCTGTGTGATGGCGCTGAAGGTGTCGCCGTCGCTAAGGGGGCTCCCTATGGGGCTCCTTCCGAGGCTGCCCCTGTAGCTGTTCTTGCTACGGCTCGTCATGTCGCTACTCCTGTAGCTGTTCCTGCTACGGCTCCTTCGCGGGGTGTGGGTTACCAGGATGGAAGGGGGGGTTTAGGTTACCTCGATGCCTGACAACGATACCGGACCGTTAGTACCGTGCGGGGGCCGTCTCCGGGCAAGTGTTCGGCTTCATCGGCGGCGCCTGCGTCGAACTGGCGGTTGTCGCCAGGGCGGCACATCCTCGCTGAGGGTGAACTATTCTTGAGGGAAAGCAGAGGCGGAATGTTCTTGTGGTGGATTGGTGACCTTATCCTGCTCTTCGTGGTGCTGCCCATCGTGGCAGTGTTGATGAAACGCATCGTCACGCCAGTGGATCGAATCCGGGCGGCGGTGGATGACATTCTGTACGATGGCGTCATCCTGACTGGGAAACTCGACAATGTGCCAGCGCTATTGGCTGTGACAGACGGCGCCGTCAAGGAGATCTCCGTCGGCGCGACCCACTACGTGAAACGCGTTGGTCATCTGCTGGGCGCACTCGGCGTCTAGCGAGCGGATGACCTGAGGAAGAGGAGGAAGTCATGCCCTTGGTCGCGTGGGTCACGTTGCTCGCCGTCGCGTTGATCGTGGCCGTTGTCGGTATCTCGCTGTTGAAGGTGATTTATCAGTTGAAGCACGTTGCCTGGACACTTGGTGCGGTCATCGTGGGGGTCAACGCAATCGCCTATCAGACGAGGACGGTTCCCGAGGTCTTGCCTTCTGTCAATGCCAACCTTGCGCCGGTTCGGTCCATGGCGGAACAGGTTTAAAGGACCAGTGCGTCCAATTTTCGACGATATATGGTGGCGTTGGAATCGGATCGAAGGGGCAAGAGATGTACGAGTTCACGTGCGGTCATCAGGAATGCAGCGCGCAGTTGGCCTCGTCCGACAAGGACGTTCTGATGGGGCAGGTTGCGGATCACCTTAAGGATGTCCACAACGTCCAGACGGCGACCCAGACGCTCCTGGGTTACCTGGAGGCCACTTGTGTGAGGACGAGACTGGACCGTTAGGTCCTGTGACGCAGCAGTCATATCGGGACACGCTCCCGTTGGCGGATCTACGACAGACTATCGACCACGCTGAGGTCATTCTCAGAGGAGGTTAGTGATGTTTTTTCTACTCGGGTACGCGGGTGGGCCTGATGGATATGCTCCTGAAGAGGTCACTTTTTGGTGGGTCGCGATAGCCATGGGCGTCGGCGTCTTGATCGTGGTGATCCTATTGTTGAGTTCTCTTGTGTCGATGGTGAAGTCCATCCAGCGAAGCGTAGCGGAAGTGCGGGACACCCTGCGTGCTATTCCGCAGAATACCGCGAATGCTGCGCTTATTCCTATCACGGCTGATAGGCTCGACTCGGTGCTTGCAGAGGGTCTGGAGCATCACGCGTTCCTCACCAGGGTTCTGGCTGGTTGAGGAGGACGCAACGAGGATCTCAAAGCGCTGATCATGGCTGCCGATGCGTTCGGAGGCCCCGGCATACTCGTCCCTACCACCAACGCCGACCTGTTCCGCTGATGCTTAGAACGGGGTCTGCGGGTGGTGGAGCTCATGACTCTGATGACTGTTGGCCTGCATACGCCACCGCGCGGCGCCTATCGTCCCAGCATCCATTACTGACACCCGCCCGCGACACCGCGAACACGGGTTTGGGGTTGCGGCCGATGCCGTGGACCTCGAAGCCGACCCGGCGCAGCACGCCGGCATGGGCCGCCGGGGAGGTGGACCGAGCCTACCGGGTCCTGCTCGCCCGCATCGACGAGACGTGAACACTCACCGCCGTATCCCGGGCTTGCGCGTACTGGACCCGTTGCAACCATATTCGGAGAATCCCCCTTGGGGCATGATCGGGTCGTGACCCGACGATGGTTCCTCAACGACCCTGACGACTTCGTTCATGAGGCGCTGGAGGGGCTGGTCCTGGCTCATCCCAGCCTCGAGTTGCACACCGACCCCACGTACGTCGTGCGTGCCGCCCGCGGCGCACCCAAGGTGGCGCTGGTGTCTGGCGGCGGCAGCGGGCACGAGCCGTTGCACTCGGGGTTCGTGGGCACCGGGATGCTCGACGCCGCGGTGCCCGGAGCGGTGTTCGCCAGCCCGACGGCGTTCCAGGTGACGATCGCGACGAAGGCTGCGGACCTCGGCCGCGGCGTGCTGCAGATCGTGAAGAACTACACCGGCGACGTGCTGAATTTCCAGATCGCCGGGGAGATCAGCGCCGAGGAGGGTACCCGGGTCGAGCGGGTGCTCGTCGAGGACGACCTGGCCACCGACACCGGCGACGAGGACGGCCCGGGCCGGCGTGGCACGGGAGCGACGCTGATTGTGGAGAAGGTGTGCGGCGCGGCCGCAGAGGCGGGGGCCGACTTGGACGAGCTCGCCGTGCTGGGGCGCCGCACGGTGTCGAGGTCTCGGTCCATGGCGGTCGCCCTGTGCGGTGCGACTCACCCAGGCTCGGCCGTCCCGAGTTTCGAGCTGCCCGACGACGAGGTGGAGCTGGGCGTCGGCATCCATGGCGAGCGCGCCGCCAATCGGGCACCGTTTGGCACCGCCGATGAGCTGATGCGCCGGCTGGTTGACCCGCTGGTGGCCGACCTGGAGCTGCGTCGTGGTGACGGCGTGCTCGTGTTCGTCAACGGGATGGGTTCCACACACCCGCTGGAGGTGTCGGTGTGCTTCCGCGAGGTGCACCGGGCGCTGGGCGAACTCGGGGTAGTGGTCACCCGCTCACTGGTGGGGACGTACCTGACCTCGCTGGACATGGCCGGCGTGTCGCTGACATTGACCCGTGTCGACGACGAGCTACGAAGGCTATGGGACGCTCCCGTGCGTACCCCGGCGCTGGTGTGGTGAGAGAAATGGTCATGGAGCTGACCGGGCCGGACGCCCGCACCTGGATCCAGCGGTTCATCGACGTCTTCGACCAGGAGCGAGAGGTGCTGGCTGACCTGGATCGCCGTGCGGGTGACGGCGACTTCGGCACCAACCTGGCCTCGGCGCTGCGTCGGGCGAGCCGCCGGGTGTCTGATGGTCCTAGCGACTCGGCGAGCGCGGTGTTCGCCCGGGTGAGTGAGGGCTTCCTGGACACCGGGGGCACGTCGGGCCCGCTGTTCGGGATGTGGTTCCGCGAGCTGTCCAAGGCGACTGCCGCCGGCGCGGACGCTGCGGCACTGGCCGCCGGGGTGGTTGCGGGGGTGGCAACCGTGCAGCGTCTGGGCCACGCGCAGGTGGGCGACAAGACGATGGTCGACGCTATGCTCCCGGCCGCCGAGGCCATGACGGGGCGCGACCTCGACGCCGACCTGGCGGCCGCGGCCACAGCGGCCCGCACCGGTGCGGCGAGCACCCAGCGGCTGCGCGCACGGCGGGGACGCTCCAGCTACGTGGGCGACGTGGCCGTGGGCGTGCTCGACCCGGGAGCCGTCACGGTGGCGCTGTTCTTCGAGTCCGCACGAGGCTGAGGCACGGCGCAACGAATGACCCAGTTCGTCACTCTCAAATACAGCTGGCTTGGGCTTGTTTCCCGTTCCGCGGACCTTGTCCAAGAATGCAGACCACCTTGAGGTGCAAGGTGTCTTAGGGGACGAGCGGATTGAACCAGCGCAGGCCGTCGAACCGGGCGAAGTCGGTGTCGGCCGAGCAGACCCCCCCTTGCTCGAGTCCATTCCGGGGACGATCACGACGAGCGCGGGGTTGGCGACACCTGCCGGGCGGCGCAGCAGGCCGGTGAACCGCTCGCCCACCAGATGTCTGGCGGCGGGGTCAGGTAGGCCTCTCCAGCGGAGCGGCTATGCCCGGCCACCTCGGCGCCCTTCGTCGAGCACGCTCGAAGGCAAGCGTGGCGGCGCAGTGGTGGGGTTGCGCGATCAGGTCAGCTGGCGCGACTGGGCGACGTCGTACTCCGCCACCGAGGCGAACAACATGTCGGCTGCTTGCTCTTCGCTGGGTCCGCTTCCGCGAAACGCCTCGACGGACGCCTGCGACTCCCATCGCTCGTAGATGTTGATGCGGCCGGGATCAACCAGGTCGGCGGTGATGGCGAAGTCGAGGCAGCCGGGTGCGAGGCGGGCCTGTTCCACGACGCTTACGCAGCCCACGAGGTAGGACGGGCGCTGTTGCTGGTCGACGACGAGGTGTCCGGCGACGATGACCATGTGCTCTCCTCGGCTGGCTTGACACGGCTCTTGAACAAATTGGACCTTCCGGTCCGGCGGAACTAATCGGTGGCCGTGCGGCGCGCGGGCGACGACCGACGGGTCAACGGCGTTGCCGCGGTCCGTGAACGCGACACCACCGACCTCGCAGTCGATCACAACGTCGGTGGCGTCGAGTTCACGGACGGCAGCCACCGCACGGACGGCAGCCACCGCACGGACGGCAGCCACCGCACGGATACAGCCTTGCCCGCCTCGCCATGGTTATCGGCTCCGGCTGCGCTACATCGCGTTTCGTAACGAAATCGCATGCGCTACGGCTCGATCAGCTCGACCGAAGGGAAGTATGTGCGGTACCGAGCGGCGTCGCGCGTCAGCAAGCGGTACCCGCGGACGGCGGCATGCGCGCCGATGTAGAAATCCCCGAGCGGAGATCGTCGTTCTCCACCTCGTGTGCGATAGATGAGGAAGGCTTTGCCCGCCACGAATCCCGCCTCGTACGGCAGTGACTCCCGTTCAAAATCAGCTTCCGGGACCGCGTCATCGAGATCCTCGATCCTGTCGAACCCGGTCGATACCTCGGCGTAGACGATCGGGTTGATCATTAGTCGGCCGGCGTCGCGGGCCTGGGTGAGGGCGGCCTCAGACCATTCGCCCCAGGTGGGGTCCGCGGTCAACACGTCGAGCAGGACGTCGGAGTCCACCAGGGTCGCCGGTCGATAGACCGCACGAGCCGGGTGGCTGGCACCTTCAGTCCGCACGCAGCAGGCCTAGCAGTTGATCGGTACTCATGGTGGTGCTAGCCCTGCCACGCATCCGGGCAACGAGCCGCTGGCCGCGGGTCTGGCTGGCCTCAGTCCTCACGATGCGCAGTGTGTCGCCCTCCTCGATGACGTCTACCTCGTCGCCCTCATGTAGGCCGTGCCTTTCCCGCAACTGGGCAGGGATCGTCACTTGCCCCTTGCTGTTGAGTCGCATCTCCACTCCCGACACGTAGTACGTAATACTGCCGCTACGTAATAGGCTACCTTGCCGCGACTGGGGTCGGGTTCCATACGCGAGATCATCGATAGGCGAGACGACACGCCATCCAGGTGCGCCGTCAGGTCCATACGTCTGCCGCCGGGAGGGCGATGAGCCGGTCTCCGAAGGGCAGTCGGCGGGTTCCGGTGTGCAGCACGATTCCGGCCACGAACTCACCCCCGGCCCGGTCCACGCCGTCGCGAACGTGCGCAAGCCCGCGGAAGTCTTCCGGCCGCGGGGTGGAGGTCGCCTTGACTTCGATGGCGATTACCCGGCCGTCGGTGGCCTCGATGATGGTGTCCACCTCCGTCCCGTCGCGGTCGCGGAAGTGGAACAGTCGCGCGGGGGTGTCGCACCAGGTGAGCTGCTTGACCAGTTCGTTGACGATGAACGTCTCGAACAACGGCCCGGCCGCTGGATCGGTGGGTCGTCGCAGCGCGGCGGTCTGTTTGCCGAGCAGGTTGGCGGCGACCCCGCTGTCACTGACGTAGAGCTTCGGGCGCTTGACCACCTTCGCGGTGAGGTTGCGGCTCCAGGCGGGAACCCGATAGCCGTTTCGGTGGTCTGGGAGGGTGCCCCGTCTGTGCCTCGCCTTGGGTCGCGTTCGGAGGTTCGTGGCGGGCCGTCACCGGCCCTGACCCCCGAGCCGCTCGAACCAATCCGAGCACCGCGGCCCCGTCACTGTTGTCGGTGCTCTCACCCGCGGCTCGGCACCGCGGGCAGGCCTGCCACGGATTTACCGGGGCAGGGACAACCACCGGCCCATCGCCGAAGAGCTGCTGCAGCGGCGCGAACGTCAGCCCACACCGTGCGGTCACCGTGCCGTCCACTGCCGCCTTGCCGTAGTGGGTGTCAGCGTCGGTGTAGGACCGCAAATACCACTGCTCCACCGTGTCCACCCGCTTCAGTGATCAGAGCCCCCCGGGGGTTGTGTCTCCGGCCCGGGGGGCTCTTCGCTTGTTGTTTTGCTTAGAACTCGCCGTCGCGGACGCCATCTGTGAAGGCCGCCCACTCGCCGTGGGTGAACACCAGAGCGGGCCTGGTGGTGTCGTTGCTATCCCGGATGGCCACGACCCCGTCCGGAAGAAGGCGACCTGGACACAGTTGTCCGGCGGATCGTCATCATGAGATCGGGAACTGCTCGCCCATCGCAGATCGGCGAGATCGCGCGAATACAAGGCGGTCTTATCCACGAACACTCACTCCTTATTTTGCGAGCTGACCCGCCCGGTTTACCGGGTCATGATCACCGGGGAATCCACAACGCGGTCATCAAGTCCGGGTCGGACGAGGTGTCCCCCTCGGGGAAGCTGATTGTGATGTCCGCGGTGATGAACAGCGCCGCCGTGACCGACGGGCCCTCGCTGGGAAGGGCCCGTCTCGCGGTGGCCGCCCAGTCCTGGGCATCAGCAATGGTGCTGATCTCGTGGTCCAGCATGGCTTGCCGCATGCGGAGATAGGCTTCGATCCAGGGATCGTCGATGTCGTCGATAGTCTTGCCATCGACCACTTTGCGCGGATCCTTCGCCGGGTTATCGGTCATCGGTGCTCCTCCCCGATCGCGGGCAGCAGGGCCCGCAGCCACTCGATGATGTGTGCGGCGCTCAGCGGCGCGGGTGGAGGCCCTCGGTGGAGATCCGGCGGCCCGCACCACGCATGTCTATGCCCCCCGAGGGTCACGTATCTGGTGGTCAGCGGCGCCAGTAATGGCAGCTGCCGATCCGCGGGTACCGCGCCCACCGGAAGGTCGAGGCGACCAGTGGAGCGGGGTCCGGCTGGCCGCCAGCCTCGGGGGGAGCTCGACCGACATCCGACCGGGGAGCTCGACTGGCGGCCAGCCGGGTCTCGGGGTGCGAACCATCCGGTCACGACGTGGACCGATGACGGATCGTCGGATGGGCCACGGCGAGGCCGGGGGGCGGAGTACACCCCGACCCTGCCGTGAGTGGGTCCGGCCGTCCCGCTCTGGGGGAACCTTCGGGGAGGAAGCGGAGATGGGACGGCCGGGGTCTGGAATGGTTCAGTGCGCGGCTCGGCCGAGCTAGGCGCACTTCTGGGCGGCGCATCGGCGACGTCCCGAGCGAACGTATTAGAGGGCGATGGAGCGTCCAGGTGCACTTGCAGCTCCGGGCCCGGGCGGAACCGCAGCGCTTCAACGGGCTGGAGCAGTAACGCATTCAACGCCGCAGTCGCTCGGCACCCAATTGTGCCAATCCCGGGCCGGGACGCCACCTCAGCCTGCACAGCGCCGCACAGCACCTCACGAAGCCAGCCATAGCTGGTCTGATGGGCACTGGAGGCTGATGTCGTGGCCTCGGTCGTGGATGACACGCGTCAGACGGTGGCCTGGCGGTGCGTCTGGCGCTGGGTCTTATGCAGGTCTGGATAGGACGTAGCGGGGGTGAATGACCCGGTAGAGTGCACGACGCCAAGACGCACGGGTTACGGGGCGGGAAGGTGTGACATGGTCATGGACCCCAGCGCGGTCGCCGCGGTCCTGATCTCCCCGCAGGGTCGCGCTGCCGTTGCCGCAGGCGCGGCGGGGACGATCATCCGGCTGATCCGCCAAGCCCGCGGCTGGAGCCAGCAGGATCTCGCCGACCGGTCGGGCTACTCCCAGGCCACCATCTCTCGCTTGGAGCGCGGGGTGAGCCGCGCCACGCGGGACGCAGCCGTGCTGACCGATCTTGCGGGCGCGCTTGGAGTGCCCTCCACTGTCCTGGGTGTCGTCAGCGACCCAGACCAGCGTCCTATCCTCAATGGTGTGGACCGCCGGGAGTTCCTCGGTGGGGCCGTAGATCTTGCCGTGACGGCGCTGTTGCCCCAGGGTGTGGCCACCCCTGGGCGTATCGACGCCGCCGACGCGACCCAGTGCTGGACGGCGTTACGCCGCATTGAAGAACTAGATGCCCGCCAAGGGGGAACGGTCATCTGCCAGATGGCCGAGGGGATGGCACACCGACTCCAGGACGCCTTTCGTCGGGGCACCTACTCGGCCACAGTCGGACGCGAGTTGCAGAGCATCACGGCCGCTGCCATGGACCAGGCCGGGTGGCTTGCCTACGACGCGGGTTGGCAGGACAAAGCGCGCCGGTGGTGGCTCGAAACCTGCCACTTTACTGACATGGTCGAGGTGCCTCACGTCCGCGTCTCCGCTCTGGCCGTGATGGCCCTGCAAGCCAGCAATGCGGGTGATGGCCGGGAGACGGTTGACCTTATCCAAGCCGCCCGAAAAACCGCGACCCGCGATCAACGCGGGAATCCCCTGTTGCTGTCTCTGCTCGCGGCGCGGCAAGCGATCGGACACGCCCAGACCGGCGACCGCAGCGCCGCTACCTCCGCTATCGTCCAGGCCCACCAGTGGCTCGACCACGGGCGACGAGGAGATGAGCCCTTCTGGCTGGATTTCTGGGGTCCAGCCGATCTCGCCTGGCACGAAACGCGGGTCGCATTAGTCACCAAGCAGGGTAAGTCCGCCGAGGTAGCCGCCCGCACGGCCCTTGCCAGCGTCGACGCGACGTCATTCCCCCGCAACCACGCTCTGTACGCCGCTAGCTTGGGCTCGATCTTAACCCAGCGTGGCCAACTCGACGAGGCCATCAGCGTCACAAGTCAGGCCGTCCAAGGAGCGCACGCGGTCCGAGGATCTGGTCTGGCTGTCTCCAACCTGCGCCACGTTGTTGACCTGCTCGGACAACAGAAGTACCCCCCGGCGAAAACCTTCGCGGCCGCCGCCCGCCGCCTACTCCCTGCGGCTCCATGAACGACTCTGCTCGGGTTGGAGTGGACCAGCTCACGCTGACTATCTATAGCACAGACACAAGCCTTAACCAGGGCAGCACACTCCGCGATCTCTACGCCGAGATATACGCAGAACCACCTTACAACGAGGGACCAGAGGAGGCGGATGATTTCGCTTCCGGTTGGCACCGAACAATCGATCAACGCAATTTTCGACTCGTTATCGCACGACGAGCAGACGAGGCCATCGGGTTTGCTTTCGGTGTCCAACTTCGAGCACGGACAAAGTGGTGGAACGGTGCTCTCACACCGCTGCCCAACGATGTCACCACCGAGTATCCCGGACGAACGTTCGCGATCATCGAACTAGCAGTGCTGCACCCCTACCGGCGAAAAGGTATCGGACGCCTACTACATACTCACTTGATCGCCGGACTATCCGAGGAACGGATCACCCTGCTAGTCCGCCCAGAGATGCCAGCGGCCCAACGAGCGTACCTATCG
>JBOHFK010000064.1:0-29900 GCA_050699635.1 Pseudonocardiaceae bacterium | reverse complement strand
CGGCCACCCCTGGACGCCCCCGCAATCCGCGCCGACCTGACCCAGCCTCCCACAGCGCACACCACCGGACGCCCAACCGGCCGACCGGCCATCACGCCTGCCATCCAAAACGGGCTGAATGTTTACGATAACCGCCCCCAACGGCAACATCATCCAGCCTCCGCCCAATGGCTGGCGCTGGTCTCGGGAAACCCTGGAAGCCAAGATGGCCGATGGCGAGATTCGGTGGCGGGCAGACTGCTCGGGCATCTTCAGACGGACTTACCTGGCTGATCACGGCGGATTGCCGCCGTCGAACCTGTGGACCGATCTCGCCGAGACGGGGCACAACCGTCAGGCGAAGTACGAGCTAAAGACACTCTTTCCAAACCTCGCCACTTCCGATCTGTTCAAGACGCCCAAACCTGAGCGGTTGCTGAAGAAGATCATCGAGGTTAGCACCGCTCCGGGCGACCTTGTCCTCGACTGCTACGTCGGCTCTGGAACCACAGCGGCCGTTGCCCAAAAACTGGGCCGGCGGTGGGTTGCCTCTGAATGGTCGGCGCAGACGATGGCACAGTTCACGCTGCCGCGGCTGACCAGCGTCGTCACGGGCGCTGACCGGGGCGGAGTTTCGAGGGTGGAGGTTCCCATCGTCGTTGACGAGGATGAAGAACCGCCGGTGCGTGTAGGCGCTGGTCGTACTGCTGCACAGACACTACAGGCCCTACTGAAGGCGGGCGTATTCGACGATCCAGACGGCGGCCCTAGTTCCACAGTAGTTAAGTCTGTTGTGAGCACCCTTCGCAAGCTTGACCGCACCAGGACGGAGGTCGTCTGGTCTGGTGGTGGTGGGTTCCGCGTCCTCGAGGTCGGTCCGTCGATGTTCGAGGAAGTGGAGGGCCGAGTCTACCTGGCCGACTGGGCAGTTGGCGGCGCACTCGGCGAAGCCGTTGCCGCGCAGTTCGGTTACGACTTCGAACCAGACGGCCCCTTCAGCGGGACCAAGGGCAAAATGCGTCTCGCGGTTGTCGATGGACTAGTGAATGAGGGCGTAATTCGGCTGCTCGTTGACGCGCTACCCGAGGGTCAGCGGCTGCTAGTGTGCGGCACAGCGATCGACCCTGAATGCCGCGCCCTCCTGACGGCACTGCGGCCCGGCTCGACGCTAAAGAAGGTCCCGGCCGCGATACTTGACGACTACAGGATACGGCGGCGTGACCGCCTCGCGCTGGCGTCTGTGCTCGACTGGGTCGAGGGCCTGAAGCAGATCGATAAGGATCTCGCTAAGGGAGCCACCCAACTGGTCAGTACCGGAACCGAGGTGGCCAAGTGACGGAGTTGGAGAACACCGACGAGTCACTCGGCGGTCAACCGTCGGTATGGATCGACCTCGACAACCTGCACGCAGTCTCCTCACGATTGGCTCTCCGGGCCCCGAACAAGGATGCGCTCGACAGCCTCGTCTTCGAGATGGTCCAGCACTACACCGTTGACGGCAAGCCGCCGCCGTTCGAATGTGTGATCGACTCCGCGACCGGCGTAGGCAAGACGTTCATCATGGTGAGCGCCATCGATTATCTCGCCGCCCAAGGGTTCCGGAACTTCGCCGTCATCGCTCCGGGCTCGACGATCCGTGACAAGACCATCGCGCACTTCACTCCGGGCCACCGCAAGAGCCTGCTCGCTGGCATGGAGTCGAAGCCGTTCCTCGTCACGGGGGACAACTTCGACTCGGCGGGGACACGCGCGATCCTCGACGACGTCTTCCGGACGAAGGTCTACGTCTTCACCGTCCAGTCGCTGACTGCGCCAACCACAAAGCAAGGTCGCAAGGCCCACGCCTTTCAAGAGGGCCTCGGCGCCGGTTTCTACAATTACCTGGCGCAACTCGACGACCTCATTGTGTTCGCCGACGAGCACCACTGCTACTTCGGCCCGGCCTTCTCCACGGCCATCACTGACCTGGACCCGCACGCGATCGTCGGCCTGACTGCGACGCCTGACAAGAAGACGCCGGAAGACCAGATCATCTACCGGTACCCGCTCGCTGCTGCGATCGCAGACCGCTGGGTCAAAACACCTGTGATTGTCGCGCGAAGGGACGACCGCAACGATGCCGTCACCAAGCTCACGGACGGCGTGACGCTGCTCAACTACAAAGCTGCGGCCGCCGATGCGTACTGCGCCGAGCACGGTCTCGACCCAATCAACCCGGTAATGCTCGTCGTCGCACAGAGCACCGAGGAAGCGGACGAGTTCGCCGACATCCTCCGGTTGGAGGAATTCGATGGCGGCCGGTGGGCAGACTCGATCCTGGTCGTGCACTCCAATCTAACTGGCGAGAAGAAGGAGCAAGCCCTTGCCGAACTGGGCGCCGTTGAGGACCCGGACAGCAGGGTCCGCACCATCATCTCCGTCGGCATGCTAAAAGAGGGCTGGGACGTGAAGAACGTCTACGTCATCGCGTCAATGCGTGCCTCGGTCTCCAAGGTGCTCACTGAGCAAACCCTCGGCCGTGGCCTGCGGCTACCGTTCGGCAAATACACTAATCGCGAGTTGCTCGATACCCTCGAAGTGCTGGCCCACGAGAAGTACGAGAGCCTACTTAAGTCGGCCGGTGTGCTCAACGAGCAGTTCATCGACAAACGTACCCGCGCCGTGATGCGGCGAAACTCAGCCGGGCAGATGGTCACTGTCTCCGAGACCGAGAAGGTGCAGGCGACGGTCATCACCAGCCCGGCCGAAGTCGGGGACAGTGTCGTCGCGCAGGCGAGCATTGAGGCCAACTCAGGTGTCGTCGCTGTTGAGTCGCTTGACGACCGGCGCGCCACATTCAACAAGCAAACCGAAACGCAGCAGGACCAGGTGCAGACCTATGATCCGCTGCCGGGCACGCCAGTCATCGAAGTGCCGATATTGAAGATGACTGCTGTGGAGAGCAAATTCAGTCTCGCCGATATCACCGACCTGGACCCGTACCGCAAACTCGGCCGCCAGATCGCCGCCGACCCAGAGACCGAACTTCGGCGCGTGCGCGTATCCGCCCGCATCGTGACCGGCCGCGACGGGATGCGCCGCACGGAGCTGATCACCAGCTCGACGGCCGACCGCCTGGAAGCGTCCACCTCCCTGTTCCCGCTGGTCGACCTGCGGGTACGGCTGGTGGACGCGTTGATCGCCGCGCCGGTCGTGCCCAATCGTAAGGACCAGTTCCGTCCCGCGAACCTGATTGTCGACGCGCTAATTGAGGGGATCGACGCCGATGCAGAGAGGGTTCTGTCAGCCTATGGCGACCGGGCAGCCGCGCGCCTCGTAAGGCTCGTAACCGTTGAACATCGCCGATTCCTTGCCCCGCCTACGTTCGAGCAGGTCGTGGAATTGATGGCACTCGGTCGGACGCGCCAGTCCAAGCGCAAGGTCGTCCTAGACCGGACCGGGTCATTCGCCAAGTCGGCTGCCTACGACTCATTCAAGCGGAGCCTCTACGGCGTCGACTGGTTTGACTCGAAGCCGGAGCGCGAGGTCGCCAACATCGTCGACGACAGCGACGCAGTGGCCGGGTGGGTGCGCTTGCAGGTTGGGGAGCTACCTATCGTGTGGCAGTCGGGTGGCCGCACATACCACGCCGATATGATCGTCGCCGAGACGAGCGGCGACCGCTGGCTAGTCGAGATCAAGGCTGATAAGGATGTCTCCACTTACGAGGTACAGGCGAAGCGGACAGCCGCGCAGCGCTGGGTCAACCACATCAACGCAAGCGGCACGGTAAACGCGGAGTGGCACTACGTCCTGGTGACCGAGACCGACATCGCCGATGCGGCCGGGTCGTGGGCCGCGCTGAAGAAGCTCGGAAGCTGAAAGAGAGGGCCATACCAGCGACGAAGTCCGCACCCAAACCGAACCTGCGAGGTGCCGCAGCCGGCGAAAGTCCTCGGTCGTACGGTTGAGGACGCCTTGACCTCGATGCCGGACTGCGCTCGTGTGGTTTAGCGGCCCCGGCATTGGTGAAGGCGGCGTCGACAACGCCTTCCGGCACCCCGGCGATGTCGCCAGTCGTGTGCGCTGTCGGTCGTCATCACTACCTTCCTCATTCCTGCCACCAGTGTCCCACTCATGCCCGACCGGAGCGAGCACGCGCGCCGGTCGGGCCAATACGTGCTCTCGGCCGATCAGAATCTCGAACGCACGGACAGTATGTCCTTCTTGCCTGTCTCAGTGTCGCACCCCGAACCGATCCGAACCCGCCACTCGGGGTGATCGGCAGTGTGTGGCGCGGCCTTCGTCAAGATGCCAGATTCCCCAGATTCGGGGCAAGTTGGCGCTGACCATACCTATGCCTGGCGACCGCTCACCCTGGCAGCGGCGGCGTTCGCGTGGATCTCGGCCTCTCGGTGCGGCTCTATCGCGCCCGGATCGACTGACTCACGAAGGAGCCAATCCCGCGGGTGATGTTTACTCCTGAGGGAGTGGGGGTAACTGGCTGCCACCACGGTCTGGGGAGACGGGAGAGGTAAGCCGGAGCTGTCGGAAGGGAGTTGGGATGACGCTATTACCTGTCACGCTGAGCAATGCAGGGCCGTTGTCATCGGACATCCTGAGTCTGGAGGTGACCGAATACCCCTCCGGTGTTCGTGTGGTCACCGTCATGGGCGAGATCGACGCGCTGACCGCGCCGGACCTGAACGCCCTGCTGACCGCGCAGCTGGTCGCTGGTCAGGTTGTGGTGGTCAACCTCGATGCTGTTCGGTTCATGGGATCCGCCGGGCTGGCCGCGCTGTTCGAGGCCAACCAGTTCGCTCTCCGAGAAGGCCTCGACCTGCGATTGGTGTGCAACTCGCAAACCGTCGGCTGGGCACTGGATGCCACCGGGCTGAGGGAGCACTTCGTCATCGCCGATACCGTGCCAAACGCCCTGACGGGCTCACGCTGACCTGCAGGTGAACCGCCGTCCTGTCGCCGAGTTCGACAAGAGGGCGGTCGGATCGGAGCTGGGCAGCCATCATGTCGAACTCGGCGACAAGAATGCACTTCGGTTAGGTGGTCGCGCGTCCGGCATTCGCTGTGGAGTTTGGCATGATGCGGTTGGCTCCGGCGTAGATGTTCATCGTGGTGCCGCGCAGGAACCCGACCAGGGTCAGCCCGGACTCGACGGCCAGGTCGACGGCCAGTGACGAGGGAGCGGACACGGCCGCGAGCACGGGGACACCTGCCATGACGGCCTTCTGGACGAGTTCGAACGAGGCCCGCCCGGACACCATGAGCACGCAGCCACGTGCCGGGATGCGGCCGTTGAGCAGCGCCCAGCCGAGCACCTTGTCCACGGCGTTGTGCCGGCCCACGTCCTCGCGCACGACCAGCAGCCGACCATCGGCAGTGAACAGTCCCGCTGCGTGCAGGCCACCGGTGGAGTCGAACAACCGCTGCGCGGCGCGCAATGCGTCGGGCATGGCGAACAGGGTCTGTGGCAAGACGTGCGCGGGATCCAGCGCCGGGGAGAACCGGGTGCGCAGGCGCACCGCGTCGAGCGAGGCCTTGCCGCACACGCCGCAGGACGAGGTCGTGTAGAAGTTGCGGTGCACTCCACAAGCCGGTGCCGCGACGCCGGGGGCGAGTTCCACGTCGAGCACGTTGTAGGTGTTGCGCCCGTTGCCATCGAGTGAGTTGCAGTACCGCGCCGTGACGACGTCACTCGCCGACCCGATCACGCCCTCGGTCAGCAGGAACCCGTGCCCGAGTTCGACATCGTGACCTGGGGTGCGCATGGTGACGGCCAGCGCGCGGCGGTCCACCCGCAGCTCCATCGGTTCCTCGACGGCGAGGCGGTCGGGGTGCTGGCTGTGGTGCTCAGCGTTGAGCCGTAACACGGGATGGCGCACCGTGAGCCGCCCCATCGCCAACCGCCGTCCGCGCCCAAGAGGGTTACGCTCGATTTCGTATCCAGTTTGGCACAGGAAGGCACGGGGATGGGGAAGCGCAACGGCATGCGGAAAGTCCGGCATGTGCGCCTGACCGAACCTCTGGTCCGGGATGCCGGGCGGCTGCGGCCGGCGAGTTGGGACGAGGCGCTGGACCGCGCCGCGGCTGGTTTCGCCCGCCACCATGGGGCAGCCTTCGGTATGTTCAGCTGCTCGAAGGCCACCAACGAGATGAACTACACCGCGCAGAAGTTCTCGCGGGTGGTGATGGGGAGCAACAATGTCGACAGCTGTAACCGCACTTGACACGCTCCCAGCGTCGTCGGTCTGACGACGGTCTTCGGTGCCGGTGGCGGTACCAGTAGTTATCTCGAGGCGCGGCACGCCGACCTGATCGTGCTGTGGGGCTCCAACGCTCGCGAGACGCACCCGATCTTTTTCCACCACGTGCTGCAGGGGCTGAAAAACGGCGCCCGGATGTACTCGGTGGACCCCCGGCGGACCAGCACCGCACAGTGGGCCGATGGCTGGCTGGGCCTGGATGTCGGCACCGACATCGCGCTGGCCAACGCGGTCGGCCGGGAGATCATCGCGGCTGGGTTGGAGAACCGAACCTTCATTGACCGGGCGACGACCGGTTTCGCGGATTACCGGCGCACCGTCGAGCCCTACACCCTCGCCAGGGCCGAGGAGATCACCAAGGTCCCCGCGGAGCTGATCAAGCAGCTGGCGCACGCCTACGCACGGGCTGACCGGGCGCAGCTGTGCTGGACGCTGGGGATCACCGAGCACCACAACGCCGCCGACTACGTCTTCGCGTTGATCAATCTGGCGTTGCTGACCGGGCATGTCGGGCGCTACGGCTCGGGTCTGTGCCCGTTGCGCGGGCAGAACAACGTCCAGGGCGGCGGGGACATGGGCGCCGTCCCAAGCAAACTGCCAGGTGGCTACGACCTCGGTGACGACCAGGCGCGGGCGCGCTTCGAGCGAGTCTGGGGCGCCTCGATCTCCCCGAAACCCGGTATGCACCTGTCGCAGATGTTCGAGGCGATGGACCGGGGTGAGCTGCGCGCCCTCTACTGCATCGGGGAGAACCCGGCCGAGTCGGAAGCCAACGCCGCGCACGCCCGCCAGCTGCTCAACGGCCTGGACATCCTCGTCGTGCAGGACATCTTCCGCACCGCGACCGCGGAGCTGGCCGATGTCGTGCTGCCCGCCGCCGCTGACTGGTGCGAGTACGAGGGCACCGTCACCAATAGCGAGCGGCGGGTGCAGCGGGTGCGCAAGGCGATCGAGCCGCCCGGTCAGGCCTGGCCGGACACCCACATCCTGTGCGCGCTCGCCGATCGGCTGGGTCACGACTGGGGCCGCCCCAGCGCCGAGCAGGTGTGGGATGAGCTGCGAGCGCTGTCCCTGAACTGGCACCACGGCATGTCCTACTCGCGGCTGGACGCGCTGGGTGGGCTGCAGTGGCCCTGCCCGTCCGAGGACCACCCGGGTACCCCACTGATGCACGCCCGACTCTGGGAACCTGACCCGGACAGGCGCGGGCCGGCGGCGCCGTTCGTGCCGGTGCAGCACGTGCCGCCGGCAGATGAGCTGACCGAGGAGTTCCCGATCCGGCTGACCACCGTCCGGCTGCTCGACGCCTACAACTCCGGTGTGCAGACGGGCGGGTATGCCTCGCCGATGCGCCGCCGGGAGGCGCTGCGGATGGACGCGACGGACGCCGCAAGGCTGGGCATCGCCGACGGGGAGCGGGTGCGGGTGAGCTCGCGGCGCGGGTCGGTGGAGGCCCCGGTGGCCTTCGACCCGTCGCTGCGACCCGGGCTGGCGTCGTTCACCCCGCACTTCTCCGAGCAGGTGGACACCAACCTGATCACCAACGACGCGTGGGACCCGAAGTCGGGCACCTCGGAGTTCAAGGCCACCGCAGTTCGCATCGAGAAGGCGCCGACCGGCGGGTAAGGAGCGTGGGTGGATCTGCGGCTGTCCTCCACTGTGCCCACCGCGGCCGAGCGGGACGCGGTGGACACCGCCCTGTCCGGAGTGCTCGACGCCCCGCCGCCCGGCCAGCACTTCACCGACGCCGGCCACGAGGCCCGCAACCGCCGGCACCTGCTGCTGCCGGCGTTGCACGCGGTGTCCGACGCGGTGGGCTGGATCAGCGAGGGGGCCCTGAACCACATCGCGCGCCGGCTGTCGGTCCCGCCCGCCGAGATCTATGGCGTCGCGACGTTCTACGCGATGTTCGCCACCGAGCCGCGCCCACCGCGGGTGGTCCACGTCTGCGACGACATCGTCTGCGGCCCGGCCGGGGGAGAGACCATCGCGACCGTTCTCACCGCTGAGCTGGGCCCGGCGGACGCCTGCTGGGTGCGCAGCCCGTGCCTGGGCCTGTGCGAGCGCGCCCCTGCCGTGCTGCATCAGCTCGCCGGGGCATCGGATTTCAGCCAGGCGCCGGCGACCCCTGCTGACGTCCTGACCGCGGCACGGGGCGGCATCACTGCCGCGACAGCGGACGAGGTGTTCGCCGAGGCGCGGGTGAGCGCGCCGCAAACCGCGAGTGCTGACCTGAGGCTGCTGCGCAGGGTCGGCGTGGTCGACCCGGCCAGCCTGGACGACTACCGCGCGCACGGCGGGTACGCCGCGTTGCGCCGGGCGATCGAGCTCGGCGCCAGCCGGGTGATCGCCGAGGTGCGCGACTCCGGGCTGACCGGCCGCGGCGGGGCGGCGTTTCCCACCGGAGTGAAGTGGGACGGTGTCGCCACCGCTCCGCAACGGCCGCACTACCTGGTCTGCAACGCCGACGAGTCCGAACCCGGCACGTTCAAGGACCGGGTCCTCATGGAACTCGATCCGTTCGGGCTGATCGAGGCGATGACCATCGCGGGCTACGCGACCGGCTGCGAGGTCGGCTACCTCTATATCCGCGGCGAATACCCGTTGGCGACGCGACGGCTGCACACCGCGATCGAGCTCGCCCGCCGGCGCGGCTACCTCGGCGCGGACGTGACGGGGGAGGGCTTCGCCTTCGAGATCCAGCTACGCCGCGGCGCTGGTGCCTACATCTGTGGTGAGGAGACCGCGCTGCTGAACTCCATCGAGGGCTACCGCGGCGAACCCCGTAACAAACCGCCTTTCCCCAGCGTCTCGGGCCTGTTCGGCAAGCCCACCGTGATCAACAACGTCGAGACGCTCTACAACGTCCTCGACGTCCTGGAGCTCGGCGGGCCCGGCTTCGCTGACGTGGGTGGCGGCCGGAGCACCGGCACCAAGCTCTTCTGCCTCTCCGGCGCGATCGCGGTGCCCGGGGTGTACGAGGTGCCGTTCGGGGCGACGCTGCGCGAGCTGCTCGCGCTGGCCGGTGGGCCGACCGGCCAGCTGCGCGCGATCCTGCTCGGCGGCGCCGCCGGCGGGTTCGTGCTGCCCGATCAGCTCGACACTCCACTGACCCTGGAAGGCACCCGCGAGATCGGGGCGACGCTGGGCTCGGGCGTGATCCTGGTCCTCGACACCGCGACCGATCTCACCGCCCTGCTGCGCCGGATCGCGGCGTTTTTCCGGGACGAGTCCTGCGGGCAGTGCGTCCCGTGCCGGGTCGGGACGGTCCGGCAGGAGGAGGCGCTGGCCCGGCTGACCCGCGGTGCGCCGCGTGGGTCCCGGAAGACGGAGCTGGCGCTGCTGTCCGACCTGGCCCGGGTCATGCAGGACGCCTCGATCTGCGGGCTGGGGCACACCGCACCGGCCGCCGTACAGTCCGCGATCGCGCTCGGCTTGCTGGGCGGGTCCCCAGACCCGTCCCGCAACGGCTCGACCAGCTCGACGGTGCGCCGGTGAGTACCCTGGTGATGCTCGGCGCGATCCGTCGCCTGGTGACGATCACCCTGGATGGCCACGAAGTCCGCGTCCCCGAGGGCTCGACGATCCTGGAGGCGCTGCACTCGCTCGGCGACGCCGATCAGGCTGACACCCCGACGCTGTGCTGGGCCCCGAACCTCAACCCGATCAACGCGTGCCGGGTGTGCGTCGTGGAACTCGACGGCTCCCGGGTGCTCGTTCCCTCCTGCGCCCGCAAGGTCGAGGACGGCATGCAGGTGCGCACGAACACCGAGCGGGTCCGGCACAGCCGGCGCATGGTGCTGGAGCTGCTCGCCTCGTCGGCCGACCTGTCGCAGGCCAGCCCCGACGTGCACCGCTGGATAGCCGCCTACGGCGTGGATCCGCAGCGCTACGGCCCGCCCGCGCCTCCCGCCGGGGCCGGCGAACGGGAACGCCGCCACGCCGGGCATCACCACCACCCAGACGGCTCCACCGCGGAAACCGTCGCGCAACCCATCAAGATCGACAACGACCTCTACGTGCGCGACTACTCCCGATGCATCATGTGCTACAAATGCGTCAAAGCATGTGGCACTGACGCTCAGTTCACCTTCGCGATCGCCGCGGCCGGCCGCGGCTTCGACGCGCGCATCGCCACCGAGTACGACGTCGAGCTACCGGCTTCCGCCTGCGTCTACTGCGGCAACTGCATCGGCGTCTGCCCGACTGGCGCACTCAAGTCGGTGCGCGAACACGAGCTGCGGGAATCGGGACACTGGGACTCCGGCGCCGAGACCGTCACCACCACGGTCTGCTCGTTCTGCGGAGTGGGATGCAATCTCGAATTGCACGTGCAGCACGGCGAGATCGTCAACGTGACCTCACCGTCGGATCACAGTGTCACCCACGGTCACCTCTGCATCAAAGGCCGGTTCGGCTTCCAGCATGTCCAGAACCTCCCCCAACGCACCGACCTGACGCGTGACTCGTCCGGATTGTGATTACTGGTACCGATGTCACAGGTGTGACTACTCTGTGCTGTAATGCCTACTTCGTCCGCATGGGCGACGTTGTGCGGGCGGCCGCGTGGGGGGTGGGTGGCCGCCCGCACCGCCCGCGTTGACGCTCCGCGCGGGGTCGAACCGGTTAGACCGACACCACGGCTGTATAGCCACCCAGACCGATCAGCCGTTGACCGGCGATGATCTCGGTCTTGGTGATCAGCGAGGTGACCGCCCCGGTCTCCGGGTCGAAGTCCACGTCGGTGACGGTGCCCAGCTCCGTGCCCTGCTCGGTGAGGATCCGCTTGCCCAGGATGTCCAGATCGTTGTCCTCGGCCCGCTGCTCCAGGCCGTCGCGGGCCGGCCGGATCACCGCGTCGGTCGCCACCGTCACCGCGTCGGGCCCGAAGCCTTGCAGGTCGTTCCAGGCGACGAGAGTGCCCGCACCGCTGACCTTGCCCAGTCGCAGCAGTGCCACCCTGGCCGGCCCGGGCAGCACCACGAAACCGTCCACCCGGGCCACCCGGGTCGCGGTGGCCGTGCTCACCACGGCGCGTTTGCGCGCCTGGCTGAACAGCATCAGCTGGCCCCCTCTCGCAGCCGGCTCCGGAAGGCTTCCACCGCTGCGCCGAATCCGGCCAGATCTTCTGCGACGAACTCCGTTGCCGCGGCGGGCACGATGAGGTGCTCACCGGAGACGGCCACGGTGTCGGGCAGGGGAATGAGTACCCGCCGTCCCGCGGTGCCGAGCGCTTCGCTGGCCTCGACCTCGTAGCCCACCACGTCCAGACTGGTTCCGCCGTGCAGCACGACGTCCACTACTCGCCCGAGATCTCGCCCACTGTCCGTGAGAACGCGATCCTGCAAGACGTCCGCCTTGCGTACCTCCTTGCGCGGCGCGAGCTCGTTCGCCGCGACGAGCACCGTCTCATCGGGCACCATCACCGCGTCGCGGCCGACCCCGTGCACCCCACCCCAGGGCAGTGAATCCTTCCGGGAGCGGCTGAACAGCCCCGGATTGCGCAAGGTGAAACCGGCGATGCGACCGCCGGCGCGTTCGAAGACGATGTCCTTGATCTCGGCGACCAACTCGCCATTGAGGGCGACCACTGGACGGCCGATCAACTCACTGGCCCGCAGCAGCAGCGCCGGGGTTGGTGTGGTCACCGTCAGTCCCTCCGGCCACGGGTTTTGACGCCCGAGTCGCCCAGCCCGATCACGCCGCCACGCCGTCTCCTGCGCTGAAGCAGCACGGCGAGCGCGATCAGCAGCAGCACGACGACCACCGCGACGATCACCCAGCCCCACCAGCCCATCGCCACCTCCGGGTCCGGGTTCTCCTTATCGCGCACAGTAACGCGCGACGATCGTGCGCGCTTGTCGGCGTGTCACCAGGCGGAGGTAGAGTCCGAATTACCGGATCGGGAACCGGATTCGCCGCAGGCGCGTTGAACCAGATGACAGCCTGCATTGCCCACCAGGAGGAGCACGGTGCGCTCAACCAGCAACCCCGCATTCCGCAATCTTCCCGTAGGGGGCGGCGGTTACGCGGGTTTCCAGTCGGCCCCCTCAAGCTTCCCGGGCGGCAGCTACCCGGGTACCAGGTACTCGGATACGCAGTCTGGCTATGGCGGCGCACTGCCGACCACCGGCCGGCCGATGACCGTCGACGATGTGGTCACCAAGACGAGCATCACGTTGGCGGTGCTGATCGCCACCGGTACGGCCACCTATCTCAGCGGACTGTGGGGTCTTGCCCTTCCTGCTGCGCTGATCGGGTTCGTGCTCGCCCTGGTGGTCATCTTCAAGAAATTGGTCAGCCCACCGCTGATCCTGGCTTACGCCGCTGTCGAAGGAGTCTTCCTCGGTGGCATCAGCGGGGCGATCGGTTCGACGGTGGATCGCTACACCGGTGGCGGCGGTAGCTCTCTCGTACTGCAGGCGATCACCGGCACGGTCCTGGTGTTCGCCGGCATGTTGGTCGTCTACAAGACCGGGGCGGTGAAGGTCACCCCGCGCCTCACCAAGTGGATAACCGGTGCGCTGATCGGTGCGGTCGGTCTGATGCTGGTGAACCTCATTGTGGGCTTCTTCCACTCTGGTGGACTTGGCCTGCGTGACGGCGGCCCGCTGGCGATTGTCTTCAGTCTGGTCGTCATCGGGATCGCGGCGTTCAGCCTCCTGCTCGACTTCGACGCCGCCGACGAGGCGATTCGCGCTGGTGCCCCGGAGAAGACCGCGTGGTACATCGCGTTCGGTCTCACCGTGACCCTGGTCTGGCTGTACCTGGAGATCCTGCGGCTGCTGTCCTACTTCCAAAGCAGGTAGTCACCCCGCCTGCTTCGGGCCCGGTCATCCCGCAAGGGGAGATCGGGCCCGTTTTTGCTGCCCGGCCGCACACAGTGCCGGGAGCAGCACCGTGCAGGCGGCGTCGTAGCCGGCGGAGGACGGGTGATAGTGGTCCCGGCTGAACAGGGTGTCGGGTTGGGAGAGGAAGTCATGAGCCAGGAGTTGGGCCAGCGGCACCACCAGGCCCCCGGCGCGGCACACGGCGTCGCGCTGCAGCCGGGCAAGGGTCAGGCTGGAGGTGTGCGCAAGGGCGCGCAGTGGTTGCGGGATCGACCGGATCGCGCCGAGATCCGGGCAGGTACCGACGATCACGGTGGCGCCCGCGGCCTGCAGCCTGGAGACCGCGTCACCGAGCAGTTTCGCCGACTCCCACGGCGGTACCCGCCGCGTCACATCATTGGCGCCGATCATGATGACGGCCGCCTGGGGTGGATCGACTAGCGCGATGTCCGCCTGCTCAGCCAGCCGGCGGCTGGTGCAGCCGCAGATCGCCAGGGTGTTCAGGTGGACCGGCCGGCCGGTGTCCTCGGCCAGCCCGCGAGCCAGCACCGCCCCGGGTAGCTGCTCGGGCCCATCTACCCCGAGACCGGCCGCCAGGGAATCGCCCAGCATCGCCAATCGGATCATCTCCCAGGTGGGGTAGGCAGCCGACGGTGGGTGCGGGCCGATCCCGTCTGGGAGGTACACCCCGTCCGCTCGGAACGGAGCCCAGCCCGGGATGATGATGTTGCGGCGAGCTCGCCGTCCCTGCTGGCTGAGTACCCCGTAGGCCGCGCCGACCGTTGCGCCGGTCGCACCCACAACGACGGCGGTTGTCCGCAGCAGATGTTGCATCGCTGAAGCCTCCTCGACGCTGAGCCAGGCGGGATGACCCCTCATACTCTGATATACGCCTCAGGCCCGGCAGCGTGCTGCGTGCGAGCGCTCAATTCCCGTCAGGAGACCCGGTGCACTACGCCGAGCACATCATCGATCTCGTCGGCAATACTCCGCTGGTGCGGCTGAATGCGGTCGCCCAGCACGTCGCCCCGCTCGTCCTGGCGAAGGTGGAGTACCTCAACCCTGGTGGCAGCGTGAAGGACCGGATCGCGCTGCGGATGATCGAAGCAGCGGAGCGATCCGGGCAGCTGCGGCCCGGCGGCATGATCGTCGAGCCGACGTCGGGCAACACCGGGATCGGACTGGCGATCGTCGCTCAACGTAAGGGTTACCGGTGCCTGTTCGTCTGCCCCGACAAGGTCGGCGAGGACAAGCGCGACGTGCTCAAGGCCTACGGGGCGCAGGTCGTGGTGTGCCCTACCGCCCTTCCGGCAGATCATCCTGACTCGTATTACTCGGTGTCCGACCGGCTCGCCGTCGAGATCGACGGAGCGTGGAAGCCCGATCAGTACTCCAACCCGGAGAACCCGGCCAGCCACTATCACAGCACCGGCCCCGAACTGTGGGCCCAGACTCAGGGCCGGATCACGCACTTCGTCGCCGGCATCGGCACCGGCGGGACGATTTCCGGAACCGGGCGCTACCTCAAAGAGGTCAGTGCGGGCCGGGTGCAGGTCGTCGGGATCGATCCGGAGGGCTCGGTGTACTCCGGCGGCGGCGGACGGCCCTACCTGGTGGAGGGGGTCGGGGAGGACTTCTGGCCGCACACCTTTGACCGGACGATCTGCGACGAGGTCATCCCGGTCTCGGACACCGACTCGTTCACCATGACCCGGCGGCTGGCCCGTGAGGAGGGGTTGCTCCTGGGGGGATCCTGCGGGATGGCCGTGGTGGGCGCGCTGCGGCTGGCGGGGCGGGCCGCCCCCGAATCAGTGATCGTCGTGTTGCGGCCCGACGGCGGCCGCGGCTATCTGGGCAAGGTCTTCAACGACTCGTGGATGGCCTCGTACGGTTTCCTGCCCCCGGACTCCTCGGACGCGACGGTCTCTGACGTGCTGGTCGGCAAGGATGGCGCCATCCCCAAGCTGGTACACACCCATCCGAACGAGACGCTCGCCGAGGCCGTGATGATCCTGCGCGAGTTCGGGGTCTCCCAGTTGCCGGTGGTCGCGGCCGAGCCACCGGTCATGGCGGCCGAGGTGATCGGCGCGGTCAGCGAGCGGACCTTGCTGCAGGCACTGTTCGCCGGGGATGCCCAACTCGCCGACCGCATTGAGGCCCATATGGCGGCACCGCTGCCGACGATCGGCGGGGGAGAGTCGATCGGATCGCTCATGCGGGCGTTGGCCGAGGCCGATGGCGCCATGGTCCTGATCGACGGCAAACCGGCGGGGGTGGTCACCCGGCAAGATGTGCTGGGGTTCCTGGCCGGGCGGTGACGGTGGGTCGACCGGATTCCGCTAGCGTGATCGCCCACAGCGCGCCAGGCCAGCCCAGCGAGGGGTGCGAACCGATGATGAGTTCCCAGCATCCAGCCGCCGAAGCGTCATCGGCTCGGCTCCCGGCGCCCCCGCCTCCACCACCGAATCGGCCGCCCCGGTACGAGCAATCGCCGCACCTCGTACCAGCGCCACACGTCGTACCGGCGCCACCCGTGGTAGCGCCGCAGTTCGGACGACCGCCGCAACCCGTGCCACCACCGCGATTCGGGCGTTTGCCGCATGCTACGCGATCGCCGGAGGTCGCCGAGGTGGAGGTCATTCAGGCCCCCACCTCGCCCGCTCGAGAGCCCATGCCGTTGGCGGACTTCGGCGCCAGAGCGGTCAGCTTCGTGATCGACTACGTGACCCCGGTGATCGTGGTGAACCTGCTCCTCGCCATCGGTGCCGTCACCGGCGGCGCGGCGTGGCGCCTGACCTTCGCCGTGGTGGGTTACCTGGGGCTGCTGGGCTTCGGGCTCTGGAACTCCGGCTACCTGCAGGGCAGCACGGGACGCAGCCTCGGCCGTCGGGTTGCTGGCACCAGGCTGGTCATGCTGGAGACCGGGCGGCCAGCGGGATTCCGCCGAGCCGTGATCCGGCAGATCTGCCACCTGCTGGAGTTCGGGATCGGCTACCTGTGGCCGTTATGGGACGGCCAGCGCCAGACCTTCGCAGACAAGATCGTCAGGACGGTGGTGGTCCGGACCGGCCGGCCAGAATGCGGCGCCGATCACCGTAGGCTGGGGCAGTGACAGGTTTCGCCACTCGCGCTATCCATGCCGGTCAGGATCCGGATCCCCACACCGGGTCGGTGATCGTGCCGATCCACGCGGCCTCCACCTTCGCCCAGGACGGCGTGGGTGGACTGCGCGAGGGGTACGAGTACGCGCGCACCGGCAACCCCACCCGCACCGCGTTGGAGACCTGCCTGGCCGCGCTGGAGGGCGGCCGGCACGGGCGCGCCTTCGCCTCCGGCATGGCGGCCACCGACGTCCTGCTGCGGGCGACCTGCCGGCCCGGTGACCACATCGTCATCCCCGACGACGCCTACGGCGGCACGTTCCGCCTGATCGACAAGGTCTTCCGGCACTGGGGGATCGAGCACACCGCCGTGCCGCAGTCCGATCTGGACGCGGTCCGCGCCGCAATGCGCCCGACGACCCGGTTGTTGTGGTGTGAGACGCCCACAAACCCGCTGCTGTCCATCGCCGACATCGCGGCGCTGGCCGATATTGCGCGCGGGGCCGGCGCCCGCCTGGTGGTGGACAACACCTTCGCCACGCCCTACCTGCAGACGCCCCTGGGGTTGGGCGCGACTGTGGTGCTCCACTCGACCACGAAATACCTCGGTGGTCATTCCGACGTGGTCGGCGGCGCGTTGATCACCGACGATGCCGAGTTGGACGAACAGGTGGCGTTCCTGCAGAACGGCGCCGGTGCGGTGCCGGGGCCCTTCGATGCCTGGCTGACCCTGCGGGGGATCAAGACCCTCGCGGTGCGCATGGAGCAGCACTGTGACAACGCCGAGCGGGTTGTCGCGGCCCTGCAGGCCCACCCGGCGATCAGCGGCGTCCGCTACCCAGGGTTGACCAGCCATCCTGGCCATGAGGTTGCCGTCAAGCAGATGCGCCGCTTCGGCGGGATGGTGTCGTTCACCGTGCGCGGGGGTGCGGTCGAGGCATTGGCGGTGTGCGCCCGGACCCGGTTGTTCACCCTCGCCGAGTCGCTGGGCGGGGTGGAATCCCTCATCGAGCTCCCCGGACGCATGACGCACGCCTCCACCGCCGGCACCCAACTGGAGGTGCCCCCCGACCTGCTCCGTCTCTCCGTGGGCATCGAAGACGCCGAAGACCTCATCACCGATCTGCTCACTGCACTCAACTAACCCGACATGGAGACATATCGGGCCAAAGCCAGGCTCAAGAACCCCGATATATCTCCATATCGGGGATCAGGCACCTGATGGGGGCTTCGGGGGAAGCGGGGATTGGTGGACAGGCGGGGGTGCTACCGGGAGGTCGGCGCTGTTGAGGCAGCCACCGACGAGTTGCACGCCACCGGGCACCCGCACGTAACTACCCGGGTCGGAGCAGGCTGCCCGGTCGGCGGTGAAGACGGCGGCACCCGCCAGTAGCGCGGCCACCCCTGCGGTGACCACGACCTGCAACCATCGACGACCCATTTCACCTCCGCCTCACTGTCGTCTCGACCTTACCCCGTGCCACCCACAGCTTGCTGTTCCACAGCGTGAACAATGGTCACAGGGCGCTCGCCGGCTGGCATGATCGCCGACTATGGAGCTGGTCGGAATCGAGAAGATCAGATTAGCTCGGGAGACGCTGCACGGCGTCGTCCAGCGGACCCCCCTGCGGCACTGCGAGGCGCTTGCGCAGCGCTGTGCAGTCCCGGTGTATCTGAAATGTGAGAACCTGCAGCGCACCGGATCATTCAAGATCCGCGGTGCCTACGTGCGGATACAGGCGCTGTCCACAGCGCAGCGCGCCCGCGGAGTGGTGGCAGCCAGCGCAGGCAACCATGGCCAGGGGGTGGCGCTGGCGGCCGCGATGCTGGGAACCGCAGCGACGGTGTACATGCCGCTGACCGCGGCGCTGCCGAAGGTCGCCGCGACCCGCTCCTACGGTGCGCAGGTGCATCTGCTCGGTGACGTCGTCGAGGAGTCGCTGGCCGCTGCTCGCTGCTTCGCCCGGGACACCGGGGCGGTGTTCATCCACCCCTTCGATCACCCGGACGTGCTGGCCGGTCAGGGCACGGTCGGACTGGAGGTGCTGGAGCAACTGCCCGACGTCGGGACCGTCCTGGTGCCCACCGGTGGGGGTGGCCTGCTCGGCGGGATCGCCGCCGCGATCAAGGGCGCCAAACCCGATGTGAAGGTGATCGGTGTGCAGGCCGAGGCAGCTGCCGTCTGGCCCGTGTCACTGGCTGCCGGGTCGCCGGTCCAGCTTCGTAGGCGGCACACGATGGCCGACGGGATCGCCGTCTCCGAGGTGGGGCCGGTGACCTTTGCGCACGTGTCCGCGCTGGTCGACGAGGTGCTGACGGTGGGGGAGGAGGGGCTGTCCCAGGCGCTGTTGTTGTGCCTGGAGCGGGCCAAGCTCCTGGTCGAGCCGGCGGGTGCCGCGGCGGTAGCGGCGCTGCTGGAGGCAGTGGGACCGCGCTTTCCCGGACCGGTGTGCGCCGTGCTGTCCGGGGGAAACGTCGACCCGCTACTGCTGATGCACCTCATCCGGCACGGCCTGAGCGCCACCGGCCGATTCCTGGCGCTGCAGGTGACCGTGCCCGATCGGCCCGGGGAACTGGCGGTGTTGCTGTCGCGGGTGGGCGCTTCTGGTGCCAACGTGGTCGACGTGTCGCACTCCCGCATCGCCGGCCGGCTCGCGGTCGGCGATGCGGTCGTCGCGTTGAGCTTGGAGACGCGGGGACCAGAACACTGCGCAGAGCTGATCGCCGAGCTGAAGACGGCCGGTTACCAGGTGATGCAGTGATATCAGGTGATGCAGTGATATCAGGTGACGCAGTGACGGCTCACCTTCGGAAAGGCTCAGCCTTGACGACGGCGACGGTCATCAAACCACCATTAGGCAACTCATAGTGGCGGTCCTCGCCCTCATGCGCACCGATGATTGCCTTACCCAATGGTGAGTTCGGCGAGTAAACCTCCAGGTCACCGTGGGCGATTTCTTCCAGCGAGCCGAGCAGGAAGGTCTCCGTCTCGTCGTCATCCTGATACCGCACCGTGACGACCATTCCGGGAGCAGCGATCCCGGACTGGGATGGGACGCTGCCGACCTTGGCGACTCGGAGCAGCTCTTGGAGCTGGCGGATCCGGGCCTCCAGCTGAGCCTGCTCCTCGCGGGCAGCGTGGTAACCGCCGTTCTCCTTGAGGTCGCCTTCCTCGCGGGCGTCGTTGATCTTCGCGGCAATGACTGGGCGGTTCGCCACCAGCTCGTCGAGTTCCTGCTTGAGCCGGTCGTAGGCTTCCTGGGTCAACCAGGTCACCTGGGTCTCGCTCACGGTCATCTTTCCTCCTTCAGATCCCGACGTCCGCTGCCGCGGGGCGGACCGAACCGGGCCGCTGGCATCGCAGCCAGCGGCCGGAACGGAAAAACACGGCCCTGCCCCGGGGCCGTGCGTATCCTCCACGGTAACACGAGGTGTCCGGTTTGGCCTCAGCCTTATGGGTGAACGGGTGGCAATCGTGCCTGCTCAGCGGGGCTATTAAGGATGTGGTGAAGTCAGTGTTTGAGGACTGGTACTAGGTAGGCGGGCACCTGAAGGGAGCATCCGTAAACATCCGCGGTAACCGGCGGCCGGGAGGTCTGCACGACGGTGGACAGCACCGTCGGGCCGTCCGCGGGGGGTACATAGATCTCCTTGCGCCCGGTTTCCTCCCCGTCTCGGGAGCGGGCCCGGACAATACACACCGCGGGGTGTGCGGGGTCGTCGCGGATCACGCTCAGCCGCAGTTGCACGGCATTGCCCTCCAATAGGGTGAAGCTCAGCGCCTCGCCCTGGATCGGTGTGCTGCCGAGGTTGCGGTAGCCGATCACCGCCACCGCCAGCCCGACGAGAACAGCGACCACGAGGCCGGCCGGCGCGGCCCAACGACGACGCCTGCGGGCGGCCCGCCGCCCGTAGCGACCCTCGGGAAGCTGGCCAGTGGCCACGGCGTTGCACCTTCCTGATGGCTGGACAGTCCGGCTTGATGGCTGGGCAGTCCGGCCTGATGGCTAGGTAGTCCGGCGGACGGGACTGTCGGTCCGGCCGGAACAATGGTCCACACAGCGGAGAATTCCCCTCGCCCGGGGTAACCCGACTCCAGGCGGCGTGCAGAAGGGTTGAGCAGGCGTCCATGGCTGAGCAGCTGCGAATGATGGCGGTGCACGCGCATCCCGACGACGAATCCAGCAAAGGCGCGGCGACCATGGCCCGATACGTGGCTGATGGTCACGACGTGATGGTCGTCACCTGCACGGGGGGAGAACGGGGTAGCATCCTGAACCCGTCCTTCGAGCCGGCCGACCTGGCTGAACACCCGGCGCAGATGAGGGCGACACGGCAGCAGGAGATGGCCCGGGCGGCGCAGATCCTGGGTGTGCAACACCGGTGGCTGGGCTATGTCGATTCGGGGCTGCCCGAGGGCGATCCGATGCCGCCGCTACCGGATGGGTGCTTCGCGGCGGTTGCCTTGGAGGAGCCCACCGAGGATCTGGTCCGGATGATGCGGGAGTTCCGGCCGCACGTGGTGGTGACCTACGACGAGAGAGGTGGCTACCCGCACCCTGACCACATCCGCTGCCACGAGGTGTCGGTGGCGGCCTTCGAGGCCGCAGGTGATCCGGAGCGCTTTCCCGACGCCGGAGCGCCCTGGCAGCCGCTCAAGCTGTACTACTCGCACGGCTTTTCCCGTAAGAAGATGCAGTTGTTTCACGACGCACTGCTCGCCGCCGGTGAGGAGTCGCCGTATACCGAGTGGCTGGCCAGGTGGGATCCGGCGATGCCGGATGTGCTGGAGCGGGTGACCACCCGGGTGCAGTGCGCCGAATACTTCCCGGCCCGCGACGACGCGCTGCGGGCCCACGCGACCCAGATCGACCCATCGAGCCGGTGGTTCGCGCTGCCGCACACGCTGCAGGCGCAGCTGTGGCCGACCGAGGAGTACGAACTGGCCCGCTCGCTGGTCGACACCACGCTGCCGGAAGACGACCTGTTCTCCGGTGTCCGGGAGCGGGTGCTCGCGTGATCCTGCTGCTGCCGGACTCGGCGGTGACAGCTTCCTCGGCGGCGACTGGGCTATCGATGACTGGTTTCGGGACGCTCGCCCCGCCGCCCCCCGCACCGGATCCTGGCGGGCAAGGCGAGGATTTCGGCAAGGCCGCGCCGGTCGCCTTGGTGGTGCTGCTGCTGTTTTTCGTCGCCGTGGCGCTACTGGTGCGTTCCATGAACAAACACCTGCGCCGGGTGCCGAAGTCCTTCGACGACGATTCCGACACCGACACTCGTGAGTAGCCGCCACTCGCGAGTAACTGGGCACTGGTGAGTAACTGGGCGTCGTGCGGAGTAACGGTTCCGTGATGCGGCCGGGACAGGGAGGATAGCCGACATGGCGAACCGGCTCGCGACCTCCACCAGCCCCTACCTGCTGCAACATGCCACTAATCCGGTCGATTGGTGGCCGTGGTGCGACGAGGCGTTTGCGGAGGCGAGACGGCGTGATGTGCCCGTATTGCTGTCGATCGGTTACGCCGCCTGCCACTGGTGCCACGTGATGGCGCACGAATCCTTCGAGAACAAGCAGATCGCGGCGGTGATGAACGCCAACTACGTCAACGTCAAGGTGGACCGGGAGGAACGTCCCGACGTCGACGCCATCTACATGGAGGCCACCCAGGCCATGACCGGCCACGGAGGATGGCCGATGACCTGCTTCCTCACCCCGACCGGAGAGCCGTTCCACTGCGGCACCTACTTCCCGCCATCCCCGCGCCACGGCATGCCCGGCTTCCCCGAGTTGCTGATCGCCATCCGGCAGGCGTGGGCCAGCCGCGGAGACCAGGTTCGGGAAGCGGCCAAGCGCATCGCCGGCCAGCTCGCCGAGCGGGCCACGCCGTTGACCGAGTCCGCGGTGGACGACCAGGTGCTGGCCGCTGCGGTCGACAAGTTGGCAGGGGAGTTCGACGAGGTGAACGCTGGGTTCGGCGGTGCCCCGAAATTCCCGCCGTCGATGCTGTTGGAGTTCCTGCTCCGGCACCACGAGCGGACCGGCTCGCAGCCGGCGCTGTCCATGGCGGAGCGCACCTGTGCAGCGATGGCTCGCGGCGGCATGTATGACCAGCTCGCCGGTGGATTCGCCCGCTACTGCGTCGATGCCTCCTGGGTGGTGCCGCATTTCGAGAAGATGCTCTACGACAACGCGCAGCTGCTGCGGGTCTACACCCACCTGGCCCGGCTGACCGGGTCGATGGTGGCCAGGCGGGTGGCCGAGCAGACGGCGACGTTCCTACTGGACGGGCTGGGCACCGCGCAGGGCGGCTTCGCGGCATCCCTGGACGCCGATACCGCAGGCGTGGAGGGGTCCACCTATGTGTGGACGCCCCAGCAGCTCGCGGAGCTGCTGGGGCCTGCTGACGGTCAGTGGGCGGCGGAGCTGCTGGTCGTGACCGAGAGCGGGACCTTCGAGCACGGCTCGTCGGTATTGCAGCTGCCCGCCGAGCCCGATGACGCCGATCGCTGGGAACGGATGCGCACGGCGCTGCTCGCGGCCCGGGCGCTGCGCCCGCAGCCCGGCCGCGACGACAAGGTGGTCACCGAGTGGAATGGGATGGCGATCACCGCTCTGGCCGAGGCCGGGAGTGTGCTGGGCCGTCCGGAGTGGATCACCGCCGCGGCCGCCGCGGCCGAGCTGATGCTGGGCACGCACCTGGTCGATGGCCGGCTGCGGCGCAGCTCCCGGGACGGCGTGGTGGGGGAGGCCGCCGGGGTACTGGCCGACCACGCCTGGCTCGTCGAGGGCTTGCTCGCGTTGCACCAGGTCACCGGCGACGACAGCTGGCTACACGCCGCACTGCCCGTGCTGGACCTGGCGCAGAAACACTTTGCCGATCCGGACCATGCTGGGGCGTGGTTCGATACCGCTGCCGATGCTGAGGTGCTGTTCCGGCGCCCCACCAACATGACCGACAACGCCACACCGGCGGGTGCGTCGGCGCTGGCTGCCGCGCTGGTCACGGCTTCGGCGCTGACCGGTTCTGAATCCTATCGAGCTGCGGCTGAGGCTGCGGTGGCCCGAGCGGGGCTGGTGCCGGCCAAGGCGCCGCAGGCCGCCGGTCACTGGCTGACCACCGCCGAGGCACTGGCGCAGGGACCGATCCAGATCGCTGTGATCGGCGCCAGCGGTGACGCGGCCCGCGCCGCGCTGGAGGCTGGGGCCCGGTGGGCCTCGCCCGGCGGAACTGTCGTGCTGGGCGGGGAACCAGGTGCGGAGCACCCGATGCTCGCCGGCCGGGACCTGGTGGGGGGCGTCCCAGCGGCTTACGTCTGCCACGGGTTCGTCTGTGCCCGGCCGGTCACCACTCCTGAGGATCTGGCGACCCAGCTCCGCAGCCGCTAGCCGTTTCGCGCTCGGCGTACGAGAAGCGCTCGACCCCGCAACACGTGTAATGTTGTAATTGCTGCAACGTAAGGTCGAGTGAAAGGGATGACGACATGGTGGGACGGGGACGGCCGCACGGAGCGCGCTCCGCTGGCCGGTGGCACGGGCGTGGTGGCTGGCAGCAGGCGGATCTTCCGCCGGCCGACGATGCCAAGGCCTGGTTCGCGGGCCGGTTGCCCGATGGTTGGTTCACCGGTGAGGCCGAGGTCAGCGTGGACCGCGAGGAGATCCTCGTCGTAGGTGAGTTACCCGCGCTGGGCGAGGAGTTCACCGATGACGCTGAACGCACCGCCGGCGAGGCGGGCCGGATCAGCCGGTTCCGTGAGGACACTCGCGACGAGCGGGTCGAGATCGCCCGGCAGGCCGAGCACCGCTACCGCCGCAAGGTGGCCTGGGGAGCCCGGTTGGGTGGCACCGAGGAGATGTTCACCACGCTGTCGGTGCCGGTGATGACCCGCCTTCGGCAGCCCGAGCGCCTGGTGCTCGACACTTTGGTCGACGCCGGGGTGGCGCGGTCCCGGTCGGAAGCGCTGGCCTGGGCCGTGCGGCTGGTCGGCGAGCACGCGCAGGAATGGCTCGGCGAACTCCAGGCGGCCATGGCCACCGTCGACGACCTGCGCGCCCGCGGACCCGAGCTCTAGCGTGACTGGTGGTTCCGCGTCAGGCTGGCGCGGGGCTCTCGATCGGTAAGCCGTATCCTTGCGCCGCCGCGAGCAGGCGTCGGTCGTAGCTGACGAACGCGGTGAGCTGCCCACCGAAAATGGTCCGGGCAGTGGCCAGGTGAATCGCGTCGAGGGATCGTAGCTCTGGGTCTGGATAGGCGGCCGCTGCCGCGCGGACAAGCTCGTCAATCTCGTAGCGAGCGATGTGGGCCAGCACGGCCGGGATGTCACCCACCAGGTCCGGCTCGGTTCGCCGCACCGCCCTAGGCAGCTCCACGTCGACCAACGCCGAGGACACCCACACCGTCTGCGACCGTTCGTCCAGCCAGTCCGCCAATGCGTCGCTTTCCTGCTCACGGCGCACCAGCTTCACCAGCGCGGCCGTGTCCAAGTAGATCATCAGTAGCGCTCATCGTCGCGGAGCTGGCGTAGCAATTCGCCGGCTTCGTGATCGGTGCGCACCCGACCGGACGGGCGCGGCGCCGGTCCAGAAAGGGTGGCCGGTCGCAGCTTGCCCGAGCCGATCAGCTCAGCGAGGGGGTGGACCTGAGCGGGAATCAGCGAAGCCACCACGACACCCCGTTCGGTGATGTCGATCTGTTCGCCACGCTTGACCCGCGCCAGCACTCCGGCGGTGTTCTGGTTCAGCTCACGAACTGGCACCTCGGACATGAAATGGAGCGTAGTACATCAAAGTAGTACTAGTGCTGTGGCCGCGGTACATCTACCCGTCGGTGTCGCTGGATGAGGCAGCATGGTGCTAGGTACCCCGACGGCAGTGAGGATACGATGACCCAGCAGCAATGGACGGCGGTCGACGACTACATCACCGGCGCACTCGTCGGATCGGACGAGGAGTTGGACACCGCGCTCGCGGCCAGTGATGCCGCCGGTTTGCCCACCATCGCCGTCTCGCCCGCGCAGGGCAAGTTGCTCAACCTGCTCGCCAAGATGGTGAATGCGCGCCGGATCCTCGAGTTCGGCACCCTCGGCGGGTACAGCACGATCTGGCTGGCCAGGGCGCTGCCACCGGACGGCCGTGTGATCACGTTGGAATACGAACAGAAACATGCCGACGTGGCGCGCGCCAACATCGCCAGGGCGGGCCTGGCAGACCTGGTGGAGGTACGGGTCGGCGCGGCGCTGGACGCCCTGCCGCGGCTGGCCGAGGAGCTCAACGCTGGGCAGGTCGAGCCGTTTGATCTCGTGTTCATCGACGCAGACAAGGAGCACAACGCCGAGTACTTCGCCGCCTCGGTGCGCCTGACCCGACCGGGCGGCGTGATCATCGTGGACAACGTGGTGCGGGGTGGTGAGGTGGTCGATGGGCGCAGCGACAGCTCCGCCGTGCAGGGCACCCGCCGGCTCGTCGAGGCGATGTCCACCGAACCGTTGGTCAGTGCGACCGCTATCCAAACCGTCGGACTCAAGGGCTACGACGGTTTCGCCATCGCGATCGTCGGAAAGCCAGCCTGACCATTGACGCCATTTCGACACTGGCGCAAACATGCTTTTAAACCTGGCGAAGTTTAGCCGAGTCATTCGTCGTGGGCGGATTCTCCTATTAGGGCGACCAAGAGTTGGTCAAGTGCGTCTGCGGCACCGAGCACTACAAACGGCCAGAGAGGCGAGCGCCGGAGCCGAGTGGACCCGATCGCGGTGCGTGTCACGTGCCCCATCACTTCTCCTCGCGGTTCGACCACGACTAGCGACAGCGCGCGCAGCGTCCCTGGTGCTTAGGTCGTCGACGAGCACAACCTCCGATGTCGGTGAACCGTTCGCGGCGACTCGTCACCCGGCTACCATCCCTGTCACCTCGTCAACTGCACAACCCGTAGGGTGTGAGCTTGGCCCCTCAGTACGGAGACCTCACTCGCCGTTGGCGGTATCGGATTCGGCGACAAGACCAGCCACGGCAGGAGTACCCCATGTACCCAGCACCCTACGACAATTGGCTGAAGTCTTTGAAAGTCGATCTAGTGCACGAGTATCAAGTTGCGACGCTGCCATACGGACTGGATACTGTGGTACCATCCCTCGCCG
The DNA here is from genome assembly GCA_050699635.1 of Pseudonocardiaceae bacterium. Taxonomy (GTDB): domain Bacteria; phylum Actinomycetota; class Actinomycetes; order Mycobacteriales; family Pseudonocardiaceae. The sequence goes on along the minus strand of JBOHFK010000064.1, from coordinate 3,596 downwards.
ATGGAAAATATTTTCGATCGTTCCTGGCGCGGTTAATTTCAGGCTCGGACTCCGTTGCCCTCAGAGGTTGTTGTGTTAGTCTCGAAATGCTACATACTTCTACTCTTGTGCATGATGATATGCTCGACAAAGCAACGGAGCGCCGGAATAAAATATCCGTCTGGCAAGCTATCGGACCGGAGTGTGGTCTACTGCTTGGCAATCTGCTGGCCAATCGCGCTTTGCAGTTGGCGGCGACTCATGGAAAAAGAATATGGGCACATTCTCTCTCGTGCTACGAGAGAGTCAACCGTGCTCAATTGAAAGACTACGTCTCTCGCAACGATATCAATAGAACTGTCGAGAACTATGATGCAGTTGTGGAGGGTAAGACTTCGGCCATGCTGGAACTTGCTGCTATACTTGCTGCTTCGATTATGAAAACCGATCAAGTATCGAGTACTCTTATGATCCGCGCCATGCGACAAATCGGTTTTGTATTTCAGATACTTGACGACATGGAAGATATTCGGGATTGGCTCGCGCCTTCACGGTCAGCCCGCTCAAAGACAAGCATTTATGACATTGACGCTGGCATCTACACGCTGCCGGCCATCTTCCTCCTGTCTAGCGATGCAAAGCTTCGTTCGTCTTTGGAGACAAATTATCGCAGCTCAGTAGCTGCTCACGCTCTTCGTGATCCGACACTCTGGGAAACGCCATTCCTGGAAAGTACGTCACGCGCGGCTAGGCACCTAGAGACTGCGCGCAAAATCCTTCACTCAGGTGGCACTGACAAGTTAGCCCCGGAGCTAGTCCGCCTTCATGGCTGGGTTTCCAGCATCGGGGAAGACCTATTGGGGCCCTCTCTGGATACGGCGATTCTCGAGGCAATGCGGCGAGGAGAGAATCATTATGACGCAAGTCATGATTAGTTCATGTTCTAGGATGTTTGCGGAGCGAGAGATCCTGGCAAACGAGATGGCGCGCGCATTTGATGACGTCGTTAGGGTACCCGAGGAGGCGCGAGCGGGCACTCCTCAAAACATGTATCTCCGGGATGCCCGGAACTCTACTATGATTATTGCATTGCTCGGACAGGAATCGCGTCCGGCCGTTCAGGCTGAGATTGAAGCAGGTCTAGAGCAAGGAGCGCACGTAGCTGCCTTTTCGCTTCGGTACCCGCCGCATGTTAACGTCGGTGATCCTTGGGTGGCTACTGTGGAGGAGTCACATCTCCGTTCCCAAGGACATTTCGTGAAGGACGTGTCTGGGATCGTGCAATTGATCGAGGAAGTTTGGCGGGCGATTGCTTATTTCATCGCTAATACTCAAAATAGACTCCGCCTGCTAAGTGCCGATCTTGCCTACCCAACCTTCCTGGAGTGGTTTAACAATATCGAATATAGGATATGTTCCATGCAGAGGACATCAACTGTAGTACTCGGGGCTAGAAGGGCTAAACCGGACGAAGCTGCATGTCTTCGAGGGTTAGACCGGGCATTGCTTGTGACGCCAGGTAACCGCACGATGTTACGATTTTTCCACTTCTTTGACGAGGAAGCCACAGCCTTGGAAGTGGCTACTCGTGGTGACGAGTATGATTTAACGTCGGCGCAGCAGAGAATCAGGAACTATTGCAAAATTGTCGGTTCTGGATCTCGGCGGTCCCCGCGAGTCTGGCTTATCCCAAGACGAAAAGACGATGAAGAGATATCTCCGGCGCTGATAGTGGACAACCACGTTGCTGTTTCAACTGACCTTGGTAAAGGTGGAGCTTCCTTTGCGGTTGCCCGCGAATCTGCACCAGAGGCAGACAAGATATACGACGCGCTCCTGCACAATGTGCCGGCAAAGTACGATCCAGTTGAAGTCGAGAGGTCGCTACGGGTGGTCTATGGGGATCCGTCTTTTCGGTTAATATAGGCGATATTCGAACCTGCAGCTCAGGGCCTAACTTGCGCGATATGAATCAAGTCGCAGGAGACAGATGAACAAGGTCCACGGACCAGATTTAATTCTGGGTGAACAGTATCTCCGAGATCCTCACTCAATCTATTCCGCATTGAGGGAATCAGTTCCGATATCTCTCGTTGTGACCCCATCCGGTGACCACGTGTGGTTAGTCACGCGATACGATGATGTCAGGGCTGCGCTCAAAAATTCAGCGCTGAGTCTGGATGCGGCCTCCCTGGATGCTCTCGTTCGTCAAAAGAATCCTGATTCCAAACGGAGGCCTTTCCTCGAAATCCTGGATAAGCACATGTTGAACTCAGACCCACCGACTCACACCAGGCTACGCCAAATTGTGAGTCGCTCTTTCACTGCGGGCCGAGTCGAAGACGTACGTGCTCGAGTCGAGGTGATCGTGAGTGAGTATTTAGATCGCATGGGCGAGGCGCGGGATTTCGACCTTATCGAGAGTTATGCACGACCTGTGCCTATCGCGGTCATTGGTGAGCTTCTTGGGGTTCCGGAAAACGGTCGAGTGCAGGTAGGAATCTGGTCGAAAATTATATTTTCTGATGTGTCGAAGACTGACCGGGTTCACGCTTCGAACGAGTTGTTACTCTTCCTGAAAGATTTAATTAGTGCGAGACCAGTCGAGGCATCCTGTGGAATTCTGAGAGAACTTCTTGATGCTGCTAGTGGGGCTGATCGGCTCAGCCCTCCAGAAATTGTATCCATGATCGCATTGCTGTTGGTTGCGGGACACGAGACCACGATGAATCTTATAGCAAACGCTTCCAGACTGTTATTGCTGGCGCCGGGCTTAGCTTCTCGAATTGTCTCCAATCCAACCTTGATATCGGGAGCAGTAGAGGAGTTCCTCCGGTTTGATGGTCCCGTCAACGTTGCGACTATGAGACATACGGTACGCCCCACCGTCATCGGGGACGTCGAGATACCTGCCGGGGAGCTGGTTCTGCTGGCACTCGCCTCGGCAAATCGCGACGCTAGCAAATTCCAAGCGCCCGATGTCATCAACATCGGAAGGGAACAACGAAACTTGGCGTTTGGCCATGGGGTACACCATTGTATCGGCGCCCCATTGGCGAGACTGGAGGGGACGATTGCGATCCTTCGTCTGATGGAGAGATTTCCTCATCTTCATCTGGCGGTGGATGAAAGTGTACTGCGATGGCGGGGCAGCATTCTCATGCGGGGTCTAGAATCTCTTCCTGTTTCTATCCGTGCCCACTCCGAATCTGCTGACGAACGGTTGGAGCTGTGAACTCAAGAACTCGAAGCCACCTATCTCTCGCGCCAGCGAGGCGACCGGGCGGCGCAACCTAGTATCGCAGCTGAAGCAAGAGCCGGATCCGATCATCAATTTTGTTTCACCTGAGTTCCTGTGGGGAATATACGATCACTATCTCTAGTTACCGTGCAAGCCCTCGCGTAGTTACGAGTGCTCAACGCGATGATGACCTGGTCGGTGATTCCCGCGCTGTACGGGCACAGTGTGATGGTTGGCTATAGCTCGCGCAACCCTCCGGCCAGTTCAGGGGCATGCCACATCACCCTGCATGCCGAGCACCATAGGTAAGGTCTTCCTGGGCGGGGGCGTACTCTTCCCGGCTTGTGAAGCTGCAGGACCTCGTCTACGCCGTCTA
>JBOHFK010000063.1:0-30081 GCA_050699635.1 Pseudonocardiaceae bacterium | reverse complement strand
GATGGGTGCTGCGCTCGGCGTTGCCGATCGTCCGCTTCGCGAAACCCAACACTCTGGCGAACTCATCCTGCGACAAGCACAACCCCACCTCACGGAACCGGCGGATCCCCACCGCAGTCCACTCCACGGGAGGAGCCTAGCTGCTGTCGCATAGGAGACCCGGCCGTCCCTCGAAGGGTTCCCAAGATGGAATGGATCGGACCCAGACCGGGGCCTGGGAGGCGATTACCAGCTGGACGGAGTGGGGCGACCTTGTGCGCCGTCCACACGAACCTGGGTGCCGCAGATCCAGCTAGCCCGTTCGGACAGTAAGAACGTCACCACATCTGCAACCTCCTCAGGCGTACCAAGGCGGCCGAGTGGAAATTCCCTCTCGATAAATCGCGCGAAGCGGTCGGGAGCCCTATCACGGAAGGTGTCCCAGTCCCCTCCGGGGGACAGGATTGAGCCGGGGCTCACAACGTTTACTCGGATTCTCTCGGGGGCCAGTTCGCGTCCGAGTTCCACGGCGAGGTAGATTTCGGCGGCCTTGGCGGAGCCGTACTGGGGGTAGGGTGCTGGTTTCCATCCGGAGATCGAGGCGATAATCACTACCGCACCGCCACCAGCATCTCTCATATGAGGAACGCATGCGCGAATTGCGCGCGTAGAATGTCCGACATTGAGCTCATATGTCTGTCGCCAGTCTTCCGGTGTTGAGGCGAGAAATCCTCGTTCTCCGGCGTTCGCACCCGCGCTAACCACGAGCAGATCGACTCGGCCAAACTCGGCGACGGCCTCGGTCACGAAGCGTTCCACCTCGCCGTCCTCGCCTACATCAGCAACGACGCCACATACCTCTACGCCGTAGCCACGCAGTTCCGCGATCACCCGCTTGAGGTCGTCGGGACCGCGCGCACAGATACCCACCGAGCAGCCCTCGCTGGCTAAGCGCAGTGCGACTGCGCGGCCGATTCCCCGGCTGCCGCCTGTGACAAGCGCGGCCTTACCTGCTAACTGGAGATCCACAGCCACCGTTCTCTCAGCTCGACTACGCATGGCTCATTGAATGGTCGCAGTGCCGCCAGAAGTTCCTCTATCCGTCTTCTGGCTGGAAGCGTCAGCCGCTGGGCGCAGATATCGAGCGCTTCAAGTCCGGTAGCTGATGCCTCCTCCAGCTCGGAGTCTTGCGCAAGCGCTATTGCCAAATCAATCCGTGTAGTAGCATGACCGACTGTTGGACCGGGTTTGCTGCCCGTCAAGTCGACTGACTGGCTTACCCACATGCGGGCATTGACAGGGTCGCATAGCCAGACGAAACAGGTAGCTGCACAATACGGCAGGTAGGATTTTCCTAACGAGTAAATGCTTCGAGCGAGGGGCTGCGACAAGATATTCCAAGCATGCTCGGCGGCGTCCAAGCCTGTTTGTGTGCCCTTGCGGTCTCCAATCCGGGCGCTGGCGCGCGCTTCGTGGGTGCAGGAACGGACCAGTGCGGCTGATCCGGCGGGCGCTACTTGCCGGCCTGCTTGGGCGAAGGCCACGGCGTCGCGTGGGTCTCCGGCGTAGAGGGCGATCTGTGCTTGGGTGCCGCGTACCCAGCCTGCAAGGCGCGCATCGCCGATGTCCTGCGCGAGTGCGAGCGCGGTCGCGCAGTGTGGCTCGGCATGGTCACCCAGGGCCAGTGACGCCTCAGCTATCAGGCCGGACAGCCAGCCGGCTACCGCGTAGAGGCGACGGCGTTCACGCAGGGTCATCGTGCCCGCGAGCAGGCGAACGACGTAGCGCCGCCAGGACAGTGCCGTCTGGCGGAACTCTGCTGGGGGGACGGCGAAGTAATCGATACCTAGGCGTTCCACGAGTTCCTCAAGTTGCTCCAGTGCGCCCGTGCCGAGCTCGGAGGCCTCAGCCCGGCGCAGCAGCTCGACTGATTCGAGGGTCGGATCGGCTTCGAGGGTCGGATTGGTTGTCTGCTGGATGGCCGGGACGGCGCCGGGTTGGGCGGGAGGAGCCGCGAGGAAGCGGTCGCGTTGGGCTTCGGAGGCCTTCTCCAGTGCGTGATCCAGGGCACGACGCAGCGCCAGGCTCGGTGGATGGGTGCTGCGCTCGGCGTTGCCGATCGTCCGCTTCGCGAAACCCAACACTCTGGCGAACTCATCCTGCGACAAGCACAACCCCACCTCACGGAACCGGCGGATCCCCACCGCAGTCCACTCCACCAGAGCAGGGTAACGCAGGATGATCTGCCACCGGATTGCCACTAGCGAGGGCTCGCGGTTGCCACTTGGAAGCGGCTTTGCTTGGAGATACGAACGCTGGCGGCCGCTTGTAACAACTCCTGTTACCTGGCGCAATGGATGGAGGCGTCGGTCTATGTCCACCTGCCTGAGCCGTTCCTCGCCCTTCCCACCACAGAATCATTGCGTCCCGCCGACCGTGGAGCAGTTGTTCCACCACGCGACTGAGCAGATCAGGATTGCGGCCAACGAGTCGTGGCCGGACGGGTGTTTCAGGTTGTCCGAGCACGTCCCGAGCGTGACCGGATACGTGCGGCGCGTCGAATTGAACGGGCGGATCTTGTTCGCGAAGTATTCCTACCTTGGCTGTTCGTTGGTGTCGGTGCTGCGGGGTAGATGCGGGGATTGGGAGGAGGTTCGCGCCGCCCAGGCAGCCTATGTGGCGGCGTCTGGATCATTGCTCGCGCGGGAGGCGGCGCAGCTTCGTCTGTTGCATAGGTTAGGTCGGCCACGGACGCACCGGATGGCCGCGTTTCGCCGCGGAGTGTTGTTCACTGAGGCAGCGCCAGGCGTCACCTTGGCACAGCTGTTATGCAGTGAGCCGTGGCGGGCTAGCGAGCTGCTTCGACGGACTTGGATGGAGTTACGAGAGCTGCACCGCCCGAAGATTGCGCAGCGGTCTGCTCGCTCGGTGGCGATCGGGGAGCGCAGCATTATGGAGACTTTTGCTCGCAAATTTACCGGTATCGGCGCGGACGTCTATCTTAACCAGCTTGCCGCGGAGTGGCGTGATCGCCGTGGCGAACGCAACGAGTTATGGGCGGCGCTACGGCGAGTCGTGAACCGCCTGAATCGCCTACGAACCGCAATGGTGGTGACCGCGGCTCCAGTGTTGGTGTACGGCGACCTGAAACCTGAGCACGTTGTGTTCGAGCGCCATACAGTTGCATCGGATCGTCCAATGTTCATCGACCCCGGTATGTCGTGTGCGCGGCCCACGGTTGATTCTGCAAAGTTGGTCAGCCGCACTATTCTGTTGCTGATCGGTTTCCAGTCGCTCTGCGCCGAGGCGATCGGAGATGGGCTGGCCGCATTCGTTGATGACCGGACTCGAGATCTTCCCACCGGGGCGAGACAGGAGTGGCTGCGCGAACTACTGGTGCTCTGGCTCATGGACACGGTGAACATCCTCACTACCTACCTCTCGGCGCCTCGCGGATTGCCCCTGCCCAGGCATGCTGAGGTGGCTTTGTCTCAGGCGAGGATTGTGTCGGCGCTGATGGAAAAGGTCAGCGCCGAGCTGGTAGCTGGGCTCGACCCGGAATTAGTCTGGAGCATTGGTCTGGCCGACGCCGTGGGCCGCGCTCGGTTGGTGACCACCGCATGAGCACCCAGTTGCCGGTCGCCGCGCAGAGTGTCGGGGTGGTCGGTGCAGGGGCGGTCGGGCAGGCTGTAGCCACAGCGCTGGTCGCGGCAGGGTTCTGCGAGGAGATCACCATCACGTCGCGCGCCGTCGAGCAGGCCTCGTCCTTGGCAGCTGATCTGGACGATATGCGCCTGGCTCTCGGGTCACCCACGCGTCCACACGCAGCCACGACGGCCGGGCTCCACGGCTGCGAGCTGGTGGTGGTTGCGGCCCGCGCACGGTTCACGAATACCGCCACCACCGACATTCGCCTGGGCGGTGTGATCGCCAACGGGCCGCTCATCCGTGAGTTGGCGCTCGCCATGCGAGGCTTCGGTGGCGTCGTGGTGATGGTGACCAACCCCGTGGACCTGATGTCGCGACTATTCGCCGTAATATCCGGTGTCCGGCGGGTGATGGGCATCGGCTCCAACCTGGACTCGGTCAGATATCGACTGATCCTGTCGCGCTTGTTCGATGTGTCGCCGCATGCGGTTCGCGGCAGCGTTATCGGTGAGCACGGTGATGCGTTGGTGATCTGCGCGTCGTCCACTACCGTGAACGGCGAAGCGGTGCGGGTTCCCGTCGATGAGGTCCGGGCTGCTTTGCTCGATCGGTCCGCGTGGATCAGCAGGGGGATTGGGCGCACTCGCAGCGGGCCGGCGGGTGCTGTGTTATCGACTCTGGGACTGCTCGTCGGGTTGGCCAATGGAGTGGTGGAACTGTCCTGCCCCTACCAACGTGGCTGGCTGGGTCTGCCGGTGAGTTTCACCGATGGGCACGCAAGTGTCTGTCTTCCTCCACTTGATCCAGAGGAAACCTGCTGCTTAGAGGCAGCGGACATTAAGCTGCACACCGCGTACGTCGCCTTGGTCGAGCAGCTGCCCAACCTAAAATGATCATTTGTGAAATGTGAGGTATCCATGCCTGATGATGCAACCGCAACCCGGATCGGCGCCGCCGAGGCTCACGCCACGGTGATCAGTCACACTCCCGCCGTCACCGCATGGGCGGTGCGGTATTTCGGGCCCTGGTGGAACGCAATTGACACTCCACCGGCAGATGCACAGGACACCACGAGTGGCCCTGTTGTCGTCGCCGAAATCGATCCAGGCCGTTTCGCTGAAATCGCCGATCGGGTGACCGGAGACACACATGTGGAGTCTGTGTACGCCGGGGCGTCGATCCTGGTCGCTCGTGGCGAGGATGGGTCAGTGCATGCGCTGTCCTGCAAGGACGAGCTGGCCTACCAGACGGAGCCCGGCTCGGGTCGGATCCTGATCGTGGGTACCCAGGAACAGCCGGTCAGTACGGCTGCGGCGCGGCTGGCTCGGGAAGCGGTCCGAGCGATGTTGCACCGCGACGGGTGGAGCTTGCTGCACGCCAGTGCCGCCGTGCAGGACGGCCACGCGCTTCTCGCGTTCGGCAGCAAGGGCGCGGGAAAGACCACGACCGCCCTGCTGCTGGCCCGCTACTGCGAGTGTGAGCTGCTGGCCAACGATCGGATCTTCGTCCGGGCCGGCCGTGATGGGATTCAGGTCCTGCCCTGGCCGGCCGCCGCCGCGATCGGGCTCGGCCTGCTGGATGCGCTCGGCTTCTATGACCTTGCCCGTGAGCGCCTCCTGGCTGGCGAGCAGTTGCATCCCACCCAGGACGAGCGGGTCACCGCAGCGCTGCGAGCCGGACACCGCACTCCGCTGCATGAGCCGACCGGCCGGGAGCTGAAGGCGCAGGTCTTCCCTGACCAGCTGCACACCTGGTTCGGGCTACCCTTGGCTGCGAGCGGGTGCGCTGCCGTCCTACTGTTCCCCACCGTCGCTCCCCGGGCCGCGGCCGCTCGCGCGCAGGGATGCCGCAGCCTCACCGAGGCTGACTTCTTCAGCACCACGACCGAGGACCGCTACCCCGATATCTTCGGCTTGGACCTCGCCTCGCCGGCTACCCGCGAGCAGGCCCGCGCCCTCGCCAGCGCACGGCTTGCGCGCCTGCCACACCATGCGGTGCGTCTCGGACACGACGTCACCGCCAGTGCCCACCTGCTCAACACGATCGTCGCCTCCGTCTGATGGGAAAGGTACATGGCTGCGGAACCGCAGGAACCCAACGAACCGAATGAACCCAACAGACACGAGAAGGTGGTGCCAGACCACGATAGGCAGGTGCCGCCGGACACAACGCCGAGCCCGCGTGAACCTCACCCGGGCAAGCGTGGGAGGTGATCGGTGAACGCGCCGGACGCCGAAGTCCTGCACCGACGTATGGTCGAGGCGCTGGTGGCGGCAGGCACTCTTACCGACGATTGGCGTCCTGCGTTTGATGCGGTGCCGCGCCATGCCTTTGTCCCCAATATCACGTGGCGTCACGGCGCGGCTAATGGGAAATGGGGATTCATTCCGCGCCATCGCGTCGAGGACCCCGACGGCTGGCTATCCGCCGCCTACCAGGACGACTCGGTGATCACGCAGGTCGATGATGGCGATCCGGCCGGCCCCGATGGCACCGGTGTGCTGCCCACCAGCTCCATCAGTATGCCGACCGTGGTCGCGGCCATGCTGCGCGCGTTGGACGTCCATGATGGACAGAAGGTACTGGAGATCGGTACCGGCACCGGGTACAACGCAGCGTTACTGGCCCACCGGCTTGGCGCGCAGCACGTCACCACCGTGGAGATCGACCCTGCCGTCGCCCGCGCCGCCCGCCATGGGCTGGATCAGACGGGCTACCGCGGGATCACCGTTGTCACCGCCGATGGCGCCCAGGGCATGGCCGTCCACGCGCCCTATGACCGAGTGCTGTCCACCGCCTCCTGCCAGCAGGTTCCCTACCCCTGGGTGGCCCAGACCGTCCCCGGCGGGATGGTGCTGACACCCTGGCGAAACGCCTACCATCCCGGTGGTTTGCTGTCGCTGATCGTCGGGGCGGACGGCACCGCCGCTGGCCGCATCGTGGACTGCGCCTGGTTCATGCAGCTCCGTGACCAGCGGGTGCCGCGGTGCACCGTCGCCGATGTCGTGTGTGGTGACTATCAGGGGGAGGAGTCCACGACCAGCATCGGGCCCTACGAACTCGCCGGTCACCGGGGTGCGATGCTGGCGATCAGTCTGCAGGTGCCGCACTGCCGGCACCAGTACTTCCCTTACGACCCGCAGGACGGTACAGGCGAACTGTGGTTCCTCGATCCGTGGTCGGGGTCGTGGGCCAGCCATGTCCACACCACCCCGGATTGCAGCGATGACGAGTTCAGCGTGCGCCAGCGTGGCCCTCGCCGGCTATGGGATGAGATCTTCGCCGCCCACACCTGGTGGACCGAGCAGGGACGCCCGGACGAGCAGCACTGGACATTCACCGTGCACCCCGCCGGGCAGAGCATCGATCTCACTCCCAGAAACGCAATTGCTGCCGGTCTTGTAAGCAGCGACAGAGGAGCCGTCGATCGGTTGGGGAGAGGCAAGTGACCGAAAACAACAACGTCCACCCGATGGATCAAGCTATTTATGACAGTCGCTCGCCCAGAGTTGCTGCCTGCGGCAGGCGCTACGGGCACGGTCTGTGCACCATTCTCTGGATCAAAGTTGGCAACAAAGGATGGGCGTTGCTGCCCCACGGCATGCCTGACCTCGCCGTCCACCTTCCGCACGACGAACTCGTCACCATGCTCGACCAGCTACGCGACAAGCTGTGACGCGCGCTAGTCCCCGGACCAGGCGGCCACGTGCGATACGAACGCCTCCAGATCCGCGAGACGGTCAAGGTTGTCGCGCACGCGCCGGTCGTCGACGTCGACATACTCGTGGACGAGCACGTTGCGAAAGCCGACGGCTCTGGCCACCGCCTCCGCTGTCGGGGCGGGCACGACCTGCTGCGCGCCGAGCGTGCGCACCGCATCGGCATTGGATTCCGCTATCCGCCAACCCTCCGAAGCAATGAGGTGATGCGCGATCCGGGCGCAACCCTCGATGGCCGTGATGAAGTGGTACTTCACAGCTGCGAGCCGGGTGGGATCGTCGAGCAGATTCTCCTCGGCGACGCGGTAGCCGTGCAGTGCTTTCAGGTCGGACGCGACGCGGTCGAGCAGTCGGTCGAGCCGCTCCTGATCAACCACCCAGCGCTCCCCGGGCCAGCTCGATCCGCCGCTGGCGGTAGCGCTCGCGGATCGCCGGGATCTCGTCCAGGTAGCGCAGCCGGGTGTCGGCAAGCCAGCGCACCCGCGCCGGCGGGTCGTCGTCGAACAGCAGGCGGCCCTCCTGGGCGATCCGCCCGGACAGCCACAGCGGTGCGGTATCGAGCACGACCAGGTCCACGCCGGCGGGGAGATCCACCTCCCAGGACGCCGGAGGTTGGACGCCCCACCACGCGCCGACGTCCAGATCGCTGTCCGGACGGGCGCTGCCGCGTGCCCGGCTGCCGTGGATCAGAGCGAACCGCGCCCCGGCCGAACGCAGCGCATCGGTCACGCGGAGCTCGTCAGATGTCACGGTCTCCACCGCGACAGTGGTTGTGACATATCAAGAATGGTACCGCTGCATGGTGTCTGAGCAGACCACCACCGTGCCACCAACGCGGTAGCGTGCAGCAGGCGATCGCCTACGACGCAGGGGGTGGCACTGGTGCAGCAGGCCGCGCGCAAGCCGCCCATCGGTGCATCGACCCCCGGGCAGCTCGGCCCGGCGCAGCGGGCGGCGGACTGGCAGCGGCTGGGCCACGAGCAGTTCGACATTGTGGTCATCGGCGGCGGCGTGGTCGGTTCCGGCGCGGCGCTGGACGCCGCCACCCGGGGCCTCAAGGTGGCCCTGGTGGAAGCCCGGGACCTGGCCTCGGGCACCTCCAGCCGGTCGTCCAAGCTGTTCCACGGCGGCCTGCGCTACCTGGAACAACTGGAGTTCGGGCTGGTCCGGGAGGCCCTGCACGAGCGGGAGCTGATGCTCACCCGGCTGGCGCCGCATCTGGTCAAACCGGTGAGCTTCCTGTACCCGCTGGCGCACCGGGTCTGGGAACGGCCCTACGTCGCCGCCGGGTTAGCGCTCTACCAGACGCTCGCCGGTGCACAATCGGTACCGGGTCAGCGGCATCTCACCCGGGCCGGAGCGTTGCGGCTGGCGCCGGCGCTCAAACGGGACACCCTCGTCGGTGGGGTGCACTACTACGACGCGATCACCGATGACGCCCGGCACACCATGACGGTGGCCCGCACGGCCGCCCAGTACGGCGCCGCGGTACGCAGCTCCACCCAGGTCATCGGCTTCCTGCGGGAGGCTGATCGGATCTGCGGAGTCCGGGTGCGGGACTGCGAGACCGGCGACGAAACCGACGTCGACGCGCACGCGGTGCTCAACTGCACCGGCGTCTGGACCGATGAGATCCAGCGCCTGTCCGGCGGGCGGGGGCGGTTCCGGATCCGCCCCTCCAAGGGAGTGCACATCGTGGTCCCCCGGGACCGCATCGTCTCGGAGACCGGGCTGATCCTGCGCACCGCGACGTCGGTGCTGTTCGTGATCCCGTGGCGCAGCCACTGGATCGTCGGCACCACCGACACCGGCTGGAACCTCGACCTGGCCCATCCGGCGGCGACTCGCGCGGACATCGACTACCTGCTGGATACGGTGAACTCGGTGCTGGCCACACCGCTGACCGATGCCGACATCGAGGGTGTTTACGCCGGATTGCGGCCCCTGCTGGCCGGAGAGAGCGAGGAGAGCTCGCGGCTGTCCCGGGAGCACGCGGTCGCCCGGGTAGCACCCGGCTTGGTCGCCATCGCGGGCGGCAAGTACACCACCTACCGGGTGATGGCGGCCGACGCGGTGGACGCGGCGGTGCCCGATCTGCCTGGCCGGGTCGCACCCTCGATCACCGACAAGGTGCCGCTGCTGGGCGCGGATGGCTACTACGCGCTGGTCAACCAGGCCGAGACGCTGGCCACGCGCTACGGGCTGCACCCCTACCGGCTGCGGCACCTGCTGGACCGCTACGGCTCGGCGGTGCACCAACTGCTGGCCCTGGCCGCGGACCGCCCGGATCTGCTCGCGCCGCTGCGCGAGGCGCCCGACTACCTGCGGGTCGAGGTGGTGCACGCCGCCAGCCACGAGGGTGCCCTGCATCTGGAGGACGTGCTGACCCGGCGCACCCGGATCTCGATCGAATACCCACACCGGGGCGAGTCCTGTGCCGCTGACGTCGCCGACCTGATGAGCGAGGTGCTGAACTGGACGGCCGCGGTGCGGGACCGAGAGGTGCAGCTCTACCTGGCCAGGGTCGCCGCCGAGCGAGAATCCCAGCGCCAGCCCAACGACTCCGCCGCCGACGCCCGCCGCAACGCCGTCCCCGACCCCCGCCCCCGCCTCCACGCCCCCGTCAGCTGACCCCGCCCCCCACTCCGACATGGAGACATATCGGGGTTATTCGGGGTCGTTTCACCCCGATATGTCTCCATGTCGGGGTACTCGGGGAAGGGGTTCAGAAGGGGGCGTCTAGGGGGAGTTGGCGTACGGACGGGAGGTAAAGGTTGAGGTCGCCGGGCTCGAAGCGGCAGGTGCCGATCACGTGCCAGAACTCTCCGGTGACGGTGCCCTCCAGTTTGTAGCGGCCATCGGGGGCCAGCGCGGCCCAGCCGTCGGGCAGTCCGAGCAGGGTCATCCGGACCTGGGGTGCCGGATCGGCGGTGAGATCCCAGATGCGCACGGTGCCGTCGTCGCTGGCGCTGGCGAGTTGGCTGCCGTCGGGGCTGAAGGCGACTGACCAGACTCGCCGGGTGTGCGCGGGCAGGGTGTGCCGGTGCTCGCCGGTGGCGGCGTCCCAGAGCCGGACGACCAGATCGTCGCCGGCTGTGGCGATCGTCGCGCCGGTCGGGTCGATAGCGGCCGACCAGATCCGGCCGGTGTGCCCGGTCAGCGTGCGCAGAATGTCGCCGGTCTGGCAGTCCCAGATGCACGCAGTGCCGTCGTGGCTCGCGCTCAGCAGCGTGGCGCCGTCCGGGCTGAACACCACCGCGTATACCCGGGCGGTGTGCCCGCCCAACGTCGCCAGGCACGTACCGCTGCCGGCCTCCCACAGCCGGACCGCGGTATCGTCACAGCCGGTCGCGACGAGGTCACCGGTGGGGTTGAAGGCGATTGAGCGGACCCGGCCGCGATGCTCGCCGAGCGTACGAACGTGCCGGCTGGTGGCGCGGTACCACAGTTGGACGGAGTCGTCGTCGTTGGCGGTGGCCACGATGTCGCCGTCGGGGCTGAAGGTCGCCGCCCAGACATAGTCGGTGTCGACGTCGAGCGCGCGCTGGTAATCGCCGGATTCGGCATTCCACAGGTGTACGTCGCCGTCGTTGCTCGGAGTCGCGATCAAGGCGCTGGCCGGGTCGAAGAACGCGGAGATCAGCCGGTCGCCGAGGCCGGTGAGGGTGCGTTGCAACCGCCCGGTCCGGGGATCCCACAGCCGCACCGCGCCATCGTTGCCGCTGGTGGCCAGCAACGTCCCGGCAGCGTTGAAGGCCACCGAGGTGACCCGCCGCCCGTGGCCGCGCAGCAGGTGGGTGCACTGCCCGCTGTCCGGATCCCACAGCCGGGTGGTGCCGTCGTTGCTGCTGGTCGCGAATTGCTGGCCGTCCGGCCGGGAGGTCAGTGGCCAGGTCGACGCCTTGTGCCCGATCAGTTCGTGACGTGTTTGCTGGCTCGCGTTATCCCAGAGCCGGACGACCCCGTCGTTCCCGCCGATGGCGAGCAGGTCCCCGCGGGAGACGAATCGGACCCAGTAGACCGCCCCGCGGCAACGCAAGGGCAGCGGGGCGCCCCGGCCGCTGGGCACCTCCCACAGGCGGACGACGCCGTGGGTGTCCCCGCTGGCCAGCAGGTTGCCGTCGGGGTGGAAATCGAGCGCATAGATCGGTGCGCCGTGCCCGGCAAGCTCGTGTTGTATCCGGTGGTAGGCGATGTCGTAGAGCCGCACGGTGCCGCCGTGGTCGACGGTGGCCAGCAGGCTCGCGTCGGGGGAGAAGACCAGCCGGTACACCGAGCCGCTGTGCTCGGGGAACTCGGCGCACAGCGCGCCGGTCACGGTGTCCCACAGCCGCACCGTCCCGGAGTCATCCCCGATCGCCAGCAGGTCGCCGCCGGGCTGGAACCCGACCGTCCACACGTGTGGGGTGTGCCCGGGTAGTTGGTGGCGCAGGGTTCCGGTCGCGACGTCCCACAGCCGCACGGTGCCGCTGCTGTCGCCGGTGGCCAGCAGGTTGCCCGCACGGTTGAAGCCCATCGGCCACACCCAGTCCTGGCAACCCTCGAGGCGATGCAGCGGCTCCCCGGTCGCCGGATCCCACAGGTTGATCATGCAGTCGCTGGCGCCGGTGGCCAGGACCCGGTCGTCGGGGCCGTAGGCCACCGCGTAAATCCGCCCGTGGTGGCCGTGCAGGGTGCGCAGCGGCAGGCCCGAGGCGGTGTCACAGAGCAGCACCGCGCCGTCGTCGCTGCCGATCGCCAGGGTCTGGCCGTCGCGGCTGTAGTCGACGGGGTTGGGCAGCCGGCCGACCTCGAAGCCGTAGGACACCCCCACCGCGGCCGGCGCGAATTGCGAGTGCACCGGCTGACCGGGTGCGATCGCCGCCCCGTGCAACTCAGCGGCGGTGAAGAACTCCGGGCGGGCCGTGACGTCGATCAGCGCCGCGCCCCGCCAGCGACTGCCGGTGAACACGACGTCGCGCAGATCGGCCCGGGGCAGCCGGGCCCGGCGCAGGTCCGCGCCGGTCAGGTCGGCCCCGACCAGCTTCGCTTCGTCGAACCGGGCCCCGGCCAGGACTGCGTTGCGCAGCACCGCCCGGCTCAGGTCCGCGCCGACCAGCCGGGCGTCGGTGAGATCCGCGCCGGTGAGGTCGGCATCGACGAGCTCGCGGTAGGAGAGGTCCTCGCCGCGCAGCACGGCGCCGCGCAGGTCGCTGCTGGCCATCGAGCGCAGCCGGGCGCTGATTTTGATGGCGTTGCGGCGGTGCACCTCGTCGGCGTCGCGGTCGGCGAGCACGTGGCGCAGCCAGCGCTGGCAGCTGCGGGTGTCGGCGAGGTCGCAGAGGAAATCGACGGACAACGCGGACAGCGGCCGCCGGGACAGCAGCGCCGACTCCCCGCTGGCCAGCTGATCGGCGATCGCCTTGGCGACCAGCCACTCCACCACCGAGCCGTGGATCATGCCCAGCTGACCGTCCTCGGTGCGGACCAGCAAACTGCCCGAACCGACGGCGTGCAGCGCCTGATGCGGCGACAGCTGCGCCTCCGACAACGCGCTGAGCGCCTCGGTCACCTCGGCCAGATCCGCCAGCTCCAGGTACTGCTCGTTGCTTTCCCACAGCCGCAGGGCCAGCGCGGTGACCGCCTGCCAGAGCTCGCCCACCGTGAGCCCACTCGAGGCGCCCTGCACCCCACCGGTGCGCTGCTGCTCGTGGCTCAGCCAGGCACCCAGGATCTCCTCGTACAACGCGGCGGCGCTGATCGCGGGCCCGGATTCGGCGACCGCCGCCAGCCGGTCGTCGTCCAGCTCGGTGATGAAACCCAGCATGCGCGGATTCTGGGACAGCCCCAGCAGACCCTGGGTGTCGCGCAGCAGCCGCAGCCGGCGGGCCGCGGCGTCGGTGTCTGCGCCATACCGGTTGTCCAGGTAGCGCTGGATCTGGTCGGGGGAGAAGTCCTCGATGCTCATCACCCGCCGCTGCGCCACCATCCCCACTCGTTCCCCGAGCGCGGTGAGGACCTGGGCGTCGGTCCGGAAATGCTGGGACCGGCTGGAGAGGATGATTTTCGCTTTGTCCGCCACTGCGGCCAGCACCATGTCCAGATGGTCGGCCGCGCGGTCGTAGGTCATCCGGGTAGCCAGCTCGTCGAATCCGTCGAAGAGCAGCACGATCCGGCCCTGACGCAGCATGTAATTGAAGGCTTTGAGATCGATGCGTTCCTCGCCGTGCTGGGCCAGATGGGCCGCGACCATCGCCTCGACGGACTGCGCTTTCTCCAGCGAGCGCAGTTCCAGCAGGATCGGGATCAGATGGGTCAGCTCGGTGGGAATCCGCCGGGCCACCTCGTGCAGCGCGAAGGTCTTGCCGCGGCCGAAGTCACCCATGAGCAGAATGAAACGTCCCTCGTCGGTCCCGAGCAGCCGCATGAGCTCCTCGACCAGATCGCGGCGTACCGTCCGGTCGGTGCCGGTCAGCTCCCGGAACCGCTGCGGCACGTACAACTCAGGCGGGTAGCAGGCATCCGCGCGCAGCCGCGTGGACTGCCCGGCGACGAACTCGCGAAGGTCCAGCAGGCCCTGGAACTCGATGAAGCTGCGCACCGGGACGCCGTGGCGCCGGGCCAGCTCGCGAAGCGCCTGCGAGATCGGCGGGCCCTGGTACACCAGTTCGGACCCGGTGTCGGGGTCGGCGGCGTGGACCTGACCGAGAAACCTCTCGAAATCGTCGGTGGTGAGCTCACCGATGTGTGCGGCCACTCGCTGCTGCCGGACGAAGTCGTCCTCGCGGTAGCTGACCAGCAGATGCGGTGCCGGGCCCTCGACGAGGCGGATCTTCGGGTGGTGGTAGCGAGTCAGGCACACCTCGCTGATCCGGTCCAGCAGCAGCCGGGTCGGGTTCGGCTGCGTCGACGGTCCGGGGGCAGATGGTCCGGGGGCCGCTGGCCCGGTGTCCGGCGGGCCGGCGGCGTCATCGGGGCCAGTGGTGTGCTCGGGGGTAAAGGTGGTTGCCGCAGCGCGCCACCGGCGCTGGACCGTACCGGCTCCGGGGCTGGCTGGGGCGTCCGGTGGCAGGCACGGAATCCTGGTCAGCCCCTCTGCCGTGATCTGCACGAGTTGCCAGTGGTCCGGCCCGGCTGGCGGGACCAGCAGAAGGTCCCCGTCGGCGGAACTGCCGGCCGCAACCGGGCCGTGCAGCAGCAGGTTGAGCCGTTGGCTCACCAGCCGGTCGAATGTTCCGGTGTCCCGTAACAGCCCGGTATCCCGCATCGCGTTCGGGGCGCCCGATGCCGACGGAGCGTGGCGGATGACGCCGACCCGCATCCACTGTGCCTGCTCGAAGGGTCGGAGTCGCTGCGCGAACCAGGTCGCCTGCGACTCGCCGATCCACCCGTAGTGGTCATCGTCGCGGTGGCTGTCGTTGATGGTCGAGTTCAGCCCGGCGATCACCAGCTGCAGGTCGGGCACCGGGAACAGGGTCCACGGTTGCTGGCTGTCGAAGGACAGGTCGTCCAGCCCCTGATAGAGCTCCCGGAACAGCCGAGTGAAATGCCGCCACTTGGGCCAGAACGGCGGTTTGGGCGCGATGTCGTCGGCCTCGCAACTGGCGAAGTAGGCCCGGCAGGCCGATCGGGTGATGTCGCGTGCTCCTGGGACGAGGATGAGGCGGTTCGGTTCCAGGCCGAGCAGGACGCGCAGACCGGTCAGGAACTCGGTGGCTGCGGCGAATTCCCGGACGCTGCCGGTCTCGGTGACGTCGCCGGTGACCAGGATCAGGTCAGGTGCCGGCGCACCGTCACCGGTGAGCCGGGTGAGGTCGGCGTAGATCCGGGACTGGCGTTCCGCCGGAGTCACCGGTATGCCCTCTGGGATCAGGCCCCGGCCGAACCGGGGTCCTGGCAGGTGCAGCAATGTCACCGCTGATCGCGCCGCCGGCCGATCCGGTGTCGCCGGCGGGAACACCGGTGCCGTGCCCGGGGTTCGCCGAGCAGATCGGTCACTGGAGTCGGGCAGCGCTCCCGGTTCGTGCTCGGGCTGGATCACCGAGCTGGGGTCGGTTGGGTAGTCGGGCCGATTCCCGGGTTTGGCTCGGCCGGCCACTGCTTGGCGAAGCCGCCCGAGCAGCTGTGCCCTGGCCGCCTTCGGATCGGTAACCCCGACCAGGTCAAGATAAGTGATCATGGAGAGCAAGCCCTCCAGCGGACAGTCTTCGACCCGGACCGTCACCAGCCGGTTGATGTCATCCGGGTCGGCGCGTAGCGCCGCCTGCCATTCCAGCCGCCCGAAACGGGAGGACAGGTAATTGCGGGACAGCACCGAGATCACCACAGCCGCTTCGCTGACCCCGCGGTCCATGAAATCGATGAAATTGGTGCCGGGCACGAAATCCCACGCTTGCAGCATGGTGGAATAGCCGGCGGTCTCGAGTTCCCAGGCGATCCAGGTGGCCCACCGCTCGTCGGCCGGAGAATAACTGATAAAGAAATCGACGGGCCGAGTGGTGAGACGGCGTGTCACCATGCGTTCGTCGGCAACCGCGTCAGCAGTTCCTTGACCTCCGGGACCACCCGTTCGGCGTGGTGCACCAGGCCCAGCAGGCGGTCGAGATGCTCCGGGCGGCAGGCCACAAAGCTGCGATCGACCTGGGGCCGGCCGATCCGCTGGTCGAACAGCGCACCGTCGAATCCGTAGACGGCGATGCCGGCCTCGGACGCAATCAGCGCGCCGGCCGGCAGGTCGATCTCCTCGGGCTGGTATCCGACCATGCCGTCGATATCCCCGCGGGCCAGCATCACCAGGGACAGCAGTGGGGTCCACAGCTGGAACACCCGGCGGGCCGCTAACTCCAGGACGAGCTTGACCGCGCCGGCGGAGGCGTCGTCCTTGGCCACCGAATAGCCCTGGGTCCACGCGAGCAACGGACCGGCCTGATGGTGGAGTGCCGACGGGCGCAGCGGGTGGTTCTCCGGTCCGAACGCCCCCGCACCGCGCGTCGCGTGCCAGGTGCCACCGGTGACGGGATCGTGCACGACGCCAAGGACCGGCATCCGGTCGTGGCACAGCGCGACCCCGACGACATAGGTGGGTAGCCCGACCGCCAGGTTGTTGGTGCCGTCCAGCGGATCGACCAGCCAGGTCCACCGGGCGTCACTGGCTTCCAGGACACCAGCTTCTTCGGCGATCATCCGGTGGTCGGGGAACGTGGCGCGAATCCGGCCCAGGATCAGTCGTTCGGCGCGGATGTCCAGGTCGGTGACCACATCTCCGTGCCCGCCCTTGCCGCGCACCCCGAGGTCACCCCGGACTCCCTCGCGGACCAGCGCGCCCGCCGCGTGCACGGCGTCGAGGGCCACCAGCCGCGCCAGCTCGAGGTCACCGCTGTCGAGTGGCGCGGTTGGCGACTGCAGCACGTTCGTCATCAGCTGCTCCTCCCGCTCGCCTCGCTCACCGAGACATCAACCTTTGGATGTTGTCAGCGTACGGCCCACTCATCGCCTCAGCTCGCGCAACGACTACAAAGTTGTTCAAGCTTCCGATGCACCCGGCAGTGGTCAGTTCGTTTGGTAGAGCGTTGACTCGTAGTGGTCTGGGCGCCTGGTGACTAGGAGGGTGGTTAGGGCGGCGTAGGCGTCCAGTGTGGTCGCACCGAGTAGTTCGGAGAGTCGTCGTAGGCTGATGAAGTCGGCGCCGTGCTGGCGGGCACGTTGTGCGTGCCGGTCAATGTCGGGCAGGTCATCAGCGGTCGGGATGTGAGCGCGATGAGTGCGCAGGCGGGCGTTCACTATCGATGCCAGGTGCGGCGATGACGAGTTGGCTGGGCAGGCCGGTGCGCACGCAGGCGGCGACGGCAAGCTGGTCGGCGCCACCGAGTTTCGCCGGAGGCGTCGACCCACGGACGGTCGCTGGCCGTCTCGGCCACGGTGGCGGCGGGTCGACGACGGCGGGAAGCCGGTCAACAGCCTCTTGCTACCGCGGGTCGTCGTCTCCACCGCGAGGTGGGGAGAGGAGGCCGACGATGAGGTCGAGGCCGGCGGCGGTCTGGTCAAGCTTGCCGCGCATCTCAGCGAATCCGTTCCGCATCTCGCGTTCGAGTTGGTCGAAACGTCCGGCGGTTTGCAGGCCGAGTGCGTTGATTGCTGCGCGGTTTGCGTCGACCTTGATTCCGATGTCTGCGAGGTCTCGGTCCCGCGCCGCGGCAAGGTGCCGTGCGGCCGCAGCGTCAGCGGCCACTTCCTCGATACGGGCCTCTAGCGCCGCGAGCCGGGGCTCGACGTCGGACGGGTTCGCCACAGCTGGGAGCCTACCGGGTCGCCGCGCAATCAGGCCGCTCACATCGAGCGTCGACGCGGCTCGGTACCCGGGTCGAGGGCGCGCAGGTCCGTGATCATGGTCCGGAAGCCTCGGGCGGCCCGTCCGACTCGTACAAGATCGAGTTGGTTGCTCACGAGCGCAGGGCTGCACAGCTCGATCCGCAGGTGCCCGTCGCCCAGCGAGGGTGCTTCTTCGGGCCAGGCCTACGCGTCGGGTGCTTCGCGGTGGATGGCTACACTGTTACCGGCGCGCGACTTGCTGGGGAAACGTCAGAGAGACACCGGAGGCTTGTGGGCAGTCCTCAAAAAGGCTGATTTGACGGTTTGACAAGGCAGGTGTCGATGATCGATCTATATGCCACGATGAAGGACCTTTTTGGCGTCCTGACAAAGGCGAATGCAGCGAAACGATCGCGTATCCAGCACGCGAGCAACCTTGTGTCCGAAGTCTACAACAATGCTGAGAAGCTTAGTTCGACGTTCGATCTGATGAAAGTCGCCGCGTCGGATGTCGGCTTGATTGAGTTAAATAGAGACTATAACGCTTTGCGGATTGCGATCAAGAATGCTCGGAATGACCCATGCGTCAGCGAGTGGATGCGCCGAGGAAGGGACCGGCAAGCGCGAATGCGCGAGACTGAGATGAGGTACGGTGTCCCAGAAACATCCGGACAGTCGAGGTTGCGTGAGCGAGATATCGGCTATGATCTAATTATAATCTGGAACAGCGCAGACTGGATGGCCGCAGCGTTCGGTCTACGTAATGACGGCGGCGGTGTGCAGCTCAGCTCCTATCCGCCGCGAGACATGAGCGAAGCAGCGGAGCATCTCCGCTTCACATGGGTAGATATTCATATTGGTAGATAGTCCGAATCGCATCCGCGCTTCGCTGTCACAGTCGTTGACGGCTCCTCGAACCGATCTCCACCGATCTCCACCGATCAGCCCTGATCCGGTGAGGCTGCGATTGGTGACCTGGGCGGGGCCGTATCCTGAGCCCGTAGGTGATCTCGGTGGTCAACCCCACGCCCGCACTACCTGGATGGGCTCACCGCAACCGTGGAACTTGCCGCGGCGCGGTCGACACTGCGGGAGGTGGTGAGCGGGGTGGCGCGGTTAACGGCGGTCAGCCCGGTTGACGGTGATGTCCCCGGCGCCGCTGGTGATCGTCAGACTGCGGGCGACGTGGGTTGCAGCGGTCACTGTTTCGCGCCGTGAGCAGCGTTGTCGGGGTACTCGATGGGTGGGCGTGCCCAGGCTGCCCAGTGACAAGTCGAGGGTGCCGGCCCGGCTGTGACCCAGCACCACGGTCGCGGCCTGCCCCGCCACGACCGTCATGTGGAACTCGCCTGCGGCCAGCCGGTATGACCCACCCGAGGTGGTTGACTGGGCCACCCCGGGTGTGCAGTGCACCAACCGGGCGGTGCGGCGGATCTCGTCGGCATCACCGTGACTGTGCACCTCGAACACCCGATGACTGGGTGTGGCCGGTGCATCCGCGACCTGCACCAGCTGATTGCGGACCTCCCCGTAGAGCACGTAGCTGAGCAGATCCCAGCTGTGCGAGTGCATCGGTGAGGTGGTCAGCTCCACCTCGGGGGGGTGCCCGGTCCACACGTGCACGCAGACGCCGCACTCGCCGTGGCGCGCCACCGGCAGGCAGATGAAGCCCAGTGGGTGCCGGACCGCGGCCAGTGGCTGGGCGCCCCGCGCGATCGCCATCATGACGTGAACGACCTGGCCCGGTAACCGCCCGCGGGCGGTGCCGTCCCGGATCTCGCGGTAGATGTCGGTGTAATTCACGACCGTGAATAAGGGTCTTTGGCCTGGATGGCCTTGCGGATGATCTCCGAGACGGCGCCGTCGTCGAATGATGACGGCAAAGGGACATTCAATGCGACAAAGATTTTCTGCACCTGCTCCACGGAAGGCTCATCCCCCAATGGCACCGCTTTCGCGGCCTGCTCGATCGGGAGTAGCCGGGACTGTTCGAAGCTGGTCCGTAACTCGGTGGAATGCCGGTCGTAGTAGGTCGAGCCCCGCTCGATCAGTAAGGCCGGCTCCTGAGCGCCCCGCTGGGTGATGAACTGGGTCATCACCAGGCTACGTGAGGACAGGTCCCACCGGAATGTGCTGATGGTCGAGGAGAGGCCGACCTCCACAGTCAGGAGCCGGTACCGCTGCCGGTGCCAGCACGCCGCCAGAATGGTGGCAAAGGATTCCTTCTGGGTCCGCGCCACCGTCCACAGCTCGCCGGTGGCATCCAGTGTCTGCGACATCGACCGCTGGAAAGTAGCGTAATGCTCGCAGGCATCGTCGTCGGCGGGATCCAGGATCTCCAGCCGGACGGTCAACGCGCGCCCGTTCTCGCGCGCCCGCCGAATGCAGTCGGGGAGGGTGACGGCCCGCAGGTAGGTGCCCGTGCCACCTTTGAACATCCAGAGGTCGGTATCGATCCGGGCCGCGGCCAGTGCCTCACCGATCGCATCTCCGCGCAGCACCCGCAGGTTTGCGGCCTGATCGAGGGCTTGCTGAGCGTTGGTGATCTTGGTGTCGAGGGCGTGGAGCTGGTCGAGTGCCTGGCGCACATCGTGCTCGATGTAGCCGGACCGGACCCGGTCGCGCAGCAGGGTCGTCGCGAGTACCGCGAGGATCAGCAGTACCGCACTGTTGACCTGGTTGGTTCCGACTACGTCAGCCCAGGCCAGGATGGCAATGCAGCCGGCCAGCAGGAGCCCGATCAGGCCGTCGGCGTTCTTGGCGATCCATTTGACTGCTCGGGACATCGGCCCCCCTGAGGTCCTCTCGGGGGCGAGTCTAGGTGATCTGTCCCTACGGTGTGGAATTGTTTGCCTGATGTGCGGGTCGTCAGGTCGCGAGGCAGGAGCCCAGTGAAGCAGGAGCCCAGTGAAGCAGGCTGAGGAGACCGGCCGGGCCCGGCGGTGGGAGCTGCCCGATTGGCTGGCCTTGGTTTTCCTGCTTGCCGGAGTGGGTGCGGTGCTGAGTGGTTTGCTGCCGCGCGCCGCGGCCGGCGAGATAGTCCGCCGGGTATTGCCATTGCTGATCTTCCTGGGCTCCGTGTTCGTGCTGGCGGAGCTCACCGCCAAGGCCGAGGTATTCGATGTCCTGGCATCCCGGTTGGCGCGCCGGGCCGCGGGCAACTACCTGGCGCTGTTCGGATTGTGCGTGGTTTTCGCCTCGGCTACCACAATCTTTCTAAATCTTGACACCACGGCGGTGTTGTTGACTCCGGTCATGCTCGCCACCGCTGCCAAAGCGGATATCCCCGGTATGCCGTTGGCGATGCTGACGGTGTGGTTGGCCAATACCGCGAGCCTGCTGCTGCCAGTGTCGAATCTCACTAATCTGCTGGCCTACGCCCGGGTGAACCTGACCGCCACCGAATTCGCGATCCGGATGGCCGCGCCGCAGGCCGCCGCAATCGTTTCGACGGCGGCCTGTCTCTGGTTTTTTTACTGGCGGCGGGGTCGCCGCGGACGTGAGCGGTATTCGGCGCCAGAGGTTCATCTGCCACGGGATCGTGCCCTTTTCGGTGTCGCCGCGGTGGCCTGTGTCACGTTCGTGATATTGGTGCTGATCGGTGTCGAACTCGTGGTCGCGTCGCTGGTCTGCGCCGGGGTGCTCGCCGCGGCGTTTCTGGTCCGGGATCGTAGCGCTTTCTCGTGGCGGATGATCCCGTTTCGGCTGCTGGCGTTCGTCACCGGACTGTTTCTGGTCGTCCAGACGATCGACCGGTACGGGTTGGGCCGGGTACTGGCCACGGTCGTGGGCACCGACGCCGGAGTTGAGGGGGTCGCGCGGGCGGCTGTACTGGGTGCCGTGCTGTCCAATGCGATCAACAACCTGCCGGCGTATGTGGCCGGCGAGGCCGTCGTGACGAACAGTCATCAACTGCTCGGCCTGCTGATCGCCACGAATGTGAGCCCGCTGGTCACCCCGTGGGCGTCGCTGGCGATCATCATCTGGTACGAACGCTGCCGCGCAGCGGGGGTTCGGATCGCCTGGGCCCGGTTTGTCGCAACCGGCGCCGTCACGGCGATCGTCACCCTGGTCGCAGCGGAGGGGGCGCTGCTGCTCAGCGGTGGGTAGCGAGTGTGCACCAAGATCCGACACACCGGGCACCAGGGCCCGACACCTGGAGCACCAGGGCCCGACACACCGGGCACCAGGGCGCGACACGCGCGGGTTAGGGAGTGATCTTGCAGAGGAGGGTGCCCTGGGTGACCGGGGTGCCGGGTTGTGCCGTCAGGGCGGTGATGGTGCCGGCTTGATGGGCGGTGACCGGGTTCTCCATTTTCATCGCCTCGAGTACCAGGATGAGATCACCCACACCGACCGGATCACCCTCGGACACCGCGACCTTGACCACGGTGCCCTGCATGGGCGCTACGACCGTCTCACCCGATGCCGCGGCCGTGCGGCCACCACCACGGCTCCGGGGTTTGGGCCGTCCGGCGGCGCCACCTCGAAGGGCCAGTTCTCCAGAGAGGGACACCTCCAGGCGTCGGCCGCCGACCTCCACGACCACGGTCTGCCGGGGAGTGGCTGGCGGCACGTCCGCGGTGGCTCCATACGGTTGGAGCTGCGCGGAGAACTCGGTGTCGATCCACCGGGTGTGCACGGTGAAGTTCCTACCGGCGAAGGCGGGGTCGTCCAGGACTGCCCGATGGAACGGGATGACTGTGGGCAGGCCCTCGACGGTGAACTCGGCCAGCGCCCGGCGGGCCCGGGCCAGCGCCTGCTCACGATCCGCGCCGACGACGATGAGCTTGGCCAGCAGCGAGTCGAACTCGCCGCCGATCACGCTGCCGGCGCGCACCCCGGCGTCCAGCCGCACCCCCGGCCCTGACGGCGGATCGAACACCGTGACGACCCCGGGCACGGGCAGGAATCCCCGCGCCGGGTCCTCGGCGTTGATCCGGAACTCGATGGCATGCCCGCGCGGCGGCGGGTCGCCCGTGATGGACAGCTTCTCGCCGGCCGCGATCCGGAACTGCTCGCGCACCAGGTCCAGGCCGGTGGTCTCCTCCGACACCGGGTGCTCCACCTGCAGCCGGGTGTTCACCTCCAGGAATGCAATGGACCCGTCCGCAGCGACCAGGAACTCGACGGTGCCTGCACCGGTATAACCCGACTCGGCGCAGATCGCCCGGGCAGCCTCGTGGATCGTGTGCCGCTGCGCCTCGGACAGGAACGGAGCGGGGGCCTCCTCCACCAGCTTCTGGTGCCGGCGCTGCAGGGTGCAGTCCCGGGTGCCGACCACGACGATGGTGCCGTGCTGGTCGGCCAGCACCTGGGCCTCGACGTGCCGGGGCCGCTCCAGATACCGCTCCACGAAACATTCGCCGCGCCCGAAGGCCGACACGGCCTCGCGCACCGCGGAGTCGAACAGCTCGGGGATCTCCCCGATGGTGCGGGCCACCTTCAGGCCGCGCCCGCCGCCACCGAAGACGGCCTTGATGGCCACCGGTAGTCCGTACTCGCAGGCGAAGGCCACCACCTCGTCGGGCCCCGACACCGGATCCTTCGTGCCCGGCACCAGCGGTGCGCCCGCCTTCGCGGCGAGCTGCCGGGCCGTGACCTTGTCGCCCAGATCCCGGATCGCCTGCGGCGAGGGCCCGATCCAGGTCAGCCCGGCGTCGATCACCCGCTGGGCGAAGTCCGCGTTCTCGGCGAGGAACCCATAGCCGGGGTGCACGGAGTCCGCGCCGGCCCGGGCTGCGATGCCCAGCAGTTTGGCCTGGTTGAGGTAGCTGTCCGCGGCTGTGACGCCGCCCAGCGCGAACGCCTCATCGGCCAGGGTGACGAACGGGGCGTCGCGGTCACCCTCGGCGTACACGGCGACACTGGCCAGGCCGGCGTCCCGGCAGGCCCGGATCAACCGGACGGCGATCTCCCCGCGGTTGGCGACGAGCACCTTGCGCAGACCGGACGGATCGGGCTGCGACACCGGTGCCTCCGGACGCGTGCTGGTGGGGACGGGGTAGTCCGAAGTCTAGGGCTCCCCACGACATCAGGACGTCCGCTGGTGACTGCCCCTGTGCCGATCATGGACACTCCCGATGGATTGACCGATCATTGCCCCGTGGATATCGACGTCAGCAAGCCGCAATCGGCCCGGATCTGGAATTACTGGCTGGGCGGCAAAGACAATTACCCGGTCGACCGTGAAGCCGGCGACGAGGTGCGGGCCCGCATCCCCGATATCGCCGACGGCGCCCGCGCCGAGCGAGCGTTCCTGGTCCGGGTGGTCCGATATCTGGTCGGCGAGGAGGGGATCCGGCAATTCCTCGACATCGGTACCGGCCTGCCCACCCTCAACAACACCCATGAGGTGGCCCAGGCGACGGCGCCGGAATGCCGCATCGTCTACGTCGACAACGATCCGCTCGTCCTGGCGCACGCCCGTGCCCTACTCACCAGCACTCCTGAGGGCGTCACCGACTACATCCACGCCGATCTGGGTGACCCAGACACGATCCTGGCCGAAGCCGCCCGGATTCTGGATTTCAGCCAACCCGTGGGGTTGATGCTGCTCGGCGTGGTCAACCACATCATGGACTCCGACGAGGCGCATTGGGCCGTCGACCGGCTCGTCGCCGCGCTGCCCCCAGGCAGCTACCTGGCGCTGACCCATTCCACCGCGGAAGTCCATGGTGAGCCGATGCTCGAAGTGATGCGGCAGGTGACCGAGCGCGGTGGCACCCCCATCCGGGCCCGCACTCGCGATGAACTCGTGCATTATTTCGACGGCATGGAACTGCTGGATCCCGGCGTGGTCTCGTGCTCGTTCTGGCGACCCGACCCCATCCAGCTTGGCACCCTCGCTGAAGTGTATCTATTCGGCGGGGTGGGCCGCATTCGGTGACCACAGTGACACCACCGGAACCCCGACCTTGGCCAGCAGGCGCCTGGTCAGCGGCAGGCTGATGCCGATCACGCTGGACGGGTCGCCGTCGATCCCGTCGACGAACCAGCCACCCCGGCCGTCCAGGGTGAACCCGCCTGCCACCTGCAGCGGTTCCCCGGTCCCGACATAGGCCTCGATCTCCGCCACCGATGGGGCGCTGAAGCGGATGACCGTGGTCTGCGCGCCGCTGGCGGTGGCGGTGCGGATGCCCTGGTCGAGGCGTACCACGGCGTGCCCGGTGAGCAGCTCGCCATTGTTGCCGGCCATCGACTCCCAGCGCCGCAACGCGGCCTCGGCGCAGCCGGGCTTGCCGGTCAGCTCGCCACCGATGTGCAGCATCGAGTCACATCCGACGATCACCGCGTCGGGGTGCTCGGTGGCGACATCCGCGGCGACCGTATCGGCCTTGGCTGACGCGAGCGCGGTGACCAGCTCTGCTGGGGTCGCGCCGGTCATCGTGGCGGCCAGCGCGTCTTCGTCCACTCCGGACACTCGCACTACCGGATCGATCCCCGCACCGCGGAGCACGCCGAGCCGGGCGGGGGAGGCCGACGCCAGCACCAGGCGGCGGTTAGCCACGCGTGGAGAACATGCCGGTAAAGGTCATCCGCAGCACGCACTCCTCGCCGCGGTGCGCCGACCCGACAATCTCCAGCAGACCGAGGCCAGGTCGGCTCCGGGACAGGCGTGCGCCAGTGATCTCCAGCCGCATGCGCAACAGGTCACCGGGGAATACCGGCGCCGGCCACGCCATGTCACGACCACCCGGCGAGCCCTGCGAGGTGGAATCGGCCAGCACGGTGTCCACGTAAGCACGCATCCACAGGCATGTAGTGAACCAGCCGGACGCGCACAGCCCGCCGAGCACCGAGCGCTTCGCCGCCTCCTCGTCCAGGTGGAATGGCTGCGGATCGAACCTCTGGTTGAACGCGAGCATCTCCTTCCGATCGACCTTGACCTCCCCGAGCTCGATCACGGTGCCAAGACTCAGGTCCTCGTATGCGATCGTCGCCATATCCCGATCCTGCCATCGGCACTACCTTCAGCTTCCCGAACTCAACAACCGAGCTGTCAGCGCTTGATGACGCCTTGTTAGAGGTACTCTTCGCTGCATGGTGACCTTGAGTGGTGTTGAGCAGGGTAAACGTGCCAACGGTGCCCGAGACTACTTGCGGGTGAGTCTGGATCGGTCGGGGCGGGCCCGGTCGTTGGAGGAGCAGCACGCCGATCATGTCCGGGTGGCTGGTGAGCAGGGCTGGAGCCTGGTGGGGGGTTCTTATCGGGATGAGTCGGTCAGCGCGTCGCGGTATTCCCGCAAGGTGCGGGGTGGGTTCGATGCGCTGATCGCTGATCTGGACGCCGACCGGTTCGGCGCGCAGGTGTTGATGATCTGGGAGAGCAGCCGGGGCAGCCGGCGGGTCGGTGAGTGGGTGCGGTTGTTGGAGTTGTGTGAGCAGCGCGGTGTGTCGATCTTTGTGACAACGCACGGCCGGTGTTATGAGCCGGGTAATGGCCGGGACCGCCGCTCGCTGCTGGAGGATGCGGTGGACAGCGAGTATGAGTCGGCGAAGATGTCGACCCGGGGTCGGCGGGCGGCAGCGGCGAACGCGGTGGCGGGTCGCCCGCACGGGCGGATCCCGTACGGGTACCGGCGAGTGTTCCATCCCCAGACCCGGGTGTTGATCGCTCAGGAGCCCCAACCGGGTGAGGCCGAGGTGGTCACCGAGCTGTACCGGCGGTTGATCCAAGGGCACAGTCTCAAGGGGATCGCCCGGGATTTCGGGCAGCGCGACATCCGCACCCGATCCGGCGCAGTCTGGACCCCGCAGCACCTGCGCTCGCTGGCGATCAAGCCGGTCTATACGGGTCTGCGGTCGCACATCCCCGGCGGGAGCGGTGCGGACCGGGTGGTGGATCTGGACAGCTTGTATGAGGGGCAGTGGCCGGGGCTGGTCAGCCGGGGCGACTGGTTTGCGGTGCAGCGGTTGTTGCGGGCACCCGAGCGCAAGACCACCCGGCCCGGCCGGGCCAAACACCTGCTGTCCTTGATCGGGCGCTGCGGGGTCTGTACGGGAACGCTCACCGTCGCCTACCGCGAGGGCACCAACCCGATTTATGTCTGCGGCGCCAAGGGCTGCGTACGGATCACTCAGGCCGACCTGGACACTCTCGCCGAGCAGGTGATGCTCGATTACCTCGCGCAAGCCGATGTGATCGACACTCTCCGTGCGGGCGAGCACGACGGCGCCCGCGAGCTGACCGCCGTCCAAGCCCAGCTCGCAGCCGTGCGGGCCCGCCACGAGCAACTCGCCGACGCGGTCGCGGCGGGAACGGTCAGCGTCGCCACCCTGGTCCGGGCCGAACCACCCCTGCTTGCCGAGATCACCACACTGGAGACCCGGGAGCGTGAGCTGAGCACCCCCAGCGCGCTACGCGGCCTGATACAACCCGGCGCCGACGTCGCCCAACGCTGGACCACCACACCAATGAGTACCCGCCGCGAGATCGCCCGGCTCCTGCTCACCCCCAAGCTGATCGGCGAACTACGCCTACAGCCCGCCGCGCGGCGCGGACGACATCGCTCGCCTGCCCATGAGCGCACCACATGGTGGCGCGGAGATCAGGACGGTCTGTAGCAGGCTCCGCATAGCGTCCCGCCTGAGATCAGCCGGTTATCAATGAATTCAGCTTGACGTCAGCTACGATGTCTGCGCATCCCACCTGAACACGACATGCCAACCTGGGAAGACAGCGCCGACCATGCCGGATCGCACCACCCCGCCGACTCAGCCAACGCCAACCGAGAAAGGCACCCTCGGCGCTCAACACCGCCAACTACTGGCCACCGGACCTGCCCGGCGTGCGCTGGCGCAGCGGGATATCACCGCGCTCTACCGGTTGCTCACTGAGGCAGGGGTCAGTCAGCAGCAGATCGCACAGCTAACCGGGCAGTCTCCGCCCGAGGTGTCGGACATCCGGAAGGGCCGCCAGGTCATGGCCTACGACGTGCTGGTCCGGATCGCCAACGGCTTCGACGTTCCGCGCGGGTGGATGGGTCTGGCTTACGATGCCGATGAGGTTGTGGAGTCTGCGGCTCCGGCGGTCGGGGAGGAGGTCGTCGACGAGAACATGAAACGCCGCGCGATGTTCGCCATCGCCACTACTGCCCTGCTGGGTGCGCCCGTGCTCGGGGAGGTGCTGGAGCTACCCACGCCACCCACTACGCCGACCCCGCTGCCATCCCGGCTAGGCGCATCTGACGTCACTGCGCTGACGGAGCTGACCGCACAGTTGCGCGCGGGAGCCCGCACCTACGGGGGTGGTGCCGATGTGGTGACCACCGTGGCCAACCGGTCACGGTGCCTGATGGCGGTCCCCGCCAGTGACCCGATCAAGTCGCAGCTGCGTTCAGCGTTGGCCGACCTGCACACCCTCGCCGGGTGGTGCTGCGTCGATTCAGGCCTGCACGATCCGGCCCGGGCGTATTTCGCTACCGCGATGGATCTGGCCGCCGGTGCCGGCGACGGGGTACAGGTGGCATCGGCGTTGTGGCACGCGGGCATTCAGATGCGCGACGCCGGTGCCTACAACGATGGACTGAAAGCATGCCAGCTCGGCCTGATCAAGCTCGGCGAGGCCCCGGACGCGCCGGGGGCTGCCGAGGCGGCGGCGTGGTTGAACATGGAGTCCGCGCGAGTGTCAGCAGCCATGGGGCACAGCGAGGCTGCTGAGCGGTCGGTCAAGGCAGCGCGAGAGTGGCAGCCGACGACCGCCTACGACGTCGCCGACATGGAATGTGTGACGTCGTATGTGTATCTCTGGCTCGGGCAGTTGGACATCGCCGAGCGGTTCGCGGCGAACTCAGTACGCCACTGGGCCACAGAAGGAATCTCCCGCCGCGAAGGCGTGCTAGCAGACATCGCGCTTGCCACAATCCACACCAAGACCAACCAATCCGACGCCACCACACTGGCCCACC
The DNA here is from genome assembly GCA_050699635.1 of Pseudonocardiaceae bacterium. Classification (GTDB taxonomy): domain Bacteria; phylum Actinomycetota; class Actinomycetes; order Mycobacteriales; family Pseudonocardiaceae. The sequence continues at coordinate 1,538 of JBOHFK010000063.1, read as the reverse complement.
GCGCCATCGCAGGAGTGACACCGCTGCAATCCCTCCGTACGCGAAGGGTCAAACTCGCCCCACTGGTCAAGGCGCTGAACGCTCGGGGCGATTCCACCTCCCGTGACCTGGCTCACCGTGCGCTCCAGCTGGCAGGATCGACCTAAGCCACCAGGAGTCCAGATCGTTCATATAGCCGATGCGGGGAGACGATGCACCAGCGTCGTCAGCTTGGATTCGCGGCGCACCGCGACGTAAGAACTCCCGCGTATCCCCTCTTTAAGGAGGAGCCCAGGAGGAGGCATCTTACGCCAGGGAGTCCTTCACGGCTGCGCTTCCAGGCTCTTCGCCGCTTCCATGGCCTTCGCCCTTGAAGTTAGGGCCTCGGCACTCCCTCGTTCCCACTCTCAACGAGCGGGATGCCTAACGACGCCGCAGGCTTCGCTTCATGCTGCGGACCACACCTTTGCTCCCCCTTACAGGGCTTTCGACACTGGGCTTCGACACCAGGCGTTTCCACCCGACGCCGCCAGTCTGCCTACCGGGCCTCCTGACAGCTACCCGGACCGGACTCACACCGGCAAGCAACAGCGAGCTTACGAACACCAAGATGGGCCGCTACGTCACGGCTTCACCTCCTGTTCTGCTGGGCGCACAACTTAACGGCATTGGCCTAGAGGTGCGGTGTGCGCTTCCGTTGGCTACCGTGCTCGCCGCCTGATAGATCAACTACATCTCTGCAGCCAAATCGCCGCCCAGCCGCTGGACCACTCACGACTGGAGGCGGTGAGCCGACATGGTCGCGTCACTCATTCTCTCTTGGGTTTGTAAACAAGTCGCGGAGTTCTGACCAATCCTTCCCCTTTGGGCTCCGAACTCCCAGGCGCTCGAGGACAAATTCTTCGATCTCTTCAAACGCTTTGGCGCTTTTATTTGACACATCGCCGGGTAGGCAACGAGATAGCATCCTACACTCAGGCAAGGGCCATTCCACGGCGGTTGCCAATAAAGCGCGCAGGTCATGTTGAATTGTCTTAACTGCCTGATGATTCAGGTTCGTATCCCCGTCTCTATCAGCTAGGCGTGAGACAAGCGCGTAAGCTGAGTTAAGCCTGGCTTGTTCTCTGGCTTCAGCTTCCGCCCGATGACTATTTCGCATCTCCATGATCGCGCTGCGACTCAGCCATGCCGCAATAGCGGCCATTGATGCAGATATCACTGCGCCTATAGCCGAGATGATGGGGGGCCAAATAGGTGCATTCACAAAGATCCCTTCCTGCAAGAGCTCCTCGCGCAGGGCCGAAGCACATCGAAATCACTTTATGTCGAAGAGTCCACGGTTGCACAGTACTCGTACAGGATTTTTAGGATCACAGAGAGTACATAGGAGCAACGTAGCGTACGCATGTATCAAATACTAGGGCTCGATCATCGGCTCTACTGACGTTTCTGTGGGTGATTTTTCATGATCGTCCGGGGAGTGGTGGGCAGAGGCCGCCGCGGGTGAGGTCGGCCATGGCGATCAGGGAGTCGGGGCTGCGGTAGCCGTAGGCCCGGCG
>JBOHFK010000062.1:0-31019 GCA_050699635.1 Pseudonocardiaceae bacterium | reverse complement strand
CACCCGAAGATCAAAGCGCACACCCGACGATCACACCGTGACCGACACGCCCACCGCCAAGCATCACATCGTCGACCTCAACCCGCACGTCAGAGCGAGGGCTGAATGCTTACTGCTCACCGAGGCCCGCGACATCTAGTTGCAATCCCTCGTAGGGGCAATGAGGACAAGGGCGCGGCTCCGCGCTGGCCCTTGGGTGATAAGCGTTGCAATCCCTCGTAGGGGCAATGAGGACGACCCGGGGGCCGTGACCAGCGCGTAGCGCTGGCAGCCGTTGCAATCCCTCGTAGGGGCAATGAGGACGAGTTGCAGCCGATCCTCGCCGACTGGCTGAAGGACAGGTTGCAATCCCTCGTAGGGGCAATGAGGACCAGCACGAGCAGCGTGCGGCCGGTGACCGACAGCTGGTTGCAATCCCTCGTAGGGGCAATGAGGACCCGGCAGTGACCGTCGTGGTGCAGGGCCCCACCAAAAGTTGCAATCCCTCGTAGGGGCAATGAGGACCCAGCGTTACGACAAGAACGGCAAGTTGAGTTTCAAGTTGCAATCCCTCGTAGGGGCAATGAGGACGTTCGACTTCGACCTTGGTATCTGGTGTCGCCAGAGGTTGCAATCCCTCGTAGGGGCAATGAGGACGTGCCACGTACCCGGCTGCCTGTTCATCCGGTTCAGCATGTTGCAATCCCTCGTAGGGGCAATGAGGACCACCACCGATGTCTATGCCCGCGACGGCATCACCATGTTGCAATCCCTCGTAGGGGCAATGAGGACCGGGGTAACGGGAAAGTGTGACGCCGATCAGGTCCTGTTGCAATCCCTCGTAGGGGCAATGAGGACCTGGAAAGTCATCATGGTCCCCGAGGCGACGCCACGTTGCAATCCCTCGTAGGGGCAATGAGGACGTTGCCCCAGCAGCCCCGCCAACCTGGACTGGGGCGAGCGTTGCAATCCCTCGTAGGGGCAATGAGGACCTGCGCAAAGTCGGCATCAAGATCGGAACCAACTACGCGTTGCAATCCCTCGTAGGGGCAATGAGGACGCCGAAACGCAAGACCTCGCTCGCGCCACCACATTTTGTTGCAATCCCTCGTAGGGGCAATGAGGACAGTCGATGCGGGGATTGGTGTTGGCCGCCCCGATCGTGACGTTGCAATCCCTCGTAGTGGCAATGAGGACGGCCGGGTCGCTGTCGGCGTCCAGCGTGACCTTGGGCAGGTTGCAATCCCTCGTAGGGGCAATGAGGACCGATCTGCCAGTTGACCGGCAGTGGCCCGCTGACGGGTTGCAATCCCTCGTAGGGGCAATGAGGACCCGGTCATCCCCCCACAACCCCACGGGATGTGAGCGAGTTGCAATCCCTCGTAGGGGCAATGAGGACAAGAACCAGTCGTGCAAGAACTAGCTACGCTGTTTGAGTTGCAATCCCTCGTAGGGGCAATGAGGACACCGGTGGCGGCCAGGCCGCCGATCATGATCAGCAGTTGCAATCCCTCGTAGGGGCAATGAGGACCTCGGCCCACCCGCTGGGGGAACCCTTACCTGCTGAGGTTGCAATCCCTCGTAGGGGCAATGAGGACCGGCGCGACGTGGGTGCGTACCTCATGGAACCCGGTTGCAATCCCTCGTAGGGGCAATGAGGACGTACCTGACGTTCGCCGCCGCGGTGGCCGCCGGGAAGGTTGCAATCCCTCGTAGGGGCAATGAGGACGGCTATGCGGGGACCTTGGATGGAATCGTCGAAATATGTTGCAATCCCTCGTAGGGGCAATGAGGACGGGCAGGGCAAGAGCCACAGTCAGCGTGGATCATCTGTTGCAATCCCTCGTAGGGGCAATGAGGACCGGCTTGTGTAGTGAACGTACGGATAATCTGATCCGGTTGCAATCCCTCGTAGGGACAATGAGGACCCGAACGTCTGCGACTTGCTCGACCTGTTGGCGTTCGCCAGTTGCAATCCCTCGTAGGGGCAATGAGGACGCGAGGTATCCGCGGATCATCAGTTCGGTGATCTCGTGTTGCAATCCCTCGTAGGGGCAATGAGGACGTGATGGCCCGGGCACCACGGCCCTGACGGTCACCATGTTGCAATCCCTCGTAGGGGCAATGAGGACACGGGTATCACGGAGACTAACTCGGACCTAACAGAGAGTGTTGCAATCCCTCGTAGGGGCAATGAGGACCCGGTTAACGCGTCGCAGTGTTGATGACGGGCTCCATGTTGCAATCCCTCGTAGGGGCAATGAGGACCGGCACAACGTGCGCGTGGAGCAGGCGCCGCAACCCGGTTGCAATCCCTCGTAGGGGCAATGAGGACCCAGGTGTTCAACGTCGTCTCCTCTGAGTGGGAACCAGTTGCAATCCCTCGTAGGGGCAATGAGGACGAATACCCGTCACCGCACACACGATTACCCATAGTGGTTGCAATCCCTCGTAGGGGCAATGAGGACTTCACCAGCCGCCGCACAGCGTTAGTAAGGTCCATGTTGCAATCCCTCGTAGGGGCAATGAGGACATGACCGCTCTCCTGATCGTGCTAGTTGGGCTCGTACCGTTGCAATCCCTCGTAGGGGCAATGAGGACGTCCACGTGCACGAAATAGAGCCAGGCGCAGACGTTGCAATCCCTCGTAGGGGCAATGAGGACCAGGGTGGTGGTCAGCAGGTCACGCAGGCCATGTGGAAGTTGCAATCCCTCGTAGGGGCAATGAGGACCCCCCGGATCCGCTGCCGAGCCGGTGGGTCTGATGACGTTGCAATCCCTCGTAGGGGCAATGAGGACAGGTTGGTGACCTTGCTCTCTGCTATCGCGTTGACGGGTTGCAATCCCTCGTAGGGGCAATGAGGACAGGTCCGATACCAGGCCGGTGACGTCGGACTCGGCGTGGTTGCAATCCCTCGTAGGGGCAATGAGGACCCGGGTCGAGATGGTCCCGGTCGAGGTCGCCTTCCGGTTGCAATCCCTCGTAGGGGCAATGAGGACTCCGGCAGTTCACCGGCCGCATCAGGGCGATCGACCTGTTGCAATCCCTCGTAGGGGCAATGAGGACCGTTCGCGGCGGACGCACCGGCGTTGCTGTGCTACTGGTTGCAATCCCTCGTAGGGGCAATGAGGACCGGTAGCCGAGATCGACGTGTCCGCGCGGGTAGCGACGGTTGCAATCCCTCGTAGGGGCAATGAGGACACTCCTCCATCGCCCGGACGGTGCCATCTACGCACACCTGTTGCAATCCCTCGTAGGGGCAATGAGGACATCCGGCGACCATCCCGATGAACTGATTCCACCTGTGTTGCAATCCCTCGTAGGGGCAATGAGGACCGTGATCCGCCGCGCGTTCAACCGCGCGTTCAACAAGTTGCAATCCCTCGTAGGGGCAATGAGGACCCGGGTGACACCTTTGGCGACGGGCGGCACCGCGTCATGTTGCAATCCCTCGTAGGGGCAATGAGGACCGTGGCCTCTACCCCGGGCACCTCGCGCAGATCGCGTTGCAATCCCTCGTAGGGGCAATGAGGACTTCACTACGGGGTGATAGAGCTTCACTATCTGGTTTGCGGTTGCAATCCCTCGTAGGGGCAATGAGGACTGCGGTCGGGCTCGCGGTAGCGGCGCTCATCGCGGTGTTGCAATCCCTCGTAGGGGCAATGAGGACAGCGCGTCCTGAGCGGAGGTGACCTGCTTCGAGCCCTGTTGCAATCCCTCGTAGGGGCAATGAGGACCGGTTGCAGACCGGTGTATTGGACGCGTACCGGGCCAAGTTGCAATCCCTCGCAGGGGCAATGAGGACACTCCTCGTAGGACTCCGCGAGGCCCTCCAACACGTGTTGCAATCCCTCGTAGGGGCAATGAGGACCGCCTCCTGGTCGTCCACGATCGGTTCGAGATCCACGTTGCAATCCCTCGTAGGGGCAATGAGGACAGCCTCACCACGCACGAGAGGAACGGTGTGATCACGACGTTGCAATCCCTCGTAGGGGCAATGAGGACTCGTCTACGCGTTGCGCGGACGGCGCCTGTCGTTCATGTTGCAATCCCTCGTAGGGGCAATGAGGACGAGGACCGGTTCGTCGTTTTTGAGAAACTTTCCTAGGGTTGCAATCCCTCGTAGGGGCAATGAGGACCTGGCTGGCCGACCGCCTCATCCGCTCCGCCTATCGGCTGTTGCAATCCCTCGTAGGGGCAATGAGGACACCGGCGCGCAGCAGGTCGCTGACGCCCGGCAGGCCGTGTTGCAATCCCTCGTAGGGGCAATGAGGACGCGGGGAGCGGCCGAGGCGTCGTCGACGAACAACTTGTTGCAATCCCTCGTAGGGGCAATGAGGACCCTGGGACGCCCGGCGTTGCGCGGCCACGACCTGATCGTTGCAATCCCTCGTAGGGGCAATGAGGACGGCAGTCGTAGCCCTCGTTACCGGTAGACCAGCCAGGTTGCAATCCCTCGTAGGGGCAATGAGGACTGAGGTCGAGGAACGTCAACGCATCCTTCGGGTCGGGTTGCAATCCCTCGTAGGGGCAATGAGGACCCTGCTCCGAAGGGCGCATGGGAGACGTCTACACAACGTTGCAATCCCTCGTAGGGGCAATGAGGACCCTGGCAATATTCACGTCTTGAGTTTCACGTATAAGGTTGCAATCCCTCGTAGGGGCAATGAGGACCGCGCCGAAGCCGCTGCCGGACTGGTGGACGACATGACGTTGCAATCCCTCGTAGGGGCAATGAGGACACGCCTGCCCGGTCTGGATGAGCGACCAGGCCGTCGAGTTGCAATCCCTCGTAGGGGCAATGAGGACTGCCCGAGCATGTCAAGCAGGAAATCGTGATCCCCTCGTTGCAATCCCTCGTAGGGGCAATGAGGACACCCTGGCGTGCCGGTCACGGCGGTGTCAGCAGTGTGTTGCAATCCCTCGTAGGGGCAATGAGGACAAGCAGGGGATCCGGGCGACCGAGTTGCGTTTCAACGTGTTGCAATCCCTCGTAGGGGCAATGAGGACCGTCGATCCGAATGCCGATCCTGACGCACCGCCAGCGACGTTGCAATCCCTCGTAGGGGCAATGAGGACCTGCGACCAGCGGCAGCGCGACGAGAGCCGGACGTTTGGTTGCAATCCCTCGTAGGGGCAATGAGGACTGGTGGCACAGGGCACGGCGAGTGTCCCTATTACGTCGAGTTGCAATCCCTCGTAGGGGCAATGAGGACCTGCGGCTTGGATACGGACCCAGTGCGCGGCCTGGTGCTGTTGCAATCCCTCGTAGGGGCAATGAGGACTGCTCTCGATCCGCTCAATTCCCAGAGCCATCGACTCGTTGCAATCCCTCGTAGGGGCAATGAGGACCAGGCGGCGAAACCGGTGAAGCACAGCTGCAGCGCTGTTGCAATCCCTCGTAGGGGCAATGAGGACGCCGCTACGGGTGGCAGCACCGCGGCCACCATGCAGTTGCAATCCCTCGTAGGGGCAATGAGGACCACCCAGGCCGGCCTGGGATGGAGACACCAGCAGCAGGTTGCAATCCCTCGTAGGGGCAATGAGGACAGGACCTGCGCCACTACTAGCAGTTCGTAGGTCTCATGTTGCAATCCCTCGTAGGGGCAATGAGGACCCCATGGTAAAACCGCAGGTCAGGGGCGTGACAACCGGGGCGTTGACATCGATTTTTGCAGCGATCCGGCGGTTGTGCAGGGACACGCGACGGTCCGCTGCATCATGGGCGTGTCGCCTGGTCACAGGATGTCGTCGGGCTGGCTGTCCCGGGCGCCCCAGCTGTGGCGTTCTGGCTGTGCCCCGGGTGGGAAGGTGTAGACAAGGATGCGGTCGTAGCCGGGGTCGATTTTGCTCTCCATCGTCACGCGGAATCGCTTCATCTGAGCGGGACTGAGGTGGCCTTCAAAAACACTGCGCTGGATGTGGTGGAGGTACTGCCGGCAGGTTTTGAGCACGCCCGGGTTGCGTTCCGCGGCGGTGTCGTACACGACGATGACGTACAGGGGTCACCACCAGATCCGGAACGCCTTGTAGGGAACGTCTTCGAGGCAGGTGCGGGTGAGGCGCAGAGCTTCCAGGTAGATCAGTTCGTCGTAGGCAACGGGTCGCTGCAGCTGGCGGTGCTGGACGGTGGTGGCGAGGTCGTCTCGGACGGTCTGCACGACCAGTTTTCTGCCTTCCTCGCTGAGGGAGGCCTGGTTGGATGTGGTCTCGAAGTGCCGGGGCTGCAGCTGGCGACGGGAGGCCAGGCGCAGCAGCAGCCGCTCGGCGAACAGCGGTTTGAAGACCTCGGCCAGATCCAGCGCGAGCGTGTGCCGCTGGCGTTCCATGGTGCTGTGCAGGAAGCCGATGCCGGTGTGCAGGGGGGTGAGCCGAAGGGCGGTGAGGACGCGCGCGTAGACGATGCCGTTGACGTAGCTGATGAAGGCGTTGCCGGCGTTGCGCGGTGGCCGGCGGCTTCGGCCGTGTAGCTGCAGCCAGTCGGGCAGCTTGGTGTCCATCAGCTCCCAGGACGATCGACGGAAGGTGCCTTCGGCGCCCATGAGCTGATCCCGGCTGGTTGCCGCCGCCGCACTGTCTTCGAGCACCCGGAAGGACCGGTCGAGCAGGGTGCGGTCCAGGACTCTGCGGATGTTGAAAGCACAGGAGGTGACCAGCTGGCGGGCGATCGCCATGCGTCGTTCGTCATCGGCCGCCAGGCGAACTTGGGCGATGACGGTCTCACCGGAGGTGTGTGTCTGGGCGCCCAGCAGGGAGCCTGCGTAGTCACCGTAGTAGCTGAGCAGGTGCACATCGATGCCGTGCTGGTTGAGCAGCGCCACCACCGCCGTGTTCACGTCGACGTTGTCGCTGGCGATGATGTCGCGCACGTCGGTGACGGGGATGTGCCGGTCCGGGTGACCGTCGCGCTCGATCACCAGTGACTGGTCCTTGCGCCGGATCCGGCAGGCGGTGGTGAGCCAGTAGGTGCGGGAAACTTCGGGCATTCAGTCCGCCCAGCAGTAGTCGAGGTAGCTGCAGCCCCGGCAACGGGAGCGGGCCAGCTTTGGTGGTGCGGACGGCACAGCGACGGTCCTGCGCACGGCGTCGATGTCAGCCACAGCACGGCTCGCCTCGTCGGCGCCGTAGGGCAGGGTGACGGTGCGACGAGTCGACGGATAGTGCAGGATCGCGCCCCGAACCGGCACGCCCAGCTCGTCGAGCCGGTGGCAGTAGTGGATGGCCTGCGCCTGGTCCGCCTCGGTGGAACGGGACGAGGACTTCACCTCGTGCACCCAGGTCTGCCCGTCGATGAAGTCGATGCGGGCCGCGCCGAGATCGACCGGGCTGCGCCGGGTGTAGGTCGTGTCGTGGACCGCTTCGCCGAGTTGCACCAGCGAGCTGAGCCGTTCCGGGCGCAGGCCACGGGCGAACAACCACAGTTGCCGAGGGCAGTGGTACAGGTACTTGACATGGACGCCGCCGACGTCATCGGCGCTGATCACAGCACCTCCCCGGGTTCGTAACAGCTTCTCGCCTGATCGCGGATCGCACCCAGGCCGTATCGGGGGTCATAGTCGGCGTCGAGAACCCGGACCTTCAGCGCGCGGTCCCAGCGGCAGCGGGCGACGGTGTAGGGCGGCAGGGGGATGAGCAGTTCCTCAGCCAGCAGGCGACCGGCGGAACCAGACGCCGACGTCAGCAGCGCGGCGTATTCGTCGCGGTCGTCGGCGAGGACCGCTTCCGCGCCGTCGAACAGTTCGTCGAATTTCTGGGCCAGGCGGCTGCGGTCATCGAACGGATGGGTGAAACCAAGGAACGCCGTGCGGAACTCGTCGCGGAACTGATCTACCGACCGGCGCCACTGGGTTCCCCAGTCGCCGCCGTAGATCTCGTTGAGCCAGCCCAGGACGTCGCGTTCGTCGACGACGTGGCCGTCATGGCGGGTCAGCAGGTCTACAGCCAGCCTGGTCGGTTCGGCGTCGTAGACGCCGTCGGCGTACTCGGCCAGCCCGCCGCCGCGGCGGGGCCGGTAGCCGGGCTGGTGGACGACGACCGGCGCCGGTGGGCGGGCGCCGAGCCGGTTGACCCGGCCGAAGCGCTGCACCAGAGCGTCGAGCGGAGCACCGCTGGTGTGCAGCACGTCGAAGTCGACGTCGAGGGAGACCTCCACCACCTGGGTGGCCACCAGGATCCCGGGACGCCGGGACTGCCGGGTGCCGAAGCGGGCCTGGATGGCCGCTTCGATGGCGGACCGGTCCTTGCGGCGGAACCGGGAGTGCAGCAGCAGCGCCGCTTCCGGTCCGTACAGCTCGACGGCCAGGGGGGCGAGCTTCTCGGACAGGGCTCGGGCATCGGCAACGTTATTGGCCACCACCAACACCGCGTGACCGGCTCGTACCCGCTCAGTGATCTCCGCAATGGCCGGTGGCTCAGTCAGGTGAGTGGCCCCGACGGTGATGCGGTGGCGCTGCGGCCAAGAACCCGCTAGCGCCACCCGCTGGCACGGCACGGCGAGAGTGGTATCGAGCAGATCTGCCAGGGCGTCGGGAAGAGTCGCCGACAGTACCGCGAGGCGCCCGCCGAGGTCCTCCCACAGCCGCAGCATCGCCAGGATCATGCCGAGCCGGCGGGGATCGTAGGCATGCAGCTCATCCAGGATGAACACGGAGTTGGCGGCGTCGATGAGGATGCCGCTGTGCGCCGGCCCGGCCAGCGCACCCCGCAGCAACTGGTAGGGCGTGCCGACCCGGACCAGCTCGCGGAACAACCGGGTCGCCGCCGCTCGGGACACGGCCTTGGGCGCAACCGCCTCCGTCGCCACGCAATCGTCGCGCAACGCCCGGGCCAGGTGGTAGGAAGCTGCTCGGGAGTGCGCCACGCCGACGTCGGGCGTATCGAGTTCGGTGCTCAGCCGGCCCGCCATCGCGTTGATCGACGCCAGGTAGGGCAGGACGTAGAACAGCCGAGGGGTCCCACCGGTAGCGCGTCGCAGTACGCCGATCTGGGTCTGCGCCCACAGCAGCGCCGCCTCGGTCTTGCCCGAGCCGGTCGGGGAGCGCAGCAGCAGGTGGCCGTCGATGGCGGCGGCCTCGACCTGATGGGGTCGCAACTCCGCCTGGCGATCGCTGAGCCGGGCCCGCAACCTCGCCGGGTAGTCCGCGGTGAGCGGCGATTCGGTGCACAGCTGACTGTGCGCGGAGGACACGTGATCGGCGAGGGTGACTGCGCCCTGCAGCAGTACCGCGGTCAATCCGTCCGGATCGGTGGTGGCCAGCGGCTCGTCCCACCGGTCCCGCAGCATCTCGAAGAGCCGGTGGGCGTCCTGCCCCAGCCCGTCACCGGCCAGGGCCGGCCCGCTGGGCTGTCGATCTTGCCGATGGGGCAACAGGCCGTGGGCGCGGGCCGTGGTGGTCAGCCAGCCCGCCAGCTGGACGGCCAGGTCCGGGTCGGCGGTGCCGAAGTGGCCGGCGAACTCGTCCGGGTCCACGTCGTCGTAGCAGGTGAACAGACCGATCCTGCCGTCGGCGTCCCCGGTGAACGGCCGGTGGTGGGTGGCCACCCCGGTCGCCACCCACAGTCGGTCGTGCTGATCCGAGTCGGCGAGAACGCGGGCGACGAAGCCCAGCGAGTAGACCTCGTGCCGTTCGCCCCACGCCTCGGGGGGCTGGGCACCGTTGCCGACCATGGTCTGGAAGCCGTCGGCGACCTTGCCCGCATCGTGCAGCAGGATCGCCAGCCGCGCCCACGTCCAGAACCGCGCCGGCACCGTGGCGAGGTGCCCGACCCGGCGCCGCAGTTCGTCCATGGCTGTCAGCGCCGCGGTCAGGTGTGCGGTGAGAAGTTCGCCGGTGGTGTGGCCGTGGGGCGGGCTCTTGGCCCATAACTGATCGTGACTCACCGGGCGTCCGCGGTGCCGAGCAGGTCCGGGTGCACCGGCGGGAGCAGGGCCACCGCCTGGCCGTCCTCGGTTGCCCATCCGCTGTCCACTTCGGCCTGGGTCCCGCCCTGGTGGTAGCGGTAGGCGTGCCACTGCGTCCGGGACCGGTCATGACTGATCGCGGTGGGCAGCTGCAGCAGCGTCCCGGCGACGGTGAGCTGCGCCGGTATGACGGCGTGTCCCTGGCGGCCCGGCTGCGGCACCAGCCGGACCCGCCGGGTGCGGGCGGTGGCCAGGTCCTGGCTGCGGCCCAGCCGCAGCGGCCACACCGGCCGGCGCAGCGCCCGCTCCCACCGCGACGGGTCGTCGAACAGCCAGATCCGCAGCGTCACCTCAGCCAGGAAGGGTCGGTCCTTAGGCGTCGGGTCGGTTTTGCCGCCCGAGGCGTCCAAGGGGTGGTAGGTCTCCAGGTCGGTGCCCTGGCCGGCCGCAGTGAAGGCCATCCCGAATCGCAGGTCGCCCGGTACCTGGCCCCAGCCTCCGACGGCCGCGGCGAGCATCCCGCCGACGGTGGCCGGTGGTGGGCAGGGCAACCCGACCTGCACCCCGGCGTAGAGCGGGTTACGGAACGACGCGACCGGGGCGCGGACCTCGATGTCGAGGGCCTCGGTCATCCGGTCGGGTCCTCGAACCAGGAGTCGAGGGTCCCGCCCTCGACCCGCTCGGCCAGGTGGCTCAGGACCACCCGAGGGTGGTCGATGAGGACCTTGTCCGCGTCGATCAGGTCGGCCAGCTCGGTACGGGCCTTGTCCCGCTGTTCGCCCAGGAAGCCGGGAGCCCAGCCGATCAGCACCGGGCCGTCCAGCTCGTCTGACCAGGCATCGAGTTCCTCGCGCAGCACATCGTCGTCGAAAACAGTCTCCTGCGCCTGGGGTCGCAGTACCCGGGTGAACGGGTTGCTCCCGCCCTGGACCGGGGCAAGCAGCACGAAAGCCGGAGTCCGGTCCCCGTAGTGCAGCGACCGCTTGGCCCCGCCCCGCAGCCCGGCGAGCGCGCGCAACAGCAGCGCCACCCGGCGGCGTCGCTCGGTGATCGGCAGCCGCAGTGCGGCGGTGCCGCGGAAGACGACCTGCTCGGACCCGGCCTGCTCGGCCTCCTTCGCCGCCGCCGCGGGCAGCGCGGTCCGCAACCCCGAGCCACCCATCTCGAAGGTGCCCACCCGGGGCAGATCCAGCAACACGTCCCCGGCCAGGTCGGCACTGTAGTGCTCGTGCTCGTGCAGCACCGGGTTCTCATTCGCGTGGAAGCCGCGACTCATGGTGCCGAAGTCCCTGGTAGGCCGCTGCGATGTCACCGCAACGAACGTTCCGGTGGCCAGCACGGTGTCCCGCTGGTAGTTGGCTTTGCTCACGGCGACCATGTAGCCGAAGAGGTCATCGTCCAGATAACGGTCCGGCCGGCCCTCGGTGTAGGCCTGCTGGTTCTTGCCGGTGCCAGACCGGGTCACCCCGGAGCGTGGCTCGTCAGCCGGCAGCGAGTCGCGCAGCCAGCGCCGGAACGCCTGGGCAGACACGTAGGGATGGATCTTCCCGTTGATCCACATCTGCTTGACTTTGGCGAGGTTGTCCTCGCCACGTCCGTTGTTCGGTGCTCCCGCCAGGACGTCAAGAGCAATCTTGCCGACCAAATAAGTCACTGGATCTCCTCAGCCTCACTGAAGTCGTCGTCGAGGTCGTCGCGGGCGTCGGCGTCATCGACACGCCACCCGCGTTGATGCAGCTGTTCGAGCACCGCGATGAACAACAGGTCCCGGTGCAGCCCGCTGCGGCCGTCGGAATCGAACAGCAGCCGCCACTGCTCCGACGTGACGAACGGTTCAGCCCGATCGTCGGGCCGCGACAGCGCCCAGCTCACCGCCCGTTTCCGTAGCCACTCCTGCAACCTGCGGGACTCCCGGTGCGCGCTTTCATAGCTCTTGAGCACTCCGCGCTCCCGGTGCGGAGCCAGCACCTCGGCGATGTGCTCGGCAAGCTGCCCGATACGGCCAACATCCTTGTCGTTCACCTGTAGTACCTCGATGGCGTAGGAGTGACACAGCGGAACCAGATACGGCACCTCACCGGGCACAGCGCAGGACTCAGCCGCCACCGTGCGCAGGAAGCGCACGGCCCGGGTGAGCACCCGCTGCGGATCGTGAAACACCTGACGGGCGAGCATGGCGGCCCCGGGAACATCCTTGATCCGGTGCGCGCGGACCAGGTACCGGTAACCAAGATCGCGTTGCCGGTTGTGAGCCGTGCTGCGCAGCCACTCGGCCAGCGGCTGCTCCATCACGTGCTCGTCGAGCACCTGCTCCTTGTTGCTGTTACTGAACACGATCAGCTGCACACCCGCGGTCAACCGGCGCGGATGACCGCGCAGGTGCCGCAACGCGGTGACCTCACGCCAGTACGGCTGCGGCTTGGCAGTCCCTGCCGTCACCGTCGCGGCCTGGCGGGTGCGGCCGACCTGGGTATGCACGAACCGGCGCAGGAAATGCTCATCCCAGCTGTGCAGGGCCGCGGCGCGACCGCCGCCGATCTGGCAGCCGTAGGGCAGGGCGTGGAAGCAACTCACGCAGGGAAAACATAACGCCAGCCCGGCATGATCAGGCGGTGTGGTGTTGCGGTAGGCCGTGCTGGCGCCCAGCGGTACGTCGACTTTGCCGTAGTAACCGCAGGCTGCCCGACCGCACAACGAGCAGGGGACTCCCGGCCATCGGACTCGATCTGGGCGGGTCCGCCATTCGGTCATGCGGTCCCGCCGATGCTGCGGCAGCAGCTTGTTCCGGTTGGTCGGGTTCATGGCCGAGTTGGGCCACATCAGGTAGCTCACGCCCAGCCAGAAGCCGCCCAGTTCCTTCGAGCTCTCCACTGCCGCCGTGCCCAGCACGTGCTCGGTCATCACGCTGATCGCCTTGGCGAACTCCTCCGCTCCGAGCTGATCAGGGTGGCCGACATCAACGAGCCTGGCCAGGGCGAAGGCACCGACCCGTTGCAACGGGTGCGGGGTCAGCACCACGGTGTCCTGGGTATCCGGGACACCGGCATACATCGTCACGCGGTCACCCAGCCGAAACCAGCGGAATTAGCCTGCCCAAGGCCCCAGGACCACACCGCCTGCAGCGTCTCCGGAGCGGCGCGCAGTTCCACCTCGACGGGCGCACCCGTCTTGTGCCCCTTACTCACCGCGTGCGAGCGCTTAGCCCCGATCCAGGTGATGCGTTCCAGGGTCACGTCAGGATCCAGGCCCAACGTCTCGGCTTTCCGCCTCAGGTTCCCGGTGAGGTACACCGGGAACTCGGACTCGGCAGGCAGCAACCACGCCTGCCGGGTGGTGCGCCGGCCGTCGGCATCCCGGCCCGAACCCTTCATCACCACCGGAGTCCTGGTGCGCAACCGGGCGTAGCCGGAGCTGAACGATGGCGGTTCCACCACCCGAACACCTTCGACGTGGAACGCCACTCCACCCCAGTCGATAACACGCTGCGCCCGCAGGCTCGTCGCCCACGCCTGCACCACCGCCAGCAGCGGGCTCCCCAACTCCACGCTGCCCCGCCCACCCACCGCGTACACACCGGTACGGCGGCTGGCCGAGGGGAAAACCGGGGCCCCGTAGCCGAACGGCGCCATCCGGTGCGAGCCCCACCCCCCGCTGTGCAGCCGGGCACTCAACCCCGGATCGACGCCGGCCAGCAGGCCGTACGCAATCCCCCGGCCGGGCCGCAAGAATTCATCCCACGGCAACTGCTCAGCCACCGTTCGCACTTCCACACGCAGACGCATTCGACCTCCACATTCGGTCCCCTGCCCGGGCTGGTCAGGAGAGCCGACCTCTGGCACCGGGTGACCGGGACAGTTCTGCGTGGGTGACGGTAAGGCCGCTCCCGGTGACCGGTGAAGAGCGAATCGCTAAAGCTGACCCGTGGTACCGATCGGTCCCGACCACCCACCGTCGACATCGGACCCTTGAGCCGTAGTCGGCCGCGCCCGGCTTCCGCCTCGCCCGCCGCCGGCCCGAACACGCCGCCGCCCTGCAAGGACTGATCGACATCCTGGCGGCGCCGGACGACCAGCAACGGCAGACGGGCCTCGCCGCCGCAACGACGTCGCATCCATAGGCCGGCGGTCGATCTGACCCGCGACCCCAGATCAGCTCGCTGGGTGTGCCGTCAGCCGAACTCGCCGGCGCGGATGCTGGCCAATCGTGCGATCTTGGCTGACCTCTCTGCCATACTAGAACACATGTTCGAGAAACGCCTGCATCACTCGCCTCCGCTAGGTTCTCAACGCGAGTCGTATCCTGCGTCCATGACCCTGTCAGCACGTGACGTAGCCGCCGCTCTCCGTGACCGGCTTCCCGGGCTACCGACGAAGAAGCTGCACAAACTCCTCTATTACTGCCAGGGTCACCATCTGGCTACCTTCGATGAACCACTGTTCAGCGAGACAATCTCCGCCTGGGACATGGGGCCTGTCGTGGGAGCCCTTTGGCACGAGGAGAAGCACGGCGACGTTCCGAGGGTTCATCGCGAGATGGATGAGGCTCAGCTGAACACTGTCGGCTACGTGCTCAGCCGCTACGGCGCGCTGACCGGAAAAGATCTTGAGAACCTGGCGCACAGCGAAGAGCCCTGGCAACTGGCCGACAGTGGACGTCGGCCCGGCGAGAGCGCGCGCATCAAACCCGAGTGGATCAAGCAATACTTTAGGACCAGCGGTAGTGCCGACGAGGAAGAGGATGACGTGTTGCTCGACTCGGCAGCTGTCACACAGTGGTTGCAGGGCGCCGAGAATCGACGCGCAGATCGCGGCCGACCGGACAGTCGCGAGGAACTCGTGGCCAGGCTCGAAGAACTCCGGGCGAGGCTGGTACCTCGTGTCTAGCGAAGTAAGCCCCTGGACCTTGGATCAGTTCCTTGAGCGTTTTGACGCCTGGGTGGAACTTGAGTCCCCCACGGATGATCTGCGTTGTATCGTGATGGCCTGGATCCTGACGCGCGACGACGACCCTTACCAGGGAGTCCGACGAGAGGAGGGCTTCCCGAATCTGTGGTTCGGCCGTGTACCAAATTCGTATGACGGGTCCGGACACGTTGTTGTTTGCTCGTACTGGATCAAGGAATCCGGTCGCATAGTGTGCTGTGATAATTTCGGCACGCTGAGTTTGCCGCTTTAGGCGAGGCCAGGCTACGCCGGGCAGCGATTTCAGCTGCGTTGTGGCCTCATCGCCGTCTACGAGGTGTTGACCGATGCCGGCACGGCGGCCGACGACAACGACGCGGTCACCCACGAGCCGATCCACGCCGCAGCCGAACAGGGCAGCGATACCCAAGGGCCGCCGGCGCCGCCCGGCCACGCCGCCTCGCCCGTCACCGGCTCGAACACGCCACCGCGCTGCAAGGACTGATCGACATCCTGGCGGCGCCGGGCGACCACCAACGGCAGACCGGCCCCGCCGATGCCGCGACGACGCCGCACCCATAGGCCAGCGGTCGATCTGACCGCGGCCCAGATCAGCTCGCTGGGTGTGCCGTCAGCCGAACTCGCCGGCGCGGACGCCCGCGGTGAACGCCGACCACCCGGCCGCGGTGCACCGCAGAGCCGACCCGGCCGGGTCCTTGGAGTCCCGCACGGCGCGACATCCGCCGCCGAGGTCGGCTACTTCAACGCACGCGGCGTTACCACCGCTGCGGCTGGATTTGCGCCACCGAACATTACCGAGACCATCCATCGCGCTGCCTCTTCTCCGCTGGTCAGTCAGTATTCTCAGCGAGCTCCGCGAGCAGGGTCAGGCTCTCATCGCAACCGAGAGCCTGATCGCGGAGCTTGTCATAGAGCGTAGCCAGCGAGGCCACATCGGCCTCGTCGTCGATGAGGTGGCCGCCCAGCGCGTACTCCTGCCATCCGACGTCGGGCAGCAGGCCCTCCGGGAAGCTGAGCAGGGTGAACGCTCCCTGCATTCCACAGTGCAGGCCGATGTCGAAGGGCAGCACCTGGATCTCGATGTTGGGGCGCCGCGCCCAGTCGAGCAGCTGCCTGAATTGATCAGCGGCCACGTCCGGCTGCCGGGCGCAGCGCTTCAGCGCCGCCTCGGACAGCAGGGCCGACAGGTGCAGCGGGTCGCTCGCGGTGAGGCGCTGCTGGCGGCGCAACCGCGCCGTCACCCGGCGGTCCAGGTCGTCCGGCGCCACGTGCCCGCGCAGGGTGTGCAGGTCCCGGGCGTACTGCTCGGTTTGCAGCAACCCGGGGATCAGCTCGAGTTCAAAGGACCGGACCGAGCTCGCCTCGGTTTCCAGGCCCACGTACGCGGCGAGCCACAACGGCAGCCGGGCAGTGGACCACCAGCCGCGCTTGCCGGCTTCCTGGCGCAGTCCCTCCAGCGTGTCCAATTTGCCCTCGGCGCCGTAGTGCTGCATCAGCACGATCAGCTCCGTCTTGCCGATCACGTTCCGGCCTGATTCCAGATACGTGACCTTGGTCGGCGAGCAGCCGAGGACGAAAGCAGCCTGCTCACGGGTCTCGTCAGCGTCTGTTCGCAGCTGACGCAGCGCAGCGCCAAGCTGACGGCGACGGATGGTGGGGCCGGCCATGGGCACGGAGCATAACTGCGTATCGATGGTACGTCACATCGCTTGCACGTGACATTGTGACGTACCATCTACTATTCTCCTTGAGACGTCGGCGTAGGGCTGGCGTCAGCCGCCCGATCCGCGCCTCTTCGGGTCGGGCGGCGCCAGAGACGAGCGAGGCGAGACCACACCCATGGCAGGCAAACACAGCCGCGATCACTGGTGGCGTCGCAGCCGCCACCAGGGCGCGCATTGGCGAGGCGGCTCGCGACCACTCGGAATCGTCGACTCGCACACCGGTATTGAGCACCTGATGACCGATGAGGCCGCAGCTCGCTGGCGGCGCACGGGACGCTATGTCGCGCTGTGCGGTGCGCAGGTGCTCGCCGCGAGCCTGACCGCACCCAATCGCGGCCAGTGCCCGATGTGCGCGGTGGGGGCAGCTCAGTGAACGCGCCGCGGGGAATCGGGGAACGGCCATGACCGATAGCCCGGATCTAGCGGCCGCCAAGCGGCTGCTGGATCTCGCCAGGAGCGGCGGGTTCGCCTTCGAGCGGATCGCGCCGGGTCCCGATGGGCCGCTGCGTGGTGTGCGGGAGACCCGTGACTGGACGGACGAGATCTATCTGGGTGGGTTCTGGGAGGCGAACTCATGTAGCGCCATCCGGCGGCACCGCTCGTCCTTGGTGGTGCCCGGTGGTCTGCCGGTGGCCGAACGCGTGAACGGAGACGCGCTGACTGTCCTGCACACAGTGTGTGACTGGGCCACCTGAGCCAGCTCAGCACCGGGTCGGTCAACCCTGGGCCATGTCGGAGAAGCGGCTGTAGTGCAGCTGGTGGGCCACCGTGACGGTCGTCGTCGGCCCGTTGCGGTGCTTGGCCAGGATCAGGTCCGCCTCACCGGCCCGTGGATCATCCCGCTCCCACGCATCCGGCCGGTGGATCAGCATCACCATGTCCGCATCCTGCTCGAGACTGCCCGATTCGCGAAGATCGGCCAGCATCGGTTTCTTGTCGGTGCGCTGCTCCGGACCGCGGTTGAGCTGGGAGATCGTGACCACGGGCACTTCGAGTTCCTTGGCCAGCAGCTTGAGGTGCCGGGAGAACTCACTGACCTCCTGCTGGCGGGACTCCACCTTCTTACCCGAGGTCATCAGCTGCATGTAGTCCACGACGATCAGGCGCAGGTCGTTGCGCTGCTTGAGCCGCCGCGCCTTGGCCCGGATCTCCATCATCGTCATGTTCGGCGAGTCGTCGATGAACAGCGGCGCCTCGCTGATCTCGCCCATCCGCCGGGCCAGCCTGGTCCAGTCGTCGTCGCTCATCCGGCCGGATCGCATATCCGCCAACCGGATCTTGGCCTCGGCGGACAGCAGCCGCATCACGATCTCGGTGCGGCTCATCTCCAGCGAAAAGATCACACTGGCCATGCCGTGGGTGACCGAACAGGACCGAACAAAATCAAGTCCTAGGGTCGAATTGTGGGTAGGAATCATCGATTCCCCGGCCAGGTATAGGTGGTCGCTGTTGTCCACTTGCACGCACCGGACAGGAACGGACTCCACCGCCCGCACGTCGACGATATAGCGTGAGTGTGAGCGCGCCGGCGAATACCGCCGACGCTGTTTGTGAACCAGCCGCTTGCGCTCCAGCCGGAATACGTCATTCTCAGTGCTGAACGTGAGCGTGTAGGCCGTTGAGGACTGCTCGGTGCGTCCCCGCACCTGCTTAGTCGAGACTCCGCAGCGAAAACCGAGGCTGACCACGAGTTCACGAACATCGCGGGCGAGCCGGGCTGAGGTGACGGTGAACTGCACCAATCCGGTGGGGGTGACCGTTCCGTCGGTGTCGAGCAAACCGGCAAGTAACGCCCGCCGCTGTCCGAGCGAGGCCCTCAAATAGACCGACGGGATGTGCTTGTTCCCCAGCACACCGAGCGTGCGCAGCCTTGCCTGGACGGTCCCGTGACTCTCCTGGACTTCCCCCTCGATGTGAACGGCGATCTCGGGATCAGCACTGGTGAAGTGCGCCGCGTGGCTGGTGCCATCACCGAGCCACACACCGAGCGAGTAGGGCGGAATTAGCAGCTCGGCGTCGGGTAGGTCTAGTGGCCGGCAGTTGACCACCGAGTGATTGAGCCGCCGGTCAGCAGTGAGACACCGCAGCGTGCCAGCGATCTCCTCGGTGGTGCGCACTTCGGCGAATGTCCGCTGGTTGCGGTAACGATTGTGACCTGTCATGGCCTGTTGCGCAGAGCGGCGTGAGGCACGGGTTTCGGTGAGCCACTGGTGCTGCCCGTCAGCCACGACAACCGTTCCATCGGAGAACTCGATCTCGTAGCACGGTCTCCCGCGCATCACCTCGGTCGCGGCCACGACTGTCGTGGGTCGACCATCCGCGCCGAGCAACTGGTCGCCCACGGCGACCTGACCCATCGTCGTCCAGCCGATCGGCGTAGCTAACGGGGTGTCCAGCGCAAGCGCCTTCCCAATCCCGGGGCGCGCCGCGATGATCACCATCTGGCCGGGATGCAGGCCGTTGGTCACCGCGTCGAGGTCGGCAAAGCCGGTGGGGACGCCGGACGAGACGCCACCCCGGGAGGCGATCGCGTCGATCTCGTCCATGGTGGGCTGGAGTAGTTCCTCCAGCGCGATGTAGTCCTCGCTCATCCGCCGTTCGGTGACCTCGTAGACGGCGGCCTGGGCACGGTCCACCACGTCGTCCACGTCAGCGCCGTCGGCACCGTGGTAGCCGAGTTGCACGATCCGGGTGCCGGCCTCCACCAGGCGGCGCAACACCGCCTTGCTCGCGACGATCTCGGCGTAGTACCCCGCGTTGGCCGCGGTCGGCACGACCGAGATCAACGTGTGCAGGTACGGCGCGCCACCGACCCGGAGCAGCTCGCCGCGGCGTTCCAGCTCAGCGGAGACGGTGACCGCGTCAGCCGGCTCACCGCGCCCGTACAGATCCAGCACGCAGTCGAAGACGGCCTGATGCGCGGGCCGGTAGAAATCACCCGACCGCAACACATCAACAACGTTGGCGATGGCGTCCTTGGACAGCAGCATCCCGCCGAGTACCGATTGCTCAGCGGTGATGTCCTGCGGCGGCTGCCGGTCGAAGGCCGGCCCACCGTTCTCGACCCGCACCCCACGGTCGTCAACCAGCGCCACCCCTGGGTACCTCCCCTTCCCCGACTGCCCGACCCTCACGAACACGTGTTCTACCGGACGGCACCGACAAAATGCAGTCGGACGCGTTTCTCCAGGCGTGCCGGGTGAGGTTAGGGCGGCCTGTCAGCCCCAGCAAACGGTGACTGGGGACAACCTGGGGACAACATCGGGACGACTCGCTCGCCCCGGCCGTCGCGTGATCGGTGACTGGGGACAACTTGGGGACAGTTGGTCGGCAATATGACCTTCTGCCTGTCCAGAGGCCTGTGCACGGATGTGGACAAAGATTGTTTACCCTCGATCCGGCGCGTCTGCTCCGCGCCGCGCCGTCCCGGCGTGTCGGCACGTGAGCCGCCGGGCCTGCAACGGGCTGGTGACCCAGACCCGGTGCGTCGGGATCAGGACTTTGAGGTGGCGGCGGGAGACGATCCTCCCGAAACGCACCCAGGATCGCGGACAGTATGACGCTGCTAGCCTTCCCGTATGACTGCTGAACGGATTACCGTGAGCCTGCCGCCTGAGGTGCTGGCAAGGGCCCGCGGTGCGGTGGACGCCGGAGCTGCGGACAGCCTGTCCGCGTTCGTCGCCGACGCTCTGCGAGATCGACTCAGCCGCACCCATGCGCTCGCCGAGCTGGCTCGCGTCCTGGGTGGCCCGCCGCCGCTGGAGGCGCGGGCGGCCGTCCGCCGCGCTTGGGGACTGCCCGCTCCGGCCGACGGCGTGTGATCGGCGGACGGGTTCTCGACACCTCCGCGCTTCTGGCATTCGCCCGCGGCACCTCCATCTACGCCGCCGCGGCGGTCTGGACTGCGGTCGAAGAGTCCATCGTGTTGATCGTGCCCTCGACCGCGGTTGCGGCGGCGTGGGCCGAACTCGCCGAGGAGCATCGCCAAGTGTTCGATGTCCTGCTTCAGCTCCCCGTCACGGTCATCGACAACCTGGATGAGGCGCGCGCCCGGGCCGTCGGCCAGCTTGGAGGCAGTCAGGCCGACGCACATACAATCGCGTGCGCCCGCGAACGCGGATGGCCCATGCTCACCGCCCACCCAGATCGGTACGGCCGATACGAACAGGCCGGCGTCGATCTCGAACCCCTGTCGTAGTCCCGGTACGTGGTTGTTGACCGCCGCTGAGCGGCCACCCGCCGAAGACAGGTAGTCGGTTACGCGTCACGGGAGCTGGCGACACAGCTCGCGGTCCAGTCGGCCGGCAAGCGTCTGCGCCGGACCCGGGAGCAAATCGATGGGTCCCGCGGCGGCGGCGCACGCCGCAGCATGCGGCCTCGGTGCAACTCGAGGAGATGGGGGCCCTACTGGTGGCCGCCGACGCCGCCGCCCAAGCCGCCGTCCTCCAGCGAAGGCGCCCGAACTCCCGCCCTGCTCGCCGGCACGGCTCCACTCACCGCACCTCCGCCGGCGGCACCTTCGAGCTGAGCGACGGGATCACCAGCCCGCCGACCGGCTGCGGCAACCAGTGCAGGAAAGTCCCCGATTGCGGTCGGTGACCAGGGCGGGTAGCGCCTTTCAACTGATAGTCGTGGTCCCTACGCTTAGGGTGTGGCCGCGACGTGGCTGTTGACCGGGCGGGCCGAGGAGCTGCGTCTGATCAGCGAGCTGACCCGTCGCCGGGATGGGCCGACCGGGGTCGTGCTGGCCGGGGCTGCTGGGGTGGGTAAGACTCGTTTGGCCCGAGAGGCGCTCGCGGTCGCTGAGCAGGGCGGCGCAGTGCCCCGGTGGGCGGTGGCGACCGCGTCGGCGCGGGCGCTGCCGTTGGGTGCGTTCGCCGCGACGCTGGGTGTCATCGGCCCGGATCCTGCTCGGCTGGTGCGCCAGGCCACCGATGCGTTGCTGGCCGGTGCGGGGAGCGCAGGCGTGATCGTCGGGGTGGACGACGCGCACCTGCTCGATGAGCTGTCCGCGATGTTGGTCCACCAGTTGGTGCTGCGCCGGGCGGCGACGGTGGTGCTCACGTTGCGGACCGGGGAGGCGGCGCCGGATGCGGTGACGGCATTGTGGAAGGACGGGCATCTGACCCGGTTGGAGCTGCAGCCGCTGTCGGCGGACGAGACCGCGATGTTGCTGGAGGCGAGGCTGGGTGGGCCGGTGGACAGCGCCGCCGCGCGCCGGCTGTGGACCATCACCCAGGGCAACCCGCTCTACCTGCGGCAACTGGTCGACGGTGAGCTGGAAGCCGGCCGATTGCACCAGGTCGCCGGGGTATGGCGCTGGTCAGGGAAGCTGGCGCTGTCACCGGGGCTCGTCGAGCTGCTCTCGGCCCGGATCGGCCGGCTACCTCACGCCCAGCGCGACGTCGTCGAGGTGCTGGCCTTCGGCGAGCCGCTCGGGGTGCCGCTGCTGGCGAAACTGACTGATGCGTCGGCGCTGGAGCTGGTCGAGGCCCGGGGGCTGGTCGAGGTCTACTCGGACGGCCGGCGGTTGCAGGCCCGGCTGGCCCACCCGCTGTATGGCGAGGTCCAACGGGAGCGAATGGGCCTGCTGCAGGCTCGGCGGCTGCGCGGTCGAATCGCGGGTGCGCTGGCCGCCACCGGTGCCCGGCGGGCCGGTGACACCCTGCGCCGCGCTCTGCTGGTGCTGGAATCCGACCTGCCGCCGGATCCGGTGCTGCTCACCGACGCCGCGCGCCGCGCCACCGAGCTGGGTGATCTCGCGCTGGCCGAGCGAGTGGCGCGGGCCGCGGTAGCCGCCGGTGGCGGCTTCGAGCCGCGGCTTCTGCTGGGCAACGCGCTGCACTGGGTGCCCAGCCGCGCGGCCGAGGCCGAAACCGAGCTGGCCGCACTGGCCCCGCTGGCCCAGACCGACAGCCAGCGAGTCCAAGCCGCGATCCCCCGGATCGCCTCGTTGGCCCTGGGACTGCGCCGTCCCGCCGAGGCCGAGGCCATGGCCGACGCGGTCGCGGGCACCATCTCCGATGACGTCGCCGCTGCGGAGCTGACCGCGATGCGCTCGGTGTTCGATGCCTTCCTCGGCCGGACTGTCCAGGCAGCGCAGCGCGCCGCCGGCGTGCTCACCCATCCACGATGCTCCCCGACCGCAGCCCAGTTGGCGACCTGGGGTCTTGCCGCGTCGGCCGCGGGGCTGGGCCGTCTCGACGGGCTCGACGAGAGGGTGCGGTGGATCGACGCCCGCGCGGACGCGTTCGAGACCGGCCTGTATCAGGCGGCGATCATCGGGTCGTCGTGGGTCCGGGGGCTGCTGCTGGCGGGCCTGATCGACCAAGCCGACGATGCGGCACGGCGGTATCGGGAGCGCTGCCAGGGCGGCTTCGGTCTCGGCGAGGTGTTCACCAGTGCCATGTGTGGGGCAGTGGCCCAGTACCGCGGGCAGGTCCAGACCGCGGCACGGTGGTTCCGCCAGTCGCTGGCCGGCAGCGCCGACCAGGGCACCCCGCCGTTCACGCTGCTCATGGATCTTCCCGGGGCGCTCGGGATGGCCGGTGACACCGCGGCAGCACGCGACGCCCTGCAGCAGCTGATCCCGTTCGCGGGGCATCCCGGGTTTCTGTTCTGCCAGCCGGAACTGCTGCTCGCGCAAGCGTGGGTGGCCGCCGCCGAGGGCGGTGTCAGCCAGGCCATCGCGCTCGCCGGTCACGCCGCCGAGCTGGCCGCGTCCCAACACCAACCCGCCGTGGAAGGTGCTCGCGCTGCACACCGCGGTCTGTTTCGGTGATCGCACGGTGGCCGATCGGCTTGCCGCGCTGACCACGCAGGTCGACGGGCCCCGCGCCGGTGCCGCGGCCGCGCACGCCGCCGCCCTGGCCGCCGACGATGGCGCTGCGCTGCATGCCGCTGCGCTCCAACTCGAGACGATGGGCGCGCTGCTGCCGGCCACCGACGCCGCTGCTCAAGCCGCCGCGGCATATACCCGCCAGGACCGTCGCGGTTCCGCGCAGGCCGCTAGTAGCCGCGCCCACCGGCTGGCGCAGTCCTGTGAAGGTGCCCGGACACCGGCGCTGGCCGCGATGGCCGCGCCGGTGTCGCTGACGCAGCGGGAGCGGGAGATCGTCATTCTGGCCGCCGGCGGGTCGTCCAACCGCCAGATCGCCGACAAGCTGGTCGTGTCGGTCCGCACCGTCGAAGGTCACCTTTACCGTGCTTGCGCCAAACTCGGCGCCGCTGACCGCACCGAACTCGCCGCCCTGCTCGGCCGCGATTGGAGTGCCGGCTCCGAATAGTCGAGTGGTCGCGCCGCGATGACCCATACCCGGTGCGTCAGGGTCAGGACTCGAGGTGGCGCGCCAACCATCGCCGCAACCGATGCACCACCACCGGGGGTAGCTCGTCGACCAGGTCGAGCCGCTCCTGGAGTACGGCCGGATCGATCAGTCGTTCGCGGATCAGCGCCTCCGCGAACACCAAGTCCTTCGGGCAGCCGGCGATGAGCTTGGAGACGACACAATCGTGGGGTTCCAGGCAATGACCGCGCCCTGGAGCGGCGCTGCTGGACTCGACCATGACGGTTCGCTGTCGCCAGCCGCGCGGAAGGGTCGCCGTGGTGATACTGACACCCTGCGCGTAGTAGCCGTGAGTCTCGTGGAATGTGGAGAGCTCACCGATCGCGCCGTCGACCTGGTCGGACTTCTGGTCATCTGGATCGTCGAAGAACGTCACGTCGACCTCGATCGACGTGACGGCTTCCGGCGGGAGACGATCCTCCCGTAACGCACCCAGGATCGACTGGCTGCCGATCACCAGAACATCCGGATCGCCAGTGATCTGCGATGCAGCGCGTAGCACGTGCTCCAGTTGTTCGCGATTCACGCCGCATGCTCGCGCCGCCAGTGAGTACGGAAGCATTCGAGGGCGCGCTGCCGATCCGGCTCCGGCAACACACCCGCGAACGGGCTGTTCTGCCGCAGCTCGACAGCGAACGCGGCGCGGGAGGTCAGCACGTCGAACACACCGTCGAGCCCTGCCTCGATCAGCACCTGCCATTGCCGTATCCGCTCGCGCACCTCGCCGGCGGGGTGCGCGAGCAGCATCGTCTCGATGTTGCGGTGCGCCTTGGTCAGCGAGGCATCCGGCTCCACGGCCAGCCGTCCGGCGACGGCGTGGTGCAGCCACAGCGACCTTTCCTGATCCCTGGTCAGTCGCGACCGCAGCGCACGCTCCACGTCGCCCCGCCGCAGCCGTCGGTGCGTCCCGATCCGCACGAAAGGGAGCTGACCGCTGTCGCAGAGGTCGACCACGTGCTGACGCGAGCAACCGAGGACCACGGCCGCACCAGCCGTGCTGAGTAGATCGGGCTCCCGAACTCGTGCCACCATCCCCACAGTATCCGATCCAAACACCAAAAACACAAATAGCGCGCACCGTGGGGCAGCCCTGCGAAGGTGCCCGCACACCGGCGCTGGCGGGTCGTTCAACCCCTCACCCGCCCCGGCGGGATTCGAGTAGTCGACTACTCGCACCACTGCCGCTACAGGCGCGCATCCTCAACTCACCCGGTTGATGCGACCAGCTTCAAGGAGAGCAATGATGACCAGCACTGGAAAACCTGCATCCACGGCGGGGCGGACGGCCCCGTTGCCCGAACCCGCGGGTAAGCCCGACCTTCGCGGCGGTTCCGTTGGTTCGACGGGAGCGGAAGAGCGCATTGTGGTGGCCGCGCCCCCGGCGGAGGTCTTTGCCGCGGTGGCGGACATACGCCGGATGGCCCGCTGGAGCCCCGAATGCTTCGCGGTATGGATCTGGCGCAAGCACAACGGCTTGCCGGCCCGATTCATCGGATGGAACCGGCACGGGCCGCGCATCTGGTTCTCCAGCTGCCATGTTTGCGTGGCGGAACCGGGCGCGGAGTTCGTGTTTGACGTGTTCGCACTCGGGTTTCCGGTGGCTCGGTGGGGGTACCGGTTCGCTCCCACCGAGGGCGGGACCGAGGTCACTGAGTACTGGTCCGACAAGCGAACCCGCGGGGCCAGCATATTAGGGCGAATCGTCATGGGAAAGTTGGCGAACATCCGCCCGGAGGCCAACCGGGATGGTATGCGACAAACTTTGCGCCGTCTCAAGACTGAACTGGAATCGGCAGCCAAAAGCTGACCGGTTAACGGCACCGAGTCCGAGGAGGCAGTCGTGGTCGGGGTCGGCAGTTGCCCAGCCGGCGATCCGGGACCCGGGCAGCGTCGGCGAGCGGAGGCGTTGCGACACTTGCCGGGCGCCTACTCGCTGGCTCTGCGCCTGCGGGACGCCGGCCTGCCCGACGAGCTAATCGCTGAGTGCCTGGCCATGGAACGGGAAGCACTCGAGCCGCTGTTGGAGGTCGCTGAGGCGAAGCTGGCCGCGATACTGCGCGTTGAGCAGGGCGGATGCCCGGTGTGAACGAAACGAGTCCACCTCTCGGACATTTCTACCAAACTGGGCGGCGTCATGCTCTCACCTGACCGCTGAAGCCATCAGGCACGGACTCGACCTTTCGTCCCAACCGGAGGTGAGCGAGGTTTCGCGACCAGCAATGGAATCCGGAATTCCTCGTGCACCTGTCACACTCCCAGGATGCACTCAGCCAAGGACCACCAGCGGCGGACGACCCCTGATCCGGAGGCCATCGCCGGCAACATCAGGGCCTGGACGCGGACGAACACGGAATACACCGACGGGCGCGCCGAGAGCGCCTGGCGTAAAGAGGAGATCACCTGGGGCGTCTTCGGTGTCAGCGAGGTCTCCCTGAACTCGCCGCTCGGCATCGTCGCCGGTCTGGACGTGGTCGAGCTGGGTTGCGGCACGGCCTATTTCTCCGCATGGCTGGCCAAGCGCGGCGCGAGACCGGTTGGCGTCGACCCGACGCCCGCCCAGCTGGCGTCCGCGAAACGGGCGCAGGCCGCCACCGGCATCCAGTTCCCCCTCATCGAGGCGCCGGCTGAGCGGGTCCCGCTGCCGGAGGCCACGTTCGACCTGGCCGTGTCCGAGTACGGCGCGTCACTGTGGGCCGATCCCGTGCTCTGGATCCCCGAGGCCGCCAGGCTGCTGCGTCCCGGTGGCCGCCTCGTGTTCTTGACCAACTCGATGCTGGTCTACCTGTGTTCCCCCGATGAGGGCCTGGTCAACGAGGCGCTGCAGCGACCGCAATTCGGGATGTATCGCATCAAATGGCCCGACGGCTCAGAAGGCACCGAGTACCACCTCAGCCACGGCGACTGGATCCGGCTGCTCCGCGCCCACGGCTTCGACATCGAGGAGCTCATCGAAGTCCAGGCTCCCGCGGATGCGGAATCGCCGGTCTACTACGACTACGTCACCGCCGAGTGGGGCCGCCAGTGGCCGGCTCAGGAGATCTGGGTGGCGCGCAAGCGCCGCTAGCTCACTCACTCTGGTGTCGCCGAGTTCGACATCAGAGCTCCGAGGACCAAAACGCGCAGCCCCGGTGTCGAACTCGGCGACACCAGGGCTGTGGAGATTCCTCATTCAGCCCGCGAGATCCACGCAGACCTGGACCAGCTTCCTTCCCGAGAAGCCCGCAGCCTCGTGGGCGTATCTCCGGCATCAACCGATAACGACGTCCAGGGACGGATCCGCCATGCCGTCACCAATCCCTCCCGCACGTAGGGATCCTTCGCGCGAAGTCCTCCACGACCGAGCGATCGTCGGTCGTGTATACGAACACGGCACCGTTAACCGGTTCGACGAGGGCGCCGGCCATCAGCAGGATTCCCCGTTCGCGGAACTCGCCGGCCAGTGCCAGATGCTCCCGTCGGAAAGGCGCGCGACGTTCGACGATATCGTTCACGTAGTCGTAGAACAGCAACGAATGCATTCCGCGATCCGTCCTTTCACGGGCGGCGCCGTCAGCCGGCGAGCTCGTCTCTGATCAGCGTGGCATGAACGCAGTCACCAGCGCTTGCAACTCTGGCTGCCGGTGCTGCAAGGACTGGCCGCCGAGCAGGGCATCTCCCTTCGGGACGGGATCGAGCGACTCGCCGCGGATGCCGATCGACTGCGGCGGCTGGCTGCAGCCAGCGAAGTCTCCTAGCGATCTTCGATCCCGGTGTGTCACGTTTCAGACAGCCGGTAGTAACCGAGCGCCGTCGACATGGTGGTCAAGGGTGCGCAGTACCAGTTCACCACCGGGATGACTGTTCGTCACACACAAATTTGGCAACAAAGGCTAGTCGAGCGCTGATCACGTCACGATTGCCGGGCCAGCGGCGCTGGGCAACTCGGGTGGGGGGTGCCGCTGGGGTGGGGAAGACCCGGCCGGCGCGGGAGGTGCTGCGTGACTTTCGCGCGGCGTGGTCGTGCGATCCGATGAGTGGGCCCGACAGCGGCGGCTCGGGGCATTTCCGCTGGGTGCGTTCGCAACCCTGATCTGACCACGATCGCGAGAGTAACCAGGGCGGATAATGCCTGTCGGCGAACGGCTGTGATCCCTACAGTTTGGGTATGGCCGCGACGTGGCTATTGACCGGGCGAGCCGAGGAACTGCGTGTCATCAGCCATCTGACCCGTCGCCGGGATGGTCCGACAGGTGTCGTGCTAGCCGGGGCGGCTGGGGTGGGGAAGACCCGGCTGGCGCGGGAGGCGCTCGCGGCGGCCGAGCAGCGCGGCGCGTCGACCCGATGGGCGGTGGCCACAGCTTCTGCACGGGCCCTGCCGTTGGGGGCGTTTGCCGCGACTCTGGGAGTTGTCGGCCCGGATCCGGCCCGACTGGTGCGCCAGGCCGGCGATGCGTTGCTGGCCGGTGCCGGAAGGGCCGGGGTGATCGTCGGGGTGGACGATGCACACCTGCTCGATGAGCTGTCCGCGATGCTGGTCCACCAGCTGGTGTTGCGCCGAGCGGTGACGATGGTGCTCACACTGCGCACTGGCGAAACCGCGCCGGACGCGGTCACCGCGTTGTGGAAAGAAGGCCACCTGGCGCGGTTGGAACTGCAGCCGCTGTCTCAGGCCGAGACCGCCAGCTTGCTGGAGGCGGCACTGGGTGGACCGGTAGACAACGCCGCCGCTCGCCGGCTGTTCACCATCACCCAGGGCAACGCGCTGTACCTGCGGCAACTGGTCGATGCCGAGCTGGAAGCCAGCCGGTTGCATCAGGTTGCCGGAGTATGGCGGTGGTCGGGAGAGCTTGCGTTATCGCCGGGGCTGGTGGAGCTGCTGTCCGCCCGGATCGGCCAACTACCCGCGGCTCAGCACGAGGTCCTCGGCGTCCTGGCGTTCGGCGAGCCGCTGGGCGTGCCGCTGCTGGTGGGGTTAACCGATGCGGCGGCGGTGGAGCAGGCCGAGACGCGAGGGTTGGTCGAGGTGTATCCCGACGGGCGACGGTTGCAGGCCCGGCTGGCCCACCCGCTCTACGGTGAGGTGCAGCGGGCCCAGATGGGCCGGCTGCACGCTCGGCGGCTGCGCGGTCGGATCGCGGGCGCGATGGCCGCCACCGGTGCCCGCCGAGCCGATGACACCCTGCGCCGCGCGGTGCTGATCCTGGAGTCTGACCTGCCACCGGACCCGGTGTTGCTCACCAACGCCGCCCGCCGAGCCACCGAACTCGGGAATCTCGTGCTGGCCGAGCTGCTCGCGCGGGGCGCAGTCACCGCTGGCGGTGGTTTCGAGCCACGGTTACTTCTGCATAACGCGCTGACTTGGTGTGGCCGGGGCACCGAGGCCGACACCGAGCTGGCCGCGCTGGGCACCCTGGCCCGTACCGACGCCCAACGAGCCGAGGTTGCGATACTCCGGGTAGGTGCCTTGTTCTTTAACGGGTGTCCAACCGAGGCCGAGGCGGTGCTTGACGCCGTCGCCAGCACCGTCTCCGATGAGGCTGCCGCTGTGGAGCTGGCCGGGACGCACTCAATTATTGACGCCCATCTTGGCCGGACTGTCCAGGCCGCCGAGGCGGCAGCCAGGGTGCTGGACCATCCGCACTGCTCCCCGACGGCAACGCAGCTGGCGACGTGGGGTCTCGCCACAGCATGCAGTGGGCTCGGCCGGCTCGGGAGGCTTGACGAGTCCTTAC
This sequence comes from Pseudonocardiaceae bacterium, assembly GCA_050699635.1. GTDB lineage: Bacteria > Actinomycetota > Actinomycetes > Mycobacteriales > Pseudonocardiaceae. Next base: position 1,435 of record JBOHFK010000062.1, on the reverse strand, counting down.
GGTGCATCGACGCCCACGCCGAGTCCTTCGAGATCGGGCTGCACCAAGCGGCCATCGTCGTGATGCCGTGGCTCCGGGGACTGCTCCTCGGCGGCCTACTGGACCGGGCCGAGCACACCTCGCGCCGCTACCGGGAACGCTGCCAGGACACTCCCGGACCCGGGGATATGATCACCAGACTCATGTGCGGGGCAGTGGCACAGTCCCGTGGGCAGGTCAACTCCGCGGTGCGCTGGTACCGCCAGGCGATCGCAGTCTCCCGAGGTTCGGACCCCGGCGGCTTGTTGCTTCACGGGTTGGTGGGCCTCACCGGCGCGCTCGGGATGACCGGTGACGCGACGTCGGCACGCCAAACTCTCGTGGAGACGGCCGCGCGGCATTCACCGCTCGCCTACTTCGAATCAGAAGTGCGACTGGCCCAGGCGTGGGTGGCCGCTGCCGAGGGTGGTGTCAGCGAGGCCCTCGCGCTAGCCCACCAAGCGGCTGAGGTGGCCGCTTCGCGGCACCAACCTGCCGTGGAGGTGTTCGCGCTGCACACCGCGGTCTGCTTCGGTGACCGCACGGTGACCGACCGGCTCGCCCAGCTGGCCACCAAGGTCGACGGACCGCGCGCCCCCGCCGCGGCCGCGCACGCCGCCGCCCTGGCCGCCGACGACGGCCCTGGGCTGCTCGCCGCCTCAGTGCAACTCGAGGAGATGGGCGCCCTACTGCTGGCCGCCGACGCCGCCGCCCAGGCCGCCGTCCTGCATCGCACCCGCGGCACGGCGGCACAGGCCGCTTTCGCCAGCGCTCGCGCCACCGCCCTAGCGCAGCGCTGCGAAGGCGCCCGAACTCCCGCCCTGCTCGCCGGCACGTCCCCGCTCACCATCAGCGCCCGAGAGCGCGAGGTAGCCACCCTGGCGGCCAGCGGGCTGACCAACAAACAGATCGCCGCCCGGCTGCACGTCTCGGTGCGCACCGTCGAAGGCCACATCTACCGAGCCTGCCTCGGATTGGGCGTCACCGACCGCACCGCACTCGCCACCCTGCTCACCGATCCTACTGGGCCAACCCCGACCCAGGCCGCACGCCCGCCGGCGACACCTTCGAGCTGAGGCTCGCTCAGTCGTTCGTCATCGCGCGTCTGTTGTCCTTCATCGGGGGGCGAATCGCAGGGGCAGAGTGATGGGACCGGTGACGCCGACGGGAGGCCGCGAGACCACGGGTCCGTCCAGCGCGATGTCACCGAGCCGGGACGCCAGGATCGGCAGCGCCTCCCGCATCTCGGCGCGGGCCAGCCACGTCCCGAGACAGTAGTGGATGCCACCGCCGAAGGTCAGTTGCGCGGCACGCTGCGCGGTGATGTCGAACGGCGCGTCACCGAAGGTGTCGGGCTCGGTGTTGGCGGTGGCGGTGAACAGCGCGACGTAGGTGCCGGCCGGGATGTCCACACCCT
>JBOHFK010000061.1:0-31319 GCA_050699635.1 Pseudonocardiaceae bacterium | reverse complement strand
CCGCTGTCCGCGTCCCGCAGGCTGCGCCCGGTGAGGGTGAGAAACACGTCGTCCAAGGTCGGCCGGTGCACCCCAATGGACTCCAACGCGATGCCGGCGGCATCCAGCTGGCGAAGCAGCACCGGTAGCGCCGTGCTGCCGCGTGGAACCCGGAATTGCACCGAGTCGCCCTCGACGGCCAGCCCGGTCGCCCCGGGCAGCGCCTCAGCGAGTTGCGCTGTGCGGCCGGGCGCGTCGGTGCCCAGCTCGACGGTGTCACCCGCGACGGTCCTCTTGAGCTCGTCGGGGCTGCCCTCGGCGACGATGCGGCCGTTGTCGATCACCAGGATCCGGTCGCACAGTGCGTCGGCCTCGTCGAGGTAATGCGTGGTGAGGAACAGCGTGATGCCCTGCTCGGCGTGCAGCGCCCGGATGTGTTGCCACAGGTTGGCCCGGCTCTGCGGATCCAGTCCCGTGGTCGGCTCGTCCATGAACAACAACCCCGGCACGTGCATCAGGCCCATCGCGATATCCAACCGGCGGCGCTGACCACCGGACAGCGTCCCGGCCAGCCGGCGCTCGGTGCCGGCCAAGTCGAGCTGGCCGAGCAGTTCGCGGCCCCGGTCGTTCGCCTGCTGGGCCGGCATGCCGTAGAGGCGCCCCTGGAGGACCAGTTCATCGAGCACCGGGCAGTCCGGACCGGCACCCCCGGCCTGCCCGACGTAGCCGATCCGGCGACGGACTCCCACCGGGTCGGTGAGCAGGTCGCATCCGGCGACGGTGGCGGTGCCCGTCGTAGGAGTCAGCAGCGTGGTGAGCATCCGGAGCGTGGTGGTCTTTCCGGCGCCGTTGGGTCCCAGGAAGCCGACCAGCTCGCCGGGCGCCACGTCGATGTCCACCCCTCGGACCGCTTCGACGGTGCCGCGCCGGGTGCGGAAGCTGCGCGCCAGACCGCTGGCGTGAATCACCATGTGCTCCTCAGTGTTAATTACTCAAACTTGATGAGGGGATGCGCGCCGTACCCGCTCAGTGTCAAGGGCTGGTGGAGACGGCTGATGCAGGCTCGCCGGCGAAGCGGTAGGCGCCCGCCTCGATGCGGCCGATGAACTCACGCACCCACTTGGCTTCGGCCTCGACCTTCGCTGCTTTGAGCGCCAGCAGCTCCGCATGCCCCGCCTCAAGGTCATCGGTCTCGACGAACTGCATGACGTCGCGCGCCGCGTCGATCTGGGCGATCCGGCTGCGGAGCAAGGCAAGCGCTTCCTTGCGGCGCAGGGCCGTCACGAACGCCAGTCCCGCGTACAACGGCAGCGCGTAACTGGAGACCTGCCACAGCGCGTCGCGTAACAACGTGACGAACGCCTGCTCGCCGTCCGGGGTCAGTTCATAGGCCGTCCGCTCCGGCCTGGCTCCCTGGCGCCCGGTTTCGGCTATTCGCAGGAAACCATCCCGGGTCAGCGTTTTGAGCGCGTGGTAGATCGAGCCGGGGTTGACGTTGGCCCACTCGTCGGCCCGCCAGGTCAGCAGAGTGCGCCGGACATCGTAGCCGTGCACCGGCTGGGACTTCCGCACCACGCCCAGCACGAGCAGCTGCGTTGAGGACACGCCGCTCAGGCTATGTGACTCCGTAACAGTCGAGCACCCCGCGTCGGGGACACTCACCCTGGTCAGGGTAGGGGTAACGGCCTCCGTTGTGACGGTGTCCGTTACGTTCAGACTCCGTGACTAATCTGTACTTATGAGGGCCGTGCTGCTTGAGGTTCCCGAGGCGATGCTCGCTGAGCGTCGCCGGTTGGGACTTGATGGGCGCGACGAGATGTGGAATAGGGTCCTGCACATGGTGCCGCCGGCCGGGGGGCCGCATCAGAGATTGGGCTCGGAACTGCTCCAGGTGCTCGCGCCGCTGGGTAAGCGTCGGGGGCTGGCTGCCTCTTACGAGACAGGCCTGTTCCGCGCCGCGGACGACTACCGGGTACCCGACCAGCTCTATTGCCGTCCTGAGCACCAGTCCGACCGCGGCGCAGAGGGCGCCGAGCTGGTCATCGAGATCCGGTCCGAGGGTGACGAGACCTACGAGAAGATCGGCTTCTATGCCGCGCTCGGCGTGCGGGAGATGCTGATTGTGCACCCGGAGGGCCGCTGGGTTGAGCTGCTGCGCGCTGTGGGAGACCGGCTGCTCCCGGTCAGCGCCGACACTGAGGGTAGGGTGCGTAGTGCGGTCATGGGTGCGCAGTTCGCCACCGTCGCAGGGCGACTGCGCATCACCTGGGAAGACGGCGTGGCCGACGTATGACGGCCGCATCCTGGCCTGACCACCTGCTCAGCTCACCCTTGCCGAGTGGGATGCTCTCCCCCACCGCCTACACCTTGGTCGACGGGAACTACGAGTACGTCGCCGGGGACACCGCCGGTACCGTGACCATCCCCAGCCCGGTCTGCATCAGCCTCACCCTGGACGCGCTGATCACCCGGTGAGCAGCGGCACCACGTCCGCTAAGGGACGTGCCCAGTTACGCTGCACTCATGAGGGCCGTGCTGCTGGAGGTTCCCGTCGCGATGCTCAACGAGCGCCGCCGGCTGGGGCTCGACGGGCGCGACGAGGTGTGGAACGGAGTTCTGCATATGGTGCCGCCGCCCGGCGGTCCGCGTCAGGAGGTCGGTGGGGAGCTGTTCCTGGTGCTCGGGCTGTTGGCCAAGCGCCTCGGGCTTAGTCCCCGTTACGAGACGGGTTTGTTCCGTGCTGATGACGACTACCGGGTGCCCGACCAGCTCTACTGCCGTCCGGAGCAGGAGTCCGATCGCGGCGCCGAGCGCGCGGAGCTGGTCGTCGAGATCCGCTCCAAGGGTGATGAGACCTACGAGAAGATCGACTTCTATGCCCAGGTCGGGGTCCGGGAGATGTTGATCGTGCACCCGACCGGTCGCTGGGTCGAGCTGCTACGCACCATCGGCGACCGGCTGCTCCCGATCACGGCCGATGCCGCGGGGGTACTGAGGTCCGATGTCCTCGATGCCCAGTTCGCCACCATCGACGGTCAACTGCGGATCACCTGGCACGACGGCGCTGCCGACATCTGAGCCCCACGAGCTGCCCGTTGGGTTGCGCTCAGCCTCCCGAACTCGACAGCAGGGTTGTTTGATCAAGCGCTGGACAGCCCTGCTGTCGAGTTCGGGAACTGTACGGTTGGTCACAAGATCCCCTGGGGAAACGGCGTGGCGGCTGCCCCATAAGGTGGGCGTTATGAATGCATCCGTGCTCACCGCGGTGGCTTGGCCCTACGCCAACGGGCCGCGGCACATCGGCCATGTCTCCGGTTTCGGTGTCCCGTCGGACATCTTCGCGCGCTACCAGCGGATGGCCGGCAACCGGGTGCTCATGGTCTCGGGCACTGATGAGAACGGCACCCCGATCCAGGTGCAGGCCGACGCCGAGGGAGTCACCCCCCGCGAGCTCGCCGACAAGTACAACCGGCTGATCGTCGGAGATCTGCGGGGTCTGGGGCTGTCCTACGACCTGTTCACCCGGACCACCACAGCCAACCACCACCGGGTGGTGCAGGAGCTGTTCGGCGCGCTGCACCGCAACGGCTACATTCTGACGCGCAGCGCGCTCGGCGCGATCAGCCCGTCCACCGGGCGGACCCTGCCCGACCGCTACATCGAGGGCACCTGCCCGATCTGCGGTTATGACAGCGCCCGGGGCGACCAGTGCGACAACTGCGGCAACCAGCTCGACCCCGCCGACCTGATCAACCCGCGGTCCCGGATCAACGGCGAGGCCCCGAAGTTCGTGCACACGGAGCATCTGTTCCTCGACCTGCCCGCGTTCACCAAGGCGCTCGGGGGGTGGCTGTCCACCCGCACCGAGTGGCGACCCAATGTGCTCAACTTCTCGCTGAACCTGCTGGACGACCTGCGCCCGCGCCCGATCACCCGGGACCTCGACTGGGGGGTGCGGGTCCCGCTGGATGGCTGGCGCGACGCCCCGATGAAGCGGTTCTACGTCTGGTTCGACGCGGTGATCGGGTACCTGTCGGCGTCGGTGGAGTGGGCGGCGCGCTCGGGCGATCCGGACGCCTGGCAGGCCTGGTGGTGCGACCCCGACGCCCGCGCCTATTACTTCATGGGCAAGGACAACATCACCTTCCACTCGCAGATCTGGCCTGCCATGCTGCTCGGCCACAACGGGGTGGGCGATCACGGCGGCGATCCGGGGCCCTTCGGCACGCTGAACCTGCCCACCGAGGTGGTCTCCAGCGAGTTCCTCACCATGAGCGGCTCGAAGTTCTCCACCTCCCGCGGCACGGTGATCTATGTCGGGGACTTCCTGCGCGAGTTCGGTCCGGACGCCCTGCGCTACTTCATCTCGGTGGCCGGTCCCGAGACCCAGGACACCGACTTCACCTGGGACGAATTCGTCCGCCGGATCAACTTCGAGCTGGCCAACGAGTGGGGCAACCTGGTCAACCGGTCGATCTCGATGGCGCACCGAAACGTCGGCGCGGTGCCGCAACCGGTCGCGCCGCAGGCCGTCGACTCCGAGCTGCTGGCCGCCTCACGGGCGGCCTTCGGCACGGTCGGGTCCCTGCTGGAACGCAACCGGGTCAAGGCCGCGATCAGCGAGGCGATGCGGGTGGTGAGCGCGGCGAACAAGTACCTCTCCGACCAGGAACCGTGGAAGCGCAGCGACGATCCAGCGCGCCGGGACACCATCCTGCACACCGCGCTGCAGGTCGTCACCGACGCCAATACACTGCTCACCCCGTTCTTGCCGCATGCCGCCCAACGGGTGCATGAGCAACTCGGCGGCACCGGCGTCTGGTCCGCCCAGCCGGAGATCACGCAGGTCAGCGAGATCGTCGAGGGTACCGGCCCGGACTACCCGGTGATCACCGGCGACTACGCCGCCGAGCAGGCCCGCTGGCGCAGCGTCCCCATCGAGCCAGGCCGCCCACTACCCAAACCCACCCCCCTGTTCACCAAACTCGACCCCGGTCTCGGCGACACCGGCCCCACCTGGGCCCCCATCTCCTCCTGACCCCCTCGTGGATGTGCGGGAGTTGCCGCCGGCGCCGGCGCCGTTGAAGGGGACGGTGGTGGATGCTCATACGCATCTGGATGCTTGTGGGGCTATTGACGCGGTAGGGGTTCGCGCGGCGCTGGATCGGGCTGCGGCGGTGGGGGTTCGCGCGGTGGTGACGGTGGCCGATGACATGGCCGCGGCTCGGTGGGTGGTGCAGGCAGCCGGCTGGGACGGCCGGGTCTTCGCCGCGGTGGCGTTGCATCCCACCCGCACCGCGACGATGACCGACGCCGACCGCGATGAGCTCGAGCGGCTCGCCGCGGCGCCTCGGGTGGTCGCGGTGGGGGAGACCGGTCTGGACTACTACTGGACGCAACGCGATCCGCGCTGCGCACCGCCGCAGGCGCAGCAGGAGGCCTACCGCTGGCACATCGACCTGGCCAAACGGCTCGGCAAGCCGCTGATGATCCACGACCGGGACGCCCATGACGAGGTGCTGGCCATCCTCGAGCAGGAGGGACCGCCGCCCACCGTGGTGTTCCATTGCTTCTCCGGCGACGCCGCGATGGCGCGGACCTGCGTGGACGCCGGTTACGTGCTGTCGTTCTCCGGCACCGTGACCTTCCGCAATGCCCACGCCCTGCGAGAGGCCGCCGCTCTGGTACCCGACGGGCAGTTGCTGGTGGAGACCGACGCCCCGTTCCTGACCCCGCATCCGCACCGCGGAAAGGCCAACGAGCCGGTCAACCTGCCCTACACCGTGCGCGATCTCGCTGCCTTGCGCGGGCAGGACGTGACCGAGCTGGCGGCGTCGAGTTCGGCGACCGCCGAGCGGGTCTTCGGGTTCGCCGCAACCGATACCGCTGGGCGCAGCTGAGCGACTCATCGGCAACACGTCCTGACAGATGTTTGCACGTTCCGCTACCAACCGTTACCGTTCCGTCACCGTCAGCCGGGATGGGGCACTTCCCGGCACGAGAACGTAGGTCCTTGCCGACCGCGACGCGGTCGCTGCGGCAGGACCTGATGTGGGTGTTCTCGCGCCTCCCCTGCCCGGAACTGCGACGACTGGACCTAGGTGACTAGACGCACGTTCGTCCGGGGCGCCCTCATGGCCGCTGGCCTTGCGCTCCCCACCGGTAGTGCTGTAGCTCTCGCCATGGACAAGACCGTCACCGTCACGGTGGACGATGAACAGCGGACCATCCATACGTTCGCTTCGTCGGTCTCAGGAGCGCTGAAATCCGCGGGATTGCAGGTCGGTGACCAGGATGCGCTGGCCCCGACCGCCAGCAGCCCCATCGAGGACGGCAGCCGGATCGTGCTGCAGCGCGGCCGGCCGCTGGCGTTGACCGTGGACGGGGCGCAGCACGAAATCTGGACCACCGCGCTCACCGTCGATACCGCGCTGCAGCAGGTCGGGATGCGCTCCCCGGACATGGAGCTGTCCTCCCATCCCTACAAGCGCATCCCGCTGGAAGGCATGGCCTTGGTGGTCCGGATCACCAAGCCGGTCACGCTGCTGGACGGTGGTCAGCCACCCAAGGAGATCCAGGCCACCGCGCTCTCGGTGGGTGATCTGCTCACTCAGCAGGGCGCACCGCTGCATGATCAGGACACCGTCACCCCGGGGCGCACATCGCCGGTACTGCCTGGAATGACCGTGCAGGTCACCCGGGTGCGCAGCGAGGAACGTACCGAGCGACGCATGATCGATCCGCCGGTCAAGAAGATCAAAGATACCACGCTGCCGATTGGCAGTGTGGTCGTCGAGGATCCCGGCGAACCGGGCGAGCAGATGGTCACCTTCCTGGTCACCCTGGCCAATGGGAGAGAAACCGACCGCAAGCAGCTGTCTGCGCAGGAGGTCAGCCCGGCTCGGCCTGCCAAGATCCGGGTCGGCGCGAGGAGCGCCGCGAAGAGTTCAGTGCCCAGCGCCCCGGTCGCCGAGGGTTCCGTCTGGGACCGGCTGGCTCGATGCGAGTCCGGCGGTAACTGGGCCGCCAATACCGGCAACGGCTACTACGGCGGCCTGCAGTTCGACGAGGGCACCTGGCGAGCCAACGGCGGGGGTCAATACGCTGCGTACCCGCATCAGGCAAGCCGCGAGCAGCAGATCGCGGTGGCCCAACGAGTCCGTAACACCCGTGGCAACTACCACGCGTGGCCGACCTGCTCGGCCCGGATGGGTGTCGCTTGATCGGGCGCTATGGGGTCGAGCCGGAGTAGTAGGCGCTGCCGTCGACCATCCGGTTGCCGCAGATCTGACCAAGATCACCATCGACGGTGATGGCGCGAGTGTCGTCGGGCAGGATGACCTCGGCGAAACCGATGAAGGCGCTGCACTGGTCAGGATTGCCTACGCGTTGCTCCGGCACGGGTTTGTCGGGTGCGGGTTTGTCGGGCACGGGTATGTCGGGCGCTGTCCAGCTCAGGTTTTTGCTTGCCTTGGCGCCCGGCCCGAGGGTCACCAGGGTGGGGCCTGGGTGCGGCAGCCGAGCCAACGTGATGTTCGCGGCACGTCCATCCCCGCCGGAGAACATCTCCAGGCCGCCGTAGCCGAAAATCGTGCAGGTATGGGTGCTGGTGTTGGTGACGACGATCTGCACACCGTGAATTCCGGCGGCTTGGTCCTGCTCGCTGAAAGCACCCTGGACGTCCGCCGCGACGCATTTGGGCACGCTGGCGCGCGCCGGCCCTGCTGATCCGCTCGGGACCGGTGTGTTCGGGCCAGTGGAGACGGGAGTCGAACTTGATCCGGTCGGTTCCGGCGGCGAACCCGCTGGGACGGTGGTACCCGACGCACCGCACCCGGACAGCATCATTCCTGTGGCGACTGTCAATACGATCTTACCGGTGATAGCCACCATGACGATGCCTTCACTCCTGACGTGAGCAACTGGGGTCTGTGATCGGGTAACGGTAGTGCCTGCCGGTGGCGCGGATCGTCGCTGATGGTAAGACCGGACGGTGAACCCCGAGGCGGACCGCGCCGCCACGCCCACCCTGCTCGGACCGGCTGAACTCCGCGAGATTGCCGATCGGCTAGGGCTGCGGCCGACCAAGCGGCTGGGACAGAACTTCGTGCACGACGCCAACACGGTGCGCCGGATCGTCGCGACGGCCGAACTGACGCCCGATGACGTGGTGCTGGAAGTCGGGCCTGGGCTGGGATCGCTCACCCTTGCCCTGCTCGGCGCGGTCGGGGCGGTGCTGGCCGTGGAAGTGGATCCGCTGCTGGCCAGCGCGTTGCCCGCCACCGTGGCTGACCGGGCTCCGGACCAGGCTGGCGCGCTGCGGGTCTGCAACGCCGATGCGCTGCGGATCAGGCGCGCGGAGATCGTCGAGGCGGCCGGTGGCCGGGCCCCGACCGCACTGGTCGCGAACCTGCCCTACAACGTCGGCGTTCCGGTGCTGCTGCACCTGCTGGCCGAGCTGCCCAGCCTGCGCCGCGGCCTGGTGATGGTGCAGGCCGAGGTGGCCGACCGGCTGGCCGCGCCGCCGGGCACCCGGACCTACGGCGCTCCCAGCGTCAAGGCGGCCTGGTTCGCCGAGGTCCACCGCGCCGGGCAGATCCCCCGATCGGTGTTCTGGCCAGTGCCCAATGTCGACTCCGGCCTGGTGTCCCTGACCACCCGTCCGGCACCGTCCACGGTGCCGCGAGAGCAGGTCTTCGGGGTGGTCGACGCTGCGTTCGCGCAGCGCCGCAAGACGTTGCGGGCCGCCCTGGCCGGGTGGGCGGGCTCGGCCGCCAACGCCGAGCGGATACTGCGGGCGGCCGGGGTGGATCCGGGCCTGCGCGGCGAGGCGTTGGCGATCCGCGACTACGCGCGGATCGCCGGTGAGAGCGTAACAGTGTTATAGCACCGTATAACACGCACGGGCCCCGTACTCTTGTACGGTGCTTGCTGTTGTGCCGCAACCGGTCACCGTGCGCGTCCCCGCCAAGGTCAACCTGCACCTGGCCGTGGGAGACCTGCGCTGGGATGAGTATCACGAACTGATCAGCGTGTTTCAGGCGTTATCCATCGTCGACGAGGTGACCGTCGCCGCCACCGACGAGCCCGGCGTGCAGGTGCACGGCGAGGGCGCCGGGACGGTACCGACCGATCACCGCAACCTGGCGTGGCGCGCGGTGCTGCTGCTCGCCGAGCACGTCCGGCGCCGGCCTACGGTGCGGGTGGTGCTGCGCAAAGCGATCCCGGTGGCCGGGGGGATGGCCGGCGGCAGCGCCGACGCGGCCGGCGCCTTAGTTGCGTTGTCCGGACTGTGGCGCCTGGATCTCAGCCGCGAAGACCTGGCCGGGCTGGCCGCGAGGCTGGGCAGCGACGTGCCGTTCGCGCTGTGTGGGGGCACCGCGCTGGGTACCGGGCGGGGGGAGTCCCTGGTTCCGGTGCTGGCCCGGCACACCTTCCACTGGGTGATCGCGCTGGACCACCGCGGGCTGTCCACGGCGGACGTCTACCGGGAACTGGATCGGCTTCGGGCCCAGGGTGGCCCACCACAGGGTGTGGCGCCACAGGGTCAGATGCCACAGGGTCAGAATCCACAGGGTCAGAATCCACAGTGGCTCGGCGACGCCGAGCCACTGCTCGAGGCGCTGGCTTCCGGGGACCCGCGGCGACTCGCCCTGCTGCTCGGCAACGATCTGCAGGCCGCCGCGGTGTCTCTGCGGCCCACCCTGCGGCGCACCCTGCGGGCCGGAGTGGACGCCGGGGCGTTGGCCGGCATCGTCTCGGGCTCGGGGCCGAGCTGCGCGTTCCTGTGCACCGACGCCGACGCCGCGGTCCGGGTTGCCGCCGAACTGGCCGGGGCCGGGGTATGCCGGACGGTCCGGGTGGCCAGCGGCCCGGTCCCCGGGGCCCGGATCGTGGACGATTCGCGTCCCGTGCCGCCCCCCGAGCCCCTCGCGCGCGCCTGATGGCCAACCTGGTCAACCTGGAGGCGGTCTCGAAGTCCTACGGGGTCCGCCCGCTGCTGTCCGGTGTCTCGCTCGGCATCGACGCGGGCGATCGGATCGGTGTCGTGGGGCTCAACGGGGGCGGAAAGACCACCCTGCTGGAGGTGCTCGCCGGCCTCCAGCCACCGGACGCGGGCCGGGTGAGCCAGGCCAGGGGACTGCGGGCCGCGGTGCTCACCCAGCGCACTGACCTGCCCGAGCGGTCCACGGTGGGCCACGCGGTGCTCGGTTCGCTCGGGGTGAGCGCCGAGTACGAGTGGGCCGCCGACCCCCGGGTGCGCGGAGTGCTCGACGGGCTGGGTATCCCGGCGTTGGGCCTGGACCGGCCGGTGGCCGGGCTGTCCGGTGGGGAACGGCGCCGGGTCGCACTGGCCGCCACCCTGGTGGGCGAGCTTGATCTGGTGATGCTCGACGAGCCGACCAACCACCTCGACGTCGAGGGCGTGCACTGGCTCGCCCAACACCTGGTCGCCCGCCGTTGCGCGGTAGTGGTGGTGACCCACGACCGGTGGTTCCTGGACACCGTGTGCACCCGGACCTGGGAGGTCACCGACGGCCGGGTGGATGGCTACGACGGTGGCTACGCGGACTGGATCTACGCCCGGGCCGAGCGGCTCCGGCTCGCCGCGTCAGCCGAGGACCGGCGGCGCAATCTGGCCCGCAAGGAACTCGCCTGGCTTCGCCGGGGTCCACCGGCGCGCAGCTCCAAACCGCGCTACCGCATCGAGGCCGCCGAGGCGCTGATCGCCGACGTGCCCCCACCGCGGGACACCGTCGAACTGCTCGCCTTCGCCCGGCGCCGGCTGGGCCGCACCGTGCTGGAGCTCGAGGACGTCACGGTGACGATCGGTGCTGATTCTCGACCCTGCAAGCAGGACTTCGGCGGCCGCCGGTTGCTGGACGCCCAGACCTGGCGGCTCGGGCCCGGCGAGCGCATCGGGCTGGTCGGGGTCAACGGATCCGGCAAGACCACCCTGTTGCGGCTGCTCGCGGGGGAGCTGGAACCCGACGCCGGCCGCCGGGTGCAGGGTCAAACGGTCCGGTTGGCGCACCTGACCCAGGAGCTGGCCGAGCTCCCGGAGTCGTTGCGGGTCCTGGAGGCGGTGCAGGAGGTGGCCGGCCGGATCGTGTTCGGTCGTCATGAGATGTCCGCCTCGCAGCTGGCGGAACGCCTGGGGTTCCCGCCCGCGCGGCAGTGGACGCCGGTGGCGGAGCTCTCCGGTGGGGAGCGGCGGCGGCTGCAGCTGACCCGGCTGCTGATGGCTGAGCCGAACGTGCTGCTGCTCGACGAGCCGACCAACGATCTGGACATCGACACCCTGCAGCAGCTGGAGGACCTGCTGGACGGCTGGCCAGGGTCCATGGTCGTCGTGTCGCACGACCGTTACCTCGTCGAACGGGTCTGTGACACCGTGGTAGCGCTGCTGGGTGACGGGCGGATCACCCACCTGCCCGGCGGCATCGAGGAGTATCTGACCAGAAACCAGCACGAGCCTGTGCAAGGTACGGCGCCACCAGCCACCGGGGGTTCGACCCACGCCGCCGACCAGCGGGCGGCCCGCAAGGAGCTGGCCCGCCTGGAACGTCAGCTCGAGCGTTTGGCGGGTCGGGAGGCCGAGCTGCAGCAGCAGATCGTCCAGCGAGTCGCCGATCCCGGCGCATTCCGGGAGCTCGACGGTGAACTGCGCGCGGTACTTGCCGCGAAGGATGATCTGGAGACGCGCTGGCTGCAAGTCGCCGACGCCGCAGGTTGACAGCCGTCGACGCGCGCCCCATGGAAATGCAGCTGCCCCACTATGACCCTAAACCATGACCCTAAGGTGGCCGATTGTGAGCAGGTTCGTCGACACCCTGGTGGCCCACTGCGCGCCGCATTCCCCGACTCGGTCGGACCGTGGCATCACCACTGGTGAACCCACCCAGCCCCGTCGCACCACGTGGACCGAGGTGCACGAGAAGGCGCTGCGGGCCGCCGGGACCCTGACCGCAACCGCGGCGCCTGGCGTCCAGCACGGTGACGCGGTCGCGGTGCTGGCCGGTGACCCCGCGCTGATCGCTCCCGCGGTGCAGGCGGTCTGGCTGGCCGGCGGCAGCGTGACCATGCTGCACCAACCCACCCCCCGGGCCGATCTGACCAGTTGGGCGGCCGACACCGTCCGGGTACTGGGGATGATCGACGCCAAACTGGTGCTGCTCGGGCCGCCCTTCGACCAGCTCGCCGGGCTGCTGGATCAGCGCGGGATCAGCTACCTGATGCTCGCTTCACTGGACGATCCCACCGTCGCGCCACTCGCCGCGCCGGTGCCGGTGGATGAGGACGACACCGCGTTGCTGCAGCTCACCTCGGGCTCGAGTGCAGAACCCAAGGCCGTCCGGATCACCCACGGCAATCTCTACGCCAACATCACCGCGATGGCGCAGGTCGCGGACCTGGATCCGGCCAATGACGTGATGGTGTCCTGGCTTCCCCTGTTCCACGACATGGGGATGGTCGGGTGCCTCACCATCCCGATGACGCTGGGCCTGGAGCTGGTCAAGATCACCCCGGTGGATTTCATCTCCCATCCGCTGTTGTGGGCTGAGCTGATCAGCCGGCACCGCGGCACCATCACCGCGGCGCCGAACTTCGGCTACGCCCTGCTGGCCCGCCGACTGGCCAACACCGATGACCACTTCGACCTGTCCAGCCTGCGCTTCGCGCTCAATGGTGCCGAGCCCATCGAACCGGCCGCCGTGCGGGCCTTCACCGCGGCGGGAGCCCGCTTCGGGATGACGGAGACCTGCATGGTGTGCGCCTACGGGATGGCCGAGACCACGCTCGGGGTCTCCTTCGCGCCGTGGGGGATCGGCATGCAGGTGGACACGGTGGACGCCGACGCTCTGGAGACCCGGCGCCAGGCCGTCGCAGCTGCGCCCTCCGACCAGCACGTCCGCGCCTTCCCCCGGCTGGGACCGCCGTTACCGGGCATCGAGGTGCAGGTGCTCGCCGACGATGGCCGCCCGCTGGGTGAGCGTGAAGTCGGCCTGATCCAGCTGCGTGGCGAGTCGGTGACCCGCGAGTACCTGACCACGGCGGGACCCCGCCCGACGCAGGATGCCGACGGGTGGCTGGACACCGGTGACGAGGGCTATCTCGCCGACGGCGACGTGGTGGTCTGCGGGCGGCGCAAGGACGTCATCATCATGGGCGGCCGCAATATCTATCCCATCGACATCGAACGCGCCGCGCAGCGGGTGGACGGTGTCCGGCCGGGCAACGTGGCGGCGGTCCGCCTCGACGCCGACGGGCGGCGAGAGTCCTTCGCGGTGGCCGTCGAGTCCACCCGGGCGGGCGACGCCGAGGCCGAGGGCCTGCTACGCAAGGAGGTCATCTCGCGGGTGGTCGACGCGGTAGGCCTACGCCCCGGCGCGGTCGTGGTCCTCCCCCCGGCCGCCCTACCCAAGACGCCCTCCGGCAAGCTCCGCCGCGCCGCAGTTCGCGACCGCATCACCGACTACCTACCCTGACGCTGTCTGATGCACAGGTCAGTGCAGCTGGTTCTGGGTGGCGGACAGGCCCTGCACGAGGAGTTGCTCGACGGCGTCGGCACAGCGGTCCACCAGTAGATCCAGCTCGCGGCGCTGCACGGGGGAGAAGTCGCGCAACACGAAATCGGCCGGATCCATCCGGCCCGGCGGGCGGCCGATACCGAACCGCGCCCGCAGGTAATCCCTCGTGCCCAAGCACGCCGAGATCGAGCGCAAACCGTTGTGCCCACCCTCACCACCGCCGCGTTTGAGCTTGAGCACGCCGTATTCGAGGTCCAGGTCGTCGTGCACGACCACCACGTCGGTCGGCGGAATCTTGAAATACCGCGCTGTCCCGGCGACCGCCGGGCCCGAGACATTCATGAACGAGCGCGGGCGGGCCAATATCACCCGCCGCCCGGCCAGCCGGGCCTCCACGAGGTCAGCTCCGGCTTTGTGAGAGACGAACCACCCCCCCACCCGGCGGGCGAACTCATCAAGCACCATAAAACCGACGTTGTGCCGGTTGCCGGCGTAATGGGGGCCCGGATTACCCAGACCCACGAGCAGGGCGAGATCACCGGCGACCCGGTCGGTAGCTACGTCAGCGGTCACGGCCTCATCGCAGCTCCGCCTCAGGCCTGCTCGGCTGAGGTCCCGGCCGCGGTTGCCGCCTCCTCCTCAGCGCCGACCTCGGTGTCGACCTCTTCGGCGCTCGGCGCAACGACGTTGACGACAAGTTGCTCCGGGTCGGTCCGCAGCTCCACTCCCGGTGGCAGGGCGATCTCGGAGGCCAGCACGAGGGTGCCAACCTGGGCATCCTGTACGGATACCTCGATCTCGTCCGGGATCGCCAGCGCGTCGGCCTCAACCTGGAGGTTTGTCAGCTCCTGGGTGACCAGGGTGCCGGGGGCCGCGTTACCGGTGATGACGACGCGGACATCCACGACGACCTTCTCACCGCGCCGGACAATAAGCAGATCGACGTGCTCGATGTAACGCCGGATGGGATGCACGGTGACGGTCTTGGTCAGCGCGAGCTGCGGCTGGCCGTCCAGATCAAGGCTGAGCACGGCGTTGCTGCCCTGGTCACGTACCACCTTGGCGAACTCCAGCGCGGGCAACGCCACATGCTGTGGGTCACTGCCGTGCCCGTAGAGCACCGCGGGGATCTTGCCCGCGCGCCGGGTGCGGCGGGCGGCACCCTTGCCGAATTCGGTGCGCGGCTCGGCAGCCAGGCGGACCTCGGACACGATGGGCTCCTTAGCGGGTGTGAGCGCAACGCAGCTGGCGTGGCGCCGGATCGAGGTACGGGCGGGCCTGCGGCGGTAGGCGACGCGCACGCCCTCGTGATCGGGTACGAGCGCGTCAGCAAGACATACCGCCGCGTCGATCACGAAGAGCGTCACGCTCTCCCTCGCCGAGACAACCTCATCAGCATACGCAGGTCGCGTTCACCGGCTGAACAGGTGTCAGGCGTTGCCGTCGAAGAGGCTGGTGACCGAGCCGTCGTCGAAGATCTCGTGGATCGCGCGGGCCAGCAGCGGTGCGATGGACAGCACCGTCATGCCGGGAAAGCGTTTCTCGTCCGGGATCGGCAGGGTGTTGGTGAGAATGATCTCGCGGGCGCCACAGGTGGACAGCCGCATGGTCGCCGGGTCGGACAGCACCCCGTGGGTGGCGGCGACGACCGCGTCGGTGGCGCCGGCGTCGAGCAGCGCCCGCACCGCGCCGGCCACCGTGCCGCCGGTGTCGATCATGTCATCGATCACCACGCAGAGCCGGCCGTCAATGTCGCCGACCACCCGGTTGGCCCGGGCCTGGTTGGGCCTGCCGGGGTCGCGGGTCTTGTGGATGAACGCCAGCGGCGTACCGCCGAGGGCCTCGGCCCAGCGCTCGGCCAGTCGCACCCGGCCGGAGTCCGGCGACACCACTGCGAGCTCACGGTCGGCGTAGGTGTGCTTGATGTGCTCGGCCAGCAGGGGCAGCGCGAAAAGATGGTCTACGGGGCCGTCGAAGAAGCCCTGAATCTGCGACGTGTGCAGGTCCACCGTCATGATCCGGTTCGCGCCGGCGACCTTGAACATGTCCGCGATCAGCCGGGCGGAGATGGGCTCGCGCCCGCGGTGCTTCTTGTCCTGGCGGCTGTATCCCCAGAACGGCAGCACGGCGGTGATCCGCTTGGCCGACGCGCGCTTGAGCGCGTCCACCATGATCAGCTGTTCCATGATGGCGTCGTTGATCGGTGCGGTGTGCGCCTGCATGACGAACGTGTCGGCGCCCCGGACCGACTCCTCGAACCGGACGAAGATCTCCCCGTTGGCGAAGGAGTACGCCGACTGCGGGGTGACGGCGACGTCGAGGTGCTTGGCCACCTCGTCGACCAACTCTGGGTGGTAACGCCCGGAGAGCAGCATCAGGCTCTTCTTCGGGATCGCTGACATGGTGGAAAAACTCATTGTCGCTCCTGGCGCGTCGTCTCGCCGCCGGCCTGGTTCGCTGCTTGCGCCGCCGGGGTACCCGGGCGGCGCCGGCTCACCCAGCCTTCGACATTGCGTTGCCGGCCGCGGGCCACCGCCAGTGCGCCTGGCGGCACATCCTGCGTGATGACCGAGCCGGCTGCGGTGTAGGCACCATCCCCGATGGTGACCGGGGCGACGAACATGTTGTCGGCCCCGGTCCGGGCGTGCGCACCCACAGTGGTGCGGTGCTTGGCCACTCCGTCGTAGTTGACGAACACGGTGGCTGCGCCGATGTTGCTGCCCTCGCCGATCGTCGCGTCCCCGACGTAGCTCAGGTGCGGCACCTTCGCACCCGGGCCCAGTTCGGCGTTCTTGGTTTCCACGAAGGTGCCGACCTTGGCCCGCTCGCCGATCCGGCTACCCGGCCGCAGGTAGGCGAACGGGCCGATCTGCGCCCCGTCGGCCACCACTGCGTCGACGGCATGGGTGCGCACCAGGGTGGCGCCCGCGCCGACGAGGCAGCCGGACAGGGTGGAGTCCGGCCCGATGACTGCACCCGGGCCCACCACCGTGCCTGCCTGCAGCTGTACTCCTGGTCGTAGGACGACATCGGGGGAGAGCCGGACGTCGGCGTCCAGCCACACCGACGCCGGGTCGACGACGGTGACGCCGGCTCGCATCCAGTGCTCCAGCAGCCGCCGGTTCAGCTCCGTCCCTATGGCGGCGAGCTGGACTCGATCGTTCACCCCGGCCACCAGCCACGGGTCTGCGCACAGGTGCGCACCAACCGGCAGCCCGCTGGCGCGGATCAGGCCCAGTACGTCGGTGAGGTAGAGCTCGCCCTGGCTATTGGACGGACGGAGCTGACCCAGCGCATCACGCAGTGCGGTGGCATCGAAGGCGAACACCCCGGAGTTGATCTCCTGGATGGTGCGCTGCGGCGCGGTGGCGTCGCGGTGCTCGACGATGCCGGTGACCGCGCCCGAGGCCTCCCGCGTGATCCGCCCGTACCCGGTGGGGTCCTCGACCACCGCGGACAGGACGGTCGCCGCATACCCGGTGCGACGATGCTCGACGATCAGCCCAGCGAATGTATTGGTGTCCAGCAGTGGCACGTCGCCGTAGCTGACCAGAACCGTCCCGGACAGTTCGGGCGGCAGGACGCCTAGCGCAGTGCAGACCGCATGACCGGTGCCGTGCTGGTGAACCTGCACCGCGGTGCGCACCTCACGCCCCAGTGCGGCTGCGATGGTCCGCAGGTGGGCAGCCACGGCTTCCCGGCCGTGACCGATGACCACGACCAGATGCTCAGGGTCCAGCCCGGCGGCAGCTCGTACCGCGTGCTCCACCAGGGTCCGACCGGCCAGCGGGTGCAGCACCTTGGGGATCGCCGAGTGCATCCGGGTGCCTTCGCCGGCGGCCAGCACGATCGCCGTGGCGAGGCTCCCGTCTGGGAGCATCGGTGGCGTCCTTCCCTGATCTTGGTGCAGCCTCGTGTCGCTCTGACAGGCCGGATCCTACGGGGTTGCCGACCTCGTCGGGTGGTCCCATCGCATTCGTTGTTCACCTGGACGCCATCCTGAGGTTCCGTCGGCGTCCAGGGTCGCGGGATGACCCAGCCTTGCAAACGATCTTTACCAGCGCCGGTGAACCGCTGCTCCGCCGCCAGGATTCGAACCTGGACCATCGGAACCAAAATCCGAGGTGCTGCCTTTACACTACGGCGGACGAGTGGGCTGGCACCCACGGACACATAGTGACACGGGTGCTCTGTTTGGCTCAGCGCGCCCCTCGCCAGAAGGCACTCTGCGCAATCGATCGCCCGTGCCGACACGCCCGACCCGCCCACCATTGCGTAGTGGGTCGTGACGGGCGTCGGGTGAATAATCTACGGTTCAGCTAGTAATGCCACGCGCGCCACCTGTGGTTTCGTCACAGATGAGAGCATGGTGGCAGCTAGCTGCGGCGTGGCGGCTGTCCGCGTCTGCCGACTTGAGGAGCACCGGCCGATGACGATGACTGCCGACGCCGACCAGCAGCACGCGGAACCTGAGCCGGTTCTTTCGGGTGTGCGGACGTTGGGGCCGCAGGTTTTGGTATACCTCTTCGTCATCGCCCCCATGGTGGCTCTGCTGGTCGCGGTGCCGGTGGCCTGGGGCTGGGGCCTGGGCTGGGTGGACGTCGTGCTGTTCGTCGTCACGTACTTCGTCAGTCTGCTCGGGGTGACCGTCGGTTACCACCGCTACTTCACCCACGGATCGTTCAAGGCCAAGCGGTGGTTGCGGGTAGGCCTGGCGGTGTTGGGCAGCACCGCGATGCAGGGGCCGCTGCTGCATTGGGTGGCTGATCACCGGCGGCATCACGCGTATTCCGATAAGGAAGGCGACCCACATTCGCCGTGGTTGTTCGGTACTTCCCCGATCGCGGTTGCCAGGGGATTCTGGCATGCTCACATGGGCTGGCTGTTCAACCGTGACATGTCCAATCCGCGCCGGTTCGTCCCAGATTTGCTGGCGGACAAGACGATGGTGCGGGTCAGCAAGCTGTTCTGGCTGTGGACCGCGATCTGGCTGGTGTTACCGGGGATCATCGGCGGACTGGTGACCTGGTCCTGGTGGGCGGTGCTGACCGGACTGTTCTGGGCTGGGCTGGTGCGGGTCTCGTTCCTGCACCACGTCACCTGGGCGGTGAACTCGGTCTGTCACATGATCGGTAAGCGACCGTTCGCCTCGCGTGACAAGGCCGCGAATTTCTGGCCGATGGCGATCCTGTCCGCGGGGGAGTCCTGGCACAACCTGCACCACGCCGATCCGACGTCGGCCCGGCACGGCGTCCTCCGGGGACAGATTGATATCTCAGCCCGGGTGATCTGGTTGTTCGAGAAGTTCGGCTGGGTATGGAACGTGCGCTGGCCGACGCCGCAGCGGTTGGCGAAGCTCGGGGTACGGGCCTGAGCTCGTCACTGCGCGGTCTCATGACAGATCTACCGCGAGCGCGCCCCCCGGAGGGAGGCCTCCCAGCACTGATTACTTCGCTGCGTATTCGGTTGATAACTAGACGCAACCAACACGCTGGGTGCTCCAGTTCCGCCATTCGGGTGAAAGTCTCGGGTGTTACAGTAACGGGGTAACGACTGGCAGTGGGCAGTAGATATACGCACTGTGGGGAGGGGCGAACCCACTGTACGAGAGGGTGAGTGCAAGTCGAGGCGGGCCGTGAGGGCTGCGCGGCGTGCTCACTCTCCGTGTGTGTTTCGCGACAGTCAGTTATCGGCAGACATCTCGAGTCACGGCAGGGGGCCCGTCTCGATGAAGTTCGTTGCAGGTACCACCCAACCCGCACCAAGCACTGCTCGCACGTCAGGGGGTCTCACAACTTTCGATCCGGACGTACGCGTCGCGGTGGTGGGCTATGGCTACTGGGGCTCCAAGCATATGCGGGTGCTCAGCAGCATGCCCGGGGTCCAGGTGACCATCGTCGACCAGGATCCCGACCGGATCGCGGAGGCCAGGCGGGCCTACCCGTCGGCGGAAGCGGCGCACCATCTCGACGACGTGCTGAGGCGGGTTGACGCGGTGGTCGTCGCGACCCCGCCGACCGCGCACGCCGCGATCGCACTGCGAGCACTACGCCAGGGACGGCACGCCCTGGTGGAAAAGCCGCTGGCCACGACAGTCGAGGACGCGCAGGAGATGGTCGACGCGGCGGCGGCCAGCGGCGTGCACCTGATGGCGGGGCACACCTTCGAGTACAACGCGGCCGTCTGGAAGCTCAAGGAGATCATCGATTCCGGCGAGCTCGGCAGGATCCTCTACATCGACGCCGCCCGGCTGAGTCTGGGCAAATACCAGAGTGACTGCAACGTCATCTGGGACCTCGCTCCGCACGACATCTCAATTGCCTCGTTCCTGCTCGACGAGGTGCCCCGGACCGCCTCGGTCTGGGCCAACCGGCACGTCGGAAACCGGCACGCCGACGTGGCGTACCTGCGCCTGGACTTCGAGCGGGCGGCCACCCACGCATTTGTGCACGTGAGTTGGCTGGACCCGTGCAAGGTCCGGCGGGTCACCGTCGTCGGGGACCGCAAAATGGCCGTCTACGACGATATGTCGGACAATGAGCGTATCCGGATTTATGATATCGGCGTTGACCCCGGTGATCCCGACGAGCATAGCGAGTCACACGCGATGCCGGTTTCCTACCGCACCGGAGACATCGTCTCGCCATATATTCAGTTCAATGAGCCGCTCTTGGTCCAGGACAGCCACTTCATTGAATGCATTCGTACCGGCGCCAGACCGAACACGTCCGGCGAGCGGGGGCTGGACATCGTGCGAGTTCTGGCGGCAACCGACGTTGCGGAAGCCACCGGGCGTCCCGCCTTCGTCTCCGGAGGCATCGATGCAGCTGGAGCGGACCGCATGCGGGGGGTGGCCTCATGACCGGCAGCGGTGGGGTCCCGTTTCTCGACCTGCACGGCGTGAACCACGACCTGCGTGAGGAGTTCGACCTGGCGTGGAAGGCCGTGCTGGACCACGGCCACTTCGTCGGCGGCCCCGAGGTCGAGCGCTTCGAGAGTGAACTCGCCGCCTACTGCGGAGCCAAGGCCTGCATTGGGGTGGCCAACGGAACCGACGCCCTGGAACTCATCCTCCGCGGCTTGGGGATCGGGCCCGGTGACGAGGTCATTGTGCCCACGAACACCTTCATCGCCACCGCCGAGGCGGTCTGCGCGACTGGTGCGCGGCCCCGGTTCGTCGACGTCTGCCCGGACACTCTGCTCATCGATCCAGCGGCTGTCGAAGCCGCGATCAACAGCTCGACGGCGGCGATCATCGCCGTGCACCTGTACGGCCAGATGGTCGACCCTGAACCGATCTCGGCGATCGCCGCCGCGCACGGGCTCGCACTCATCGAAGATGCCGCGCAGGCGCACGGCGCCCGGCACCGGGATATCAGCGCGGGAAGTATGGGCATCGCGGCCGGGTTCAGCTTCTATCCCGGCAAGAACCTCGGCGCCCTCGGCGACGGTGGTGCGGTGGTCACCAGTGATCTCGCGTTGGCCGAGGCCATCCGCAGTATGGCCAATCACGGGCGCTCCGCCACTGATCGTTACCTGCATGACCTGGCCGGGCGGAACAGCCGGCTCGACACACTGCAAGCAGCGCTGCTGTCCGCCAAGCTGCCCGGGTTGCCCGCTGGTAACTCCCGGCGCGCGTCGGCGATGGCGGCCTACCGCGAGATGCTGCCGGTGGGATGTACCCCGGTCTCGGTGCAGCCTGGCGCCGAACCGGTGTACCACCTGGCGGTCATTCAGATTGACGACCGCCGCAAGATTGGCGACGCGCTGACTGCGGCCGGTATCGGGTGGGGCGTGCACTACCCGATACCGTGCCATCAGCAGCCCGCCCTGGCCGCGGTCCACGAATCCGCTCCGAAGGCCGACAACATGCCAGTGGCGCAACGGGCGGCCGGCCGGATCCTGTCTCTTCCCATGTCCCCGACCCTGAGCATTGACCAGGTTGCGCGGGTCTGCGATGTGCTCGGAGGTGCGTTGTGAGTAACCCATCCAATGTCTTTCAATACGGTGCTAGCGAGTCGAATGGACGTTCGATGGGCTACGAAGAGCAGCTACAGAAGTCGTCGGTGACCGGTGAAGTACCGCCGCAGCGTTCGGGGGGCCGGTTCGACAGTCCCACCGAAGACCGAGAGGACCGCGGTGGGGGACCCCTGACGACCCGCCTGATCATGGTGGCGTTGACGATCGTCATGCTCGGCACTGCCGCCGGGCTGGCCGGCGCGCTCGTGTTGCCGAAGACCTACGGGGCCCGCGCGGAGATCCTCTACTCCATCGGCCAGGACCAGGGCGGCGACCCACTCAAACAGGACCGGCAGCTGTCCACCCAGCTGGTGTATCTGAAGAGCCGGGCGGTGCTCGGGCCGGTCGCGACGAAGCAGGGCCGGCAATTCAAGGACCTTGACCAGGACGTCAGCGTGCAGGTGGTGGACAACAGCAACGTCATCCAGGTCGAGGCCCACGGTGCCACCAAGCTGGCTGCGCTGCAGACGCTGCAATCGGTGATGGACGGTTATCTGACCCTGATCGGCCAACCCACCGGGGTGTCCCGCAACCTCGACACTCAGCTTGCCGACGCCAAGGCGAACACCGCCACGATCCAGACGCAGGTAACGCAACTCACCCCTGCTGTGGTGGCCGGAACCGCCACCCAGGCGTCGCTCAACGACGCCCGGGCCCTGCTGATCGCCTCCCAGGACCGCGAGAAGGCGATCCAGGCCCGGATCGACGAGCTCAAGCTCACCGGCCAGGCCGGACCGGACGCCCAACTGCTGACGCCGCCCTACTCGCTGCCTGATGCAGTGTTCCCGCAGCCGCTGATCGCTGCCGGTACGGGTGCCCTGGTCGGTGTGGTCGTGGCCGGCGTGGTGGTCGCGGTGAGTTCCCGGCGCCGGCCGAGGCCGTGAGGCTGAGGACTGAGGCTGGGGACGTGGCCACCTCAACGGTGACAGCACTAGAGGACCCCACCCCTACCACTACGGCTCGGAACTCGGCCACCGTCGCGGGCTGGACCCTGGTCAGCAGAGTCACCGGGCTGCTCCGGGTCGTGGTGATCGGGGCGGTGCTCGGCCCGACCTACTTCGCCAACGCCTTCCAGACCGGCTACGTCGTCCCGAACATGATGTTCACGATGATTGCCGGTCCGGTGCTGGGGATGGTGGTCGTGCCTGGTCTGGTCCACGCCGCCGGTGACGGCGGCGTGGAACGGGCCCGGGAGATGCTCAGCCGGGTGAGCGGGTGGCTGCTCGCGGTTGCCGCGGCAGTGGTCGGACTGTTGATGATCCTGTCCCCGGTCGTGGCCTGGACGCTGACGTTCGGGATCCCGGACGCCGGTGCGCATGCCCGCGGCATGTGGATCACCACGTTGCTGATTCTGCTGGTCGCCCCGCAGGTGCCGCTGTATGTTCTGGTGCATCTTGGGATGGCCGCCCAGCAGGCTCGCGGCCGATTCGCGCTGGCGGCGGGCGCCCAGGTGGTGGAGAACGGAATCCTGATCCTGACGGTGGTGTTGGCCGGTTGGTACTACGGGACCGGCCTGGACGTGGGTCAGGTCCCGGTCGAACTCGTGGTGGTGCTCGGCTTGGGCAGCACCGTCGCCGTCGCGCTGCATGCAGCGCTGCAGCTGTTCGGCACCGCCCGGGTGGGCTTGCTGAGCTGGCCGTCGATGCGCTGGCGGCACGACCCGGAGACCCGTGCGATCACTCGCAGGCTGATGCGTTCGATCGGGGTCGCGGCTTGGCCGACTGCGGCGATGTATGTGCTGCTCGCATTGGCCGGCACGGTGCCGGGTGGCACCTTCGTCGTCCAGCTGTCCTACTCCGTGTTCTTCGCGCTGTCCTACATCAGTGCCCGGGCGGTGTCGATGGCCGCGCTGCCGAGGCTGGCCCACGCCGCACAAAGTGATGACGGCGCCACGTTCGGTTCGGAGTGGCGGCAGGGTCTGTCCTATGCCGTCATCGCCAGCCTACCGCTGCTGGTCCTGCTCACCGTGCTGTCCGTGCCGACCGCGAACGTCCTGGCCAACGGCGAGCTGCGACACGCCGAACTGATCGGGTCACTCGCCGTCTGCCTGGCGGTAGTGGCGGTGGCCCAGCTGGTCGGCGGGGTGCATGACATCGGCCGCCGGGCGCTGTTCGCCCGGCTGGACGACCGCATCCCACGGCGGGCCAGCGAGGTGGCTTTCGTCGTGATCCTCGTGACCGCCGCCGCGGCACTGTTGCTACCAGCCGACGGTTCCCGGTTGATCTGGCTGGTCGTGGCCATCCTGGTCGGTGAACTCGCTGCCGCCGGGACGGTGTTGACCCGGCTGCGCCGGGCGATCCGGCCCGAGCAGTTCCTGGAGACCCGGGCTCTGGCTGCCGCGCTGGTAGCCACCCTCGCGCTTGTTCCGGTGGCCGCCGCGCTGTGGTGGATCCAGCGGCTCGATTACGGCGATCGGCTCGCCGACCTCGCAATTCTGTCCCTGGGCGGTGTCGTGGCGCTCGGGTGTTATGTCCTGGTGTTCCGTGTCGCGGTGCGACGGATAGGTGGTGGGGCATGACCCAAACCCTCCCGCCGGGCTTCAGCTCGCCGCTGGCCTCTGGCGGCTCCGGCGTGACTTCTGCCTCCGGTGAGGATCCACCCACCCCGGTGATCAGCCGGCGGCTGGGTCTGGGAGCGGCCGGCTGCGCCGTGGTCGGTGGGGTTCTCGCCGTGGCGGTCGGCCCGCTGATTGCGCTGGCCGCCATCGGAGTACTGGTCCTGGCCGGGCTGTTCGCCGCGGCGGCTTATCGACCGGTCTTCGCAACATATGCCTACCTCGGCACGCTGCCGATCGTGGCCGGTATCCCCCGCGGGCACCTGATCCCCCTGGTGCGTCCCAACGAGGCGCTGCTGGTGGTGCTGCTGGCTGGAGCGCTGGTCGGCGGCTATGCCCGATGGTGCCGTGGCGAGCGCACACCCCTGCAGCTCCATCAACTCGACATCCCGCTCGGTGTCTTCCTGCTGGCCTCCACCGCATGGCCGCTGCTGTCCATGATCATGCGCGGGCAGCCGCCGGCAACCTCCGATCTGGCCGCCGTGCTGCCAGTCTGCAAGCTCGTGGCCATCCACCTGCTGGTCCGCTTCACGGTCAGCACCGAGACCCAGCTGGTGCGATGCTTCCGGCTGATCATCTGGCCAGGTGCGGTTGTCGCGGTCATCGCCATCCTGCAGACCCTGCACTTCGGCCCGCTCGTCTCGATGCTGCATGTCATCTGGACACCGGACAGCAACGTGGCGGCGCTCGCCGAGCGGGGCACCACAACACTTGCCTCGCCGATCGCCACCGGCGATTACATCATCATCTGCCTGACCTTGATCATCTGCTGTGGGATCCGGGGGTTGCTGGATCGCCGGGAGCGGCTGGCGTTGGGCCTCGTGCTCGGTGCCGGCGTACTCGCCACCGGCCAGTTCTCCACCTGGATCTCCGCGGTCGTGGCGGCAGGGCTGATCTTGTGGCGCTTCACCACGGTGCGCCGCGGCTCCCTGAAGTTCCTGTGGCTGGCGCCGGTGGCGCTCGCGATCGGTGCACCGGCGTTGATCGTCCGGCTGCAGGGTTTCGGCGAGTTCGGCGTGCCGCGCAGCTGGATCGGCCGCTGGAGCAACCTGTCCAACTTCTACCTGCCGAGATTCGGCTTCAGCAATGTCCTGTTCGGGGTCTCGCCCGACTCGGTGCTGGACGCTCCCGAGAGATGGCGTGACGTCATCTACCTGGAGAGCGGCTACCTTGAACTGCTCTGGGTCGGCGGGATCCCGCTGCTGGCCGCGTTCATCTGGCTCTCGATCGTGGTGCTGCGCCGAACCCGCGAGCTGATGGAACAGCCGGGTGCGGTCGGGGCGGCGGCGTCAGCGTTGTGGGTGTGCTGGTGGTTCGTGCTCATTCTCACCATCCTCGATCCACATCTGACGCTACGAGGCACGGGGGACTTGCTATTCATGCTGCTCGGAATCACCGCGGGGGGGCTCAGTGCACAGCGACGTTGAACAGGCACGCGCGCATGCTCGGTGGGAACCGGTTGCGAGACGTCTCGTCGATCTCGCGGTGGTGGTGGTCGCCTTGCTGGTGCTCGCCATCCCGATGTTGTTCATCGCGGCGGCCATCAAACGGGGGAGCTCGGGCCCGGCGCTGTATCGCCAGCAGCGGATAGGCCGGGGCGGCCGGCCGTTCACCATCTACAAGTTCCGCACCATGAAAGTGGGTGGTTCCGACGCGCAGCACCGCGAGCTCATCGCCGCGGAGTTGCGGGGTGAGGACACCTCGGTCGGTGGCAGCTGGAAGATCGACTGCGACCCCCGGGTGACCCGGGTCGGTTCCTTCCTGCGGCGCACCAGCATCGACGAGCTTCCCCAACTGATCAACGTGCTACGGGGACAGATGTCGCTGGTGGGGCCCCGGCCTTGCCTGGATTGGGAAGCGGAGATGTTCCCAGCCAAGTTTCGTGAGCGCTTCGAAGTCCCGCCCGGCCTCACCGGGCTCTGGCAGGTCAGTGGGCGCAGCACGATGGGCACCCTGGAGATGCTCGAACTCGACCTCGCCTACGTGCGTGGCTGGAGCTTCTGGAGTGATCTCGGGATCCTGTTTCGAACCGTCCCGGCGCTGCTGAAGGGGCAGGGCGCGCGCTGAGAGAAAGATCGTCTTCCGGCAGCTGAAGGGGAGCAGCCTTGACGGCAGTCGCTACGACAAGTTTCGCGATTCCTCGACTACCGCGCCGGGCCCGAACAGCCCTGCTCACCATGCACGTCGCAGTATCGGTGGGGTGGCTGGGCCTGGACGGCGCGCTGGTGGCGCTGGAAGTGACCGGCCTGGGCACCGGCGATCCCGGTGAACGGGCGGGGATCGCTGCCGCGATGGCCGCGATCGTCATCTGGGTGTTGATACCCGTGGTGTTCTGCTCCCTGGCGAGTGGGCTGGTACTGGCGCTGTCCACCTCGTGGGGTCTGGTGCGGTACTGGTGGGTGCTCGTCAAGTGCGGTATCGCCAGCGCGTTGACCGTCACCGGATTGGTGTTGCTGCTGCCCCGGTTGCACCAGATCATCGCCGGCGATGCTGAGCCGGTCGGGATGCAGGTGCTGGTCGGGAGAGCGATCGCGCTGGCGCTGTTGCTCGCCGCGACCGGGCTCTCGGTGGTCAAGCCCTGGGGGAGGACACCGCGTGGACGGTCGGTGCACACCGGCCGGAAGACCGTTCAGCAGAAGTAGCGATACAGCAACGCCCCGGCTTTCCTCGTCACCTCATCGGGCACCGAATCGTCGGTGAACAGCCGGGTGAGCTCGCCGAGCATCGGGCCGGCCTCGGAGCTGCTGTGCGCTCGCTCCCCGCCGGCGCGCAGGGTCACAATCTGCCGCTGCTCGGTGGCCCACTTGCGCTTGTAGGCGATCAAACCTGGCTGATCGAGGTCGGAGAGCCCCCAGTCGAGCAGCCGGGCGCCCCGTTGCGCACCCCAGCAAATCCCGGCCCAGAAGATCGCGTCGTTCGGGCGCAGGGCCAGGTGCTCGTGTAGCGACGCCCCGAACTTGTAGTAGAGCGTGTCGCCCCAGGTGAGGAAGACCGCACCGGCGATCAGTTGCTCGCCGGCGTGCGCGAGCATCGTCACGATCGCGTCGTCGGGGGCGAAGTTGCCCCAGATGTGGTCGAACAGCTCGACGGGCTGGGCGAGCAGCCGGTACTTGCGCTTGCGCAGCGAGACGTGCAACTCGTGGAACCGGCGCACGGCGTCCTGATCGGTGTGTGCCTCGATCCGGACCCCTTCGCGCTCGGCGATCGTGATGTTGCGGCGGGCATGCTGCGACAGCCGGCGCCGGATCTCCTCGATGCCGCCATCCAGCGGCGTGCCGTGCCAGGCCGCCGCGGCGACCTGATCGAAGCGGGGATCGCTGACGGGTACCGCGGTGTCGAAGCACCGCAGTGTCAGCGGAGCTGCATCGGTGATCACCCTATCGGCCAGGGCCTTCCAGTCGACCTGGTCGTCGGTCAGCGGCTCCGCCCGGTCAGAGAACGGCAGGCTGGAGCACCGGTCGCCACGGATGTCGCTGATCGGCACCCACGCCAGTCCACCGCGCGGTGCTCCAGCCCAGTCGAGCCGGACACTGGCGGCCGGAGTGAAGCCGTACGTGCCGCACACCGCGTCGATCCACGGCGGCGAGGTGAACACGCTGCCCAGTGGCCCCAACGCGAGCTGACGCCAGCGGGCATCACTACGCGGATCGACAAGCACGGTCTCCGGTTGCGGCGCATGCACGGGGCGACGGTACCTCCCCACCCGCCGTGTCGCGCTCCCTACCTGCTGTGTCGCGCTCTCCTGCCCGCCGTGTCGCGCTTCCGTGCCCGTAGCCCTACTGCGGTAGAGTTGATGTGACTGGGTGGATTCGGATCGTCGCAGTGAGTGCTCAATGGTGAACAGGGGTAGCGCACAATGACCACGCTGTTTGTCGCCACGACAGGTGGGCACCTCACGCAGCTTGACAGCCTGGCCAGCCGGATCCCGCCCAACGGGGACGCAGTGTGGGTGACCCATGCCAATGAGCAGAGCCGGTCGATGCTGGCGGATCGGGACGTGGAGTTCGTGCCCTACGTGGGGGTGCGCAACGTGCCCGATGTGCTCCGATGCATCCCCAAAGCGCGCCGGCTGATGGCGCGCCGGAAGGTGACCAGGGCCGTGTCGACGGGGTCGGGGATCGCGCTGGGATACTTGCCCTATCTGGCCGCCCGTGGCGTGGAGTGCCACTACATCGAGAGCGCAACGCGGGTGAGCGGACCGTCGTTGACCGGACGGGTACTGCGGTGGGTGCCTGGAGTACGCACCTACACCCAATACCAGAGCTGGGCGGACCACCGGTGGAGCTACGCCGGCAGCGTGTTCGACGGTTATGAATCCACAGCCATACCGCGGGAGCCCGATGCGGTGCTTCAGGTGGTGGTCACCGTGGGCGCGGCGACCCAATACCCGTTCCGTCGGCTGTTCGAGCATCTGGTGCCGCTGCTAGCACCTGAAGGCGACTTGGCGCGGGCGGTCGGCCTCCCGGTGGAGGTGCTGTGGCAGACGGCCGATACTCCGGTAGACGACCTGCCCATCCTGGCCACGCCGGCGCTGCCAGCGGCAGAGCTGGGCGCCGCACTCGCCAAAGCGGACATCGTGATCAGCCACGCCGGCACCGGGTCGGCGCTGGCAGCACTCAACGCCGGGCGCTACCCGATCCTGGCGATCCGGGACCCCGCCCGGGGCGAGCAGGTCGATGACCACCAGCACCAGTTGGCCACCGAACTCGCCCGGCGCAGCCTGGCTATACACCGCGACGCGGAGTCCATCACCGTCGACGACATGGTCGAGACGCTGGGTATGTTCATACGGCGCACCGAGTCGCCCCCACCGATCGCGTTGCGCTGTCAGGATTGATGGCCCACCACCAATACGGAGCCGACGATCCGGTCGATGACATCCGGCTTGGGCGCTCCGGGTGCATCGGAGACCCATACCAACACTACCGAGAACTTGTGGTTGCCCTGGGCGTCGGGGGATGCGGAACCCGTGGGAACGGCGGCAACCTCGGACACGAGCTCCGCAGCGGGATTGGAGAAAGAGAACCGGAGCCGGTAGCCATTTCGGTGATCGATTGTGCCCGGCCCCTCCTTGGTAGTCTCGCCTAGATGCACGCCTGGGGAGGTGGTGACCGCCCGCTGGACGGTCTGGGCGGCTGCCGCGGCGGTGGGTGCGGCAAATGTCGCTAGCCGCGCTAGGCCCGTGGCGCAGTTCACCTCGCCGTCTCCGCTGCAGGTGATGGGCGAAACCATCTCGGGGATGTCGAGATCGTTGCTGTCGATGACCCTGTGCCACCCTGTTGGGATGGTCACGGCGATATCGATATTCGGTCCAGATAGGTGCTTGACGTTGTCCGAGTTGCCACTGTGACCGCAGCCGGCTAGCAACAGAGTGCACGCGGCGATGGCGGCGCCGAACGCGGCCGCTCCTACACCCGGGCGGAGTGACGGGCCAGACATTCATCCTCCTAGAAAACGTCGACCCTGCACCCCGGGGATGTGGCGCCACACGGAGCGGCGCTGGCCAGGCAAGTGCCAGATCTTCGGCTGACTGGGTCGACGGGCGACCTCAACTAGTGCTGCTCTCAATTACTGTCACGTTATTGGAATTCTGGTTGGGGATGTAGGCGTGGTCACTGTCCTTAGTGATCGCCACTCCTCCTGGGTTGGCACCGACGGGAATGGTGGCTATGACGGTGTTATTTACGAGATCGATCACTGACACGTTGCTGGAATTCTGGTTTGCGACATAGGTGTGTCGGCCATCTGGGCTCACCGCAACTCCGCCTGGATTGATACCGACGGAAATGGTGACGGCGACGGTGTTTCGCGTGGTATCTATCACCGACACGCTATTAGAATTTCGGTTAACAACGTAGGCGTGGTGGCCGTCTGGAGCCATCGCCACCCCTCCCGGGTTGGCGCCGACGGGAATCGTGACGGCGACCGTATTAAGCGCCGCGTCGATCACTGAAACGCTATTGGAATTTTGGTTAGGGAAGTAGGCCAGACGACAGGCCGGAGTCACCGCCACCCCGCCCGGACCCGCGCCGACGGGAATGGTGGTGATCACGATGTTGCGCTCCGTGTCGATCACCGACACGCTATTGGAATTTTGGTTGGGGACGTAGGCGTAAGGGCCGTCCGGAGTCGTAGCCACCACGAGTGGACTGGCGCCGACGGGAATGGTGGTGATCACAGAGTTACGCGCCGTATCGATCACCGACACATTATTGGAATCCCGGTTGGGGACGAAGGCGCGACGACCGTCCGATGTCAACGCCACCGCCCCCGGGCTGGCGCCAACGGGAATGGTGGAGATCACAATATTGCGTTCGGTGTCGATCACCGAAACATTGTTGGAATTGCGGTTGGAGACGTATGCGTGGCGAGCGTCTGGAGTGACCGCCACCCCTGCCGGACTGGCGCCGACGGGAATAGCGGCGGCAACGGTGATCCTCGTGTCACCGACCACCACGTTATCGGAGGGCCCGGAGGCGTGGCGGCCGTCCGGGGTCGGTACCACTCCTAGTGAATCACTCTCGCCGGGGATGGTGGTCACCGACCCAAGGTCAACAGGGGTGCTGAGTAGTGAGCGAGTGAGAACGACCAGCAGGATCACGACAAGCAAGATAATCAACGCAACGACTGATGCAGCGCGGACCATCTGATGGCGGACTAGCCGACCAACAACCGAGTTACCCGGCACCGACACCGCCATCGACCTGTGACTCAGCCTTGTGTCCCCCGCACATGATCAGCGATGTTTCGAGTCGTAGGCGAGTCTGCCCGGCACGCCTGAGCCGGTGGCGTCGCGTAGTTCGTCGACCGAGAGCGACATGGTCAGTGCGTGGCGTAGCAACGCGATCGCGTAGCCGAGCAGGAGTCCCAGCAGCGCACCTGCGGCGAGGTTCCAGGCGGGGCGTGGCGAGACGGGGTAGGTGGGGAACTGGGCGGGCTGGACGAGTTGGGCGGTGACGGTTGGTGGTGCCCCGGCGTTGTCGATAGGTTTTTCGAGTTGGGCGACTAGTGCGACGAACTCTACGCTGACCGCGTTTGCGATCTGCTGGGCCTTGCGGGGCGATGTGTCGGTCACGGTGGTTGTGATCAGTACTGTCTGGGGCTGTGCGGTGGCGACAATTTGTCCGGGTTCGATCTGGGTGCCGAGCCGATTGCTGGCCTGCATGCGGATGCGATCACTCATGATCAGCTCGGTGTAGGTTTTCACCTTCTCCGCGGAGAGCAGGTTTCCCTGG
>JBOHFK010000060.1:0-31952 GCA_050699635.1 Pseudonocardiaceae bacterium | reverse complement strand
CAACTTCTTCACCCTGGGTGGGCACTCACTGTCAGCGACCCGGCTGGTCGCCCGGGTCCGGGTGGTGTTGGGGGTGGAGCTGTCGATCCGGGCGGTGTTCGAAGCCCCCACGGTGGCCGGGGTGGCCGCCCGGCTGGCGTTGACACCGTCCGCGCGTACACAGCAAGGTGCGTTTGATGTGCTGCTGTCGCTACGCTCACATGGGCTGCGACCCCCGCTGTTCTGCATACACCCGCCCGGCGGCTTGAGCTGGTGTTACGCCGGATTGCTTCGCCACATTCCTCCGCACTATCCGGTCTACGGCCTGCAGGCACGAGCTCTGACCCACCCCGATTCGATTCCGGCTACATTAGAGGAGATGGTAACTGAATACGTCGACCAGATCCGCACCGTGCAACCCATCGGGCCCTACCAGTTACTGGGCTGGTCCTTCGGCGGCGCTGTTGCCCACGCCATCGCCGTCCGGTTGCAACATCAGGGCGACTCGGTATCGCTGCTGGCCGTGCTCGATTCCCTCCCTTTTGACTCCCCACGCCGGTTCAACCTCCGCCCTGCGGAGCACCAAACTCTCGCTCTTCTACTGAAGATCTACACCTCGATCGAAGTTGACCGCAAGCTGAGTGTTTCTGAGGTCGTGGCGATGCTCCGTGACAAGGATAGTCACAGCGTGCTGGCCAGCATGGAGGAATGCCACGTCACGGCATTTGTTGAGATCTTTTCTCACAACTTAGCGCTCCGGCCTACCTCGGCCGTGGGCAGCTTCGACGGTGACCTGCTGTACTTCCACGCGATGCGCGATAATCCAATGGATGCACCCGCTGGTAAAGCCTGGCGGTCAGCGGTGACCGGACGTATCGAAACCCACGAGGTCGCCTGCGGGCATCTCGACATGACACAGCCAGCGCCACTGGCGCACATCGGCCGAGTAGTGGCCGAGCATCTTGACGTCATCAATAAACATCAGGGGAGTCTCGGTGAGCAATCCATTCGATGATGAAAACGCAACCTTCCACGTGCTTGTCAATGATGAGGGCCAGCACTCGCTGTGGCCCACCTTTGCTGATGTTCCCGTAGGCTGGTCAATCGTGCTGGCCAGCGCCGACCGACGGTCCTGCGTTGACTATGTCAATGCGCATTGGACTGACATGCGTCCGAATAGCCTGATCGAGGCCATGGAAAGGAGCCGGCTACCCGGTGGATGACACATTCAGGCTGGCGAAGTCCTGCAGCCATCCAAGGATCAGCTCAGCGGACCGCGCGGCCTCGGTCATCAGCACAAAATGCCCCTGATCCGGTATGACGATGGGGGTGCAGGACGGCAGCACCCACTTCAGCCAGCTCGCCTGCTCGACCAGCTTGGACTCGCCGCCGTAGATGGCCATGGTGGGCACGACCATGGCAGCGATCTGCGGGGTAGGCAACACCTCGCTTGCTGGGAGGTCCTCGGCGATCGAAGTCGACCACAGCACCCCGGCCGCGTGCTTGACCAAGCGGGCGGCCGAGGTCCTGTGGTCGTCGGTTATCCCGGCGATGACCTCCGGCCGGGGGAGCTGGTCCTTGGCGCGGGCCAGGACGGTGGCCATGGTTCTCGCCCATGCGGGGGTGGCAGGGGTTGACTCGACGAGCACGACGGACGCCACCCGTTCGGGTCGACGCTCGGCGTAGCCGAAGGCGACCGTGCCACCGAAGGAGTTGCCGACCAGGTGCACGGGGACACGGGCCACCAGCACGTCGAGCAGCGCGTCGAGATCGTCGAGGAAATCGGCGAGCCGGTAGCCGGTGCTCGGGCGGGCGCTGCGACCGTGACCCCGCAGGTCATACATGATCACGTCGAGACCGGCAGCGGCGAACGCGGGGCCGACCGTGAAGTAGTAGCTGGCAAGACTGTCGGGGAGAATGCCGTGCACTAACACCATGGTCGGTGCCGGTCCGGCACCGGTGCGCCTCGTGGCGGATAACCGCTGCACGTGGTGGTTCAGGCCGTTGGCCAAGACCATGGCCACCGCGTCAGCTCCCCACGGTGCAGTGGGTGATGTATCGAACGAGGTGACCCACCTTCAGTGCTAAGGCATCGTCGAGACTCAAGTCGGCGATGAACTGGGCGGGATTCACTCGCTCGCCATAGTGATCGCGTAGCTGGACGGATAGTTCGACCATGTCAAGGCTCGCCATATCCAGATCAGCGACGATCCGGGTGTTCATCGAGATCCCAGAGCCGGCCACAAACGGCTCACCGAGCACCGCAACGATCATCTCCGAGACCTCCTTGAGTACTCGCTGTTCGTCCGTTGTCAGCGCCGCCGTGTCACTGTCACTCATGTTCGCGCTCCCCTGTGCTGGTTGAACACTGTGCTGGTGGACTGCACCATGCTGGTTGGCTGCACCGTCCAGGCAACTATGTAATCCCGTGCCGGTAGCTCCGGTGGGTTGCTGACTTGGCTGACGTGGACGTGGTAGGCAGCGCCGGGGGCGGCAACCAGCAGCTCGTCGCAACTGGCACTTCGTACCGAGAACGCCCGTGGCCGGTGCCCCAGGCCAGTGCCCTCAGCCTTGGCCACCGCCTCCTTGGCGGCCCAGAACCTCGTGAACCACACCGTTGCAGGCTCACCTGAGCGCGCGCACACCTGCCCGAGCAGCGCTCGTTCGGCTACTCCCAGCGCAACCAGCAGTGCCTCGTCAACCCGCTCGACCACCACCTCGATATCGATGCCGACGCCCCGGCACTCGGCCCGTGGCCGGGTGATCGCCACGCCTGCTTCGGCGCTATGCGCCAGCGAGACGGCCAGCTCCGGCAAGACTCGGCCGTGTATCCCGCTGACCGTGGGCCGCCCGGTTTGGTCGTTAGCCACCCTGATCTCGGCGGGAAATACCGGACCGGTGCCGTGATCCCACAGCCACCTGCGCACCGCGTCCTTGACGGCGATCCGCCCGAGCAACCACTGCCGGTGAGCCTGCGGCGGGCAGCGCTCGTAGTCGGCGCGTTCGACGCTGCTTGTCTGGCTGCGCAGCATCAGCTCTCGGGAGGGGAGATCGGGCCAGCACTCGAAGACCAGCTCCCAATCACCCGGTTGCCGCCTCGACAGCGTGTTTCGCCGGGCAGCACGGGCGACCCGCCTGGTCACCAGATCGTCGTCGAAGCGCCGGTCGACCCATCCGGTGATCTCCGCCCATATCGACCCGGCGACGATCAACTGCATGTCCGCCTCGACGGTGGTGTCGTCTAGCGAAGTGATCCGAATCGAGCACTCCACCCGGGCGTCGAGCGCCGGGTGCGGCCCGAAGAATCGGATGGCGCGCATCTTGACCGGGAAGACCTTGACGCGCTGCCGGTGTGTCGCTTTGATCCAGTAACCGAGGAGCTGACCGGCACTGTCCAGCAGCCCACCAGGGGCTGCCGGGGTGGTCAGCAGACCACGGACGTGATTGTCTCCCATCGCGGTGAGCTCGGTGACGCCACGGAATGCTGGACCGTGAAACATCCACCGCTGGTGGTACAGCTCGGTTGCCGTCAGCTCCGGCACCCATTCAATTGCCGGATCGAATGACCACACCATGGGGGTGGGGGCCGGGTAGCCCTCCGCGAGTTCGACCGTGGCAGTCGCATAGGGCCCGACCGACATCCCAACAACGCCTCGGTCCACCAGTTTCGCCGACACGGTGACATCGATTGACGGCGAGGCGGCCAGCCACCGCTTCAACTTCACATCGCGAACCGCAGCAACGCTGGTGCCGGGCACCAGCTGCTCGGCGACGTCGGCAAGCTGAGCGATCAACGTGGTTGCCGGGACCACTGGGTAGCGATCCTGCTCATCCGGCCAGTCCCGCCGCTGCGCGACTAAGCAGTGGTCGCGCAGATAGGGCATAGTCTCGGTGGACACCCGCAACACCCCGATGAACTCGCCGCTCGTCAAGAAGGCCGCTGCCGCGTCGGTCGCGCGAGGACCAGCTTGCGCAGCGCCATTGTGGCGCGCGGCGAGCACCCTGGCCGCAGCGTCAGCGGTCTCGTGCAGCGTCTCGGCGAGGTCGGCTGCGATACCGCCCCACCCGGCCAATTCGACGCCGACGCGGCCCTTCCCCGTTAGCTCCAGCCGGTGCTCTGCAGGGAGCGAGATCAGCGCGGCGCCAAGGTCGAGCCGCACGGGGCGCGCGCCCAGCCCCGCTGCTACGGGGCCATCCAGTTCGTCCGCACTGAGTCTGTCCACCCCCAGCCCGTCCACCCACAGCGCGGTGGCCACCCTGCGCAGCTGGGCCAGGCCTTCATGCTGCGGCGACGCCGCGGTGATCACCAGGTGTTCCGTGCCGCGCAACGTGCTGCTGATCAGCGATGCGAGCTGACCGCAACCGAGCTGGATAAAGGCGGTACATCCCGCGGCGTGCATTGCTTCGATGAGGGGGCGAAAGCGCACTGGCTCCAGCAGGTGCCTCATGATCAGCTCGCGGACTGCGGCCTCGCCGTCCGGGTACGGCGACGCGGTCGTCGCTGACCACATCGCAGTGTGCGGCGGATGCAGAGTGTCGCGGCCCATCGCGGCTCTGATCGAATCCAGGTAGGGCGCGAGCATCGGGGTGTGGAACCCGGATTGGAACGGCAGCACCTGGGCGACTACTCCACGGCGCCGGAAGTCTGCGACCAGCTTGTCCACCGAGCGCGCCGGACCGCAGATGATCGACTGGTTGGGGGCGTTGTCGTGGGAGAGCACGACGTCCGACTGCTCGCCGAGTTCACTGGTCACCCACTGCGCCGAGGCGCCGAGTGCCGCGAACGCCAGCGCCGGCAGGTTAATCGCCTCCGCGTCGAACGCGTCGAGGAACCGGTCGAACTCGGTGGCGGGGAGATACCCCGCACAGGCCATCCCGGTCCACTCCCCGACGCTGTGCCCGGCGATGGCGTCCGGCGTGATGCCCATCCGGCCCACCGCATCGTGCAGCAAACGGCCTAGACGCAGCACCGCGACACCGTGCCTCGCGACGTCGCCCACGAGAGAGTCCGAGGTAGGCGGCAGCGCGGGCAGCTCGAAATACTCGGCGACGTCGGCGACACGCGGCGAGAACTGGGCTTCCAGCCCCGGAAAGACAAAGGCAAGCTTGCCGCCGCCGGGCCCGAGCAGGGGCTCAGCGGTGAACCACACATCTGCTCCCCCCCGCCAGGATTGTTGCTTTGTCACCGCTGCGCGAGCCGTGGCCAGCCGCTTCGCGGTGGGCATGACAATGCCCAGCCGCACTCGCCCGGTCGTGGCCGACGCAGTGGTGGCCTGGTGCAGCAGCGCGGCGTCGTCGACGTCGAGCAGGTCGGCCAGTTGCGCTGGGCTGTCGGCGGCCAGCCGGAGCACCCGCTCCGGTTCGGCAGTCACTGCGGCGCGCGGCCGAGGGGTCACCCAGCCCGGTTCGCCGGGTGCCTGCTCGATCAGCACGTGCGCGTTGATCCCACCAAAACCGAACGCGTTCACCGCGGCGCGGCGGATCGGGTCCTCCCACGGCTGGGCTGCGTCGATCGGCATGAACCGGGTCTGCGCCAGCGCAGGATGCGGATCGCTGCAGTGGAGGGTCGCCAGCAGCGTTGCGTGATGCACCGCGAGCGCAGACTTGATCAAACCGGCCACTCCGGCGGCTGGCATGGCGTGGCCGATCATCGACTTCACCGAACCGATCACCGCTGGCGTTTCACCATGAGCCAGCGCTCCGAACACCTCGGCCAGCGTGGCGAGTTCGGCGGCATCACCAGCAACAGTGGCCGTGCCGTGCGCTTCTAACAGCCCGAGCGCGCCAGCGGCGCGCGGGTCCAGCCCGGCCATTCGCCACGCCTGGCGCACCGCCTGCACCTGGCTCACCGTCGACGGATTCACCAGGCTGGTGCCGTGCCCGTCACTGGATACTCCGGTGCCCCGAATCACCGCGTAGATCCGGTCTCCGGCCTGCTCGGCATCGGCGAGGCGCTTGAGTACCACCACACCGGTGCCCTCACCGATCAGCAGGCCGTCTGCCGCGCGGTCCAGCGGGCGGATCTGCTGGCTCGGTGACAATGCGCCCAGTTGGGCGAATACGCTCCACAGCGTGATGTCGTGACAGTGATGCACGCCGCCGGCCAGCACCACGTCGCAACGACCCCGGGCCAGTTCGGCGACGGCGCTGTCCACCGCAACCAGGGATGAGGCGCACGCGGCGTCGATCGTGTAGGCGGGGCCACGCAAGTCCAGCCGGTTGGCGATCCGGGATGCCACGAGGTTGGGAATGAGGCCGATTGCCGCTTCCGGCTCCCAGGGGCCCAACTGGGCGGTGAACGACGTGCGGACCCGGTCCAATGCTGCAGGTTCGAGATCGGGCAGCAATTCGCCGAGGGTGTGGACGAGCTGGTTGGCCGTGCGCACCCGGTGGGACATCCGCACTATCGCTGAGCCCAGGTAACCGCCCCGGCCAAGGATCACCCCGGCACGTGTCCGGTCCGCCGGCAGGCACCGCTCGCCGCCAGCGTCCGCGATGGCGTCTGAGGCCACCTGCAATGCGATCAGCTGATCAGGCTCGGTCCCGGCCATCGAACTCGGCATGATTCCGAACCTGGTCACCTCCACGTCGGCAAGCTCGTCGACGAAGCCGCCGCGCCGGCAGTACAGCCGGTCTGGTGGGGTTGAGCCTGCCGCACCTGGGGCGTAGCACCGCTCGTCCCAGCGCCCGGGCGGCAGGTCACTGATCGCGTCGACCCCGTCGCGCAGGTTCCGCCAGTAGGATTGCAGGTCCCGAGCGCCGGGGACGAGCAGGGCCATCCCGACAATCGCGACCTGGTCCGCAAGTGCTGGTGCAGTCATCTCTCACCAGCCGGAAGCGGTGTAGATGACCACACGATCCGACCTGTTGCCCCATGCGAGCTCGTGAAGCAGGCACCGGATGCCGTGGTCCGGGTCGATGAGCCTGACGCTGCGGCGGGCGTACTGGGCGGCCAGCTCGGGGGTGACCATCCCGGCGTGCGTGCCGGTCGGCGCCCACGGACCCCAGTGGACGGTCAGAGTGCGTCGATCCACACCGGCGGCTGCCCAGCGGGCGCCGAGGTCGGCCAGCGCCTCGTTCGCCGCCGCGTAGTCCCCCTGGCCGCGATTGCCGAGCACTGCGGCAATGCTGCCGTACAGCACCACGAACCCGGGCCCGTTCGGCAACCCGTCGATCGCGTCCAGCAGTGCGCTCGCCCCGACGACCTTGGTGTTCCACACCCGGCGGAAGGAGTGGATGTCCTTGTCCGCCAGCAGCTTGTCCTCGATCACGCCTGCGGCATAGCAGACACCGTCGAGCCTTCCGTGCCCGGCGTAAACCTCCTTGATCACCCGATGAACCGCGGCGGCGTCTCGGACATCGACGCAGTGGTAACGCACAGAGGTGGCCGACTCGCCGACTTCGGCGAGTGTCGCAGCGAGCTCGCGCTGCGCCAGGATCCGGTCGATTTCCTGGTTGATCTCGGCCGGTGAGCCGACCTGGCGTGCAGCCAGCACGGCGCGCAGCGCTGCCGTGTCGCCTGCCGCGGTGTACTCGGCGGGCTCCGGCTCGACCGGGAGCGGCGTGCGGCCAAGCAGCTCGATTCGGCACCGGCTGGCCGCTGCCAGAGCGACGGCGAATCGGGCGGCGATCCCGCGCCCCCCGCCGACGAGTAGCACAACCGACTCACCGTCGAGTCCCATGGCGGCCGCTGCCGTTGCTCGGTCATCGGGGGCTTCTAAGTCGGTGCCCGGGAGAGATTTCCGCGGCTCGGCCACCAGCTCCAGGCCGCGACGCGACTCGACGTCGCTGCGTACCACCGGGTGCTGGCTGTCGGTCAGCAATTCGGTGACCAGCGCGTCGGCGACCTCCCGCGCTGGCCTGGTCGGGTCGACCTCGACCACCCGCGCCACCATCGTCGGGTACTCCCTGGCCACCGTGCGGACCAACCCGCGCAGTCCGTCCGCCTGCGCTCCTGTAGCCGTCCCCGGGCTCGCCACGATCAGCCAGCGCGGCGCGACCGCAAGGGAAGCCTTCAGAGCGGGAAAGGAGTCCGGCGTGACCGGAGCGGGTGACGTGGTCAGCGCGCCGAGGTGGATACATCCATGTACACCGCTGACGGCCGCGCCAAGCTCGTGCTGCGGGTCGAGGACGTGCACTTCAGCCCCGACATCAGTCAATGCGATGACCAACTGCTCGGTGACCGGATGCTCGGGAATCGCATCAGTGGAACTGGTGGCGAACAGAAGAAATCGCGTGCCGATCAGCTCCCGTGCGGCACGGGCGGGTTCACGCAGTTCGACCTCCCGCAGCACCATACGCTGCGGTGCCGTGGATCCGGCGGGTGCGGCCGGCTGCACGGTGGGTGGCTGGGCCGGCATCGGCATCTCGGAGGCCGGCTCAGTCGCCGCACGACCGATCTTTCCGACCAGCCAAGTAGTGATTGCCTGCACTGTACGGGCCTTGGCCAGGTCCTCCAGCTCCGAATCTGCCAGTCCGGCTGCCCCCTCTGTGCCGTCCGAAGCAGGGCTCGCGAGATCGAGACGTCCGGCGATCTTGCCGGCGATCTCGGCGCGCTTGATCGAGTCGATGCTCAGATCGGTTTCGAGGTCGAAATCTGAGGAGATCATGTCGGCCGGATAGCCGGTGCGTTCGGCGATGATGTCCACCACGGTGCGGGCGATCTCCGCAGCGGTGAGCGGCTGCGCCCCGGTGCTCCCAGCCGCCGAGGTGATCGGTCCCGGTAGTGCGTGCGCTGCGCCGGGCCCGCGGACCGGCGTGATCTCCACCGGCCGAATCTGAGCCTGGTGAGCCCGCGCCTGCCTGGCTGAGACCGGCTGACCTGGCGCTTGGTGCGCCGACGTGCCCAAGTAGCTGAGCAGGACGTCCCGCTGCGCGGTGATCATGTCACGGGCGGCGTGGACGAATTCCGTGATCATTGCCTCGACCGGCGCGCCTCCGGTGCGCTCATCTTTGAGATCATCGGCAGCAATCTTGTGGTTCACCGACATCTCCCGCAACGGTCTGGCCGGCGTGAGGGCGCCGGTCGGGATCTCCCC
Organism: Pseudonocardiaceae bacterium; assembly: GCA_050699635.1. GTDB lineage: Bacteria > Actinomycetota > Actinomycetes > Mycobacteriales > Pseudonocardiaceae. The sequence continues at coordinate 22,935 of JBOHFK010000060.1, read as the reverse complement.
GTCTGCGGTGCGGACGAGCTGACCGTCAACTGTCCAGCCGGGACGCTCCGGCACGGTGGCGCTGGAGACATCGACCACGTCCCGGCCGGCGAACAACCAATCGGTATGCACATCGACACCAGCAACAGCGAGCTGCGCAAGAGCCGTGAGGTAGCCGCGCAGACCGTCACCCGGGCTGGCTTCGAGCGTGATTGTCTGGTGTGGACGTTGCCCTAGCGTCTCCGACACCAGCTTGCTGAGCACCGAGCCGGGCCCTGTCTCGATGAAGATCCGTGCACCTGCCGCGTACATCGCCTCCACCTGCTCGGCGAAGCGCACCGGAGCGGCGAGCTGGGCAGCTAGCTCGGCGCGGATCCCTTCGGGATGGCTGGGGTACCGCGCGGCGGTGCGATTGGCGAAAACCGGCAGCTCCGGGGCATGCAAAGGCTGGTTTGCCAGCACTGCGGCGAAGGTGTCGGCTGCGTCAGCCACCACCGGGCTGTGGAAAGCGCACGCAACCGGGATCTGTTTGGCGCCGAGCCCCGCGGCCCGCAATCGGGCCACCGCATCGGTAACGGCGGCGCTGGGCCCGGAGATCACCGTCTGCGCAGGCGCATTGTGGTTCGCCAGCACCACTCGATCAGCCAGGCCGGCCGTGCGCAGCTCCGGCTCAATCTCGGCTGGTCCAGCGGACACCGCGGCCATCGCGCCTGGTTCGTCGCCGGCGGCGGAGAGGATCGCCGCGGCGCGTGCCGCACTGAGCCTCAGCAGGGTCTCCGGGTCTAACGTGCCCGCGGCGGCCAGTGCGACCAGCTCGCCGTAGCTATGCCCAGCCACCATGTCCGGCCAGACACCGGCCCGGCGCAGCACGTCGTGGGCAGCCAGTCCGACGATGCCCAGGGCCGGCTGGGCGACCCTGGTGTCGGTGATCCGGGCGAGCTGACGGTTTCGCTCGGCCAGATCGAACGCCTTGGGCGGGTAAAGCACATCGGCCGTGCGCACATCTGCTACCCGGACACCGAGCTGCAGGTAGCGCTGCAACTCGGGGAAGGTGACGAACAGCTCGGCGAACATACCGGTCCGTTGGCTGCCCTGGCCGGGAAACAGCATGGCAACTTTCCCGGGTGGGTCGAGCCGCCCTGGTCCGGGCGGGGCAGGGCCTGCGCAATACACCCCGGCACCGGGATCGTGCTGCCCTCCCGCCGCCTTGCCCAGCAGGCCCAGCAGCTCGTCGAGATCACCTGCGAGCACCGCGCACTGCACCGGCTCGGTACGCTGCTCGGCCCGGCGGGAGGTGGCGGCGGCCAGATCGCGCAGATGCCAGGGACGTCCGGCAGCCTCGTTCGCCGAGACCAGTTTGAGCAGGGTTTCGATTTCGCCGCGCGCAGTGGCTGGGCCGGCGCCGCGGAAGATGAACAGCTCGACCGGCCACTGCGCGAGGCCGTGCCGGGGTGGTGGACCCGTGTCGTAGCCCCGCAACACGACATGGAAGTTCGTGCCGCCGAAGCCGAACCCGCTGACCCCGGCGACCCGCCTGGCGGGGTCGACCACCCACGGTCGCGCCGAGGTGTGAAAGCAGAACGGGCTCTTCTCCGGGTCCCACGCTGGATTCGGGGTGTCGAGGTTGCTCGTCGGCGGCAGCACCCCGGTATGCAGCGCGAGCACCGTCTTGATCAATCCGGCCAGGCCCGCCGCGCACTTCGTGTGCCCGATCTGGGACTTCACCGAACCCAGCGTGCAGCTGCCCGGTGCCGCTCCCGCCTCGGTGAACACCTCGGTCAGGGTGCTCAACTCGGTCCGGTCGCCGACCACCGTGCCGGTGCCGTGCGCCTCGATCAGTGTGACCTCGCCGGGTGAGACGCCCGCGATGCGGTAAGCCCGCTGCAAGGCGGTGCGCTGACCCTCAGGACGCGGCGCGGTGAGCCCGAGCGAGCGCCCGTCACTGGCGCTGCCCACCCCCGAGATCACTGCGTAGATGCGGTCGCCGTCGGCCTCGGCGTCGGCCAGCCGCTTGAGTACCAGGCAGGCGACGCCTTCGCCGAGCACGATGCCGTCCGCAGCGGCGTCGAAGGTTCGCGTGCGACCCGTGGGCGATAGGGCGTGCACCGAGGAGAAGAGCAGGTAGTCATTTATCCCGTTGTGCAGGTCAGCCCCGCCGCAGAGCACCACATCACTGGTGTGGCCGATCAGCTCCTTGCAGGCCACATCAACGGCGGCTAACGACGAGGCACACGCCGCGTCAACGGTGTAGTTGGCACCGCCGAGGTCAAGCCGGTTGGCGATCCGACCCGCGATGACGTTAGCGAGCATGCCGGGGAAGGAGTCCTCGGTGAGCTCGGGCAGCTGCTTGTCCAGCTCGTCGGGCAGTGTGCCGAGATAGGCGGGCAGAGTGGTCCGCAGCACCGTGGCGTTGGACAGGTCGCTGCCCGCCTCCGCGCCGAAGACCACCGAGGTGCGGGCCCGGTTGAAGTCCCGATCGTGGTAGCCGGCGTCGATCAGCGCGCGACTCGCGGCCTCCAGCGCGAGCAGCTGCACCGGCTCGATGCTGCGCAGTGATGCGGGCGGGATGCCGTAGCGGAGCGGATCGAATGGGATCTGCGGCAGGAAGCCGCCCCACTTCGACGCGCTGGTATTGGGCTCGCCCATCGCTGAGTAGTAGATGCCGGGATCCCACCGGTGCGGTAGGACTTCGGTGACCGAGTCAACACCGGACAGCACGTTTGCCCAGAAACTGGCCAGGTCACTGGCCTGTGGGAACATGCAGGACATTCCCACCACGGCAACGTCCAGTGGTCTTGGCGGCGACTCGGCGGCTGGTGCGGTGGCGGCCTCGAATTCGGTGCGCAATTGCTCGGCGCGCTCGGCGAGGAACTCGGCAGCACCACTACTCACCGCGGCGTGCAGCTGTGCCGTCGTAGTCACCGCAGAGCGCAGCACGGCCACCTCCCCGGCCATGAACATGCCGTCGGTCAGCTGGCGAGCCTCGTCCAGCGTGACCAGGTCTTCGCCGATCCGCTCGACGCCCTTACTGGCCATTCGCAACCGCCCGACGTTCAACTGCTCCAGCCGCTCCCAAAGCTGGCGGCCGCTGACTCCGCTGCCCTGCAGCTCGCTCTTGATGCAGGCGTAGGACTCGGTGAACGGGGTCGGCAGACACCGAGTGGCGTGCCCGGGCGCGGTCACCAGCAGCTCGGTTCGGCGCGCGGCCACCGCCTGGCGCTGGAACACCTCGCCGATCGCGCCGCAGCGAACCGCTTCCTCGGTGAACAGGTACGCGGTGCCCATCAACACGCCAACGTTGACACCACGCTCGATCAGCGGTGCCGCCATGACGGCCACCATCGCCGCCGATCTTTGATCATTCACGCCCCCAGCGAACAGCACCTGCAGCTGGCGCGCAGTGCCCGCCGGAGCGGCGTCCAGATAGTCGGCCAGCACACCCACCTGCGCCTCCCATAGCGGGAAGCTGTGTAGCGGGCCCACATGCCCGCCGCATTCGGAGCCCTCGAAAACGAACTTGCGAGCCCCGGCTTGGAGGAACTGCTTGCCCAGTTCCAGTGAGGGCACGTGCAGGAACGTGCTGATACCGGCCTCTTCCAGCGCCGTCGCCTGGGCAGGCCGCCCGCCTGCGATGATCGCGTGACTGGGCTGCAGCTGACGGATCACCTCAAGTTGGGCTGATCTGGTTTCTTCGGGCGTGAAGCCGAGGATCCCGACCCCCCACGGTCGTCCGGCGAGCTCGGCGCGGGTCTGTTCGAGCAGGGTGCGCGACTGCTCCGCGGTGGCGAGCGCGAGCGCGACGAACGGCAACGCTCCGTCGGCAGCGACCGCGGCGGCGAACGACGGTTGATCACTCACCCGGGTCATCGGCCCCTGTGCGATCGGCAGTGGCACGCCCAGCCAGCCGCTGCTCTGCACATCGGAACGCAACACGCTAGCGGCCAAGCCTTGGGTTCGCTGACTCACGGCGTCGTGGATGGCGGTACGGATGCCGCGCACCGCGCCGCCGACGTCGCCGAAGCGCTGCGCGAACCTGGCGGCGAGGAAGCCGTCTTGACCGATGGGCAGCGCCCTGCGACGGCGCTGCCACACTCGCTGACCGTCGACCACAGTGGTCTCCGAGCCGTCCATCGAAGCAAGCGCCCTACGCCACTCATCGCTGGGCCAGCCCTCGGGCTGGGCCTCGGCCAGCAGCGCCAACTGGCTGTCCAGCACCACCCCGGCCGCACCACCGATGACCGCCGCGGCCGCGGTCCGCTCCCCAATGCCACCCCATGCCCACACCGGGACGGTGACCGCGTCATCGGCGAGTAGTTGCTGCAGCAGCACGAAGGTGGACAGCTCGCCGACCGGGCCACCGCACTCGGTGCCCCGAGCGATCAGCCCATGGGCGCCGTCGGCGACCGCACCGGCCGCGTCGGTGCTGGTCGTGACCTCGACCAGCACCGACACTTCGGCAGGCAGGTCGGCGGGCCGCCACCGGCAACCCGAACCGAGCAGCACGGTACGCAGTCCGGTTCGGCCCGCAGAGAACAGCTCAGCGGGGGTCACTGCGCATCCAGCGGTGATCCGCACAGCAAAAGGCTGCTGGCACCAACTGTGGGCGAGCGCGAGTGCCTCGCGCGCTCGCCGATCACCGGCACCCAGATCCAGCACGCCACATCCGCCGGCACGTCCGACCGAGGCGACCAACCTGGTATGTGGTTCACCAAAAGGACTGACACCGAGCACCAGTCCCGGCGTACTTTCCGAAAAGCTCATAGGCACCCCACATTATTGGGGCGCCAATTCGCACCACGCACCATGACCAACTTAAGCCGGCACTCCTGCCGGCTTAACCACCGGTATCGACCTGGCCAGAGGCCCACAGATTCCCCCAGTGAACCATTCACCCGACCAAACGCGACAGCAAAACAGCGATTTTCCCATGCGCCCAGTACACGCAATTCGAGCCCTGTATCGCCGGCTCTCCGTCGATCGGCGAAGGACAGATACCCCCTAGCAAGTAATGATGCGTGACCCCTTCGGTTTCGGCGAGTACTCAAGAGGGTGAGCGCCAACTTCTTCTGGGTGAAGCTCAGGAGGGCGGATTGCCGGCCTCGATGGTGACCGGTGCGATCTGCGCGACGATCACGCATGCCCAGATGAACCAGGTGAACAGTGCCGATGGCTCCGGCACATACTACTGCGCGTGGGCGATCACTGGTCGTACCACGGCATTGCACCTGGTCGCCTCCGCGGGATTTCCGCTCGCCGGCTCCCAGCAACGCCCCTGGTGCGGCGGGATGATCACGGTCGTCGGCCTCACCTCGACGCGCGCCACTGGCCCGGTGGCTGCGCCGCGTGCAACCGGCAGCTCCGGACGATGACGATGACACCGCGGTGCCGATGAGAACTGCCAGTGCTTCCCAGCGACCAGGGCTCAAGGGTCTCCGCTCGCAGCCATCTCGAGGACGCTCACTCTCCCGAACTCAACAGGAGGGCTGTTTGGGCTTGATCAAAAAGCCCTCCTGTTGAGTTCGGGAGACTCAGGGCGATGCGGGCCCGGAAGATCACGTGTTGGGGGTCGGTAGGGTGGTGCGCCGGCGTCCACGGGAGGTGAACTGGGTTGAGTACCGTGCAGTTCCGGCGGTTGCCTCGGTTGGCTGCGCCGAAGATGCCCGGTGGCGAGGTTCATCTGGAACCGCCACCCGAGGTGCCCAGAGTGATCCCCGGCAGCATCATGCAGAAGGTCATGCCGGCCGTGATGATCGTCGCCGTGCTGGGCATGGTGGCCTACATCTTCTTGGCCCCCGGTGAGGAGAAGAAAAACCCGCTGTTCCTGATGTTCCCGGTCATGATGCTGGTCTCGACCGTCGGCATGTTCGCCGGTGGTGGCCGAGGTGGCCAGGCCAAGGCCGAGATGAACGAGGACCGCAAGGACTACCTGCGCTACCTGGGCCAGATGCGGGCGCGGGCCCGGGAGTCCGCCCAGGAGCAACGCGCGGCACTGGAGTGGAGCCACCCCGATCCGACCGCGTTGTGGTCGATCGCGAGTAGCCGGCGGGTCTGGGAACGCCGCAGCGCCGACCAGGACTTCTGCCACGTGCGGATCTGCCGGGGATCGCAGCGGCTGGCTACCCGGCTGGTGCCACCGCAGACCGGCCCGGTCGACGAGCTGGAACCGATCACCACCCTGGCGTTGCGGCAGTTCGTGCGGGCCCACTCCATCGTGGCGGACCTGCCGATCGCCATCTCGATCCGCGGGTTCGCGGCGATCGGGGTCTCGGGCGACCCGGCCGCCGCGCGCGGGCTGGCGCGGGCGATGGTGACCCAGCTGGCCACCTTCCACACTCCCGACGACCTGCTCATCGTGGTGGTCACCGCCGGTCGGGCGAAGGTGGACTGGGAATGGGCGAAGTGGCTGCCGCACGTGCAGCACCCCAGCCGGGTCGACGGTGCCGGGCCGGTGCGGATGATGAGCTCCTCGCTGACTCAGATCGAGGACCTGCTCGGCGAGCAGCTCCGGGACCGTCCCCGGTTCGCCCGCAACGCCCCGCCGACGGCCGACGAGCCGCACGTCCTGATCGTCATCGACGGCGGTGAGGTCAGCGGTGCCGAGCAGATCATCCTGGAAGAGGGCCTGGCCGGGGTCACCCTGCTCGACCTCTCCGTGTCGCTGGGCACCTTGACCGGTCGCCGGGGCCTCCAGCTGGCGATCGAGAACGGCGCGATCGGCGCCCGCAACGCGGCCGGCGTCGAGTTCTTCGGAGCGCCCGACGGGCTCACCGCGCTGGAGGCCGAGGCGGTGGCCCGCGCGCTGTCCCCTTTCCGGTTAAGCGCACCGGATGCGCCGGGTGAGGACCAGCCGCTGCTGAGCAACACCGGGCTGCTCGGGTTGCTCGGCCTGCCCGAGGATCCGCATGCTCTCGACGTCGCGGTGGCGTGGCGACCGCGCCCCATCCGGGATCGGTTGCGGGTGCCCATCGGGCTCGGCGAGTTCGGCCAGCCGGTGGAGCTGGACATCAAGGAGGCCGCCCAGGGCGGGATGGGGCCGCACGGCCTGTGCGTGGGAGCCACCGGGTCGGGTAAATCGGAGTTCCTACGCACCCTCGTGCTCGGGCTGATCGCCACCCATTCCTCGGCGATGCTCAACCTCGTGCTGGTCGACTTCAAGGGCGGCGCGACGTTCCTGGGCATGGAGGGCGCACCGCACGTCGCCGCGGTGATCACCAACCTGGCCGACGACCTGACCCAGGTCACCCGGATGCGCGACGCGCTGGCCGGTGAGATGAACCGCCGCCAGGAGTTGCTGCGCACCGCGGGCAACTTAGCCAACGTCAAGGACTACGAGAAGGCCCGGGAGGGCGGCGCCGATCTCGATCCGCTGCCCGCGCTGTTCATCGTGATCGACGAGTTCTCCGAGCTGCTCGCCCAGCAACCGGAGTTCATCGACCTGTTCGTGGCGATCGGCCGGCTGGGTCGCTCGCTGCAGATGCACCTGCTGCTGGCTTCGCAGCGCCTCGAGGAGGGCAGGCTGCGTGGTCTGGAATCCCACCTGTCCTACCGGATCGGGCTCAAGACCTTCTCCGCGGGGGAGTCCCGGGCAGTGCTGGGTGTCCCCGACGCCTACGAGCTGCCCCCGGTGCCCGGCTCGGGTTACCTGAAGTTCGACACCGCGTCCATGGAGCGCTTCAAGGCGGCGTACGTCTCGGGTCCCTACCGGGCCGGCCGGGTCGTCGCGGCGGCCGGCCCGACGCCGGTCACCGCTGACCGCAGGCCGCGGTTGTTCGTGCCCGACTTTGTGGACCTGCCGGAGTCAGCGGAGCCCGTGGTGCACCACGAGGTGGCGCCACCGGAGAACGTCAGCGAGCCCAGCGTCTTGGACGTCGTGGTGGCCCAGTTGGCCGGCCAGGGCCCCCCGGCGCATGAGGTGTGGCTGCCGCCGCTGGACGCGTCACCCTCGCTGGATCAACTGCTGCCGCCGTTGTCGGTCACCGAGGATCGTGGCCTGTCGCCGGCCGGGTTCTTCGGCAACGGCCGGCTCGCCGTTCCGGTCGGCATCGTGGACAAGCCCTACGAGCAGCGCCGCGACCTGCTCTGGGCGGATCTGTCCGGCGCCGCGGGCCACGCCGTGGTCGCCGGCGGTCCGCAGTCGGGTAAGTCCACCCTGCTGCGCTCGATGTTGATGTCGCTGGCCCTGACCCACACCCCCGAGGAGGTGCAGTTCTTCTGCATCGACTTCGGCGGTGGCACGCTGGCATCGCTGGATGGCCTGCCGCACAGCGGCGGGGTGGCCGGACGGCTGGAGCCGGACATCGTCCGGCGCATCCTGGCCGAGGTCACCGCCCTGCTCGCCGCCCGGGAGCAGAGTTTCCGGGCGCTGGGTATCGACTCGATGGTCGAGTACCGGGCCCGCAAGCAGCGGGGGGAGATCCAGGAAGATCAGTTCGGTGACGTGTTCCTGGTGATCGACGGGTGGCACAGCTTCCGCCAGGAATTCGACGTCAGCGACCTGGAGATGCGGGTGGTGAACCTGGCCACCCAGGGCCTGTCCTACGGGGTGCACGTGATGATCGGCGCCACCCGGTGGGCGGAGATCCGGCCCGCGCTCAAAGACCTGCTCGGTACCCGGTTCGAGCTGCGCCTGGGTGATCCGGGGGAGTCCGACATCGACCGGCGGGTGGCGGTCAACGTACCGCCGGGGCGCCCCGGACGCGGCCTGTCCCGGGACAAGCTGCACTTCCTCGCTGCGTTGCCCCGCATCGACGCGAGCACCAGCGCGCAGGACGCCGGCGCGGGGGTAGCCGACGCCGTCGCGCACATCCGGCAGGCGTGGGCCGGCCGCGGCTCGCCGCGGGTCCGGTTGCTGCCGGAGCGGATCGCCTACCAGCAGCTGCCGGCACTGCAGCCACCGCGACCGCACCTGATCCCGATCGGAATCAACGAGGCCGACCTCGGGACGGTCCACCTCAACTTCGCCGCGGAGCCGCACTTCCTGTGCTTCGCCGACGGCGAATGCGGCAAGACCAACCTGATGCGGGCGATAGCCAGAGGCATCGTGGAGCGCTGCACCCCGGAGCAGGCCCGGATCGTCATGGTCGACTACCGCCGCACCATGCTCGGCTTTGTAACCACCGACCATCTCATCGGTTACGGCATGTCAGCCGACGTGCTGACTCCGATGATCACCGACGTGCAGGGTTCGTTGCGTAACCGCCTGCCCGGCGCCGGTATCACCCAGCAGCAATTGCGGGACCGCTCCTGGTGGTCGGGTCCGGAGCTCTACGTCCTGGTCGACGACTACGACCTGGTCGCCACCCAGGGCGGACAAAACCCGCTCGCACCGCTGCTGGAGTTTCTGCCCCAGGCCAAGGATGTGGGGCTGCACCTCATCATCGCCCGGCGTTGCGGTGGCGCCGGCCGGGCCCTGTTCGAGCCGGTGATCGCGAGACTGCGGGAGCTGTCCACCCCCGGCATCGTGATGAGCGGCGGCTCCGACGAGGGCCCCCTGCTCGGCACCGTCAAACCATCCCCGATGCCACCCGGCCGCGGCACCCTGGTCACCCGCAAGGCCGGCCAGCAACTCATCCAGGTCGCCTACCTGCCCCAAGACTGACCGCGTCGGGGCTGCCGTGAACTCGACAGGGCCGACATTGTGGGCGACCAGAACGTCGGTGCCGTCGAGTTCACGGACCGGGGCAACGCGCGCCTATCGGGCCGAACGATCTGGCTAGGTGGCCGGCATGGCCTCGTTGGGAGCGACGAGCTTGAACTGGGCGCCGGTCGGGTCGGTGGCCGTCGCGAGGCGCCCGTATGGCGTGTCCTGCGCAGCCGTCACCACCGCGCCGCCGAGGTCGACGATCCGTGCCAGCGCCGCATCGGTGTCTTCCACCCCGAAGTAGACCGACCAGTGGGCGGGGACACCCTCAGGAAGGAATCCTGAGGCATCCATGATCCCGGCCAGCCAGCTCTCGCCATGCTTGAGGATGGTGTAGCGAAACTCCGCGGTGTCGCTGACCACATGGGTGTCACAGCCGAACACATCGCGGTAGAAGGCGACGGCTGCCTGATAGTCCCGGGTGTGCAGCTCGAACCAGCTCGGTGCCCCAGCCTCACCGACAACTCCGAAACCCTGGTGCCGGCCAGGCTGCCAGATGCCGATGCTCGCGCCACCGGGGTCGCTGACGACGGCCATGGTGCCGAGGTCGGCGACATCCATCGCGTCGACAAGGACCTGCCCAGCGTGGGCGACGGTGGCCTCGACGGTCTTACGGGCGTTGTCGCTGGCCAGGTACACCGACCAGACGTCGGGCATCTCGGCCTGCTGGCTGGCCATGCAGCCGGCGATCCGGACGCCGTCTTTGGTGAAGTTGAAATAGCCGCCGAACTCTGCGGCGGGCTCCTCCGCGGTCCAGCCGAACAGCTTGCCGTAGAACGCCCGGCTGCGCTCGGTGTCGGAGGTCATCAGATCGACCCAGCAGGGCGCTCCGGTCACTGCGGTGTCTCGAGTAGGCATGGTGGCTCCTTGCCGTGATGTTTCAAACCTGTCACCACTGTCGACGCCGCAGCCCACCCGAACTCATCGGTCTCCCCGGTCTGGGTCTTGGATGATCTGGTGGCCATAGGGAGGAACTGGCGGCGTGTGCTGGTAAGTCTCATGGCTGCCCAGTGGTGTGTCTTTGACCAGCTCCTCATTCGTGAAGAGTGAGCTGGTGCCGGCTTCCTGCTCTTTGCGATCTCGGCGACGGGCGCGCGCCTCTTGCCGCATCTTTGGGAACCGTTCCGCAGCCTTGTGGTAGACCGATCTCATGATCCTGTCTCCGGCCTCGTGGTCGGTCGCGAAGACCATGTCATAGATCGGGACACCCTGGGTGTTGGTCAAACGCAGAGTGTGGGTGTAGCGATAGCGCAGCGCCTTCTCCAGCCGCCAGCGCATGAGATTGGTGAGTTCGTCGCGCGTTCGCGCCGGGTCGAGGGCACCCGACTGGCGCCCGCTGAGGATGGACCGCCACTCGGTCGATCCAAACAGGTCGGTCACCTGCTGCTCGGCGTGATCAAGGTCGTACTGGTCAAGTCTGTTGTTGACGACGCGAACGATCTGCGGGGAGGCGAGGAGCAAGAACAGCTCGACCTTTGTCCCTGCCACCTTGTGCGCGGCTAGTACCTCCAGCAGCTCCCAGCGGGCTTCGATGCCGTCGGGGTCGATGAAAGCGAACGTCGGTGCCCGTCGGTGCGGCGCGAGAGTCTCCAGTGCCGACCGTAGCGCGTCGTGTACGTCCCCGGCGTGGACGATCACGTCACGGCGCGGGAACCTGGCACGAAATGCCTCCTGAAGGCTTCGCGCCCGCTCTGGCTGGAACTCAAAGCCCCGCACCACCGTGAATGGCGGCTCCGTCTGTAGTGCGCGCAGCAGACTGCCTTCGATCGGCTTGCCCGTGTCCCGGCTGACGTTCCCTGCCTGGCCGGCGAATAGATCGAGGTAGACCGTGGTTGGCGCACTCTTGCTCGCGGTCGTGAAAGCTGGCAGATATGCCGACAGCATGTCGAGCTTGCTCTCGGTCCAGAAGCCCCACGGTCGTTCTGCCACTGTCCCTCACTCACAGCCTCAGACTGCAGCCGAATGCTGTGGCCGCTCGACGTGGTTATCCAGCGGCCAGCGGGAGTGTGCCGACGGCAGGGCATCCCACGTCCGTCCTTCCAGGTCGCGACCGCCTGCCTTCGGCGTCCGACCACCCCATTGTTTGAAGAAGAAGGCGACTCCCGCGTCAGCGCAGGTGTCACGCAGATCCGCCACCCACAAGACGGCTAAGGGGCGCGCCCGGTGCCCGCTCTCCCCTCCTGCGATGAGCCAATCGATGCCCTCTAGGTCCAGGTTCGGCAGTGGGCCAAGCAGCGGCTCAGCGGAGATGAACCGTACGGCTGCCGGCACGTGGCGAAGGTCATCGACTCGGCGCACGTATTCGTCGTTCTCCACGCTCACGCCCATCCACACGTTCTTCGGCCAGGGAAGACTGTGGGCGAGGCGTCGCAGCCGGGGCGAACGCTTCGTCAGTACCTGATACGTGTGCCGAGGCGTCGCTTGCATCACCGCAAAGACGCGATGGATGAACTCATCCGGGACACGGGCATGGAACAGGTCACTCATTGAGTTGACGAACACGGTGCGCGGCTGCCGCCACCGCAACGGCAGGGACAGCGTGTCTGGGTGCACTGCCACGCCGAAGCCGGGACCCGACGTCCGCGGGTCGCCGTCGGCCTGGTACTTCGCATTGCCCATTGCCTTCAACCGTTTGGCCAAGGTTAGGGCGTAGCAGTGATCGCAGCCCTCCGTGATGCGATCGCAGCCCGTCGTCGGGTTCCACGTCGCCTCGGTCCACTCGATCGAACTCTTATCACCCACGTGGCACAGAGTAGGTGCCGGCACCGACAAGATCGGTTTAGCCGCGCGACTCCGCGTGTTGTCGCCGGTTCAGGGGGCGATGCACTCCGGTTCGGGCAGTTGCACGTCGACGGAGGCCTGCGCGCCGTTGGTCAGCTCCACCGTGATCAGCTCCCGCACGTTGCCCGCACTGCGCAGATCACCGAGCACGGCTTGCACAGCGGCGATGCGCGGGCGGGAGTCCACCACCGTCACCGACGCGGCCTCGGCCCGGACCGAGCGTTTGGCGTCCGACTTGGCCTTGCGGATCTGCCGCAGCACGTCCGAGGCGATGACCAGCACGGCGGGATCACCGACCGGCTGCGTGGTGGCGCCGGACAAGGTGCGCAGCTCGGCGGCGTCTGGCCAGGCCGCCCGGTGCACCGACCCGGCAGTGAAGCCGGGCAAGGGCACGGCCTCCGTCCGGCCCCACGACCAGGCCTCTTCGGTGGCGTAGGGCAGAAACGGCGCGAACAGCCGTAGCAGGACTGAGACGGCAAGGCACAATGCTGCCTGCGCCGAGCCGGAATCCGGACCGTCACCGTAGGCCCGGACCTTGACGAGTTCGAGGTAGTCGTCGCAGAACCGCCAGAAGAACTCCTCGGTGGCCTGCAACGCCCGCGCGTAGTCGTAGTTCTCGAAGGCGCCGGTGGCGTCGCCGATCAGGGTGGCCAGCTGGGCCAGCATCGCCCGGTCGACCGCCTCGGTCACCGTCGCGTCAGCGGGTGCGGGAGGCAGCCCGAGGGCGAACTTGCACGCATTGAGCACCTTGACGGCCAAGCGCCGGCCGATCTTCATCTGGCCGGGGTCGAAGGCCGTGTCGATGCCGGGCCTCGCGTTGGCCGCCCAGTAGCGGACCGCGTCGGCGCCGTACTGCTCCAGCAGCTCCGTCGGCACCACCACGTTGCCGCGGGATTTGGACATCTTCTTGCGGTCCGGGTCGAGGATCCAGCCGGAGATCGCGGTGTGCCCCCACGGCAGGCTGCCGTGCTCGTAGTGGCTGCGGACCACCGTGGAGAACAGCCAGGTGCGGATGATGTCGTGGCCCTGCGGGCGCAGGTCCATCGGGAAGGTCCGGGCGAACAGGTCGGCGTCGTCGTCCCAGCCGCAGGCGATCTGGGGAGTCAGCGACGAGGTGGCCCAGGTGTCCATGATGTCGGGATCACCGGTGAAACCTCCGGGAAGGTCGCGTTGCTGCGCGGTGTAACCGGGCGCGACATGGGACTGCGGGTCGATGGGCAGCGCCGTCTCGTCGGGCATGATCGGGCGCTCGTAGTCGGGCTGACCCTCGTCGTCGAGCCGGTACCACAGCGGGATCGGCACGCCGAAGAACCGCTGACGGGAGATCAGCCAGTCACCGTTGAGCCCATCCACCCAGTTCTCGTAGCGGTGCCGCATGAAGTCCGGGTGCCAGTTCAGGTCCCGGCCCCGGGCGATCAGTCCGGCCCGCAGTTCCGGCGAGCGGCCTCCGTTGCGGATGTACCACTGCCGGGTCGTGACGATCTCCAGCGGCCGGTCGCCCTTCTCGTAGAACTTGACCGGGTGGGTGATCGGTCGTGGTTCGCCGAGGAGATCACCGGACTCGCGCAACAACTCGACCATCGCCTGCTGGGCGCCGAAGCTGGATTTGCCAGCCAGCCGCGCATAGGCCGTCCGGGCCGCTTCGGTCGTCAGCCACGACGGCGTCTCGGCGGCAAGCCGACCGGTCTTCTCGATCACGGCGCGGGTATAGAGCTCGAGTTCGCGCCACCACATCACGTCAGCAAGATCCCCGAAGGTGCAGACCATGGCGATGCCGGTGCCCTTGCCCGGCTCCGCCCGGTGGTGCGCCAGCACCGGCACCTCTATGCCGAACACCGGCGTACAGACGGTCGATCCGAACAGCGGCTGGTAACGCTCGTCGTCGGGATGGGCCACCAATGCCACGCACGACACCAGCAGCTCCGGCCGGGTGGTCGAGATGACGACGTCATCCTGCCCGGAAGTGCCGTGGAAGCGCAGGTCGTAGTAGGCGCCCGGCCGGTCCCGGTCCTCCAGCTCGGCCTGGGCCACCGCCGTCTGGAAGGTGGTGTCCCACAGGCAGGGCGCCTCGGACGAGTACGCCTCACCGCGGGCCAGGTTGCGCAGGAACGCCCGCTGGCTCACCCGCTGCGAACGGGGGGACACCGTCGTGTACGTCAGCGACCAGTCCACCGACAGGCCCAGCCGGCGCCACAGCTGCTCGAAGGCCTTCTCGTCGGTCTGCGTCAGGCGCTCGCACAACTCGATGAAGTTGCGCCGGCTGACCGCGACGTAGTCCTGCCGCTTCGCCGGGGCTTTGGCCAGCGGGACGAAGTCCTCCTGATAGGCCACGGACGGGTCACAGCGCACGCCGAAGTAGTTCTCCACCCGCCGCTCGGTGGGTAACCCGTTGTCGTCCCAGCCCATCGGGTAGAACACCTCACGGCCCCGCATCCGCTGGAAGCGCGCGATCGTGTCGGTGTGGGTGTAGCTGAAGACGTGGCCGACGTGCAGGGAGCCCGATACAGTCGGAGGCGGCGTATCAATCGAGTAGATCTCGGCGCGGGCGCGAGTGCGGTCGAAGCGGAAGGTGCCGTCACGTTCCCACCGCTCGCCCCAGCGAGCTTCGAGATTGTCGAGGGTTGATAGCGGGCTAGCCATGCCTGCGACTCTATCGGCCGCCACAGGAGGCCCGATCCCACACCCGATCGGCCTGGCAACGGTGCACGCCGGGGTCACGGCCACCGGTCCCGCCGGGGAGGTGGGCGCGAATCCGGATCTGCTGTCCCAGGCTGGCTGCGTGGCGCCTGTAACGGGTGGACGGGTGGGCGGACCGTTCCAATCCAGAGTCGATCTGAGGCCCGGGTGCGGGCAACGAACTCTTGGCGCAGCCGTAGCAGCCGGCGCTCGCCAGCGCCCGGATCACCGGGCGCCAGCGTGGGTGGTGGTCGAAGTCGCGGCAGGTATACTGCGGCGAAGTCCAGGCCTTTGGCGCGGTGCACTGTGCCGAGTGAATCCACCCGGGTGATCGCCTGCTGGCCGTCCCCCACCAGGAACAGAGCATCCGGGCGGTCGCCGGCCAGCAGAGCGCACAACCGCATCGCCACCAGGGCAAGTCCTGAACCTCATCGACGAGTACCGCCGTCCAACTCGGTTGCGGCGGGTGGTGCGGCCGGGTGCTCGGAGACTGGCGAACAAAGCAGACCTTGTCGAAACCTCCTCAACGACGACTTATACAGGAGTAACATGTGATCGCTCAGTATGACCCCCTGATTCGTATCTTCGATGAAATAGGAAGACGCAGGCAAAGTCAACGGGCAGCCGCCGAGGTCGCCGAAAAATTGATATTCAACGTCAGTCAAGAGCTTGACAAGTTCGAGGAGGTATATCTTGGTTGATGTGTGCGGCGGTCATCGCCCCGGGGTGCTGGGCGATCGCTGCGGCGATCTCGCGGTAGCTGTAGGGACCTCGATCCGGCGGGTGCACCGTTTCGATCAAGGAGGCGAGCTTGTCCCCGAAGGATGGTGTGCCCTGCTCGGGGCCAGTCATTCCCGCCTTCCGGCATCCCGTCCGAAATGAGCAGCCACGGCCCCCGGCGTGCGAGTGCTGTCGCCGAAGAATCCCTGCAGCTGGACATCGGTGCTCATCCACACCCCGCAGGGGAACGCCGGGTGGCGCCACCATCGGCGCCAGCCGAAACGGGGGCAGGCGCAGCAGCGCCCGGCGCGGGTAGGCGGCTGGTGGGCGAGCAGGATGGTCCGCAACGCGGCGAGGGCGCCTGGATCGTGACCGGCCCGTTCCCGCTCGGTGAGCGTGTCCCACACCCGGCGCACCATCGCGCGGATGGCAGGTCGCGCGGCCAGCCAGGCCAGTGTCTGCGCCGAGAGCTGCCGAGTTCCCTGCGCCCGCGGGCTGGGTATTAGTGCAGGCCGGTACCGGTTGGCAGCGGCTGATCGCTGAGATTCCCCGTGATCTATTTATTCCCGATATCATGTGGGTTGATCTCGACGCGGGTCGTCCCCAGTCCGGGTTCATTGCACTGTCCAAACAGGATGATCCGCAACGGTGGCGCGAGCTGGTCGCGGCCGATGAACCGGTGATCACTCAGGTCGATGAGGGTCATACCGAGGTGGGTGAGACGGGGTGGTCGCCGTCGAGTTCGTGCAGCAAGCCTTCGATCGTGGCCGACATGCTCGCCGCGCTGGACGTCGAGGCTGGGCATTCGGTGTTGGAGATCGGCACTGGCACCGGGTGGAACGCCGCGCTGTTATGTCGGCGCGTCGGCGCACGTGGCCGGGTGGTCAGTATTGAAGTGGATCCGGTGATCGCCCAGGCCGCGCGGACAGCGCTGCGGCGCGCGGGGTATTCGGCACTGGTGGTGACAGCAGAGGGCGCCGAGGGCTACCCGCATGGCGCTCCGTATGACCGGGTACTGGCCACCGCCGCGGTACGCGAGATCGTGCCCCGTGCCTGGCTGGCCCAAACCCGGTCCGGTGGCCTGATCGTCACCCCCTGGGGAACCGACTACTGCAACGGCGTCATGTTGACGATGCGAGTGCAGGAGCAGGGCACCGCGACCGGTCACTTCGGTGGGAATCTTGCGTTCATGCGGCTGCGGTCGCAGCGTCGGCGTTTCTATGAACCGGGTGAGGAGGAGATCACCGACGCGGAGCTGACCCGGACCGAGGTGCATGGGTGGGATTTCTTCCGGATGATCAACAGTGATCAGGCCGCATTCGCGATCGGACTCCGGGTGCCCCGCTGTGCTCTCACCGTCGAACTGGGCAAGTTCGGCGAAGACCATCACATCCTCGAACTCGACGACATCACCACGAAATCGTGGGCCCGGCTCGACGCCAACCTCACCTCGCCGGACAAGCTCGTGGTCAGCCAACTGGGCCCGCGCCGGCTGTGGGATGAAGCCGAAGCCGCCTACGACTGGTGGTATGACCAGGGCAAACCCGGGCCCTCACGATTCGGCATGACGGCGGACACCAACACTCAAACCGTGTGGCTCGACACACCGAGCACGGTCATCAACACCTTCAGCGTGACCGAGTGAGGGTGAACGCCGTGCTGGAACCCCCTGCCACACCAGCGCCGATGTCGCTGAGCTCTGGGACCGTCTGAGCCCCACCGCCGCTTAAGGGCTCCCCACGGCGATCCGGCGGCACAGCCAACGTCAGGGCGAGCGGGTAGCGGTAGTCGATCCCGCGGTGCCCGGCGTCGAACAGCTCGAAGTGCACCCGCTCATCGGGCAGGCCAACGGCGCGCAACTGGTCGCGGAAGGCCTGCGCGCCCAGATCGAGGTGCCACTCATCGCGGGTCCCGGCGTCGAGCCACACCGCGCGCAGCGAGCGCAGCGCCTCGGCATAGCGCGGCGCCATCCGGATCGGGTCCCAGTCCAGCCAGCGTTGCCAGACCTCCGGGCGCAGCACCCCGGTGCGCGGGTCGAACGGTAGCTCCGGTGTGCCGTCCGCGCGGGCGGACAAGCACGCCGCGACACCGAGCATCTCCAGTAGCTCCCCGTCGGCGGGCTTGGTGAATGGGGTGCGGGACTGGAAGTCTGTCCACCAGGCGCCGATGTCGCCGTCGTAGTCGCGCAGGTGGCGCACCGACTTGCCGAAATCCGCCAGGTAGCACAGCTCATACAGGGCGTCCCCGGCGTGGCTGGCCAGCGCACCGAACAAGTCCGGTCGCAGCATCGGAGTGATCATGGCGCCGAACCCGCCAGAGGACTTGCCGCTAATCGCCCGATGCGCCCGGTCGGGCAATGTGCGGTAATGCGCGTCAACGAACGGCACGACCTCCTCACACAGATAGCTGTGGTAACGCCCGGTGCCCGGCGAGTCGACGAACTGGCTACCGCCATAGGCCGTCCAGGCATCCACGAAGACCAGCACCGCGGGCGGGACGTCGCTGGCGGCAAAGACGGCGTCGGCGGTTTCCGGGAACGGCTGGCGGTAGGGGGTGCGGTTGCGCCACATGGTCAGGTGCCCGGTGTAGCCCTGCAACACATACACACTCGGATAGCGCTGCTGGGAGTCGTCGTAGCCCGGTGGCACATAGACCCACAACGGGCGGCGCGCGGGATCCCCCAGCGGGTTGTCCCGCAGCACCACACTGTCGATCACCTGCTCGTCAAGCCGGCCGGCGAGCTCGGCAGACCAGGGCAGCACGCTGCCCACCCTACGGCTCAGGCACACCCGGTTGATCAGCACTCGCCGTGAAACGGCCAGAAACGCAGCAGCTCTACGACGCGGGTGTGAGACGGCTCTAGGAGGGACCGTCGACAACGTGCGGACTTGCCGCATTGGTGAACTTTGGTCGCCAGGACCTCGGCGAGTGCCGAAGTAGTTCGCGGACAGCATCGGGGCTGTCGGCATGGAGTGCGGCTGCGGCGAGGGCGGCAGCGTCCCGGTGGTTCAGTCCGCGCACTGTCTGTTTGGTCATCGGCACCGCCTGTGGTGCAACGCTGAGTTCGCGGACCCCGAGGCCGATGAGCAGTGCCGAGGCCTGTTCATCGGCTGCTAGTTCTCCGCAGACCACGACCGGCGCGTGCTGGTCTGCGCCACGGCAGACGGCGGCTATCAGGCTCAGGAGGCCGGGATCGAAGGGGTCGGCGATCTCGGCGACGGTGTTGTTGCCGCGTTCGGCGGCCAGCGCGTATTGGGTCAGGTCGTTGGTGCCGATGCTGAGGAAGTCGACGTGCGAGGCGAAAGCCCGCGCCTTGAGCGCGGTGGCGGGAACCTCGACCATGATCCCGACTCGGAGGCCGGTCGGTTGCCCGCGTGCTGTGTCTTTGATCGCGTCATCGAGCATGCGCCGGGCCCAGCGCAGCTCGTCCAGGGTGCTGATCATCGGGAACAGCAGGCTCACCGGGGAGTCGTGGGCGACTCGCACCATCGCGAGCAGTTGATCGGCGAACACTTCGGGGTGGGTCCGGGACAGCCGGATGCCGCGGACCCCGAGGAGGGGATTGGTCTCGGGCGGCATGGGCAGGTAGGACAGTTGCTTGTCGCCGCCGATGTCGAGGGTCCGCAGGGTGATCCGCCGCCCGTGCATGGTCTGGGCGATGCCCCGGTAGGCCGCCTCCTGTTCGTCGACGTCGGGCGCTTGCGTTCGGCCGAGGAACAGGAACTCGGTGCGGACCAGGCCGGCCAGGTCGGCGCCGCAGTGGACCGCCGCCCCCGCGTCCTCGACCGAGCCGATGTTGGCGCCGATGAGCACGCCGACGCCGTCGCGGGTGGCGGCGGGTGAGGCGGCGTGCGTCAGGGCCTGGCGTTGGAGCCTCGTCAGCTCGGCGGCTCTGGTCCGGAAGGCGCCCAGGACACAGTCCGGGGGGTGGGGGATGACCTCGCCTCGGGTGCCATCGACGGCCAGTGGTGTGCCCTCGGCGATATCGAGCACGGCCGGTCCGGCCGCGACGACGGCCGGGATGCCCCGGGCCCGTCGAAGATGGCGGCTTCGGTGTTGCCCATCTTGTGGACCACTCGGGTTTGAACCCGTTGTATGTCGCGGCGGACGGTGGCAAGGGCTTGTGTGAGCCGACGCCACTGGGCCGCGGGGTCGTCGGTGCGTGCGTCGACGACGGTGATGGGCGCGACTCTCAGCGACCAGGCGGGCCCGATGCCGATCCCGGGCGAGGCGGCAATCGGTGAGTGACCACTCCCCCGGCCGCTTAACGCACCGCTGGGGGGTGGCGGGGCTGGGTTGTCCTGGTCGTCGTCGAAGCCACGCGCCGCCAGGGCGAGAACGCCGTCCAGCGCTGCCCGTGCCTGACGTCCGCCGGCCCGGACCTCGATCTCGTGGCCGCGTAGCGCACCGAGGGTGACTAGCTTCGACAGGCTCGCCGCGGACACCCACGGCGAGCCTGTCGTGAGGTTGCGCAGGCGGACGTGCGCGTCGAGGCGGTGCACTGCCTGGACCAGCCGCGAGGCCGGCCGGGCGTGCAGTCCGTGCGCGTTGGTCACGGTGAACGTTGCGACGAGCTCACCACCGGCCGGATTTTTCACCGGGGCGGGGATCGGAGAGGTGGGCACGTAATTCGACTCTCGCCAACCATTTCTGGAACCTCCACTCGGGATCATTGGCCGGACTGCACGGGTGGATCGTGCTGGTCGAGCAGTCGGGCGAACGCCGTGGCCAGGGGTGCGGCGGCGTAGGGCCCGACAATCACCTGGAAGGTGTGGCTGTCGACGAGGCCGAGTACGGCGGGATGTGTGAGCAGGGCGGCCTCGTCGACGACGCTGCGGTCCAGGACGGTGAAGCGCAGCCGGGTGATGCAGTGCACGACCGAGGTGATGTTCGTGGCGCCGCCGAGGTGGGGCAGCAGTGTGGTGGCGGTGTTGGTGAACTTGTCGCTGAGGGTCATCGGGCGCCCCAGAGGTAGCGGGCGATGTCGATGTCGGAGTAGTGGATGCCGGTGAGCTCGTCCCAGTAGGCCTTGCTGACGACGTGGGAGATGATCGAGCGCAGCCGTAGCAGCGCGTCGAGCCAGGTGCCGGGCTGCCGGTATTGCCGCCACAACTCGGCGTTGGCCTCTCGCATCTGCTCCAGTTGGGTGTCGAGGGTGGTGCGCCACTGGTGCAGGACGGTGAACGGCACCGTCTCGCTGGCTGAGGACTGCGCGTTGAGGAGGTGTGCCTGGATGGTGTGCACGGTGTCGCATAGCTGCCCGGCCCAGGCCTGGGCCGTGTCACCGGTGGGTGGGGTGGCCAGCGCGGTCATGAGTTGACGGGTCGTCGCGGCGTTGCTGGGCTGGTGGGCCATCACCGTTGTGGTGGATCGCGCTGGTGTACAGCTGGGTGGGCACGCCGTGACTGGTCACGACTGCGGAGCGGGGTTCGGCGCAGCCGCACGCGTGCGGCGACTCTCGGTCATCCGCGCGGTGGCGGCGGCTGGAACACCGCCCGGATCGCCGGGGTCTGGTAGCGGCGGGGTCTGCACCAGGGAGCAGGGATGGCCAGCTTGTCGTATCGGCGGCGTCGCACACGGTCCAGCCAGCACCAACGGACGTCCATTGGTGCAGGTGATCGAGGAAGTGGTTGTAGGCGGTCAAGAACTCGGGGTCGTACCAGAGCCGGAAGCGCTCATCGTGGGCGTGCGCGGCTCGACGGTGAATCGACTGGGCAGGGTCGAGTCGCAGGATGACCACGGTGTCGGATCGGTGCCCTTCGCCGAGGCGGAACTCATCAACGGTGGCCAGGGCGTGGTCAAAGATCTGTCGGGCGGCGCGGCCGGTGTCGACCAGCGCATAGCGGTAGGCGAGGACGCCGATGTGGCAGCGGTCGCTGACCACCACCAGGTCGGGTGCACTGCGTGCAGGCGGGCGGCGCTGTCGATGCGGGCGCGGTCCTCGGCCAGCAGTGCCCGCACGACCCACGCATCGCCGGACAGCGCGGTTGGTGGCTGAGCCTCGGGGAACACGATCAGCTTCTCGGGCAGCGACTCCAGCAGGCGCCCGAGCAGCGTGGTCTTACCCGCGCCGGGGGTGCCGTCGAGGATGAGCACGAGATACCCCCTCTCTTTTTCCAGGTCCGAGGACTGGACCGCGGTCATGGCGGGTTCAGTGCCGCCAGTCGAACAACGGATCTCCTAGGGCGATCGGGCCTGGTCGGTGGCACCACAGCAGGTGCGCGGCGGTGGCGTCCAGCGCGATCACCGGGCACAGCGGCGACCGCCCACCGGCCTGCACCGCGGCGGGGTCCCAGCTGATCACGGGTTGGCCGGTGCGCACGGTTTGCCCCTGGGCTACGTGCGGGGTGAAACCCTCAGCTCCCAGCGTGACCGTGTCGATGCCCAGGTGGACCAGGACGGCGGCGCCGTCGGCGGTGGCTACGACGAAGGCGTGGGGATGCAGCATCACCACCGTCCCGGCTACCGGGGCCACCGCCGCACCGAGGGCGCGTTCCGGGTCCAGGGCCACCCCAGGGCCGACCATGCCCTGCGCGAACGCCGGGTCGGCAACCTCGCTCAGCGGTAGCACACGCCCCGGTATCGGGCTGCGCACCCGCAGCGTCACAACAGGTCCAGGGCGTCGGTGGCCATTGGGTCGGCGTCCGCTTGCCCGGTGAGGCCGGCGAGCAGGCGCGGCGCCAGAGCGGTGACCTGGGCGGCTAGCGGTGGGTCGATCTCCACCGCCCACTGCAGGATCCACCGGGCCCGCCAGGCCAGGTGGAACAGCAGATGCCACTGGTCCACCTCCGAGTCGGCGTGCCTGAGTTCGGTGCGTTCGGCGGTGTAGCCGGCCAGCAGTCCCCGGATGTTGCGGTCGCCGAGCAGGCCGTCCTGCATCACCAGGGTGGCGAGGTCCTCATAGCAGCAGCCCACGCCGCAGCCCTCGAAGTCGATTATCCCTGGTGGCTGGTCCGCGGCGAGCAGCACGTTGCGGGCGGAGAAGTCGCCGTGGACGAACCCGCGGACACACCCGGGCAGGTGTTCGCCCTCGACCCCGGCCAGAGCCTCGGCTAGCCTCGTGCCCGCCTGGTAGGCGTCGGCATCGATGGTGGGCAGGTCACGGATGCGCCGGGTGAACTCCGGCAGATCGCCCAGCA
>JBOHFK010000059.1:0-32812 GCA_050699635.1 Pseudonocardiaceae bacterium | reverse complement strand
CATCTTGGGCTTGCCGTCCACCCAGCCCATCTCCCGCAGGTAGTAGTACGGCTTCCCGTTGACCGTCTTCTTGTACAGGCTCGCCACACCTTTAGGTCATAGACTAGAACAAGATCGAACACCAGGCAACACACCGAGAAACAGCAGATCAGCCCACTCGAAGCGGACTCCTCACAGGCTCAAGATCGAACTAGCCCGGAAACTAGGGCTAGAGCGGTGTCGGAACGGGACGCCTGGTCAGGTCAGCTCACTTGACCTCGAGGAGCTTGCCGGTCGCCACGTCGAAGACGAACCCGCGAATCGAGCCCCTGTTCGGGACGAACGGGCTTGCCTTGATGCGGGCAATCGACTGCCGGACGTCCTCGTCGAGGTCCGGGAAGGCCTCAGCCGCCCACCCCGGCTTGATCCCGGTGTCGTCCTGGATGGACTTTTTGAACGCGTCGTCGGTGAAGGTGAGCATCCCGCAGTCGGTGTGGTGAATGAGGATGATCTCCTGGGTGCCGAGCAGCCGCTGGCTGATCGCCAGCGAGCGGATCTCGTCGTCAGTGATCACGCCACCGGCGTTGCGGATGACGTGGGCTTCGCCCTCGTTGAGACCGAGGATGCGATAGACGTCCAGCCGGGCGTCCATGCAGGCCACCACGGCGACACCCTTGGCGGGCGGCATTGGTAGCGGGCCGGAGAAGTTCGAGGCGTAGTCGGCGTTGTTGGCGAGCAGGTCATCGGTGACGGACACGCATTACTCCAAGTGCGGTGGGGGGATGAACGGGCACCGGGTGACGGCCACGGGCAGGCGGCAATGGCGCTGGACGCCAAGCGCCGACGCGCGGCCTAGCTACAGAACTGATCGAAGGCGTCCATACGCCGGCTCGGCCAGAATGGCTCGAGCACAGCGCGCCGCATGCGCATATCGTTACCCGTCGCCCGCAGCTCAGGCAAGGCTTTCAACGGATCGGGTGGTGGGGCGTTACTCACGGGTGCCGCAGGCACCCGAGTGCCGCATCGTGCAGCAGCCCATTGGAGGACAACGCGGTGCCGCCGTCGTATCGAGCGACTCCATCGAGGTCGGTGAACCGGCCGCCGGCCTGCTCCACCAGCACCTGCACGGCGGCCACATCCCAGGGATTGACGACCGGCTCGGCGGCCAGATCGATCGCCCCCTCGGCGACCAGGCAGTGCTGCCAGAAATCGCCGAAGGCCCGGTTCTCCCAGGTTGCGTCCACCAGCGAGAGGTAGGACTCCCGGCTGCGGTGCTCCGCCCAGCTGCCGAGGTGGGTGGTGGAGATGTAGGCATCGGCCAGGTCGTGCACCGCCGACACCGTGATGGCTCGGGTGATCCCGTCGGCATCCCGGGTGTGCGCACCGGCGCCGGTGGCCGCCCACCAGCGCCGGCGCAGCGCCGGCGCGCTGATCACCCCCACCACCGGTTTGCCGTGCTCGACCAGTGCGATGAGGGTGGCCCAGACCGGCAGGCCACGCAGGTAGTTCTTGGTCCCGTCGATCGGGTCCAGCAGCCAGTGCCGGTCAGCGGCCGCGGAGGTGCCGCCGCGCTCCTCACCGACCACTGGGTCCGATGGGCGCTGGGCGGCCAACACCAGGCGTATCGCGTCTTCGACGGCCAGGTCGGCATCGGTGACCGGGGTCCGGTCGGGCTTGCGGTCCACCCGCAGATCCGCCGCACCCGCCCGATCCAGGGTGATCCGATCGGCGGTGTCGGCCAGCGTCAAGGCCAGGGCCAGATCCGCGGTGAGGTCGGTCTTCGGGTTGGTTTCCGGGGTCGCCTCGGGGCGGAATATGTTGCCGGTCACGAGGACAGGCTGCCACGGCGCCTAGGCTGAGCGCCGTGCCCACTGTGCTGCTGGTCGAGGACGACACCGGCATCGCCGTGCCGCTGTCCCGCGCGCTGCAGCGGGAAGGGCACGAGGTGCTGGTAGTAGGTGATGGCCCCACCGCTTTGACCTGCGCCGATCAGGAGGACGTTGACCTGCTGGTGCTCGATCTCGGGTTGCCGGGCATGGACGGCCTGGACGTCTGCCGCCGGCTTCGCCGGGTGCGCCCCGACCTCCCGGTGCTCATGCTCACCGCCCGCACCGACGAGGTGGACTTCGTCGTCGGGCTGGACGCGGGCGCCGACGACTACGTCGCCAAGCCGTTCCGGTTGGCGGAACTGATGGCCAGGGTGCGGGCCCTGCTGCGCCGCAGCACGTCCGACACGCCTGATGCGCTGGAAGCGGGTGGGGTCCGGATGGATCTGGCCGGGCGCCGGGTGCTCATCGAGGGCGTGGAGATCGCGCTGGCCAATAAGGAGTTCGAACTGCTGCGGGTGCTGCTGTCGCGTCCCGGGCAGGTGGTCAGCCGGGATGAGATCCTCCGCGAGGTGTGGAAGGACCCGGAGCTGAAGAACTCCAAGACGTTGGACATGCACATGTCGTGGCTCCGCCGCAAGATCGGCAGCAGCCGGATCGCCACCGTCCGTGGGGTGGGGTTCCGCTACGACGCGCTGTAATAAATGCCGCCAACCGGCGTAACGTTCGAACGTGCGGTGGAGGATTCTGCGGGCCATACTGATCGCGGTGGCGATCACCGGTCTGGTGCTGGGTGGGCCGCTGGCGTTCGCGTCCTGGCGGTTGGTGGACCACACCACCCGAGCGGACCTGCGGGTCCAGCTGGCCAAGCTGGCTCCCCTGAGTCTGCTGGCTACGCCGGCTGAGGTCGCCCGGGCCGTCCCGTCAGGCGCCCAGCTGGTGGTGGATTCGCCGCGGACACCCCGGCTGGTGACCGGACCCGATCCGGGAGCCGGCGCGATCGTCGAGTCGTTGGCGCTGGGCCAGGGTGCCACCATCCGGCTGGCCGTGCCCGCAAGTGAGGTCCGGAACGAACAGCTGCGGGTTGTCGCGCTCGTCGTGCTCCTGGTCGGATTGTCGGCGGGGATGGGCGTGGTGATCGCCACCGTCACCGCGCGGGGGCTGGCCGGCCCGCTGCACGACGTTGCCGACCGGGCCGCCCGGCTGGGAGCCGGAGACTTCTCCCGGGTGCCGGTGCGGCACCGCATCCCGGAGATCGATGAGGTCGCGGAGCAACTGGACGCTTCGGCGGCCTCCCTGGCCGAGCTGGTCGCCCGCGAGCGGGCGCTGGTCGGCGATGTGTCACATCAGCTGCGCAGCCGGCTGACCGCGCTGCAGCTGCGGTTGGACGAGCTGGCCGAGCACCCCGACCCGGACATCGCCGCGGAGGCCGAGGCCGCGCTGGAGCAAGCCGAGCGGCTCGGTGCGGTGCTCGACGATCTGCTGCGCGCCACCGAGGAGGTCCGGGCGGCGAGCGCGGAGCCGGTGGAGCTGGCTGAGCTGCTCGGTGAGGTGGTCACCGATTGGCGGACCCAGGCCGACGCCGAACGGCGGCCGCTGCGGCTGCGGGTCGCGGACGGGCTGGTCGCCCGGGTCACGCCCGGCCGGCTGCGGGAGGCACTCGGCGTGCTGATCGACAACGCCCTGCGGCACGGCGCCGGCGTGGTGACGCTGTCCGCCCGGTGGACCGGGGTGGCACCGGATCGGATGGTCGTGGTGGAGGTGACCGACGGCGGCCAGGGGGTGCCCGAGGACCTCGCCGCACACGTCTTCGACCGGGGCATCTCGGGGGCGTCGTCCACCGGCGTCGGGCTGGCCTTGGCGAGGGCGCTGGTCGAGGCCGACGGGGGGCGCCTGGAGCTCAGCTCGGCGCGGCCCGCCAGGTTCGCGGTCTACCTGCGGGTACCGCGAGCCGAGGACATGGCCGCGGCGCCCCGGCCGGGTACCGGCGTGGTGCGCTGATCAAGCGTCCACCGGGACCTGGCGGCGCACGTTCTCGTCGGGGAAGACGTACCTGCGGAACGCCCACCAGCGGAATGCCATGGCCAGCAGCGTGCCGATCACGTTGGCGCTGGCGAAGTCGGCGGCTTCCTGTGCGAGCAGGCTGACCTGTGGCACCTGCAGGTCCAGCATGTAGCGGGAGATCCACAGCGGTGTGGCGTTGATCGCCAGACCGATGCCGCAGACCAGGAAGAACAGCGTGGCCTCGCGGTGCCGCTCGCGACCGCCCCGGGTTCGGAAGGACCACTCCCGGTTGAGGATGTAGGACACGATCGTGGCCAGCAGCACGGCTACGATCTTGGCGGTGACCGGCTTGGGCTCCAGCACCGTCGTCTTGAGCACGGTGAACAGCGTGATGTCCACGACGTAGGTGATCCCGCCGACGACGGCGAACTTCACCAGCTCGCGGTGCCGCACCGCGATGTCGCGGTAGGGCTGCGGGATCCGGATGAGCACCGCGTCGACCAGAGACACGGCCGCGAGTCTACGGTCGGTGGGCGGATCGACCGCGTCCCAGGGTGGCGGTGGGTGGCCCGTGTGCGCATTGCGATAGTGCTTCCCGCGCAGGGCCGAATCACGTCCGGGGAGCGTGTGGTTTTTCTTGTTGACGGCTCTCCGTCCATTTGGCGTGCTCCTGCGAGACCAACCCCTCGAGGCGTTCAGCGAGCACCCGGTGCCGGTCATCTGTGTTGTACGGGCCGGCCGCGGCGAGGTAGAGGTACTTCTCGTGCTTGAGTGACTCGGCCGTGGAGCGGTACAGCACCCAGTTGGTCTGCCACTGGTACAGCTGTTGGGCGCCCTCGGCGATGACGACCATGGCGGCGAGCGTCGCGGTGACCGCGGCGGGGACCTGAAGGCCGGCGACGACCGGCACCGTGGCACCCACGACGAGCTGGCCGAGCTTCACTCGCTTGTAGGCCCGCTGGGCGAGCATGCTCTTGCGGTCATACCAGCCGAGCTGATCCTCCAGCCGCTCCCACGCCGGACCGCCCCCGGCGTCGGGGACCTGTTGCTGCTCGCCGTTCACGCCGTCTCCTATCGAGCCCATAGGTCAGAATCTCACGCGCCAGCGCTCCCAGATTCCCGAACTCGACAGCAGGGCTGTTTGATCAAGGACTCGGCAGCCCTGCTGTCGAGTTCGGGAACAGGAGGGTTGCTCACCTGCGGGCGACCATACGCAGATATGATCGTTACGTCGTGGACTCCCGCAGTGGGTTGCCTGTTGTTGGCATGGTGGGCGGTGGGCAGCTGGCCCGGATGACGCACCAGGCTGCGGTGTCGCTGGGTCAGTCGCTGCGGGTGCTGGCCGGGGGTCCGGACGAGCCGGCCGCGCTGGTCGCCGCTGACGTGGTGGTGGGTCGGCACGACGATCTGACGGTGCTGCGCCGGTTGGCGGTCGGCTGCGACGCGGTCACGTTCGACCATGAGCACGTCCCCACCGAGCACCTGCGGACTCTGGTTGCCGAGGGGGTCGCGGTGTACCCGGGGCCGGACGCGCTGGCTCATGCCCAGGACAAGCTGCTCATGCGCCGGACCCTGGCCGGCCTGGGCGTGCCGGTCCCGCCGTTTCGCGAGGTGACCCGGCCGCAGGACGCGGTGTCCTTCGGCGCCGAGTACGGCTGGCCGTGCGTGCTCAAGGCGGCCCGCGGTGGCTATGACGGGCGGGGGCTGTGGATGCTCACCACCCCGGATGACGCGCGCCGGGAGGTGACGCGGCTGCTCGCTGCGGGCACTCCGCTGCTGGTGGAGCAACGCGTGGCGATGCGCCGGGAACTGGCCGCGCTGGTGGCCCGATCACCGTTCGGGCAGGGCGCGGCGTGGCCGGTGGTGCAGACGGTGCAGCGCGACGGGATCTGCGTTGAGGTGCTGGCGCCGGCGCCCGGCCTGGACACCGAGCTCGCCCAGGCCGCCCAGCAGCTGGCGCTGCACGTGGCGGCGACCCTGGATGTGGTCGGCGTGCTGGCCGTCGAGCTGTTCGAAATGGCCACTGGGCAGTTGCTCGTGAATGAGTTGGCGATGCGGCCGCACAACAGCGGGCACTGGACCATCGAGGGCGCGGCGACGTCGCAGTTCGAGCAGCACCTCCGGGCGGTGCTGGACTACCCGCTGGGTTCCACCGAACCTCGCGCGCCGGCCTGTGTGATGGCCAACGTGCTGGGTGCCGCCACATCACCGATGATGGGGATCGACGAGCGGGTGCACCACCTGATGGCCCGCTACCCGCAGGCCAAGGTGCACCTGTACGCCAAGCACGAGCGCCCCGAGCGCAAGATCGGGCACGTCACGGTGCTCGGGGAGGCGCTGGTGCCGGTCCGCGAGGTGGCGGTCGCCGCGGCGGCTTTCCTGGCCACCGGGTCCTGGCCGGACGGGTACCCGGTGCACCGGCCGGAACGGGAGAGGGCATGAACCTGGTCGGAGTGATCATGGGCAGTGACTCGGACTGGCCGGTGCTGCGGGCCGCCGCGCAGGCCCTCGACGAGTTCGGCGTGCCGCACGAGGTGTCGGTGGTCTCCGCGCACCGCACCCCCGAGCGGATGCTCGACTACGCCCGCAACGCCGCGGGCCGGGGCCTGAAGGTGATCATCGCCGGGGCCGGCGGGGCGGCGCACCTGCCCGGGATGGTGGCCGCGGCGACCGTGCTGCCCGTGATCGGCGTGCCGGTGCCGCTGGCGCAGCTGGACGGGCTGGACTCGCTGCTGTCGATCGTGCAGATGCCGGCCGGAGTGCCGGTCGCTACCGTATCGATCGGCGGGGCGCGCAACGCCGGCCTGCTCGCAATCCGCATCCTGGCCACCGCGGACCCCGCTCTCACCCAACAGATCACAACCTTCCAACAAGACCTAGCCCAACAAGTCCTGACCAAAGACGCAGTGCTCCGCGCTTCGCTGGAGCAGTCCCAGCGCGTTCTGGAGACAGACTGCACTAATGCGCCGCACGATTAGTGCAGTCTGTCTCCAGAACGCGCGTGAGAAGAGAGGGTGAACGTGGACCAGGCAGAGCGCGAGGCGTTGCGGGAGGCGGTCCGGGCGCTGGCTGAGAAAGAGATCGCCCCGCATGCCGCCGAGGTCGACGAGCTGGAGCGGTTCCCGCACGAGGCGCAGACGGCCCTGCTGAGCTCGGGTTTCCACGCCGTGCACATACCCGAGACCTACGGCGGGCAGGGTGCCGACTCCGTGTCGACCTGCATGGTGATCGAGGAGGTGGCGCGGGTGTGCGCGTCGTCCTCGCTGATCCCGGCGGTCAACAAGCTGGGCACCACGGGGCTGCTGCTGGCCGGCTCGGAGCAGCTGCGTCGCCAGGTGCTGCCCTCGGTGGCCACGGGCTCGATGGCCTGCTACGCGCTGTCCGAGCGGGAAGCGGGCAGTGACGCGGCAGCAATGCGAACCCGGGCCCGGCGCGACGGCAATCAGTGGATACTCAACGGCACCAAATGCTGGATCACCAATGCCGGGCAGGCCACCTGGTACACCGTGATGGCGGTGACCGGCCCGGACAAGGGTGCCAATGGGATCAGCGCCTTTGTCGTCCACAAGGACGACCCTGGATTCTCGATCGGACCCAAAGAACGAAAAATGGGCATCAGGGGAAGTCCGACCCGGGAGATCTACTTCGAGGACTGCACGATTCCGGCAGACCGGATCATCGGCGAGCCCGGCACCGGATTCAAGACGGCTCTGGCGACGCTGGATCACACCCGCCCGACGATCGGAGCGCAAGCGGTGGGCATCGCCCAAGGAGCGGTGGACGCCGCGATCGCCTATGTCAAGCAGCGCAAGCAGTTCGGCAAGCCGATCGCCGACTTTCAGGGTGTCCAGTTCATGCTGGCCGACATGGCGATGAAGACCGAGGCCGCCCGGCAGCTGGTCTACCTCGCCGCGGCCCGCGCGGAGTGGGGCGAGGGCCAGCTCGGGTTCATCTCCTCAGCGTCGAAATGCTTCGCTTCCGACGTGGCAATGGAGGTGACAACCGATGCGGTACAGCTCTTCGGTGGTTACGGCTATACCCGGGATTTCCCCGTCGAGCGGATGATGCGTGACGCGAAAATCACCCAGATCTACGAGGGCACCAACCAGATCCAGCGCATGGTCATGGCCCGCGCCCTGCTCAACGGCTAGATCACTGCAAGCCGGTTCTGTATATGGCATCAGTCGGGCGGTGGCGTCGTGTGGTTTGGTGGTGTGCCGCTGATGCGGGTGACGATCTCGTTGGCGACGTCGCGGAGTTTGATGTTGCGGTGGTTCGAGGCGGCCCGGAGGATCTCGAACGCGTCGGTGGCGGTGCACCTGTTCTGGCCCATGATGATGCCGATGGCTTGGTCGATGACCGAGCGTGATGCCATCGCGGCTTCGAGGCTGTGAGTGAGCTGGACTTGGTCGGTGACTTGTATGGCCAGCCGCAGCGTGCGGGATGCTTCGGTGCCGAGGGCTTCGGCTCGGGTTTGCCGGTTGGCGTCGAAGACGTTGGTTTGTGCGGCGTAGAGGTTGAGTGCCCCGCGTACCCCCGCTCCGGCGCTGATCGGGATCGAGAGGGCGGAGCCGATCCCGTGGGCCAGGGCGTCGACTCGGTAGGCGCCCCAGCGGTCATCGGTGGCCAGATCGGTGATGGTGACGGTGGTGCGGGTGCGCATGGCGGTCAGGCAGGGCCCGCCGTGGTGGCCGTATTGGACCTCGTCGAGGGTACGGGCGCGGGCGTCGCTGCTGGCCACGGTCAGCGGGCCACCGTCGCGGTCCATGGTGATCCCGCAGGACAGTCCGAGCCCGATGGTGTCGGCGGCATAGCGGGCGAGCTCGTCGAGGAAGCTGGTGATGTTCTCGGTATCCAGGAACAGTTGCTGCAGCTCGTTGACGGCCCGGGCGCGGTCCAGGGAGTGGTTACCGACGCGGTCTGGCATCTGTCGCGGCCGATCTCGCAGCAGTGGCTGCGGATTGATCGATCATCGCAGACGGCGCGCCAGGTGGCTTGACGAACTCGGGGTACCTCCGACAGGTCCACGATCGCACACGCAGCGCGAGGGGTCCAGGTAAGGTTGACCTGGTCGGTAGAGTGAGCAGCGCGGTCCGACAGCGCGGCCAGCCCACAAGCGACTGATGTGCGTGGTGCAAGATGCCGCAGGACCGGTCTCTACCTCGTATGCGCCCCAGCTCTGTGCTAGCTGATCGGGGTGTTGCGGTCAGACAGGACAGTAGGGCAGCGACGCCACGTGTGTTGGCCGCGGCTTGGCGCCGCTCGGTGGGGACCTCGTGGACGCTGGTGCTGCACGCCCTCCGCGGCGGCACGGCTCGCGGGGCGATCGTGGATTGGATCATCTCGGGCATGCCCATCTCGGAACCAGAACCCGATGCCCTGGTAGCCCGCGATCTACTGGCCGGCCGCGGGCTGCATCTGTTCGGCGATTTCTCCGCTGGCCCCGATGCGCACAGTCCTCGCGGAATCGGCTATGTCTCCAGGGACGCTGAGCTGATCACCCTGGCGCATCTCGTAGTCGACGATGTCACCGAGGCTGGGGCGCACCCAGTGCTGGTGGCCGCGCAATGGGTCGGGGCCGGATTCTCCGCCGTCGAGGCCGCGGGGTGGATACGCCAGGGAGTCCAGTCACCACCAATGGCCCAGCACCAGACGGTGCCCTCGCAGGTCACCGGGTCGCCGACTGACACGATTGGCCATCCCGGTATCGCCTGACCCCCGCCGAGATGGGCCACGACCAACACCCGCGGAATCGTGCCGGGGGCATTTCCCGCGAGCTCAAATCCTATACTCTCGTGCATTGCAGGGTATGTTTTATGTTACCCCGATTTATTGTGACCAGGGTTGTGTTACGTCCTGATTCGGAGGACGGTAAATAAACGGAAGGCATATCCAGCATCCCCCAAAACCGGGAGCCCTAAGACATGCCCACTCAAACCACGGACGGCCAACGGGTCGCCTCGGACACAACGACCCAGCGGGGGCAGGACTTGATGATCCAGCTCGTGCGCCACGGGCAGGACATCTCACTCAGGTCGCTGCAGGTGTGGGCCGACCTGTCCCGCCAGCTTGGCTCCACCACGCTGGGCTCCCCCGGTCGCGCGGTGATGATCTCCCTAGCCTACGACGTGTTCGAGAAGGTGCTCACGGCTCAGCGCCAGGTCGTCGACGAGCTCGTCGCCACCCAGCGTCAACGCCCTGATTGCCCCGCTGAGCCCGCTGAATGTGGGTCAGGCCATCTGGAAGGTGACGGTGAGACAGGCGGTGACCTCGTCGGTGCCAGCCTGGATGGGTGGCCCGGCGAAGCTTGACGTACTCGCCGCGAGTGCTCTCATTCCTGGCCCTGGCGAGGGCCCCCAGGCGGCTTCCTCCACGATGGAGATCACCGGCCCGAGGTGAGCTCCGGCGGCCTCTGCCAGCCGTTCAGCGCGACCACGGGCGTCGGCGAGCGCCCTGACCGCGGCGTCGGAGCGGGCGGCCGTGGTGTCGGGGCTCAAGAGGTGCAACCCCTCCAGGCGAAAGGTGTCCCCGGCGACCTCGGCGACCGCGTCGATCACTGTGGGCGCCGCGGAGATCTGGGTTAGTCGCAGTGCGAGAGTGTGAGACGCCGCGTAGCCGGTGAACCGACCGCGATGGGGGTCCATCTGAGGGTGCGCCGAAACCCGGTGGGTACGGAGATTGTCCTCGGTGACTCCGTGGTCTCGGGAGGCGGCCAGCACTGCCTGCGACGCTTCCGTGACCCTTCCCAGCGCAGCACCGGGTGTGCTGGCGGTGGCCTCCAGGCGGATGGTGACGTCGGCGACTTCCGGGGTGACCGTGACAGTACCGATACCCACCACAACGAGGGTGTTGTCCACCTCTCCGACCCTAGCTCGGGGCACGGCGCTGTCGTGATGCTGGACAGACCGGAGCGACACGCCGGCCCGGTCGGTGTCAGCCATCCGATGGGTTCCCGTCGCTCGCCATTGGGGTGGTCCTATTTCGAGCCTGTAGTGCCCGTCGATGAGCTCCTGCCAACTGACTGGCCGCCGCCTGAACCTGACGAATGCCCGAAGCTGGTGCTGCCGCCGCTACCGAATCCCCGGCCACTGCCACTGCCACTGCCGCTTCTGCTGCCGATTCCGCTGGAGGTGCTAGCGAAATTGGTTCCGCCGCTGCTGCCGATTCCGTCTCCGTTGGATGGCGGCTTGCTGTTGCCGCCAGCTCCGTTCGGCGCGCCGCTGAGTCCGCCGGCCTTGGAGGGCCCGCCGCCGGGTGCGGCGCCACTGGTGGGTTTACCGCTGGGTACGCCGCCGCCAGGTCCGCCGCTGGGTACGCCGCCGCTGGGTATGCTGCCGGTTCCGCCATTTTGGCTGTGCTGGAGCTTGGCGAGCTCGCGCGCCAGCCGCTCGAGCGCCGCACGCTCCGCTCCAGACTGAGGATCGCCAGACTCAGGAACTCCATGCTGGCCGCCAGGATCGGGGTAGCCGGTGCCGCCTGGATGACCGGTGGTCGGGGGGGCTTGGTCCACCGCCGGCGGGTCAGCCCGCCGCGGCGGATCGACGACGCCGGCTGGTGAGGGAGGCCGCGCTGCGGGGCCGGGCTGGCTCGCCGCGATCGGGGCACCGCGTTGTGTCGCGCTCCGATCAGCAAGCAGGGTCACCTGGCCTTGCGCCGGGCCACGATTGACTCCTGTTGACGCTCCCGGCTGGGCGACGAGCGGGCCGCCATCGGGCGACTGGTCGTGGCCATCCGGGGTTGCCGCTGCGGGTCCGGCGTGGTCACTCGCCGCTGGAGCCTCGGCCGGGGAGGGAGTCTCGGCGGGCAGGAGTGGCAGCACAAGCCCTACGACAAGTGCGATACCAGCAAGAAGTGACACCCCAACCGCCACATCGGTGCCGGCGCGTCGAGGTCGGGGGGGCCGGGGAGGTCGGGGCTGTTCGGTGTCGACCCGCGGCCGCGCGGGCGGCTGATCTCGCCGAATCGTCGGTCTGGCCGGTGGGCGTGGTGGGGCCGGTTCGATGTTGGTGGGGGTTCGCCGGAGTGGCTGGGCTGGTCGGGCCGGGAGGAGCTGCGGTGGGGGTGGGGAGGTCTGCTCGGTGGTGGTGGGGGTCGGACGGAGTTGCTGGTCCGGTGGGCCGGGTGGAGGTAGCGGCGGGGGTGGTGGGGTCTGTTCGGTGTGGTCGCGGGTTCGCCGGAGTGGCTGGTCCAGATAGAGCGCCGGGCCCGCAACCTGACACTGCTGCGGTACGGCTGGCTCGGTCTCTGCGGCATGGTCAAGGGTTCGCCGAAACGCACCTCGCCAGCCTCTTTGCCTGGCTAGCCGGCGGGCTCGACGGCCACGAGCACTTCTATTTCGCGGAATAGGATCCGGCATGTTCGGCTCCGGCTAGCTTCAGTGACGCTGGTGCGAAGGCAGGTCCCGCCGTCGGCGCGGCCTGTAAAGGTCCTAGATCGGCAACTCCAACGACCCCGTCAGTACCGCAGGTCGCGCACTCGGGTGAGTAACGGACGGTCGCAGGAAATGTCCGCTGAGCCTGCGCATCGTAAATGACCAGTTTCGGCGTGGCATACTCGCGTACCGATCCTGAGGAGAGCACTTGAACGGCAATTGCGGTCTGTATTGATGCTACTACACCATTCAGAAATATCACCGACGGCATGGCCTCTTCGGTGCCGTAGCCGTGGGATCGCTCGTATTCTTGTACCGCTGGCGGCGCCAAATCAAACGCCGCTCGTTGTGCGTGAATGAAGCCGCGGCACTCGAGGCAGCCCACTCCTGGGGCAACGATCTGGACCTGCCCGCCAAGCTTCGTGGTGAGGTCCTCGTTGCCGAGTCTGGCGCCCGTGCCGGCATCGATCAGCGGGATGAGGTACCGGATTGACAGGTGATTCAACGACAGGCGGGCCCCGTGCCCGTCGACGCAGCCGAGTAGCAAGTCTGCTGATTTGGCCTCCTGGAGGGCACCGCTGTCGAGGATGGGCGCCGCGATAGCGCTCACCCCGACGCTGGGCGCCACCCGCTCGATCACTTCCCGGAACACTTCAGTTTTGTAGCGTCCGACATCCTGGGGTCCGGCGCCGATGAGCCGGTTGAGGTTGGTGACTTCGACGCGGTCAGGATCGATCAGCGTCAGGTGCCCGACGCCGAGGTAGGCAAGTTCTAACGCAACGAACGAACCAAGACCACCAAGACCGACGACCGCGACGCGCGCTTTTGAGAAGGCCTCCTGGGTGTACTCGCCTAGTAAAGGGAGTTGGCGGCTGTGCCGGTTATCTGGCCGGTGTGCGGAGTCAGGGATGGTACTTGATGCGGGGAGGTGGCGTAAGACTGGTGAATCGTCGGAGGTGCCACCAACGATAGTTACCTGGCGCACCGGCAGAATCGCGCCGGTTGCCCGCTGATAGTAATGAGCGTCGAGGCTGTTCTGGCCCACGACTATGGTGGCGTGATAGAACGGCTCGGGCAACATCGACGCGAGGCGAGGCATCTTCATTCGGTCGTTGGACCAGTCGATGCCACTGAACGTCGTCTGCTGGCCTGAGTCGAAGGGGTGTGAGTGGACCTCGATAAGACTCCAGCCCTCTTGCCGGCACCTGCTCAACGCATCCGCGACGAACCGGCCGTCCGGGCTGATCGCGGAGGGTGACTGGTGATCTAAATCCTTCGGCTGCGCGAGCAGCAGCTCGTGTCCTACCAAGCGTATTCTGCTTGGGGACACGTTCGGGGCCGCGAGGACGAACGCCATCTGTTCATTTCCCGCCCATTTTTTGAGACTATTAGTGGTGGGCAGAAGATGGTCGCGCAGTTGTGACCAGAGACTTGAACTCAGCACAATATCGTGCACTTCAAGCGTCATGATCCTGCTCCACTCAGGGTGCGCCGATCGCGGAAGATCGCCGCGATCAGATTCAGGTAGGTAGCCAAATTGTGGCCGCGCATCAAATCGGCCCCGCCCGCGGGTCGCCAACCGATGAGGTGGACGCAGAAATGGCCCCATCCGTGATCAATGTGTTCCCTGTCGCTACTCGGCCCTCGGGTGAAGAAGTGATTGATGGGCTGACCTTCACTGGTGCGGAGATCGTGGTCTGTCCAGAACCACTCCGGTGGCACCGACGGGTAGCCGGGAGTACCGTGCGGAATATCGATCAGCAGCTCGATATGAGTCTTGTTCCAGCCCGGAGCAATCGCAAAGTGCTCGATATGGAACCAGGTGCCGCTCTGCATGTCGAAACGGACGTTACCGACCTGCTGTGACAGTATCAACGCCTCGGTCTTGAGTCGGCTGAGCCGGCGCCGGGTTTCGAGGTCGTTGGTCATCGACGACATTATCCAGACCAGTCCGCACGCCCGTAGGTGAACGGCGTCACTACCGAGTAGTCGACCGCGTTAGCGGGTAGCGGCCTATGATCTTCGAGCTTGACGATCTGACCGTTGGGCATGCTTGCCATTACCCAATCCGACAGCACGCTCTTGCTGTGGCGCTTGAGATCGGCGGCAGTTGGCTGCTCCTCACGCACGTCGACGACCTCGCCATTAACTATGTAGTTGCCCATCTCAGCCCTCCGTTTCGGTCAGTCGATTTTGGTTCTCCATGAGTCACGGTGCGGGCACGGATTGTCACCATCAGACCTGACGCGTCTGCGGTGTATTCGTGTCCGCATCATCCCCCCTGGTAGCGCCATCCGTATGGTGTTCATCGTGTCGGCCAAAGTGCGCGTTACGCCGCTCGATGTTAAAAGCGCAAAGTTATGGTCCGATCACGGAGTGAATTCGAATCCGAGTTCTTTTGCACGGTTTGACTTGTTTGCGTTCGGCAATTGGCCAGCGATCGAACCCAGCGGTCGGGTGGCGTGCAGCCCCGGTTCTGACCGGTGGGTGCGCCCGGGGCGGTCAGCTCTGGGTGGTCAGGTCTGGGTGGTCAGGTCTGGGTGGTCGGCCCGGGGCGGTGACAGCGCTGGCCAGTGCAGCCGATGCGCTCGTCTTCGCCGGCGACCTGGTGACGACGTCAGGAGTGGAGGGCCGACATCGCCAGCCAGCTGTCCCAGGACACGGTCCAGTCATAGATGTCGCCGTCGGCTCCGGTCAGCGGAGTGGGGCTGTTGGTGACCTCGACCGGGTCACCGAAGATGGCGGTTCCGTAGTAGGCCTGAGCGTTCGCGGTGGAGAGATTCACACAGCCGTGGGTGACGTTGGACGAGCCTTGCACGCCGGTGGTCTCCGGGTTGGCGTGGATGAACTCGCCATTGTTGGAGATCCGCACCGCCCAGTGCTCAGGTATGTTGACGTATCCGTAGGCCCGGTTGGACATCAGTACGGTCTGGGCCTTGTTCATCACCACGTGAATCCCACTGGTGGTGTTGCGATTCGGATCCGAGCTCAGCCCGTAACTGGCGGGGAAGTTCATCACTTCCTGCCCATCCCGCATGACGATCATACGATGGCTGTTGACATCCGCCTTGACGATCTGGGCGCGGCCGATGGTGAACTGCGTGCTGATGTCTGACCTGCCGTAGGAGCCGTCGCCGAAGGCCACGCCGTAGAGCTTGGCGGTGACGTTGACCTTGGTGCCGGGCTGCCAGTATTCCTTGGGCCGGTAGTGCGCCCGGGAGCCGCCATTGTCGTCGGGCAGCCAGGCCCAGGATCCCTCGGTGGGCGTCGAAGTCTGTACCTGCAAAGCGCGCTCGACGGCCGCCTTGTCGGACACGTGATCATCGAATTGCAGGATGATCGGAGCGGCGATGCCGACGGTGTCCTCGTCGCCTATGTTCAGGGTGGCGTGCAGTTGCTGCTGCGGTGTGACCGTGGTGAACGAGCCGGCCACCGGCACCGGCAGGTGATCAGGCCCGGCCGCGGTGCCGCTCCAGGTGTAGGTCTTCCCGTAGCCCAGCGCCTCCGTGCTGGTCCAGCTGCTCCGGTCCGCGCTCAGCGTGCCGGCTACGGCCTTGCCATCCGGATTGGTCAGTGTCACCTGCTGCAAGGCGCCCTTTGTGACCCGAACCGAGACGGGCTGTGTCGGGTTGATGTTGGCGGTCTTGTCGCCCGGCAGGGTGCTGACCTGCGCCTGCGGACGCGGGGGCTCACTCACGCTGGATGATCCGCCCGGCCCCCCTGAACACGCCGTAAGCAACATCGCCAAGACAAGCAACATCAACACGCGCCGCATGGTTCCCACCGAATCTGCCCGATCGCCCCTCCGGGACAGCGTATCGCGGGTAGCTGGCGGATCGGTGACAAACGCGAGTGGTGGCGCGGAATTGTCGGTGTCGCCCGGGAGACTGGCACCTAGCAGGAGGGAGGGGGACCATGACGGCCATGACCGAACCGATCGGACTTGCCGAGGGTCGCCCGTTCACGGTGCACGACCTGGAGGCGATGCCCGATGACGGACGGCGCTACGAGATCATCGACGGGATGCTCCTGGTGACTCCCGCGCCAGGGTGGTCACATCAGGAGATGTCGGCGGCGCTCTATGTGGCGCTCCGCGCAGCGTGCCCGCCGGAGCTGCGGGTGCTGCTGGCGCCGTTCGCGGTGCGCACCGCCTCCACCACTGAGGTGCAACCCGACGTGCTGGTGGCGCGCTACGGCGATCTCACGGAGGCGTGCCTGCCGGTCGCACCGGTGCTGGTCGTAGAGACCTTGTCGCGCAGCACCCAGCTCAACGACCGCAACACCAAGAAGGCCCACTACGAACGGCTCGGGGTGCCCTCGTACTGGTTGCTCAACCCCGTCCAGCCCGGTTGCCTGGAGGTTCACGAGCTCGAGGAGCAGGGCCGCTACCAGCTGATCGCGAAAGTGACCGGCGACGATGTCTTTGCCGCGCATCACCCGTTCCCGATAGAAGTCTGCCCAGCCCGGCTGCTCGATGGCCTCTCCCCGCGGTGACGCTCGCCGCATCGGCAACCAGTTGATCTTGTGGTCTGGTTACATGATCGCTGTTCGTGTGCCCCTGGAAAACAGGATTTGTCGCTCTGTGCACATAACCCGTGATCTTTTCCGTGGGTCCCTCACCCGGTGACCCAGATCTGGGCCATGCCGTTGCCATGTTCTGGGCCGGACCACTGTGGGCGATTAGTCAGGAGATACTCATGCTCCGGGGTCGCATCGACGTCGCCTGATCGAAGCTCGGGAGCATGCGCGGGATGTCCTTGAGTTGGCCTCGCGCGCGGGGTTGCGACTGCGGTGGGCCGATGCGCTGAACCTGCTTAGCCGTATCGAGCGAGTGGCCGGTGATACCAAGACAGCTGCGCAGGCGGCGCACGAGGCATACCTGCAGGCGTCGTGTGATGGCCCGCCGTTCAGCTATGCAGCCGGCCTGGACGAGGCGTTGGCCAACCTCAGCGCGGTTGGCGCTCCAGAGCCAGATGCTCTTCGCCGTTTCACGTTGGACGAGCCTTTTCCAGAGGTGTTTTTCGAGCCGAGTCCGCCGGACGTGTCGTTGGTGTGGCTGCACTCCAGTGAGGCGCCTGCGCGCCAGGTCATCGACATGATTGAGAAGCTCCGCTGGGTTGCGGTCGACGCGACCGCAACCCAGCGGAGCTGGACGCAATTCTTGACTCTGACGTGGCCGTACCCATCCGGGTGGCAGCGCTGCGGGTCCTCGTTTGGATCGAGGATGACGTCGAGCGCATTCGTCACCGTTTCCAGCGTGCCTTACTAGATCAGGCGGAGGAGGTGCGTAGAGCCGCGCTCTTACTGGACCACCAGTTCGATCCGCAAGAGGCCACCCTCCTCCGAACGCTCGTAGAGTGCGACCCAGCCAGCGAGGTGCGCAAAGCTGCGCTTTCCCGGCTGGCGGCGCACGACAGCGACAAGGCGTTCACGGTGATATGCGGAATCGCCGAGCACGACGACGACTCTGAGATTCGCCTGTTCGCCCTTGACCTGCTGGTCGACGATTGCGACCGCATCGTTGAGGCACGCCCGACGCTGCTGCGGGCGGTGGAGGCTGACCCGGCAGGCGACGTCCGTAGCCACGCCGCCGACCTGATCACCGGGCTTGAACCTAGGGCACACGACGCGCTGCTGCGGCGTCGCGCGTGCGAGGACGACGACCCCAAGGTGCGGGCGCAGCTACTGATGCTGCTGGCTGGCGCCCGCCGGACGTGGCTGTGGGAGTTGTTCTCGTCTCCGGCCACAGCGCCCCCCGTGGCCGCCCCTATTGAACTCAGCGCTGAGCTGAAGTCTTTCCTTCTGGAGCGGGCCTCGTCCGACCTCGACGCGCGCGTTCGCGCCATGGTCCACCTCCTCCTCGCGGCCTCCCACCCCGAACTCCTGCCAGGAGTCCTCCTGCTCGACGAGTTGGTTGCCGCACCCGCGTCCGAACGCGAACCGCTGGCCATCGCCCTCTTGGGCGTGGGCGATCCAGGCCGAGACCCGGCGGTCATCGCCAAGCTGGCCGTGCTGATCGAGTCCGAAGAATCCGATGCGGTACGACTTGAGCTGGCGCGCTGGCTCTCCCACGCGGAGCATCCCGATGGCGAGCCAGCCTTGCGTGGACTGCTCCGCGCCGCAGACGCGAAGGTCCGGCGGGCGGCGCTGGGTGTGCTGGTCAGCGACCTGGACAAACCGGACCGGCGACTGCTCACCAAGGGCATCGACGGGGTTGATCCCTTCCTGGACCCGATGGAGCCGATCGCTCAGACCTGGATGGCACACGCGGCCGAAGAGATCGGCAAGCCCATCGACGAGGTCCGCCGGGACTACGAGCGGCTTGCAGCCGCTTTCGACCTGGGGGATTGGATCAGGGATTGAGCCGTTCGCCCGAGCTGGGTTTCTGATGAATTCTCGCTGACCTTCAGGCGGGTTTTACGAGGGAAGCGACCCGCTCGACGTCGCCTCCTGGTAACTGCGCCGTTCCGCTCCTGTTGTCTTGTCTTCTACGCGTGACACCCCATAGCTCATCATCGATCCGGGCGGGGATGACCGTGACCACGAAACCGGCGGCCGGTGAGTACCCGACGATGCCGACGGCCCCGTGTGCGACTTTGGATCGGGGTCGCTGAACACGGCCACCCCTCGGCGATCCACCGGGGATGTGGATCAGTAGGGGTGGAGC
Source organism: Pseudonocardiaceae bacterium (assembly GCA_050699635.1). Lineage (GTDB taxonomy): Bacteria > Actinomycetota > Actinomycetes > Mycobacteriales > Pseudonocardiaceae. Next base: position 13,965 of record JBOHFK010000059.1, on the reverse strand, counting down.
TGGTTGGCCGTGACGGCATGCAGGAAGGCGGTCCACTGGTGGCCAGGGGTGGCGAGGATGGTGCGGTGGGTGCTGTCGGGGTGCTCTTTGCTGTCCTGGATGCCGACCCAGCCGCTGGCTGATCCGACCATCACGCAGCTCCCGGTGGAGCTGGACCGGCTGGACTTGCGATAGGGGACGTGCGCCAGCGCCGCCGCGTCTGGTGGCTTCACGTGGGCAACTCCTTGATCAAGTCGTCGATCAGGTCGATGGAGTCCGGTGTCGACAACGCCTGGCTCTGGACAGATGTGAAGGCATGATTGTACTGGCGGACTTCGCGGTTGCCCTCGTGCACAATCCACGAGGTCTGACCGTCGACGTACACCGCTTCGGGATCGGTCTCCAGCGGCCATTGGATGATCTCGAACTGGTCGCACAGCGCCGCGTGTGCGCTGGCCGTGAACGGCACGACCTGCACCGTCACGTCGTAGTCGCGGACGGCGCGGATGAGGTGGCGAAGCTGCTCGCGCAGCAGAGCAGGGCCGCCGATCTGCTGGCGGACCGCGGCCTCGGACATGATCGCGGTGAGTCGCATGTCTCTGGTCAGGTACTGCTGGCGGCGCATGCGCAGCTCCAGGTACCGATCGATGTCCCCCACTCGCATGTGCATGGAGCCAGCGGTGATGATCTGTTCCGCGTACTCGCGGAGCTGGAGCAGACCCGGGATCACCTGCCCGTCGAAACTCCTGATCCAGGAGGCGTCCTCCTCCAGCTCGATCAACGCCTGGATCGGCTCGGAGAGGATGTTGCCGTAGTCCTGCCACCAGCCAGGGACATGGGCGCGGGCACGGAGGTCCTCCATCCTGGCCGCGGCCTCGGCTGGGATCTGCAACACCTCCGCGAGCGTGGCTAGCTTCTCGGCGCTGATCTTCGTTCGCCCGTTCTCGATGCTGGACATGTGCGCCTGCTTGACCCCGATCGCGGCCGCCACTCTCGTCTGGTCGAGGCGGGCTGCCTCGCGAAAGATGCGCAGTTGGGCGCCGAGACGGCGGCTGCGGACGGTGGGGCGCATCGAGCTCTCCCTTGCGGCGTCGAGTGGCGCTCGTGACGGCCGTATGCACGAGGCCAAGAGCATCACCCGTTCGGCGGACTACAAGAGAACAATAACTACTGCAATTATTGGTAGCAACGGCAGGTTGATCCACTGGCCACCGAGACCCTAGTCCCTGCCAGTGCCGCGGCGTCGCTGATCCGGCCCATCACATGATTCGCGCCTCAGCTACCGGCGCCAGACCGCTGTAAGCCCAAACCGCTGTGAACGGAGTGCAGGCATGCCGAGAATTGGTGTGGCAGAGCCGGACGAGCACGAGGAAGACGAGCTCCCGTTGAGATTCCTGAACTTCGCCAGCCCTGACCTCGACCACAACGAGGACAAGGCCTGCGAGGCTGGTGCCGAGATTCAGAGCATCCTGTGCGACATCATCCACCAGGTGTGTGACCTGGAGTACATCGAACGAGCGCTGCGGGAAGCAGAACCCACCAGCGACCGCGCCCGCCGCGCCCGCGAGCACCTGCTCAGCGCTCTCAGCGAGAGCGACGGTCTGGTCGTCGGGGTAGGCAATGCCTGGGATGCGCTGACCTTCCACTGGCCCACCACGACGACGCCGGTCACGCGCTGAGTGCACCGCGCGAGGTGACGTAACCGACTGCCGCGTGGTTGATCAGCCGGCTCGACGCATCGACGGCACCTCGACGCCAAGCGTCACCGTCGCCCGCTCGGTCGTGCAGCGGTGGGGGAGTGCGGCGAGATCGGCGTTGGCACAGTGCACAAGCGAGGCATCCGCGGCGAGCACGGCGAGCAGTATCTCGCCCGGGACCGTCGCGTCCCAGCTGGTGGTGCACAGCAGGCGGTCGCCGGACGCCAGACCCAACGCCGTGGCCCGGGACCGCGCCGAGGCGAGGACCGTCTCGGTGTCTGGTCCCGCTCCGCCGGACTGGAAGGTGTCGCCGTGTACCCGGACCTCGCTGGCGAAGTCCCGAACGCCGGGAGGCAATACCGCGATACCCATTCCCAGTGCATCAAGCCCGACCGCTGCCACCTCATCGGCGCCCGCGGCGTCGGTGACTCGATCGACTCCGCAGAGCGCGACGGCTGCGCCTACCGCAGAGGTGGTGACCGTCGCGCCGCACCACCAGGCGCCCAGCAGCACACCGGCGGTCTGCCAGTGCGGGGGAAGCAGCACCGCAACGGGGTCGCCGGGCTGGATGTCCAGCTCGTCGCGCAGCCAATTCGCGGTCTTGGCCGCCCAGTTGGCCAGCGTGGCGCCGGAAAGTTCGATCCGGCTGCCGGCGTCGTCGTCGTAGTGGGTGATGCGCGGCCTGGCCGGATCCGCGCGCAGCAGCGGCCCGAGTACCTGATCGGTGACGGTCATCGGCTCCGAAGCTTAACTTCGTGAGTAGCATCGTCGAAATCGCGAGCCAGAACGACGACAAGCATCCATGTCGCCGCTCCGGATGGCCTCCCGACAGCGACAAGCATCCATGTCGCGATATCGGCCAGGCCGATTCGCGCATGACCCTCCCGATAGCTCCTGTCGACTCCTTGTTCGGCTCTCGCCAGTATCGGGGGCGGGTCAGGAGACGCAGGGCACTTTGCCGCCCACCAGCGGTGGCCTCGGCGGCGGTGCGGGGTCGGGAGTGGTCGAGGCGCTGGCGCCCCGGGTGATGTCGGGGATGGTCCGCACGGCGCTAGTGGCGTTCGACGTATCCACCCCCAGCGACGCGCGCCCGATCCGGGGCTTACCCGGTCCTGAATAACTCTTGCCGAGATAGACCTGGACCGTGCCGGCGCTCAGGTGCGGGTCTTCCTCGGCTGGCAGGCCGCCTAGTGTGTCGGCCACCAGATGGCCGATGTCGCCGCCGCCGGTGGGGTACCGCACCACACTGGCGGTCCGGATCGGGCTGTTGCCGACTGTGCCCTGCAGGAATCCTTGCCCGGCCAGCTGGTCAGCGACTGCCTTGGCGAGTCCGGTCACGGCGGAGGCGTTGAACACGTCGACTGTGATCGTGGCTTTCGGTGCTGGGCTGGGTTTGGGATTGGCGGACGTGGGGTCGGCGGCCTGCGCGACGAAGGCACGTACCGCCTCTGGATCGACCTTGAGTACCGATCCATCGGACTCGCTGTCGCCGTCGCCCAGTACGGGAACGGTTTCGAACGCGACGTTCCCCGCGGTGAGGCCCTGCATCCGGGAAGCAAAATCGAGTACGTCGAAGCCCTCGTCGAGGACCAATGACTGCTGGGCTGCGTTGATCAGCTGCCGGACCCGGCTCGGATTGGCCAGCGTCCCCGCGGTGAGCACCTTGTTCGCCAGCGAGGCCAGGTAGGCCTGCTGACGTACGATTCGGTCGAGGTCACCGCGGGGCAATCCGTGCCGCTGCCGGACGAACGCCAACGCGTCCGGACCAGAGATCAGCTGGGGGCCGGCGGAAAAGTTCGCCCCGGAGAACCTGTCATGCACGGGCGCGACCAGACACACCGGGACGCCGCCGACGGCATCGGTGAGCAGCGAGAAGCCGAGTAGGTTGATCTCCGCGTAGTGATCGATGCCGACCCCGGTGAGGTCCTTGACCGCCTCCAGCAGCAGCTTCCGGCCGGCGGCGGTGGACTCGGCGCGCACCGTCGCCGGGTCGGCGCCCTGGGCGACGAGGCGATCCGCGGTCGCGCTCTTGCCGCGGGTGAACGCGGAGTTGAGCTTGTGCTTGCCGTACCCGTCTGGGAGCTCGACATACAGGTCCCGCGGCAACGAGATCGCTACCGCGTGGCGGCCATCGTTGGGAATCCGCACCAGAATCATGGTGTCGGTGAGCTCGCCCTCGTTGTCCCCCGCGCGGAGCTGGGCCAGCACCTGCCGGGGCAGCGGGTTGCCATGCGCGTCAGTACGGCTGTCCAGGCCTACCAGCAGGATGTCGGTGGCCTTGTCCGGTGCCACCGCTGCGCCGATCACATTCGTGGTGCTCAAGCCCTGATGCAGCTCCTGGAAGGTGCTCCACCCGTAGCCGGTGAGACACATCACCAGCGCTGAGATCATCGCGACTGCCAGCTTGGCGAGCTGAAGTCCATAACGATGGCGTCGCCGGGTGGGCCTGACGGTGCCCCGCCTGCGCGAGGCTGCGGTGCCTGATCCGCGGGACCCGCTCGCGACGGGCATGCGCTGGTGAACCCCGTATTGGTCTGCGCCGCGTCGCCCGGAAGTACCTCGGCCGGGACTGTGCTGCTCGGATTTGGGCCGACCGGGACTGGGCCGACCAGGACTGGGCCGACCAGGACTGGGCCGCCCGGAACTCGACCGCCCGGAACTCGACCGCCCGGAATTGGGCCGATCGGACCGCCCGGCGGAGCCCCCCGACCGGGCTGGCCTGTCGTCCACAGATGCCCTCCTGCGTCCTGCGACTGGTGTGGCGGCAGTGCCCAGGTTATGGCGCGGCCCGGCGTGGGCCGGCGCGCAGTTCTCCCCTTCCAGCAACTTGCTAGACCAGACGTGTGAACCCCTGGTCAGGTTGCCGTGGCAGACTCGACTGCCGTTGGTCGGCTACTACCGGCCAGAGGAGAAGGGTGCGCCGATGCGGCTGCTGGTCACCGGTGGTGCCGGATTTATCGGATCGACGTTCGTACGCCGGGTGCTGCAGGGTCGTGAACCAACCCTCGCCGGCGCCGAGGTCGTGGTTCTGGACAAGCTGACCTACGCCGGCAATGAGGCGAACCTCGCGCCGGTGGCGACCAACTCGGCGCTGCACTTCGTGAAAGGCGACATCACCGACGAGCCGCTGGTGGCCGACCTGATGGCCGGCGTCGACGCGGTGGTGCACTTCGCCGCGGAATCCCATGTGGATCGCTCGATCCTCGGTGCCGATCCTTTCGTAGTCACCAACGTGGTGGGCACCCAGATCCTGCTGCAGGCCGCCTTGGACGCCAGTGTGTCGCGATTTGTGCACATTTCCACCGATGAGGTCTACGGGTCGATCGAGTCGGGTTCGTGGCGTGAGGATCACCTGCTGGAGCCGAATTCGCCGTACTCGGCGTCCAAGGCCAGCGCCGATCTGGTCGCCCGAGCCTACGCCCGCACTCACGGCATGGACGTGCGGATCACCCGCTGCTCCAACAATTATGGGCCCTACCAATACCCGGAAAAAGTCATCCCGTTGTTCGTCACCAATCTGCTCGACGGGCTGGCGGTGCCGCTGTATGGCGATGGGCTCAATGTGCGGGACTGGTTGCATGTCGATGACCATTGCCGCGGTATCGCAGTGGTGCTCGAGCGCGGGCAGGCGGGGGAGATCTACAACATCGGCGGCGGCACCGAATTGACCAATACCGAACTCACCCACCTGTTGCTGGATGCGCTGGGCGCGGACTGGTCGCAGGTCCAGCCGGTGGCCGATCGCAAGGCCCACGACCGCCGGTACTCGGTGGACTGGACCAAGATCCACACCCAGCTGGGCTATGCCCCACGCGTGGATTTCGCCCAGGGGCTGGCCGACACGGTGAGCTGGTACGCCGAGCATCGGGACTGGTGGGAGCCGTTGAAAACCGCATGAAACCCGCTCTGTCGCTCCTGGTGACCGGCGCTCGCGGACAGCTCGGCCAGGATCTGGTGGTCGCGGCCACCCGCGCCGGGATCTCCCCGATCCATTCGCCCGGATCGGCGCAGCTCGACGTCACAGATTCCGCAGCGGTATGTGCCGCCGTCGCAGCGGCATCCTGCGGTAACGCCAGATTGGTGGTGATCAACGCGGCGGCCTACACAGCCGTCGACGCCGCCGAACACGAGGGCGCCGCGCGGGCCCGTGCGGTCAACGCGGAGGGACCCGAGAACCTGGCCCGCGCCTGTGTCACCCACCGGGCGCATCTACTGCAGGTCTCAACCGACTACGTCTTCGCGGGTGCGGGCAGCGGGCCCAACCAGGTGGGCAGCCCGACCGTGCCGCGCTCTGTCTATGGCCGCACCAAGCTGGCGGGGGAGCGCGCGGTGCTGGCCTCGGGAGCGTGCGCGCACATCGTGCGGACCGCCTGGCTTTACGGCGCCCACGGCGGCAACTTCGTCCGCACGATGGCCCGGTTGGCCCGGGGCCGCGAGCCGGTGCGGGTGGTCGATGACCAGCACGGCAACCCGACCTGGACGGCGGATCTCGCTGACGGCCTGATCGCGCTCGCGGTGGCCGCGGACCGGGTGCCCACCGGGGTGCTGCACTGTGTCAACGCCGCGGCCACCAGCTGGTTCGGGCTGGCCAGCGCGGTCTTCGCCGAGATCGGTGCCGATCCGGACCGGGTGCAACCCTGCAGCACCATGGAGTTCCCCCGCCCCGCGCCGCGCCCAGCGAACTCGGTCCTGGACACCGCCGGGTGGGCCGCCGCCGGGCTGCCCGAGCTGCGCCATTGGCGCCACGCACTCCACGCCGCCGTCGCCGCGGGTGTGCTCGCCGACTGAAGATCCCGGCTGAGGAGCCCCGCCGTTGAGGAGCCCCGCCGTTGAGGAGCTCCGACGTTGAGGAGCTCAGTGCTTCTCGCTGCGCGTCACGTTGGCCGGTAGCTTGGTGTGCATCATCATGACGTTGTAGGGCTTGTACTGGGTCATGGTGAAGTACAGGTCGGTCCCCGCCGAATCCGGATTCAGGAAGCCGCCGTAGAGGTCGGGATACTCGTTGGAGGTGGCGAGCTGGATCGGCGCGCCCCATGGACCGGTTGGGCGCGGCGCGAGGCGGAGCACGATCGCCTTGGCCGCCTCGTCCAGATACATCATCTCCCAGCTGTTGAGCTGCTTGTCGTAGCGGATGGACAGTTCCCCGACCGGACCCGCCACGATCGGGGTTGCGATGTCGCTATTACCACGCTCCCAGCCTTTGCCGGTCCAGTATTCGTAGGCGGCATTGTCGAGCAATTGATGTTCGGGCACCCGGGCGACGTGGGCGTCCCCGAAACGGCCGTTCGGGGTGCCGAAGGCGTAGACGAAGCCATCTCCCCGGGCGTAGGCGATCATCTGGAATTTCCCGTCGAGCGCCGCGGTGTTCTCCCGGCGCGCGCTCGGCGCGTCTTTCCAGGTCTGTCCGCCGTCATCGGAGTAGGCGACACCGTTGTAGTTCGTGATCCAGTGCCCCGGCTCGGTGAAGCTCCGAATCGACATGTAGGACAGGAAGTTGCGGCCATCGATATTGATCCCACCGGTCGGGATCTTGGTCATCTCGACGCCGTCCTTCTTCAGCGAGGGCAGCAACTCCTTCGCGTGGCCAGGGTGGTCGGTGACGAAGTTGTCGAAGGACATGCCATCGGAGGGGTTGCGGTCGGTGCTGCGGGCCAGCGTGTTCGACCGCCAATCGATCGTGGCCGGCCTGGCGAACCCGCTGGTGACGCCGGCCCAGCCGGGTCCGAAGGTGTCGCCGAAGGCGGCCAGGATCCGCCCCCGTTCGTCGGTCCACATAATCCCGAGGTCGGTCCCCTTGACTGCGTACCGCACCTCGGTCTCGTTGATCGACTTGGCCCCAGTGAGTAGGGCGACGGCGCTTGCCTCCCTGACCGGCCCGGTCTGAGCCGACCCGGGTGCCGCTGCGGTGATGGTGACTGCTAGCGTGGCCGCGCTCAGCGTGGCGAAGACTGTCCCGATTCGAGCTCGACGAGCAAGCATCGTCCTCCCCCTTCCGCCCTGAAGGCGCGCGTCATCGCGCGGGCACAGTCATGCGCCAGCGTTGATGTAGCTGTCAGCGACATCCCCCGCCCTCGAAAGGGGGAAATCGATCCCTCCCACCGCTTCAGGTAGTTAGTGTGCGACTCCTCGTATAGTAACGTTATAGTAACGTTACTCACGCTACTCCATGTGGGTGAAAACCACGAGACCCACCGATAACACGGCGTGTCCGGCGCTCATGCCCGGTGTGTCCGTTCTCCACGCCCGGTGTGTCGCCTGCTGGTGCCCGGTGTGTCGCCTGCTGGTGCTCGCTGTGTCGCCCGCTGGTGCTCGTTGTATCGGCCCCTGGTGCCCGGTCGGTTGAGCCCGGGTTAGCTGGGCGCGGTCAGGTTGAGCGCAATGCGGTACGCGCCGACCGTCGCCTCGGCGCACGCGCACCAGGTGTAGTGGGCAGCGTGAGCGCGCCGGGCGGCCCCGCCTGTACGGTCGCCGTCAGCGCGGTCCGCTGCAGCTAACGCGGCAGCCAGGGCGGCGGGATCGCCGGGTGGGACGAGGGTGGCGAGTCCTCCGGTGATCTCCCGCAGGGCTGGAAGGTCGGAACACACCACCGGTACCCCGGCCGCCATCGCCTCTAGTACCGGTAGGCCGAACCCTTCGTCCCGCGAGGGAAGCACCACCGCGATCGCGCCCGCCACTACGCAGCGGAGGTCGGCCTCGCCAAGGTAGCCCACGGTGTGCACCCGGGAGGACAGGGTGGGTGGGGGACCCCAGCCGGCTGGCCCGGCGAGCACCAGCGGCGCCAGATCGGATCCTGCGGCGTACGCATCGAGCAGCACGTCCAGGCCTTTGCGTGGTTGCGCAGCTCCGACGAACAGCAGGTACCGCCGCGGCAGTCCCAGCGTTGCGCGCCGCGCTTCGGTGGGTGCGGCGGCGTCGCGCCAGCTGCCATCCACGCCGAGCGGGGTGACCACGATCCGCTCCGCGGCGATATCGAGCCGGTGGGCCACCTGCTGTGCCACCGCGGCGCTGGGGGTGCACACCACCGCCGCACGGGCCACCGAACGCCTGACCAGCTCGGGCAGGTTGCGCTGCTGCGGGGCCAGATGCTCTGGGTGGTCCAGGAACGCCAGGTCATGCACGGTCACTACACCGCGGGCGTGTCGTGATGGTGGTAGCACGAAATTGGTGGCGTGCAGGATGTCGCTGCGGGCGGCGAGCAGCTCGGTGGGTGGCCAGCTCCAGCGCTGCCACGATGCTCGCAGTGCCCGAGCTGGCACCGGTCCACCGCGGACCGTCACCCCGCGGGGCACCGCGGCGCGCAAGGCGACCTGCCCGCGGGCCGTGAACGCGGTGATCGCGACGTCCACATCGGACCGAATGGCCAGCTCATCTAGCAGCGCGGCGGTGTAGCGGCCTACGCCGGTGCGCTGGCCCAGCAACGGCGTGCCGTCGAGGAGCACCCGTGAGTGGCAATGCGAGTTATTGCTCGGTTCGCCACTCACGGGTTATCCACAGTCTCCGTAGTCGTCCAGCGGCTCGGCGGGCCACCTCGCTGGGGCCGCCCGTGGCGAGGTAGGAACGCGCCAGTGCGGCGTCGCGGCGCAGTGCGCCGGCCGCGCCGACGCGGCTATCGGACCTGACGAGTGGGGTCGCGCGCAGCCGGTCGGGCGCGGGTCGTGGGTGCCGGCAGAACCCGACCAGCGGTGCCAGCACCGCGTCCCAGGTGTAGCGCTGGGCCACCGCCGCGATCCGGTCCCGGCAGCCGGCGGCGAAGGCGTCGTCGTAGAGCACCCGCGCCAGCGCCGCAGCCAGCGCCGCCGGGTCCTGCGCGGGCACCACCACGCCGAGCCGCTCGGTGCCGACCAGCTCGGCGAAGGCGTCGCCGTCGGTGGTGACGATGGGCAGCCCGGCCCACAGGTAGTCCAGTACCCGGGTGCGGAAGGCGAAGGTGGTCTCGACGTGCTCGAAGTGGGTGGTGACGCCGGCGTCGGCGTCGAGCAGCCAGTTCTGCCGCTCGGCGTAGGGCACCCAGGTCTCGTTGAAGAACACCTGCTCACCGGTGAGCCCCAGGGTCTCAGCGAGCCGGCGGGCCCGCCCGGCCATGCCCATCTCGGGTACATCGGGGTTGGGGTGGCGCATCCCGAGGAACACCAGCCGCAGGTCGTCGTGCTCGACGCGCAGCGCGTGCACCGCATGTAGCAGGGTCAGCGGGTCGAACCAGGAGTAGACGCCCCCGGCCCACAGCACGACCTTCTCCCGCGTTCCGAAACCCAGCGTGTCTCGCAGTCCGGGCCCGGTGCGCTGCGGTGGCTTGCCGGACAACCCGAAGGGTGCCACCGCCAGCAGCGAGCGGGTCGTGGGGTCGGCGTCGTACACGGTGGGGGACAGCCGCCCGATCGCGGCGAGATGGCCCAGCCAGAAATGCCGCTGCCGTTCGGAGGCGCACAGGAAGAAGTCGCCGCGGCGCAGCTGGTTGGACAGCACCCCGGTGACCGCGTCGACGATCTGGGCGCGCGCCTCGTCGCCGAGGTCCCGGGCCTGCTCGAGTTGCTCCAGATGCATCGGGTCGTAGATGTCGACGACGACGAGGTGGTTGGACGTCTTGAGCGCCGGTAGTTGCTCGAGCACGTGACCTTGCAGGACGACCAGCTGAGCCCAGTCCAGTTCCGCGCCGATCGAGTGGGGCGCGACGTGGCGTACCTCGAAGTCTGCGGCGGGAGGTGCGCAGTGCTGGTTGAGGCTGATCAGGCGCACCTCGTGCTCGCCGGAGAGCACCTCGGCCATGTTCCAGGCCCGGATTGCCGGCCCAGCCATCCGGGTGGAGACCGCGTCCGCGGTGATGACCAGGATTCGCCGGCGGGCCCCGTACACCTGCTCCACCCCGAGCGCCTCGACGATGGAGTCGTGCGCGAGCAGGTAGGGGATCTCGGGGGAGGTGCGTTCCAGGGCGTTGCGCATCAGCGGGAGCAGGTCGGCGTCGGTTCGGACCCGGGCGGCCTGCTCAGCACGTCGCGACGCGGTCAGCGAGGGCAGCATCTCGACGAACCGGTCAATGGCGTAGACCCCGGCCATGGTCACCCGGGGGACAGTCATCGGGCCGGGCGTCTCGGCGTCCGTGCCGCGGCGGGTCAGCTCCAGGTCGGTGGGGTCGCACCCGCCGCGGGCGGTGGCCCGGCGCACGGTCAGCGCGAGCGCGGCGGGCAGCACGGTGGCCAGCGTCTGGTCGGAGACGTTCTTGTACAGCGCGGCTAGCGCGTTGCGTTCCAGCAGGTAGGTCTCGCGGGCCGGGTCGGCGCCCTGCAACGAGGCGTGGTGGCGGTGGTAGGCGATCGATCGGGGTTCGTAGCGCACCCGGTGGCCGCGCAGGTTGAGCCGCCAGCCGAGATCGACGTCCTCGCAGAACATGAAGAACCGCTCGTCAAACCCGCCGAGCTGCTCGAAGACCGCGCGGCGGACGAACATCGCCGCGCCGGTGCCGAACAGTACGTCGCGGGCGGTGTCGTAGGCCCCGTCGTCGGGCTTGCCGACGTGCGGTTTGTAGCCCATGCCGTACCAGGTCAGGCCGCCGTCGACGTAGTCGATCCGCTCGCCGTCCCAGTCCAGCACCTTGCTGGCCACCGCGGCCACGCCAGGATCCTCACCTAGCGCCGTCATCGCGGCGCGGACCCAGCCGGGGTGCGGCCGGGCGTCGCTGTTGAGGAACCCGACGACCTCTCCGGTGGCCTTGCTGACCCCGAGGTTGCAGCCGCCGGCGAAGCCACTGTTGGTGGCCGAGCGGATCAGCCGGGCCTGCGGCACCGCGGCGGCGATCCGTGGCGCGCCGCCGTCGCCCGAGGCGTTGTCCACGCAGATCAGCTCGAGTGCGTCGGCGGGCCAGTCCAGTTCCTCGCGCAGCGCTCGCAGGCAGGTCACGGTGTGCTCGGCGCCGCGGTAGTTCACCACGATCACCGACACTGTCGGCAGCACGGGCTCGCCCACGCCGGCTTCCTTCCCTCGGCGGCTGCCTAGGGTGCCGCATCCCCGCGGTCGCTGCTTCCGCAGGGTCGGTTGCGCTGCGTGCGTCCTGGACATCGAGGCCTCGACGGGGGGACAGTGGGCGGGATCCGGACGTCAGGATGGAGGGTTCCATGGACGCACGCGTGGACGAGATCGCGGAGGGGATCTACCGCATCTCAACCTGCATCCCGGAGGCCGCGCCGGGCGGGTTCACCTTCAACCAGTTCGTCATCGACGCCGAAGAACCGCTGCTTTACCACACCGGGATGCGCGTGCTGTTCCCGTCGGTGAGTGAGGCTGTTGCCCGGATCGTGCCCCTGGACCGGCTGCGCTGGATCGCGTTCTCGCACGTCGAGGCCGACGAGTGCGGCGCGGTCAACGAGTTCCTGGCCGCTGCGCCGCACGCGCAGGTGGTCCACGGGCAACTCGGCGTACTTCTCTCCCTCAACGACATGTGTGACCGGCCGCCACGCGGCCTGGCCGACGGTGATGTCCTCGATATCGGTGGTGCGCAGTTGCAGCGCAGGATGGTCGAGGTCGCAACCCCGCACGTGCCGCACAACTGGGAGTCCCACCTGTTCTACGAACAGGTGACCGGAACCCTGTTCTGCGGGGATCTGTGCACGCAGATCGGCGACGGTGACCCGGTGACCAGCGAGGACCTCGTACCCGGCGCGATCGCCGCCGAGGAGCTGTTCCGGCAGACCTCGCTGGGCCCCGCCGTGGGGTCGACCTACCGCCGTGTCGCGGAGTTCCAGCCCGCCACGCTGGCGATCATGCACGGGTCTTCGTATTCCGGGGACTGCGCTGGGTTACTGCGTTCACTCGCCGAGGTCTACGACGAGATGGCGCTCGGGACGGGCACCCCGGCGCAGCCGCTACCCGCCCACGACTCCGCGGTGGGTTAGGGCAAGGAGGCCGCGCCCGATGCTTCAGGGCCGGCCGGCCCAGGCGGACCACACCGCGGCGCGGCTGACGGTGGCTCGCCGGCTGATCCGGTGCCGGGCGAGGAGGGTCGCCGGCAGCCGGGCTGCCACCTCGGCCAGCACCCGCAGGCGCAACCCCGTCGCGAAGTTGGGCGCCGCGGGACGGTTCCGGCGCCACGGCAGCGCCAGGGTCAACGCGGTGAATCGAGCCAGCTGGGTAGCGGCCACCCGGGCCGGGGCGCAGCGCAGCAGCACCAGCAGCCGGTTGCGCTCGTTCCAGCGGTGGAACAAAGCCGTGCCGTGGCGTGCCGAGGCACCCCCGATGTGGCTGACCCGGGCACCTGGCACGGTGAGCACCCGGTAGCCCGCCAGCCGCAACCGCCACGACGTGTCGGTGTCCTCGTAATAGCAGAACAGCGAGCCAGCGACACCACCGGCGGCGCGCAGCACCTCGGTGCGCAGCAGCGCAGCCCCGCCGCAGAAGCCGAATGGCGTCGTCCCGGTGGTATCTGCGCCATAGCCGATGCGGGTGAGCGCTACACCGGTCGAGGTCACCGTGCCATCCCCAGCATGCAGCACCGAGGCCGCCGCGGCGGCCGCCGCATCGCCGTCCAGGGCCTGCTCCAGCGCGGCGAGCCAGCCCGGCTCCGGGACCGCGTCGTCGTTGAGCCACGCCATGAACGGGGTGTCAACCATCGGTAACGCCGCAGCCAGCGCGCCGGCGTAGCCGACGTTGGCGGTCATCCGCAGGACCCGGAAACGGCTGATCTCCACAGCGGTGCCGTCGGTCGAGGCGTTGTCGATCACCAGCACCTGGTGCGGGCAGGTCTGCTCGGCCAACGCGTCCAGGCAGCGCCCGATCAGGCGCTGGCCCCGCCAGGTGACCACGACCACCGTGGTGCGGGCACCCGACGCTGACGCTGACATGGCGCGTGACGGTACCCGTGTCACACTGCCGGGCGTGCCGAAGCTGGTCGTGCTGCTGGAACAGCTGCTCGCGCCGGTGCCCGGGGGTACCGGGCGGTACTCCCGGGAGCTCACCGCGGCCCTGGCCGCGACCGCGCCGCCCGGCTGGACGGTGGGCGGCGCGGTCGCCCGGCACGCCGACCCCACCCCGGCGATCATCCCGGGAGTGGAGGGCCCGGACCAGTTACCGCTGCCCCGCCGGGCGCTGGTCGCAGCGTGGGAGTCCGGCATCCCGCTGTGGCCCGGCGGCGACGCTGTGCACGCGCCGACCCCGCTGGCCCCACCGGGCCCGGCCGGTGGCCGCGAGCTCGTGGTCACCGTGCACGACACCGTGCCCTGGACTCATCCCGGCACCCTGACTCGGCGCGGGTGCAGCTGGCACCGCCGGATGATCGGGCGAGCAGCGTGCCAGGCGGACGCCC
>JBOHFK010000058.1:0-33198 GCA_050699635.1 Pseudonocardiaceae bacterium | reverse complement strand
CAATGCCTGAACACCGACGCGAATGGTTCGCCGGATATTGCGGGTTCGGATTTCCTGGCGCCGGGTAAGCGTAAGTTCAGCCTGGTCGGCAAGGTGGATGAAGGTCCGTTGACGTTCCTGGGCACGGGCGGGGGGATCAGGTTGGACGGTCCGGGCGTGATACGCCTGGGCTACAACGATGAGTTCAAGTTCTACGCGGATAACACGGGTGGTTTCAACGTGAAGATTGAGATATATACGAAATGCCCCGGCAGCCCGGGCGGGTGTGGGCCACTATAACGCGTGGGGTCGCTGCGCAGTACCAGCGGGGCACGCCGTCCAGGCAAGCCCAGCTCTTCAATCTGCTACTCACGAACCGGGCTCGCGGCCCGCCGCTGTTGCATTGTACGAAGCTGGAGCAGGCGAGATCGTTGATCCGGGTTGGTCAGATCGCCGGGGTCAGCTCGTCGAAGGCCGCCGCCACCCGCAGCGGCGTGGGTTCGTCGACTCCGAGTTCGTAGTGGCCGCGGCGGATGTTCTGCACAAGCGCGTGCCCGGCGCTGATCACCCGCGCCGAGCGGAGCCGTTTGAGACCGCGCATGGGCCGTAGCCGGGACTTCAGCCGGCCGTGATCGGCTTCGACCGGGTTGTTGGCGTAGCGCTCGCTGTGGTGCCAGGCACCCGGAACCAGCTCCTCGCGGACAGGTGGGTAGACCGCCGCCTTGTCGGTGATGACCTCGGCGGGGCGAGGGCCGTGCTCGAAGGCGCGGGTGAAGAATCGGCGGGTCGCCGTCAGGTCCCGCTGCTGGGACACCAGCACGTCGATGACCTGCCCGAACTGGTCGATCGCCCGGTAGAGGTAGACCCATCTGCCGGCGATCTTGACGTAGGTTTCATCGACGAACCAGCGATCTCCTGGGGCGTGCCGGCAGGGCCCGGCCGCGTCGATGAGCAGGGGCGTGAACCGCTGCACCCAGCGGTAGACCGTGACGTGGTCGACCTGCACTCCGCGCTCAGCCAGCAGCTCTTCAACATCGCGATAAGACAGTCCGTAACGGAGATACCAGCGCACTGCCAGCACGATCACCTCCCGCGGGAACCGGAAGCCGGTGAACGCCGATGGTGGCGGCAGGACCGGACGAACACGGCGGATGCGGCGCCTGAGCTTGAGCATGCCGAACGACGTCTTCCCTCTGTGCAACAGTCCCGTGATGCCCGGCACCTGGCCCGGTTGCTGCATCTGGGAGAGATCGTCGCGGGGGCCAGCGCTGGATCGTGGCCTTCTCGGACTGGCGGTGTGCCTTCCCGGCCAGCTCGGTGGCCATCAACAGGTCCACCAAGTCCAGGGCGTCGTCGATCGTCTTGGCGGCCAGCCGGGTGATCGCGGCGAGCAAGATGGCATACTGGCGGGGCGGGGAATGCCTTTTGAGCTGCCCAGCCCGGGCGGCCAAGCCATAACGGGCCAGCTCATCCCCACCACCGGAAGCCGCCGACGCGGCGGTGGCGCGGGCGAACGTCACGCTCACCCCACCCGGACCCGCCACTACCAGCCAGGCCAGCGTCCAGGCGACGCCACCACAGCATCCCACCTGCCGCAGTCCACCCGCCTGCGCCGGGGACGCTAACCCACGCCACACCACCGGAAGGTTGACCCGCGGCAAGCTCGGCTTCCACCGCGGTGCACAGATTCTCTGCCCAGCTGCGGAGGTCCTCCACGGTTTGCCAGGCCACTTGCAGAATCGTTGCGAAGATGGTGGATCTCTAAATTTCGGGCGTGGTGCTGCCGCGGTAACGTTAACGGCCGTGCCACGCAAGCCTGAGCCGAGTCCCGCTGATCAGAGCCTTCTCCGCCACGCCTGAGCAGCCCGGGTCGGTGGTGACCGCTCGCCAGCTGGAGATCTGGCGCGGGCCTGAGCTGGGCACCCGCACCGATCGCGCACTTGGATCGAGGGCCAAGCTCACCAGAGCGGATGACCACTCGGGACTTCGCCACCATGGCGCTGAGCGTGACCCGCCACGGCGCCCCGACGATCTGCAACCAGGACCTCGGGGATGCCGCTCGGCGTGCTGGCTGTCAGCTCACGCAGAGCGCCACGAAGGAACATGCACATCGGTGGGATCATCTCAGCGATCATCGTAGGACTCATCATCGGCGCGCTCGGGCGCCTCGTCGTGCCCGGCAAGCAGGCGATCCCGATCTGGCTCACCATCATCATCGGCATCATCGCCTCATTCATCGGCGGGTACATCGCCGCTGCCTTCGGCTACGTCAGCGCCAACGGCGGCATTCCGTGGATCGAGATCATCCTGCAGATCGTCGTCGCCGCGATCGGGGTGTCCATCGCCGCAGGGGCCTACGCCCGGCGGGGTATGAGACCGTAACCCTGGTCCCTACGAGTAGCTCCGGGCCTTACCAGACGATCGCGCATCCGAACGGTTCGGTCTGGCTGACCGCGACCGGCCGGCCGGCGACGAGATCGTCGGCGGCGTTCTCGAGATCCCGGGTAGTGATGGTGTTGCCCCGGCGGGAGTCGTCGATGCGCCCGGAGTAGACGACGCGGCGCTGTGCGTCCAGCACGAAGGCGTGCGGGGTGCACACCGCGCCGTAGCTGCGGGCCACCGATCCGTCCTCGTCCTTCAGATAGGCGAAATTGAACATCCGCGCGGTCGAGCGGCTGACCATCTGGGCGAAGGTGTCCGGCGGGGACAGGCTCGGGTTGTTCGGGTTGATGGCGATGAGCTCCACCCCAGCGGGGCGCCAGGCGCGGGCCATCGCCATCAGCCTGTCCTCGTAGGAGCGCACGGTCGGGCATCCGTTGCCGAGGAAAACGACGACGGTCGCGCGCGCTCCCGCCAACGACGACAACGAATGGGTCCGACCGTCCACCCCGCGGAGGCCCCCGAACTCCACCCCCCGCCGCGCACCGCGCTGCGTTTTGCTCATCAGCGGCTAGAACCTGTTCGGGAACTGCTTGACGATGCCAGCGGCGAGCACGTCGGCTACCGTCAAGATCTCCGTGAAGATCTCGTCGAAGGCCGCGATGTCGTTCTCCCAGCTGCTCTTCAGCCGGGCGACCGCCTCGTTCTTGGTCAGCGCCAGATGCTGACCGAGGAGGTCGGCGACGTCCTTCTCCGGCCAGTTCGGATTGGCGCCAGCCAGGAAGGAAGCGATGTTGGCCGCGTTGCGGTCCCACGCCACGTCGGCTTTGGCGAACTTGGCCTGCTCACCACTCTTGGCCGCGGCGACGAGGTCCACCGCGATCATGACGTGCTCCTTCAGCAGCTCGGTGAGCCTGCTGCCGGCGGCCTCGCCGTAGAAGGGCACCACGGCATTGCCGAGGTCTTCCTGGTTTTTCAGCAGCCTGCCTGCGACAGCCCCCGCATCGGGCGCGTCGGCAATCGCAGCGACCACGTACTCCCGGGTCCAGATGACATGATCGGCCCACAGCCGCCGCAGCGCCAGCTGCAGCGAGAGAGCCCCCGGGCTGGTCGGCTGGGACAGGTCATAGTCCCGACGGAAGTGATCGAGGACAACCTTCAGCAGCGACGGCTTCGGTTTGTGGGTGGCGGTAGTCATGGAGGTCTCCTCACGAGCGCTTCGGACCGCATGCCTTACTAAAGCTAATTGAGCTTAGTTATACAGGATCTACTGCTGTCAAGTACCAGTTTAGCCCAATCCAACTGGCGATATCGGGGGCCTAGTCGGCGGCGAGCTCGACGCAGCACTCACCGGCGCGGGGCGCCAGCACGGCCGTGACGGTGGAGGCGCCCAGCGCGTCGAGGAAGCCGGTGTCGGCGACTTCACCCGCATCCTCGACGCGATCGGCATGCAGCGGCGCGTCGACGGAACCCTGTATTCCGCCTCGCATCGCAACCTGATGCTCCACCAGTTCTGCCAGGTCATCGAACACGGCCGGGCCAGCGGGCTGATGACCGCGGTGCCCGACCCGACCCGTTCCGCCCCGCCCACCGCCACCGGGTCCGCGTCGACCCCAACGAAGACGAGCTGGGCAAGGCCCTGCCCTATATGGTGATCCGCCAGCTCGACGCGCACCTGCACCTGCTTGGCCCGACCGGCCGGGCCAGGGCACTCGCCGCCGCCGACCTGCTGCTGATGCAACAGACGATTTACCGGATCTTGCGCGACACCGGGCGACGCCCCGGCGAGGTGATCAGCCTGCGCGTTGGCTGCATCGAGGTCATTGACGGGCAGCACAACCTGATCTACGACAATCACAGGGCGGCCCGGATGCGCCGCCGACTCCCGATCACCACCGACACCGCCGAGGTGATCACATCCTGGCAGCAGCGACGAACCCAACTATCCACACCGGACGGCATTGTCAACTTGTTCGGTCCGACGAGTGGAGGAGATCATCCAGTGCGTCGTTGAGGAGGGGACGGTCAGGTCCGCTCGGGTGGTTCAGGCGGCCGTAGCGATCCCGGTGACCTCGTTCCACGTGGTGAAGCGAGCGGCCATCTGGCTGCGGTACTCCTGGGCGTGGAGCAGGTGACGACGGGTCCGGAAGTGCGGTGATACCCCGCTGAACGCGGACAGAAACCGTTGTCCGCCACCCGGCGAGCTGAACTTCTTCATGGCCCGTTCCCGCTGGCGGGTGGGCTGATGGGAGTTCTCCGCTCGGTTGTTCAGGTACTTCGACTGACGATGTTCGACCGAGCTCAACACAGTACGTCGCGCCGCCTGGAAGCTGCTCAGCTTGTCGGTGACCACTACCCGGGGCACGTCCTCCAGGCCCTTGAGCAGCTTGCGAAAGAACCTGGTCGCGGCCCTGGTATCGCGTCGGGAGGTGACCAGGATGTCCAGCACAGTGCCGTCCTGGTCGACGGCGCGCCACAGGTACTGCCGCTGACCGTTGATCGTGAGGAACACCTCGTCAAGGTGCCACTTATCGCCGGGGCGGGGCCGACGGCGACGCAGCCCGTTGGCGTAGGTTTGCCCGAACTTGACCCACCATTGCCGGATGGTTTCGTGGGACACCACGACGCCGCGCTGCAGCATCATCTCCTGCACCTCGCGGAAGCTCAGCGGGAACCGGTAGTACAGCCACACACCATGGCTGATGATCTCCACCGGGAAGCGGAACCCTCGGTACGACGGCGTCTCGGTGCCCACCAGCCAGCCTCTCCTCACCTCCAGAGCAACCTGGCGATCATCCCAGCCACCACGCCGCACGACCAAGTTGCTGCCCCGCCCGGCGAGTCGAACGACGTCGCCCGGCTCAGGATCGCACGTCCATCTGCCTCAGTGCTGGGTGTTCTGGGTGTTCATCTCGTGGTGTTCATCTCGCCGGGTCCAGCCGGTTGTAGGTCGGCGCGGTGTTGGACTCCGCGGTCGAGCCGGGGGTTCCATGCGGACCGCTCGACTTGTTCGACGAGAAGGGCGCACCTTTTATATCGTGCTACGATAGAAATGTCTGGATGGGTGCGGTGACGAGATCGCGCCGACCGGACAGGCACCCCCAGGAGGTGTGTCGTGCTCAGTGACCGCGAACGCGAGGCGTTGCACGAGATCCAGGTCGGGTTGCTGGTCGAGGACCCGGGCTTTGCGCAGTCCTTCGACACCGAGACGCAGTCCCTGGACACCACGGCGCAGCGCCCCCACCGCGGCTCGCCCGACCAGACCCGACGGCTCTATACGATCCTGCTCGTACTCAGCGCGACGTACGGGGTGATCCTGCTGCTGGCGGGATCACCGGCCAGCGCCCTGGCGCTGGCCGCGATGGCCGCGGTGAGCTGGGAAGCGCGACGGCGCCGCGACGCCACCGACCACCCGCGGCCGTGACGGCCCGCGCACCGTGGCGGGACCGGGCACCGCACAACCTGACCCACCACGAGCAGGGAACCGACAGAACGAGTCATCGACCTACCAGGCCTTCGGGGTTGTCGAGACAGTCAGATCGGCGGAACCGAGGCTAGACATCGGAGAACGAAATGATCATCTATGCGCTGATCGCGGTCGGGGCGCTGGGCGCGATGTGGCTCGGGACCAGTGTCCGGGTCATCACACAGTTCCAGCGGGGCGTTGTCTTCCGCTTCGGGAAGGTCCGCGCCGAGACCCGCGGTCCCGGGCTCGCCCTGATCACCCCGATCGCTGACCGGCTACAGAAGGTCAACATGCAGATCATCACCATGCCGGTGCCCGCCCAGGACGGCATCACCCGCGACAACGTGACGGTGCGCGTGGACGCCGTCATCTACTTCCGGGTCGTTGACCCGGTGCGCGCGATCGTCGACGTCCAGGACTACGACTCCGCCATCCGCCAGGTCGCGCTGGCATCACTGCGTTCGATCATCGGCAAGAGCGACCTGGACGACCTGCTGTCCAACCGGGAACGACTCAACCACGGCCTGGAACTGATGATCGACAGCCCAGCTCTGGGCTGGGGCGTGCACATCGACCGCGTCGAGATCAAAGACGTGGCCCTACCCGAATCGATGAAGCGGTCCATGTCGCGCCAGGCCGAAGCCGAACGGGAACGACGCGCCCGCGTCATCACCGCCGACGGTGAGCTGCAAGCCTCAGAAAAGCTGGCCCGGGCCGCGCAAGCGATGACCGTGCACCCCGCCGCACTGCAACTACGCCTGCTCCAAACCGTCGTCGAAGTCGCCGCCGAGAAGAACTCCACCCTCGTGCTGCCCTTCCCCGTCGAACTGCTCCGCTTCCTGGAACGAGCAACACCCCCCGAGACCGGCCGACCCGCCGACCCCGCCACCTCCCACTCCACCCCAGCGCCACCCGCCGACCTACCGAGACCGCCCGACCTGCACCACCCGAACACCCACACCCTCGACCCGGCCACGCCCAACGGCGCACGAGCTGACCGATAGGCCCTACTCCAACCCCACCACCGGATGGGTGGCAAAGAAAAAGGAAAGGGGAGCAAAACCCATGGCTTCGGACGCAGAGTGCCCTCCGGTGATCAGCAGCAGGTTGCCCAACCAGCTCCCCGACCTGGACCCGTCGGAGACCCAGGAGTGGGTGGAGTCCCTGGACGCGGTGGTCCGAGCACGCCGGGCGCACCGGGCCCGCTCGCTGATGCTCAGCGTGCTGCAACGCGCCCAGCAGCGTTGGCTGCGGGACGGCATCGGGCTGCACGTGGAGCGCGCTGAGAGACATGGAACTCTCCCTTCGGGAGTAACTCACACGGGGTGGGCTTGTGATCGCGATAAAAGCGCCGAGTGACACCAGCCACGTTTCCCGGAGCAACCCGAGCGCGCGGCTGGATAGTTATATCGTATCACGATATATTTGTGGTATGGCGAATCGAGAGACCAAGCGGACGTGGTGTGATGTCGTGGTGGCAGTGCAGGACGAAGGGGCGGGATCCGAACCTCTGACGAAGCAGGATTTTGAGGCGTTGGCTCGGTTCCGTTTCGGGATCCGCCGCTATCTGCGCTTCAGCGAGGAGGCGGTGCGCCGGGACGGCCTCACCCCGCAGCAGTATCAGCTGCTGCTGGCGCTCAAGGGGTTCCCCGGCCGGGAGTGGGCGACCGTGCGGGAACTCGCTGACCGGCTCCAGCTGCGCCACCACAGCGTGGTTGAACTGGTCGACCGGGCGCAGGGACAGGGGCTCGTGGAGCGGGGTGCGCACCCGGGCGACGGTCGGGCGGTGCGGGTGTCATTGACCCCACAAGGGCAGCAGGTTCTGGCGCGGCTGAGCGCGCTGCACCGCGACCAGTTGCGGCGCATGGACGCGGCACTCACCCTGCCGACCTGGGACAGCGCACCGCAGGACGGGTATACGTCCACTCCGTGACCCTGCCGACACCTCGACACGTGATCAACTGGTTCGATCGCGGTGGTCGTTCCTGGAGTAGTTCGGCGAGGACCGCAGCCTCGCTGATGACCGGGTCTTTGCTCGCGGTCAGCAGCGTCAGCGCTGGGTTTCCGGCCAATTCGCACAAGTGCGCCAGGACCGTCTCGTGCTCCCCTGAGGCGAGCTCGGCCCGGTAGCGGCGACGGAACTCTCCGAATCGCTGCGGGTCATGGTTGTACCATTTGCGTAGCGTCGTCGACGGTGCGACCTGCTTGCACCACTCGCCGATGTCGGCCCTGGATTTGCTCATTCCGCGCGGCCATAGGCGGTCCACCAGCACTCGGTTCCCGTCGTGCTTGGTGGCCTGGTCGTAGACTCGGCCCACCCGCACCGTCACCGTGGGCACCACCGAATGGGAGTTGTCTAGCGCTGTCCGGGGACGCCGGGAGGCCGCCGCCCGCTCGGCCTCGTTGTCTTCGACGTTGTCGTTAGTCATGATATTCAGCTCCCATCGTGGGCCGGGATGTCCCGGCTACCCGATCACGACAGCGTTGGCTTAGGTCGGCTCCGGACTCCGGCGTGGTCGTGTTGATGTCGTTGGTCTGCTCAGGTTCGGTACGCCGTCCCTGCCGGGTGTGGTCGTCATCCCATGCGACCCAGTTTGATTGAACTTGCGCATGGCACGGGCCTAGTGCGGGTCGTCGTACGGTCGCTGTGTGGTCGCTGCGCGCTACGTCGGTCGGATGGCCCGACGTGGTCACCGTCAGCAGTCACGCCATCCGACGACAGCGCTGGTCGCTGGCGCTGAAGCTGATCAGCGACCCGCAACGCCGCCCGTCGCACTGTTGGTGGCACTGAACGACCATTCGTCGAGAGCGCGAGGCTCACCGCGTTGAGGAGCTGGCACAAGGCGAGCGTCGTACGCCGGGCGGTCAACGCCAACAGTGGGCGCCCACGGAGCAAGATGGCCGCCTCCATGCATCTGGCGGCGTCCGTCCGGTCCTGAGCCAGGTCCGACGAATCGGGTGACGTCATCGGGCTTCCTCCTTGCTCCTCGGGTTCGGGCCATCAAGCCTTGATCCAGGTGGCCGGGTGCGCTGCGCTGAACGCCCATCCGATCTGGACGCACGACGAGTCCGGCGAGGGTCTCCCCACGAGGAGGTGGCGGCATTGCGGCGGATTCGCGGCCTTGGCGGCCTGTTCCGGGCGGCGACCTCGGCCTCTACCAGGGTGCTCGGACCGGGCACGGTGAGCACTACGGCGAGCACGACCCCGACCGGCAACGCCCACCAGTGGTGATCGGGCAGTACGTGCGGCTCGACAGCCTCGAGGGAGTGGGGGTGGTCTGGATCCTCGATCTGGACCACGCGCTGGGCCTGCGGCAGTGTCTTCCGCTGGCGATCACGGAGCACGACACACCTCCTGAGTGGTCTCCGGCCTGGCGCTCGACGCCAAGCCATCCACCCACTTAATATCGTAACACGATATAGTGGTCGTGGGGTCAATACGATGGGAGAACAGGGAGACGCGTCGTTGTGGAGGGCCGGCAGCCGCTACGGGTGGCCCCGGGCTTGACCACCTGTCCGCGATGGACCGCCATGTCATCGCCAACATGGGCGCCGAGCTGGGCGCGACCACCACAGTCTTTCCCGCCGACGACGCGGTACGCGAGTTTTTGCGCGGCGAGGGCCGCGAGGAGGACTTCACCGAACTGGTGGCCGACTCCGACGCCGACTACGACCTCACCGACGAGATCGACCTGTCCACCCTGGAACCATTGATCGCGCGGCCGAGTTCGCAGGGCAACGTGGTCCCGGTCCGGGAGGTTGCGGGGACCCAGGTCAACCAGGTCGTGCTCGGGTCCTCGGCCAACCCGGGCTGCGTGACTACGCGATCGTGGCGGCGATGGTCGCCGGCCGCCAGACCGCCGACGCGGTCAGCTTCGACGTCAACCCCTCATCCCGGGAGATCTTCTCCGACCTCACCCGGATGGGCGCCACATTCGATCTGATCGCCGCCGGGGCCCGGATCCACCAGGCGGGATGCATGGGGTGCATCGGGATGGGGCAGGCGCCCGCCGCGGGGCGCAACTCGCTGCGCACCTTCCCCCGCAACTTCCCCGGTCGCTCCGGCACGAAGCACGACGCAGTCTGGCTGTGCTCGCCGGAGACCGCGGCGGCCTCCGCGCTCACCGGTGTGATCACCGATCCGCGCGCTCTGGCTGCGCAACTAGCCCTGGACTACCCGACGCTGGCGTTGCCCGAGGGGGCATCGGTGAACACCGCGATGCTGGAGGCGCCGCTGCCTGAGGAGGAACGGTCGCCGAGGAGCTGGTCAAATGGCCTAACATCGCCCCGCTGCCCGATTTCCCGGAGCTGCCAGCGCGGATCGAGGCACCGGTGCTGCTCAAGGTCGGCGACGACGTGTCCACCGACGAGATCTCCCCGGCCGGTGCCCGAGCGCTGCCGTTCCGCTCGAACATCCCCAAGCTCGCCCAGTTCACCTTCACCCCGATCGACCCCGACTATCCGCGCAAGGCCGCGGAACTCGCCCACACCAGCGGCAACGTCGTGATCGGCGGCCACAATTACGGCCAGGGCTTCTCCCGGGAACACGCCGCAATCACCCTTCGCTACCTCGGTCTGCATGCGGTGATCGCCAAATCCTTCGCCCGGATCCACTGGCAGAACCTCGCGAACTTCGGAATCCTCGCCCTGGAATTCACCACCGAGGACGACTACGACCGGATCGAAGCCGGTCACACCCTCCTGATCAACGGCCTGCGGGAAGTGATCGGCTCTGGGGATGATCTCACCGTGACCAACATCAGTAAGGACGAGCAGTACCCGGTCCACCACCGGCTCTCGCCGCGGCAGATCGAGATGGTCCTCGCTGGCGGTCAAATCCCCTTGCTGGCCCAGGGACATAACCCGCAGAGCATCGGCACCCCCGCCATCGCACACTGGCGCCAGGAGAGGGTAGGACTTGATAACCCCGGGGCCGGTCGGCCGCATGGCGGTTCGGAAAGGTGCATCCATGGAGTAGCCGTCGCTGACCGCCCTCGTCCGCCAGCAGCTGAAGATCGGGCAAGATTCCAGTGGGCGCGCGCACCGTGTACGGCGGCCATGAACACGTGTTGCGCCAAACCCTGATCGCGCTGGCCGCCGGCCACAAGCTGGATGAGCATGAGAACCCTGACGAGGCCACCGTGCACGTCTGCTCACCGTGGCCAAGCACCGCTGACACCACGACGGCGGGCCACCCAAAGCTCTCTCAATGTCTGGACCACTCGACAGGGATCACGCTGTTCCCGCTGAGCCTCACGTGGACGGCCGGCTACCTCAGATACTGACCAGCGTCACGCAACATCGCCCGGGTGCCGGGTCGAGTTTGGCCTCCACCCCGGGATACCCGAGTTCGTCGAGCATCGCGGTGATCAGGTCGAGGTTCATGCCGCAGACGAGGGCGCTGTGCTCGCCGGCCAAGGCGTGGAACGGGCAGTTGGCCAGCACGAGGGCGCCAGCCTGGATTCGAGGTTCGTATCCCTGCTCGGCCAGCGCGTCGGCTACCGCGTGCACCGCGGAGGCGCCTTCTTGCCCCCGTTCCTCCGGCGGCGTGCGGGGGTGTGCGCCGAGCGTGCGGCCGGCATCGGTGGCCGCCCGCCGGAGCGTGTCGAGCACGGGGACGCCGTCGCGGGCCGCGTCTTCGAGGGCCCGGGCGAGGATGTGCCCGGCCAGGTCGTAGTGCCGTTCGGGCAGCGTGACCGTGAGTTGACGCTCGGAGCGCCGGTACAGCTTCGTCGGATGGCCCGCGCCGGGGCCGCGGCGTCCGGACAGGCGCCGGAACTCGGTCTCGAGCAGCCCCTCATCGACCAACTTGTCCAGGTGGAACTTCGCCGTATGCCGGGGCAGGCCGGCACCCTCGGCGGCCTGGTCCCGGCTGACCGACTCGGCTTGGGACACGACGTAGAGATACAGCGCCCGCCGGGCCGGCTCGGCCAGCGCGCTGACGCCTCTCACCTGGGTGCCGAAGTCGTCGGCCACGGGAAACTCCTTCTAAAAGACACGATAGTTGACTTAACAACGGGAAGGTTCTAACGTCAATGTTAGCGTCTTTTACAGTCAGGAGGAACGATGTCCACCTGCAGCGATGCCTCCGCCGAGACCGTCGCTCTGTCCCCTGCGGTCGTCATGGCTGATCCGGTCACCGAGCTGACCGCGGCCGGGGTGGCCATCTGGCTGGATGACCTCAGCCGGGCCCGGCTGGCCACGGGCAGCCTCGCAGAGCTGGTCCGCGACTCCCATGTCGTCGGGGTCACCACCAACCCCACGATCTTCCAGAAGGCGATGAGTCACAGCGACCGCTACGACCGGCAGATCAGTGATCTCGCGGTGCGGGGCGTCGAGGTGCAGGAGGCCGCGCGCATGATCACGACGTTCGACGTGCGCTGGGCCTGCGACGTGCTGCGCAGCGTCTACGACGCCAGCGACGGCGTCGACGGCCGGGTGTCCATCGAGGTCGACCCCCGCTTCGCGCACGACACCGAGGCAACGGTCGCGGAGGCCCGCCAACTGTGGTGGCTGGTGGACCGACCCAACCTGTTCATCAAGATCCCCGCGACCCGGGCCGGGTTGCCGGCCATCGCGCAGTGCCTGGCCGAGGGTATCAGCATCAACGTGACGTTGATCTTCTCTCTGCAGCGCTACGCCCAGGTGATCGACGCCTTCATCGAGGGCATGGAGCGGGCCCGGGCCGCCGGCCACGACCTGACCCGGCTCGCCTCGGTCGCCTCCTTGTTCGTCAGCCGCGTCGACACCGAAATCGACAAGCGCCTGGACGCGGTCGGCTCGATCGAGGCGAAACGCCTGCGCGGCACCGCCGCGATCGCCAACGCCCGGCTGGCCTTCCAGACCTACCAGGAGGTCTTCGCCTCCCAGCGCTGGCGGCCACTCGCCGACGTCGGGGCCCGACCGCAGCGCCCGCTGTGGGCCTCCACCGGAGTGAAGGATCCGACCTACGACGACACACGGTACGTCGTGGAACTGGTCACCAGCGGCGTGGTGAACACGATGCCCGAGGCGACGCTAGCTGCCGTGGCCGACCACGGTGTGATCCGCGGTGACACGGTTCGCGGCAACTACGCCGACGCGGCCCAGGTGCTGGCGGCGCTGTGGGACGCGGGCATCGACTACGACGACGTCGTCCACCGGCTCGAACACGACGGCCTGATCACGTTCCAAGCGTCCTGGGCCGCACTCGCAGAAACCCTGCAACGCAAGCTCACGGCCACCCGGCGCGGCGGCGGAAACGAGGATGACCCCACATGAGCGGCACACCCACCTTCGCCATCGTCGGCGCGGGCCTGGCCGGCGCGACAGCAGCCGGGGCGCTGCGCGCCGAGGGCTTCGACGGCCGCGGCGTCCTGCTCGGAGCCGAGCCGCACCGGCCCTACCAGCGGCCACCGCTGTCGAAGGACTACCTGCAGGGTCGCGCCGACCGCGAGAAGGTCTTCGTGCATCCACCGCAGTGGTACGCCGAGCACGAGATCGAGCTCCGCCTCGCCACCGCGGTCACCGCGCTCGACCGGAAGGCCCATGAGCTCACGCTGGCCGACGGGAACCGCCTGCGCTACGACCAGTTGCTGCTCACCACAGGAGCCGCCCCGCGCCGGCTGAGGGTGCCGGGCTCTCACCTCGACGGGCCGCGCTACCTGCGCAACCTCGACGACAGCGACCGCATCAAGGCCTCGCTCGCCGCCAGTAGCCGTGTCGTCATCATCGGCGCTGGGTGGATCGGGCTGGAGACGTCCGCCGCTGCCCGGGCCGCCGGGACCGAGGTCACCGTGCTCGAACGCGGCGAACTGCCCCTGCTCGGCACCCTCGGACCGCAGGTCGCCAGGGTCTTCGCCGACCTGCACCGAGACCACGGCGTCGACCTGCGCTGCAAGACCACCGTCACCGGCATCCGCCCCGACGGATCCAGAGCCGGCGCGGTACAGCTGGCCGACGGCACCGAGCTGACCGCCGAGGTCATCATCGTCGGCATCGGGGTCACCCCGAACGTCGAGTTGGCCCAGTCGGGCGGGCTGACCGTCGACAACGGCATCCTGGTAGACCAACACCTGCGCACCTCAGACCCCGCCATCACCGCCGCCGGGGACGTGGCCAACGTCTACCACCCGCTGCTCCACCGCCACATCCGCGTCGAGCACTGGGCAACCGCGCTGCACCAGCCGGCCACCGCCGCCGCGACCATGCTCGGTCGCAGCGCCAGCTACGACCGGCTGCCCTCCTTCTTCACCGACCAGTACGACCTCGGCATGGAATACACCGGATACACCGACCCCAGCGGATACGACCAGGTCGTGATCCGAGGCGATCTCGCCGCCCGCACCACTCGGGTAACTGCAACTGAATCGCAGGGCTGACCAGGGTTTTCATAGAGCTGTCTTGTTACCCCGTGGTTGCTTACCGCTAACGACGGAGCGACATTTATTGGCTGCCTGGGAGAGAAGCTCCTAGGAAAGGAAGAAGAGGTGCAGACATGAGGGTCACGGACATTTTCAGGCTTGGCAGAGAAGACCACGATGGTGGCCACGGCTGGGACGGTGGCCACGGCCGGGACCGTGACTATGGCCGGAATGGTCGCTATGGCCGGGACGGTGGCTATGGCCGGGACCGTGACCATGGCCGGGGCGGAGGCCACGGCTGGGGCAGGTGTTAGTAGCCGTCCGTAACTGGTGGGCGGTGGTTCGCACTCCGTTGACGGGGTGTGGATCACCGCCCATTCCAGAGCAAAGGTGAGTCAGCATCAGGGAGTGGAGTGGCCGTGTGGGAGCTGGTGAGGTCGCTGTTGCACCCAACCTCGGGGGATGGCGGGGGGGTTGGTGGAGGTGGCTCCGGCGGCAAGTTTGCGGGACGATTATCGCCGGTTTCGGCCTGATGCCCGGCCGTTTTGGCGGTGGTTGTGGCTGTCCTTAGTGTTGATCATCGTGGGCGTCGGTGGTGGATGCTGGCGCGATCTTGTTGTTTAAGGTGTTGGTTGATGAAGTGTTGACCCCGCGGGATTTCGGGGCGTTCTCGCCGATGGTCGCGGCGTTTATCGGTATTACGCTGCTGGTAGTGTGTCGTAACTGAATGTGCTTTATCTCAGCTTGGCATAGTGGCATAATCTCTGTCGTGAAACTAACGGATGAGGATAGAGTCGGCCTTGAGTCGCTGCTTCGTTGTGAGTGGATCGCCCGGTATGAGCAGCATGGCATCGATGGGCGGACGCGGGACGGTGGTGGTCATGGCTACCTCTGATTCGGTGGTGGGCGCTGGATGGTGACGAGCTCAGTAGCGGGCTGTCCCCGCAGTCGCCGGCCGATCGAGCCGGCGATCCGGGTGGCCTGGACCTTGGCGAGCTCTGCCTTCTCGCCGGTGTGCCGCTCGTCGACGGTGGTGGTCCACAGGTCCAGCCAGCGGGCGAAGTGGGCCGGAGTGAGCTCGACTTTGGAGTTGAGTTGGAGGTGGGGTCGTAGTGCGTTGCGGTGGTACAGACCAGCGCGTAGCAGCACGGTTTCCCAGAAGTCGCACATGATTGGCAGGTGCGCGGGTAGGTCCATGTGGGCGATGTCGAGGAAGATGGGGCCGAGGATGTCATCGGCGAATGCCCGCCGGTAGAAGGCTGTCACCAGGCCGGCGATGTCCTCGCGGTCGGCGATGTCCCGGCGTGGTGCCCCGGCAGTCATGCCGCGACCCGCGCGATGAGGAGGGCCCCGAAGACGGCAAGCAAGACGGCCTTGGCCGCCTCCAGGGTGATGTAGGCCAGGTGCAGGTACGAGCGCGGTGGGTTCTGTCCGGCCAGAATGTGGCGAGTGCGCCGTTCCAGCCGGAGACGCAGCACCGCCACCTGGCCCACCAACACGGCCCAGAGCGCGATCAGCGCTCCGGGCACGCCGCGACCACTCACGCCAGCCTGGTCGGCGAACATCGCCGCGGTGAGGGCTACGGCGAGGACTAGCTCCACGCTGTAGAAAGCGCGGAAGACCAGTCGCCCGATACCGAGCCCGAGCGCCACGGTGATGCCGGGGGCCCGAAACTTCAGCGATGTCTCCAAAAACGAGATCGCCAGCACCATTCCCAGCCAGATGAACGGGGCAGCGATCTGCACCCGGGTGGCGATTCCCGCCGTCATGGTTGGTTCGCCGCGCTCGGCGGCTGCGGGCTCTGCGCATCCGACGCCGACTCGATGGCGGGGGTGATGTGCGCCACGCACAGGTGCGGCTCGACGAAGGGCCGCAGGCTGCTCATTGTGGCCGGCGCCCCCAGCTCGGCCAGGGCTCCCCGGAGTAGGCCCAGGTGCATCGAGCACACCACCTCCGGGTGCTCCTGGGCGACGGCCCGGAACGGGCAGGCGTGCAGCTGGATCTGCAAGTCCTGCCCCGCGCGGGCGAGTTCGGGTTCGAAGCCGAGTTCGGCGAACAGGCCGCTCACCTGGGCCACCGACTCCTCCGCGGTCAGGCTCGACGTGGGCCGGGGGGTGAAGCCCTGCTCCCTGGCCACAGCCCAACCGGCTCGCTCGGCCCGCTGTGCCCGCTCCGCTGGGGTCTCGGCCCAGTGCGCGGCAAGGATCGTGGCGAGCATCTGATAGCCGGTCTGTTGCGGGTTCCCGGTGTCACCGACACTGGCCGGGACGTAGAGCAGCCGCGGGCGCCCCCGCGTGCGGGACGACTCGGAGTGGCTGCGCACCAACCCCGCCTCGCTGAGGACGTCTAGGTGGAATCGCACCGTGCTGACGTGCAGCCCGCACTCCGCCGCCAAGTCTCGCGCATCCAAGGGGCGCTCGCTGGCGCGTAAGGCGTCCAGCAGCCGGACCCGACTGGCCACAGCCAACGCCCCATGCGTCCGGTGTCGCCCGGCCAGATGGTTCGTCCCCATCCCCTACCCTAATAAAGAGGATGGACATAGTCTATTTAACGGTCGAGGGCGGGCTGGAGGGAGAGGCCGCGACGAGCGCGTGGACTGCGGGGCCGGCGAGCCGGTGTACGCGGTGAGCCGCCCCGGAGTACGACGACGGAGCACCATGAGGCAGCCAGGAGGTACTTGTGACGGCCGTGACGCCCCAGCCGATCGCCACCCGTCCGCACCCGGTGCGCCCGTCGGTCAAGGGGTCGACCTTGCTCGGGCTGCTCCAGACCACCGATCACAAGGTGATCGGCATGATGTACCTGGTCACCTCGATGGCCTTCTTCTTCATCGGTGGCAGCATGGCCATGCTGATCCGCGCCGAGCTGGCCAGACCTGGTATGCAGTTTCTGTCCAACGAGCAGTACAACCAGCTGTTCACCATGCACGGCACGATCATGCTGCTGCTGTATGCCACGCCGATGGTGTTCGCGTTTGCCAACCTGGTATTGCCGCTGCAGATCGGCTCCCCGGACGTCGCCTTTCCCCGGCTCAACGCCCTCTCCTACTGGTTGTTCCTCTTCGGTGGCCTGATCGTGATCAGCGGATTCCTCACGCCCGGCGGCGCTGCCGACTTCGGCTGGTTCGCCTACACCCCGCTGTCGGATGCCCTGCACTCCCCGGGTGTGGGCGGGGACGTGTGGATCATGGGGCTGGTGGTTGCCGGGCTGGGCACCATCCTGGGCGCAGTGAACATGGTGACCACGGTGGTCTGCCTGCGCGCCCCCGGGATGACGATGTTCCGGATGCCGATCTTCACCTGGAACATCTTCGTCACGTCACTTCTCGTACTGCTGGCATTCCCAATCCTCACCGCGGCACTGCTGGGACTGGAGGCCGACCGGCGCCTCGGCGCGCACGTGTTCGACCCGGCCAACGGGGGTGCGATCCTGTGGCAGCACCTGTTCTGGTTTTTCGGCCACCCCGAGGTCTACATCGTCGCGCTACCCTTTTTCGGCATCATCGCCGAGGTGATTCCGGTGTTCAGCCGCAAGCCGATGTTCGGCTACAAGGGGATGATCTTCGCGACGCTGGCGATCGCCGCGCTGTCCATGCTGGTCTGGGCACACCACATGTACGCCACCGGCGCGGTGCTGCTGCCGTTTTTCGCCTTCACCTCATACCTCATCGCAATCCCTACCGGGATCAAATTCTTCAACTGGATCGGCACCATGTGGCGCGGACAGCTCACCTTCCAGACTCCCATGATGTTCGCGATCGGCTTTCTCCTCACGTTCCTGCTCGGCGGTCTGACCGGGGTGCTGCTGGCCTCCCCGGCGATCGACTTCCACGTCACCGACACCTACTTCGTGGTGGCGCATTTCCACTACGTCCTCTACGGCACCATCGCCTTCGCCACCTTCGCCGGGATCTACTTCTGGTTCCCGAAGATCACCGGCCGGATGCTCGACGAGCCGCTGGGCAAGTTCCACTTCTGGGCCACCTTCATCGGCTTCCACCTGACATTCCTCGTGCAGCACTGGCTCGGCAACGAAGGCATGCCCCGCCGCTACGCCGACTACCTACCCAGTGACGGGTTCACCACGCTGAACATGGTGTCCTCGATAGGCGCCTTTGTGCTGGGTGGCTCCACGCTGCCGTTTTTGTGGAACGTGTTCCGCAGCTACCGCTACGGCGAGGTCGTCACCGTCGATGACCCGTGGGGCTATGGCAACTCGCTGGAATGGGCCACCTCGTGCCCACCACCGCGGCACAACTTCACCGAACTACCCCGGATCCGCTCCGAGCGACCGGCCTTCGAACTGCACTACCCGCGCATGGGGGCCCGGATGCGGGCCGGAGTGCATGTCGGCGGCGGCGGGCACCCGCCCGCGCCGGACGAGCTCGCGGCGCAGGCCGTGCAGCCAGACGAGACCGGTGGTACCGATCCCCGCGATAAGTGACCGGCAGCCCACGGACCAGCCTGCGGGACACGGTGACCGGGCGGGACAACCCCGCCAGCCTCACGGACACGACTGCGGGTTCTCGGACGCGTCGGGGTGCTGCCCCGCCTGCCGCGCGGACATCCCCGTCGCCGCGCTGGAGGTCATTGCCCAGGAGAGGCTATGCCTGTCCTGTCAGCGCAGCGACTCCGACCACCGGTAGCTTCTCGGATCGGTTCAGGTATGCCATCCAGCTAGCTGCCAATGCGTGGAGCTAGTGGCAGCCAAGATGCTGTCTCTGCTTTCCGGCGGCCTGTGTCTTGGATCGTCCGCGCAATCGTCCGCGGCGGCGCCCGGGCACGAACCTGCTTTGGTGTCGACGATGGCGAGCATGGTCGCTTTGGGGTTCTGGCCCAGGCCTTGGATGAAGCCGTGGTGATAGCGCCTGGCAGGCCGCCCATCGCCGCAAGGGAGGAAAACCCAGGAAACCTGGCACCTCGAAGACGCCTGGTCCCAGACAATCCAGCCGGCGGGAGATGACACCTCCCACGCACCGAGAAGTGATCGCCAGGACGGAGAAAGGGGACAACGACGCCCGGACAAGCACAGGTGGTGACGGCCGCGCCTGCGAGCGACCCGCGAACGCCCTATGAGCAACCCGCCAGGGTGCACGCTCGATGTCTAGACCGCGGAACCGCTCACCAGCCGAACAGTCCGTCCTGCGGTAACCAACCCGCGCATATCAGACTGACAACGCGTCGATACCGACACGCTCGCCACCACCCCTGCGGCATCCGATCACCGAGCGGCGTCTGTCTTTGCCGGGGCGGATTCCAGCGAACGTCGCAACAGGATGGGGCCAAAACTCGCTGAACAACCCGCCCTGGGGCCCGAACAACCCGGACAAGTGGGGCCACAGCTACCCGGCAGAACAGGTGTCCACGGCGACGGTCGTGGACACCTGTTCAACCTGCCCACTTGACATGCCGGCATCCATATCAGGACGTGCGCCAATCGGGCGTGTAGCGGGTGGCCAGCCGGGCCAGCGCTACCGCGCCGACGAACAACCCGAAATCACGCAGCGCGATGTCGAAGAAACCCGGGAAGGTCAGTAGGTTGACGATGATCCCGGCCAGCCACGCGGCTACCAGCCAGGCACCGAACCGCGGCGCCAGCGCGACCACGATCCCGGCCACGATCTCGATCACGCCTACGGCGTACATCGCCTGCTGCGCGGTGCCGGGCACGATGCCATCGATCCACGGGGCCAGGTAGCCCGGCCAGCGCACAAGCAGGTTGGCGAACTTGTCGAGCCCGAACAGGATCGGAGCCACGGTGAACACCGTGCGCAGCAGCAGGAAGGCCTGATACGCCGGGTCGGACCGGGCGGCCGATCGGGCAATGCTCGGTGTCGACACATCAGCGGTGGTCATGAGAACCTCCTTCTAAAAGTAAGAAATGATCTCATTAGAAATCCAGCCGCCGTATTTCGTCAATAGTAGTTGATTTTAGAACAACTCACTTGAGCTGGTGGTCGTCATGAGCCACGCCAGCTACCGAGGCCCGTGAAACTTGTTCAATGGAACGTCCCTTTAACTTCAGTTCTCCGGGTGGCGCTGGTACCTCGGCGGCGCAACCAACCGGTCCAGCCGGTCTGGGTGATGCACCGAGCCCGGCCCGATGTTCTGGGTGGAAGTGCTCGCGGAACCACCGCGGGTCGTGTCAGTCGGGGTTGCCCTGGAGCTCCCGAACGTGTCCCAGGCCCCAGGCGGAGCGTTCCAGCAGGTCAGGACGGTGAACTGGGAAGCCGGAAGCACGACCGAGGTGCTTCAGCTCAGCGTTTCTCGCACACGTAGCCAATGCGGTGCCGACTATGAGTACACGGGCCAGCGGACGAATCGCCGAACAGCTGCAGTCCGCGTTCGGCCAGCAGCTCGCGGGCCAGCGCGTCGGGCACCGGTTGCGAGATTGGCACGCCCGAGCTGATCCAGTCCACGATCGCCCCGGGCGCCGTGCCGTCGTCGAGCTGGTGAAGCTCCAGCGTCCATGAGGTCCCCACCGAGCGACACCACACCACCGCCAGTACTGGCGCTGCCGCGTCCACGTCGTCTGACAGTGGTCGCCCGCCCGCATACTTCCGACCGGTTATCGTCGCAGTCTCGGTGGTTCTCATCACGGTTCCTTTCCGTGGCGGGCGGTCCGTATGGTCACGCGAACTCGGCGGAAGGCTGGCGCGCTGGTTCACCGCGGGCGTCCGCCGGTGACGCTTCGGTGTAGATCCGAGCGGAATTGCCCTGTTGGGTTGCCCGAGCTCGGCGGGAGCCTGTCAGGCTTGTCGGCCGACGGTTGGAGCTGAGTGG
This sequence comes from Pseudonocardiaceae bacterium, assembly GCA_050699635.1. Classification (GTDB taxonomy): domain Bacteria; phylum Actinomycetota; class Actinomycetes; order Mycobacteriales; family Pseudonocardiaceae. The sequence continues at coordinate 12,250 of JBOHFK010000058.1, read as the reverse complement.
GCGGGCCGGGGCGCCGCACCGGCGATCACGACCCTATTTAGACCTGGTGGCCGCGGGTGGTGGGCGGGGTCGGTGTGAATCAGGAAGACGGACTCGATGTCGCAGGGAAGCCCCCACGGCCCGGTGCTGAGGTCCTCGGCGTTTCCGGCGGCCAGGTACACCGGCCGGGCGGCCAGGCCGGTGCACTGGTGGATCAGCGCCGCCCAGTGACGCAGGACGGGCTCGACCGACCCAGCCCCGCCTGCCAAACCTCGATGGGTCAGGGCACTGCCGACGCTGACCACCGCGACCGTGCCGGGCATGCGGCCCTGCCTCACCACCGGGATGGGCTCCGCCGTGGCATCGGCCTCATCGGTCGGTACGTGGAGCACGCTGGGATACATGGAACTCTCCGTTCGGGAGTAACTCCTGGGGCGGGCTGGTGATCGCGGAAGGTCGACAGCTCGGGTAGCTGCGCGCGTCCCTTCTGCTGCCATGGCTCTCCACCGCCTGGCGAGCTGCGTTGACAATGGCCACGGTAGAGCGCTAGAAACAGAGTTCGCATTTATCGGAAGCTATGCTTCATGATGTGTCGGACTCACCCACGCCTACGCCACGGCTGCTTCACGATGTTGCAAGCACCGGAATCACCGAGCTCGACCACGTGCTCGGCGGGTTGTTCTGGGGCGACAACGTCGTCTTCGAAGTCGCCGATCCGCTGGCGGCCGAGCCGTTCTACCGGGCCGCCGCGGCGGTCGAGGAGCACTACGACCAACGCTTCCACGTTGCCCTGTCCCATGAGCCAACGCAGATCCGCGGCATCGACGGCATCCATGCCCGCCCCGGCAGCGAGCTGGCACAGCCAGCGCCGCTGCCGGGGCACGATCGTCGAGCGCTGCCGACGCGGCGAACGGAACCTGGTCCTGTTCGAGGCCCTGGAGACGATGATCGGGCGCTGGGGCGCCGACGCCGCCGCGCGCTTCTTCGCCCACTGCTGTCCGCAGCTCCTCGAGCTCGGCGCGATCGCCTACTGGTCTGTGCCCCCGAGTGAGCACTATCCCGGCTTGTGGCGCACCATCGAGGAGATCACCCAATGCGTCCTCGTCGTCGGCGACTCGCGGCTGCGGGTCGCCAAGGCCGAGGGTCGCACGCCCGGCATCGAGGGCAGCGTCTTTCGCTACCGCGACGTCGACGGACTCCCCGCGCTGACACCCGCGCCGGTCGCCGCCCGCATCGGCGTGGCGCTCCGCGCCGCGCGAACCCAGCGACACCTGAGCCAATCAGACCTCGCCCGTCTAGCCAGAGTGTCGCCGAGCGCAATATCACAGGCCGAGCGCGGCAAGCGCGGACTCTCGCTCGAGACCCTGCTCCAGCTCACGGGCAACCTGAACATGAGCGTTGACGAGCTGCTGCGCGGCGACGTCGTCGCCGGTTACCGCCTCGGCCGCCGCCACCACCCGCGCACCCGCCGCATCAACAGCGGGCACCAGCCGCTACCGCTGCTCGACGACCGGCCTCAGGGCTGCGCGGCTACCTCGTCCACCTCCCGCCGCAACAGGCCGGGTCTCCCCATGTAACGCACAAGGGGACCGAGCTGGTCGCTGTCGCCAACGGCCTGGTGCAGGTCGTCCTCGCCAACGGCCGCCTAGTCCTGCGACGCGGCGAGGTCCTGCTGATCGACGCGACGACGCTCGAAGGCTGGCGCAACCTCGGGCCGTCTGAAGCAACGCTGTTCTGGATCCTCCGCGACTGAGGGCGCCGGGCAGCATCGGCGGCATGGAACCCGATGCCGACACGGCCGCACTCGCCGCGGTCCTCGCCACGTCGGCGGCGAAGCCGCCGCTCGGCCCGCACATGCAGCTCCCCGTCCGGCGATCCGTCTGCCCACCACCGGAGTCGGCGGCTGGGGCTCGCTCGCCGCGGGGCACGCGGGCCTGGTGCGCCAACAGCGGGGGCGATCGCCACCGGGGTCCCGATCTTTTGACCTCTAGTCCCTACTGCGAAGCGATGGCGCTGGCCGAGGCATGGCCGCGGCCATCTTCCCGAGCCCACCATGGAGATCACCATGCCGCGTAGCCATGCGGCCGAGACACAGATCCAGCCCACCGGTCGACACCGGCACCCCCAGGAACGGCTCGCGCCGCACCTTCCCACCCTGCGAGGGATGCTGCTCGAGCAGCGCGCCTTCCGGCTCGAGCAACTCGTCGAGCTGCGGGCAGCCGACGGCAGGGCGGAGGACACCGACGCCGCGGACACCGACGCCGGTCGAGCCCGGCGCGAGGTGGGCGCCCTGGTGGCCGACGGGGCCCGGCGGGCGATGACCGACATCGAGCTGGCCCTGGCAAGCATGATCACCGGGCACTACGGGTGCTGCCACGCCTGCCACGCGGACATCCCCCTCGCCGTGCTGGAGGTCATTCCCCAGGCAAGGTTGTGCCTGGGGTGTCAGCGCAGCCAGTCCGACCTCCGGTAGCTCAGCAGGTATGCCATCCAGCTAGCTCCCAGCGCGTGGAGCTGGCGGCCGCCGAGGTGCTGCCTCTGCCTGTCAGCGGACCTGCATTTTCAGTCGTCCGCGATCGTCAATCGTCGGCGTGGTGGCGGTGGCACCGAGCCGGCCGCTGTCTCCGGCGCTGATTGCCGGCTTGAGGACAGCAAGTCGTCGTAGCTGGCCATGTCAGGCAACGGTCGGTGATCGGCGGGCAGCGCGCTGGACTGGCCGTGCTGCGCAGCCGCGCTGTCGCGCGCCCGGGAGCGCTCGAGGACCCGGTACACCGTGGGCCGCGTTATCTTGAACAACTCGGCCAGCTCGAGGGACGTGTGCTCTTCTATGAGCACTATTCAAAACCCCATGTAATTGAGAAGAAGACCAATCCTCGTGCGGCGTCGTACGCGTCGCGGTAGGTACGATAGGGACGGCGATAGGGCACTGTTGCGTCGGCGGATCACCGCGAGCGGGCAGGCTGGGCTGATGCGTCGTTGTCCTGCCCGAGTACCCGCGCCGAGGTCTGGCTTCGCCGGTTTCCGCTTCCCACCGGAGGTGATCATGGTGGCGGTTCGCTGGTATCTGCGCTACGGGTTGTCCTACCGCGACGTGGAGGAGCTGCTGGCGGAGCGGGGTATCGCGGTCGATCACGTAACCGTGTATCGGTGAGTGCAGCGGTTCACCCCGCTGCTGATCGACGCGGCCCAACCCTGTCGGCACGCCCCAGGCGATCGCTGGTTCGTTGACGAAACGTACATCAAAATCGCCGGGCGGTGGGTCTACCTGTACCGGGCGATCGATCAGTTCGGCCAGGTCATCGACGTCCTCGTCTCCGAGAAACGGGATCTCGCGGCCACTCGCCGGTTCTTCACCCGCGCACTCGAGCACAGTCCACGCCCGACCGAGGTGAGCACCGACCGGGCGGCCACGTATCCGCGCGTGCTCGATGAGCTGCTGCCCTCCGCCGGCCACATCACCGAGCAGTATGCCAATAACACGGTCGAAGCCGATCACGGCCGTCTCAAGGCCCGGCTGAGGCCGATGCGGGGTCTCAAACACTTCCGCTCAGCCCGAGTGATCAGTGCAGGACATGCGTTCGTCCAGAACCTGCGCCGCGGTCATTACGAACTGGCCGTTGACCTCGACCCCAACCACCGGATCCCAGCAGCGTTCACCGAACTGGCCCTCGCCATCTGAACAGCGCACAAGCCGCGACCGACCGTGCCCGCCCTCCCACTAATGCAACAGCATCGGCGGGCGTCTCGACACCGCGCGCGCCGCGATCGCGCTGGCCGAGAAGCTGCGCCGCAGCGCCGATCGGGTCGGGCTGGTGCAGGCGGTAGCTGGTGCCGAGCTGCCCGCGTCGGACCAGGCCATGGAGAGGTCCCTGCAGACCGCCGGATCCCTGGCAGCGGCGCTGCGGGGCTTCCGGTGGGATCGTCTTGCCCCGCTGCGGGACAACGAGGCCACCGGCGGCGATGGCGCGCGCGAGGCGGCCCGCCTGCTAGCCGCGCTGCGCTCGGCACTGGTCGCCGAGGAGTTCACCAGCAATCTGGCCACCGAGCTACAGGTCGCAGAGAACGAAACGTTCCAGTGGGTCATCCGGTATGGCGGCCAGCGTCCCGGGCCTGACCTCACTCCGGGCCCCTCCCCGGGCGTCGAGCCAGATCGGGGTGACCCGGCTCCGGCTGGCTCGGTACGTCGCGCCCCAGGTCAGAGCTTCGCGCAGGTGCTCGGTGAGCTGGAGCACTTTCTCGGCGAGCACGCAGACAGCACCGTCGAGATCACCTGGCGGGTGCTGCCATGACCGACGGTGATCACGCACCGGCCCATCACGGCGTGCTCATCGCCACCTCTCCCGTGGTGCGCTCGTTGCTGGACGAAGCGCGGCGCAAGCGGTACTCACACGGTGTCCTCGGGGTGCGTGCCCAGCCACGGTGGGACGGCCCGGACACCTTCACCCACGACGACGTTCCCGTCCGCGTGGTCCCCTGTGTCTCCGCGCTGGCCGCCCGCGAGGCGCTGCTCGACCGCGACCCGGCCGGTTGGCTCGTTCTCCTCACCGACCGGGAGGACGCTGACTTGGGCGCGGGAGTCCTCGCGCACCTCGTCGGGCACCGGGTCAGGACACCTGATCCCTGGCAGGCTGTCGCCGTCCGGTTCGCCGCGTCCGGTATTGATACCCGCCTGGGCTCCAGCTCAGCACAACGTGATCTCGCGACCGGCTTGCTCGCCGTCACCCCGGTCGATGGCTGGCCCCCGGCGCCCGGCGGTGTACTCACCCGGGACCACGCGCTCGGCGCCGTCGCGCAGCAGCACCTGCACCTAGGTGTCAGCGGGAGTGTGAGCGGACCGGAGGTGGACGCGGTCGCTGTGTTCCGATGGAGTACCGAGCCGGATGCAGCGGCGTGGGTTGCGGACCTGCGCGAAGCTGGTGGGGACAGCCTCGCCGACGAGGTGCTCAGCTGGCTCGCCACCCGCTGCGGTGCCGCCGCAGTCCCTGTGCTGGCGCTGATGCGCGCGGGACGGCTGCCCGACCTGGTCCCGCTCGGCGTCATCGCCGACGTGATCGCCCGGTGCAATAGCGAGCTCGACCGCGTCGCCGCCGACGCCCGCATCCGCCTCGAATCCCGGCTGGGCGGTGCGCTGCCAGGCACTCCCGAGCTGATCGGCTGGGCACGGGACGCAGCAACCGTGACAGGTGGGTTGCTGCTCGACCCACAGACCCACGGTGCGGCAGAGCGGGTCATCACCCGCTCCGATACGCTGCTCGCCGAACTGCGCGCGGGCGCCCTGGCCGAGGCGTCTGAACTGCTCCGATCCGGGATCACCGAGCGGCTGATACGGCTGGCCACCGTGCTGCGTTCAGCGCTGAACAGTGCGGTCCCGCCCGATGTGGACACACCCTGGCTGGCACCAGAGGCCAGCACCGCCATCGAGACGGCGTGGGGCGCAGTCGCTGCGCACCGGCTGGTCGACCTGGACCACCGGGTGCCAGCGTTTCGCGCCGCGGTCCGGCTGGCTCGCTGGCTGGCGACCCCCGCCTCGGCCAGCTCCGGTTCCCTGGCCAGCCTGATCGATCGGCACCAGGCCACCGACGCCTGGGTGGACTCGGCCGTCAATGACGCAGCGACCGGAGTCGGTGACCCGGACCTCGGCCGGGCGCTCGGCGCGGTGCTGGAGGCTGCCTGGTGCCGCCGGGACAACCACGACCGGGCCTTCGCTGCGGCACTCGCTGCTCACACGGCCAGCCAGGATGCTGATCCAGCGGTCCGGCACCTGGAGAACCTGATGGCCGAGGTAGTGTTGCCGCTCACCCGGGCGACACCCGTCCTGTTGCTGGTCATGGATGGGATGAGCGCGGGGGTCTGCACTGAGGTGATGTCCAGCGCGCTGGCAGGCGGCGCGCAGGGCTGGGTCGAGGCGCTGCTGCCCAGCGCAGGCCGTCGCGCCGCAGCACTTGCCGTGTTGCCGACGCTCACGCAAACTTGCCGCGCCTCGCTGCTGTCGGGGGAGCTCGTGACCGGCGCGCAGCCGCAGGAGCAACGGGGATTCAGTGCGGCAGTACGCGCTGCAGGGCTCACCGGCTGGTTGTTCCACAAGAAGTCACTCGACGTGTCGCAGCCCGGTTTCGCGGTCGCCGACGACATCGGCGCAGCGATCGATGACGTTGAGGGCACCCGGCTGGTCGCCTGCGTGCTCAATACCATCGACGACGCGCTGGACCGCTCCGACCCCGCAGGCACCGCTTGGGGCCTCGAGGCCGTCAAGCATCTCGCTCCGCTGCTGGAGCGGGCCGGCCGCACGGGACGCGCGGTGGTCCTCACCGCTGATCATGGGCATGTCGTCGAACGGCGGATGGGTACCCAGCGTTCCTATCCCGACATCTCCAGTAACCGCTCCCGTGCTGCAGGCATCGCAGGCGATGGCGAAGTGCTGGTGGTGGGCCCGAGGGTGCTGGCCCACGGCGGCCGCACGGTGCTCGCGGTAGATGAGCGACTGCGCTACGGGCCACTCAAGGCTGGTTACCACGGTGGAGCGAGCCCCGCCGAAGCTGTCGTCCCGGTGTGTGTGCTCGTTCCTGTCGACGTGCCTGAGGGCAGCGAGCTGGTGCTGGCCGCACCGCAAGAACCCGCATGGTGGTCCGGGCCGGCGCGGGCTCGCGGTGGGCACCCCGCTGCGGCTCAACCCGCCCTGTTCGACGAGCCGGTCGAGCAACCCTCTGCCAGCGCCGAACTCGCGGCCGCAGTGCTGCGCTCCCGCACCTTCGCCAAGCAGCGCGCGCTGGCGGGGCGTGGGATGACCATGGAGCATCTGGAAGCCCTGCTGGCCGCGTTGCTCGACGCGCCGGACGGCCGGCTCGCGCCCGCTGCGGCCGCGGTCATCGCCGGCATCCCGGTGTCCCGGCTGCGGGGTGCGGTGGCTGCGGCTCAGCGGTTGCTCAACGTGGAGGGCTACCCGGTGCTCCGGTTGGACGTAGACGGGGCGACCGTGGTGCTCGACAAGGCGCTGTTGGGTGAGCAGTTCGATGTCTGAGGTCTCCCCGAGGCGCCGCCGGGAGGTGCTTGACGCGCTGCGGCGGGGTACCGTGCCCGCTCAAGGACTAGACCTGCTGGCGGTCGGGCTGGACCGGGTAGTCGGCACCTTCGATGCGGAATTCGTCGCGGTCACCTCAGGTGGTACGGCCTTCAAGGCCGTGCGCGGAGAGTACGGCTCCGGCAAGACTTTCCTCGCGCGCTGGCTGGGAGAAGACGCGAAGGCCCGCGGAATGGCCGTCGCCGAGATACAGATCTCCGAAACTGAGACACCATTGCACCGCCTCGAAACGGTGTACCGGCGGCTCTGCGAGCGCCTTACCACCGCGACCGCGCCGCCCAGCGCGTTCCGTCCGCTGCTGGACGCGTGGCTGTACACCCTGGAAGAGGACGTTCTCGCCCACGGACACGCCAACTCTGAGCTGCTGGGGGAGCGGGTTGAGGTGCTCATGGAGCGGCGGCTGGGCGACCTCGCTCGCAACACCCCCGGCTTCGCCGCCGGATTGCGCGGTTACCGGCGGGCGGTGGCCGGCGGCGACAGCAGGACCGCGGAGGGTCTGGCCGCCTGGCTTGCTGGTCAACCGCATGTCGCCGCCGCAGCCCGGCGGGAAGCTGGGGTGAAGGGCGATATCGACCACTTTCTTGCGTTGGGCTTTCTCCAGGGGCTGCTCGCGGTATTACGCGACGCGGGCCATCCCGGGCTCCTGGTAGTGCTGGACGAGGTGGAGACGCTGCAGCGGGTGCGTAGTGACGCCCGCGCCAAGGCGCTGAACGCCCTGCGCCAGCTCATCGACGAGATCGACGGCGGGCGCTTCCCGGGACTGTACTTGCTAGTGACCGGCACACCGGCGTTCTTTGACGGCCGCCAGGGCGTGCAGCTGCTGCCACCGCTCGCCCAGCGGCTGCACACCGACTTCGCCACCAACGAGCGGTTCGACAACCCGCGCGCGCCGCAGGTCCGGCTGCTTGGCTTCGACCACGACCGCCTCGTCGAACTGGGAATCCGCGTTCGGGACCTCTTCGCAGACGCAACCGCCGCACCGAATCGAGTCCGGGCGGCTGTCGACAATGCCTATCTCTCCACCTTGGCCTCGGCGGTCGCCGGCGGCCTCGGTGGCCGGGTTGGCGTCGCCCCCCGCGTCTTCCTGCGCAAGCTCGTAGCCGAGGTGCTTGATCGGGTGGACCAGTTCCCTGACTTCGACCCCCGGCAGCATTACTCGCTCACCATCACCGACACCGAGCTCACCGAGGTGGAGCGCCAAGCGGCCCGCAGCGCTGATGACGTCGTGATCGATGTCTGATCTCCTGCACCCGGTGATCCAGCACCACCTGGTGAACACTCTCGGGTGGCAAGCGTTGCGCCCGCTGCAGGCCTCCGCCGTGGCGCCGGTGCTCTCGGGCGGCGATTGCCTGCTCCTCGCGCCTACCGCGGGCGGAAAAACCGAGGCAGCCCTGTTCCCGGTACTCACCCGCATGGCATCGGAAGGTTGGACCGGCACATCCGTGCTCTATATCTGCCCACTGCGCGCGCTGCTGAATAATCTCCACCCGCGCCTGGTGTCGTACACCGGGTGGATGGGACGTACAGCACAACTGTGGCATGGAGACGTCGGGCAGACCGAGCGGCGCCGGATCCTGCGGGAGCGGCCAGACATCTTGCTTACCACTCCTGAGGCAGTCGAGGCCATGCTGGTGTCGACGAAGACTAAACCGCGCGAGGCATTCGCGGATCTGCGGGCTGTAATCCTCGACGAAGTGCACGCCTTCGCGGGCGACGACCGTGGCTGGCACCTTCTCTTCGTCCTTGAGCGTTTAACACGGTTAGCTGGGCGACCACTGCAGCGAATCGGCTTGTCAGCGACCGTTGGGAATCCCGGCGAGCTGCTGCGCTGGTTGCAGGGCTCGGGTACCGAACGGCCCGGGCGCGTGGTTGCGGTCGAGATTGCGGATTCAACCGAGGTGGAGGTCACGCTGGACCATGTCGGCACCGTCGACAACGCCGCGTCAGTGATCAGCTCCCTGCACCATGGAGAGAAGCGCTTGGTGTTCGTCGATAGCCGGCGTCGCGCCGAAGAGCTTGGTGCCGCACTAAGAACCCGCGGGGTGGAGACATACCTGTCGCACTCGTCGCTGTCGGCGGCGGAGCATGGCCGCTCCGAGTCCGCGTTCGCCGAAGCCCGCGACTTTGTCATCGTGGCCACGTCCACCCTGGAGCTGGGCGTCGATGTTGGTGATCTCGACCGGGTGATCCACTTGAACGCGCCGCGCACCGTAGCGTCGTTCCTACAGCGCCTCGGGCGCACCGGGCGACGGCCCGGATCCTCCCGGAACTGCCTGTTCCTCTGCTTGGAACAGGACGATGTGCTGCAGGCCGCGGGATTGTTGCTCCGCTGGTCGCAGGGTTGGGTCGAACAGGTGGCGCCGCCTCCCTCACCTCGGCACATCATTGCCCAGCAACTGCTGGCGTTGGCGTTGCAGGAGCACGCCGTCGGACTGCGGACATGGCCGGAGTGGTGGAATGGCCTCAGGTCTCTCGTCGAGGACGGTGCCGCCATTCTGCAGCACCTCATCTCCGCTGGTTTTCTCGAAACAGATGGTGATCTGGCATTCATTGGGCCGGAAGCCGAGCGGCGGTTCGGGCGCCGTCACTTCTCCGACCTCACTGCGGTATTTACCGCCCCACCTGAGTTCACTGTGCTCGCCGGGAGGGAGGAGATTGGCACGGTTGGCGATGTCTTCCTGATCGCCGACTCGCAGGACGAACCTCTGGTGTTGTTGCTGGCTGGCCACACATGGCTTGTGACCTACGTGGACTGGACACGACGCCGCTGCTTCGTGGAACCGACCGACCGTCCCGGCAAGGTCCAATGGTCGAGCACCGGAGGTGGTCTGTCATTCGATCTCACCCGTGGAATGCGAGACGTAGTCCTTGGCGCGGACCTCGATGGAGTATTGCAGACCCGTCGCGCCGTCTCGGCGCTTGATGAATTGTGCGACCATCACAGTAGCCACGTTGACTCGGGTCGAACGGTGTTGGAGCGCACCTCAAACGGTGAACTGCGCTGGTGGACCTGGGCTGGCGCAGCGGCCAACCGCACACTCGGTGCATTGCTCCATGCCTTGGTCGATCCACGTCAACGGTTTGCGAATCGGGCATTGCGGATGCGTTCAGATATCGATCCGCGCGACCTCGTGGTTGCGATGAACCGCGTCAACGTCGACGAGCCGGTCCGTCTGCACCTCAGCGAGGCCAGCCTTGTTGGGCTGAAATTCTCTGCCGCGCTACCGATGGAGCTCGCGCTCCGTACACTCGCTGTGCGCCTCACAGACCCGCTTGGTGCCCGCGCTGCGCTCAGAGACCGCCGGATGATTGCGGCGGCGCAGGCATCCAACAGCTGATTCGACTGCTGACGTCGTTCAATCGCTGTGCGCCTACGTTGCGTTTCGTGGCAGAGAAACGCGGTGGTTGGCAGACGTTCGGTGAGAAGACGGCGGTCTATGACAATCGGTGGGTACGGCTGGGGTTGGTAAATGTCCGTGCGCCGAACGGCGAGCAATGGGAGTACCACGTGGTGCACCTCGATCGGATCGCGGTGGCGCTGATTGTGGATGATCAGGATCGCGTGCTGATGTCGTGGCGTGTGGAGTGCCAAAACTCGTTACCAGTATGATGACCTGTGGCATCGCGACCGCATGCGATCATGGCATGATCACTGGTCGTGTTGTTTCGACTGGTGTATCTGATCACACTTAGGCTGTTCGGCTGGCTCGGACTACTCACACCGCAGCGCCGCCGCCAAGAATGTCGAGATCCTCATCCTGCATCGAGTTTTAGCACGCCACAAGTCGACACGCCGGGGACAGCAACCCGGTCGACGCCGCGAACACCGCTCGGTCGACCCAGGACGGTCGGGGTCTGTTCACCTGGCGGCGCAACACGGAGACTTCATGGCGCAGCACGAGGATTTCCGCGTTCTTTGATTGTGCGCTGCGAGCCAGCAGTCCCAGCTAGGCCAGGACCTGCCGAAAGATCAGATACAACAGTCGTACTCCCACGACCAACGATCATGCCCCACGGCCACCGTACAGCAATGCCGCAGGTCAGCATTGTGGATGACCAGTCCGGCACCCACACAGCCTGATCGCCTGCGATCCCAACGGACGAGACCACCCTGGCCTGGACCGTCACCCAAGACCTGATGGCCCCTACCAGCTTTCGCCTCGCCCCGTCTACCTCTCACCAGCCGCGACACCGCGTTGGCTACCATCAGCGAGCGGGGCCGTTAGCTCAACTGGCAGAGCAAAGGACTTTTAATCCTTTGGTTCTGGGTTCGATCCCCAGGCGGCCCACATAACCCCTGGTAGGCGCCTTCCCGAGGGGCAGAGCCTGAGCAAGGTCGATGGATACTTTTGGGCTCGGGTCTGTCGGATCCGAGTCACGTCCCTCGGATGTTGCGGTCTGCCGGACCGCATAACCGGCGCTACCCGCCTGACACCCTGTGACGCTGCTCGGATGCTATGTAGTGGTTGCCAAGATTCGCTCACAGTGGATCAGTCACCAGGGACCAGCAGGGCGATGAAGGCTCCCGCGATCAGGGCGGGGCCCAGCGGGATCAGGGTGTGCCGGGACGCCCGTCGTAAGGCGATCATGACGGCGCCGGTCAGGCCACCGTAGAGCAGGCCGAGGATGGTGCCTGTGAGAAAGACGTCCCAGCTGTGCCAGGCGAGGGCGCGCCCTAGCAGGCCGGCGAGCCGGATGCCAGCCGCGCCCAGCCCCTCGTGGGCCCCGAGGGCGATGATCAGGTAGAAGGTCAACGAGATGGCCATGCACGGCCCGGTCCTTAGCCTGCTCGGTGGTGTCACACCGAAGCCGTTCCTCGCGGTGGGCAGCCGATACGGATCGGGCCGGCGCCATGGTGGCCGACTGTGGCCTCTTCGAGGACCCGCTGACCAACACAGGGGAGACCATCTCCGCACGGTTGTCCGGTGGGCCGACCTTGCCGGGGGGCGGCTCGCGACGATCACCGAGACCGCCGACCGTAGCGAGCTCAACGCCTGGGACGCCTCCGGCGAGCGGCGATGGCACTACCGCTACGACGGCCACACCGGCATCGGCGCGCACGCCACCGCCCTCTCTGTCAAACTCTCGTGGGACATGGCGATCATGTGAATCTGTGTAGCGCGTAGGGCGAGGACAGGACTCCAAGACCAGTGACGTTGACCATGGCAGACATGCCGTCCTCCGTGCGGGAGG
>JBOHFK010000057.1:0-33406 GCA_050699635.1 Pseudonocardiaceae bacterium | reverse complement strand
TCGACAATGCCGACCATCAATAACACCACGAGCGGTCCAATCCGCTACCCACGTCACTTACATGCACGCGACGCGAAATCCCAGCTCAGAGACATCACGGACATCACGACGGCCGGAAAACTGGAAATCAACCCCACCGGCCAGTACGGATTCATCGAGCACGCCACCGGAGAACCCCGAACGCCCAACTCGCCGACCTACTCACCGAAGGCACAGCATGACCACCACCGACACCGGCTGGGAGACGCACGCTGCCGGACTCGCGGCCATGCTCACCGACTCCGGTGACCTGCGCGACCCAGCTTGGGTAGCGGCAATTGCCGCCACTCCCCGGCATCGACTGGTGCCCACCTCTTACCAACAGCAGCCCGACGGTTGCTGGACCGAGATCGACATCAGCGGGCAACCGGGCCTGGCGCTGGTCTACTCGCCGACCACCCTGGTCACCGAGGTCGACGCGGAGGGCGCGGCGGTGTCCTCCAGCACCAAACCCGATCTGATGGTGTGGATGCTGGAAACTCTCGACGTCCACGATGGGCACCGGGTGTTGGAGATCGGTACAGGCACCGGGTACAACGCCGCTCTGCTCGCGCATCGCCTCGGTGACGAGCGCGTGTTCTCCGTCGATGTGAGCTCCGATCTCGTTGCGGCAGCACGGCGACTGCTGGCCGCCATCGGGTGCCGCCCGCATCTCGCCGCCCGCGACGGCATCGAGGGCTGGCCCGAGCACGCTCGCTATGACCGGATTATCGCGACCTGCTCTGTACCTCGCGTCCCGTGGTCCTGGGCGCAGCAGGTCACCCCGGGTGGGAAGGTGCTCGCCGATCTCAAAGTTGGCATCGGCGCTGGCAACCTCGTTCTGCTGGACCGCTATGACGATCGGTTGGAGGGCCGATTCACCGAGCGCTGGGCGGCGTTCATGGGGATGCGCCATGACGGCGACATCACTCCGAGTCGCGCAACCAAAGCGGAGACCCGCCAGCGGCGCGTCACCACCGCACCCGCCCAGCCCTGGAACACTGACCGCGAGGTGTGGTTACTGGCCTGCCTAGCCCTGCCCGCGTACTTGCGGTACGGCTACACCCTCGACCCCGGCACCCGAATCCCGAGAGCGGCGGCGCTGTCCGCCCCGGATGGCTCCTGGTGCGAAATCGACCTCACCATCGCCGACAACGGCTCACGGCAGCTCCGTGAAGGCGGCCCGACCCAGCTATGGGCACAGGTTGAGGACGCCTACCAGCGTTGGCACCAGTGGGATCAGCCCACCTGGGATCGATTCGGGCTCACCACCACGGCCGACACGCACGCAATCTGGCTAGACGATCCCCATGGAGAGCTCCGGTGGCCGCTCTAACCAGCGGCGGTGAGGGCGGTGATCTGGGGCGTACAGGAGTCCCGACTTCGCTATGCGACAACCTCTGGAGGTGGTGTCGCTCCTGATATTCCAAACTGGTGTTCGGCGAACCATGAAGTGAATATGGCGTCGACGGTAGCCGCGTGCCCATTTTGCGGTGCCGGTTCGATGCCAGGGGGCTCCGCCAGGTGGTGCGGCATACCGGGGACGCTGTGCCACTGGACCTGCGAGGGCTCCTGATACCGACTGGTGAGCTCCCGCCGCAGTGCCTCGGTGTCGGCGCGCAACTCCGGGTCGTCGTTCTCGCCGCTGACCAGCAGCAGCGGCGTGGCCGTAGTGGCAATCTCCTCGGCGCGGCGGAGGAAGTCGAAGCGGTCGGCGATCGCGCGAGCGGCGTCGGTCCATTCATACCGCATCTCAAAGCGCCGCTCGTTGACCGCGACGACTGTGGCCAGCCGTGCCGCCGGGTTGACCAGCGCCGCGGCTATCACGGGCAGGGCCCGCCCGGCGATCACACTCGCTGCGACCAGGCCTCCCAGCGAGCCACCGGCCACTCCGATCGGCCCCTCGGGGATGCCGAGGTCGGCCCGCACCGCGGCCAGCGCTGCCGGGGCCTCGTCGGTCGCCTGGGACAGGATCGGACCGAACACGTTCAGCACCGCGTCGGCGGAACCGAGCCGCATCAGCTCATCGAATCCGCCGGGCGGTAGCCGGCGTCCGGTCAGCGGCAGACCGAGATACACCCGCCAGGCGCGCGGCGCCGCCATCGGCAGCGCCGCTGCCATCGCGGAGTCGGTACACGGCGGGTCCAAGAGATGCCAGATGAGCACCAGCGGCGGGTGCGCCACCTTGTTCCCCGGCGGGAGGGCGGTGTACGGAACGCCGGCGGCCGTACCGGTGACCGCGTGACTCGATGAGGTACGCATGGCCCCACACAAGCACACACCACCGACATTTCCGGGCCGTTTCGCCGGCGGCTGATTCGCCGCCGACGAGGTCCACCTGGTGCCGCCCGACACCAACGTCGCCAGGTGCTGCTACTCAGCTACCAGGGATTGACGGTACGCACGGGGAGTTGTCAGCACTCTTTACGGCATGACGTCCACGATGAGCGGGGCGGTGATCCCTGGATCGGCGCCGGCACCTGTAACGGGCACCCCGAGGTTCGTCGACCCGTTGGGTAGCACTGTCCCCAGGGACGTCAGCGTGCAGCAACACCCCGCTGTGTTTCGGTCTGCGAACCCGCACGCCAAGCGCAGACCCCGGCTCCTCCGCGACTGGACCACGCCACGCTCGTTGGACTGTCCGGAGGCCGGGGACACGACGCGGACTAAGGGGGCCTTCCATGCCTGACACGCAATTCGCGGTGGCCCAGGAAGCCGAACAGTACGCAGCTCACCGGAAGGCCGCTGCCGCCGCGGCGAAGGCCAAGCGCATGTGGCCGAATGTGATCGGCGATGTGCTCGCCGAGGAGGTCATGGCGCTGATGAACCTGCCGCCGTGGTTGCGCGCACAGACCCGCACCCAGCGGCTCATCGACACGATCCTCAGCATCCCGGAAACGGCAGCAGGATCCTGCGATGATGACCGGTCACACGCCGCGTAGCGACGTTGACGCTCAGCGTGCGAGATAGCCACCGTCGACGGTGAGCACGGTGCCGGTCACGTAGGACGCCTCCGGTGAGGCCAGCCACACCACCGCGCGGGCGATCTCCTCGGGCTCGGCAATCCGGCCCAGCGGGACGTCGGCCAGCAGTTCGTCACTCACTTGCGACGTCATCGCGGTACGGGTGACGCCCGGGGCAACCGCGTTCACCCGCACCCGGTAGGGCGCCAGCTCCAGCGCCGCGGTGCGCACCAGGCCATGCACGCCGTGCTTGGCCGCGGTGTAGGCACCGTTGGTGGCCATCCCGACCTCGGCGAGTATCGAGGACGTGGTGATGATGCACCCGCTGCGTTGGCGGATCATCACCGTTGCCTCGTGCTTGAGGCAACGCCAGACGCCGACCAGGTCAACCGCCAGGACCCGCGGCGAAGTCCGCCTCGCTGTACTCCCACAACGGCTGGTAGGGCCCCGGAACTCCAGCGTTGTTGTGCGCTACGTCCAGCCTGCCGAATGTCTCGACGGTATGGGCAACCATCCGCTCGACCAGCCATGGTGTCGCCGAGTTCGACACCATGGCTGTCGGGTCGGCAGCGGGCAGCCGTGCTGTCGAACTCGGCGACACCACGGCGGTGCAGGTTCGGGGGAGCACGGCGGTGCAGGTTCGGGGGAGCACGGTGGGGCGGGATCAGTCATGGGTGCGCATTGTGCAGGGGGCCGCCTCAGGCGATCGGGAGCTGGGGTGGTGTGCTGAGCGGCATGCCGCCCAATGATCAGCTGCCGCGAGCGGCGTGGTCGGATCGATCGTTGGCGCATGCGTCGGGGTCGATGGCGGTGGCCACGGTGATCAGCCGGTTGACCGGGCTGGTGGCCAAGCTGCTGTTGGCCGCGGCACTGGGGTTCGGGCTGCTCAACGACTCCTACAATATCGCCAACGAGCTGCCGAACATGGTGTACGAGCTGTTGCTGGGCGGGGTGCTGTCCAGCGTCGCCATCCCGGTGCTGATCCGTGCCCAGCGCAGCGATCCCGACGGTGGGCACGCCTACACACAGCGGCTGCTCACGGTAGGAACGGTCGCCCTGGTGGTGGGCACGGTGGCCGCGGTGGCCGCAGCGCCGTGGCTGATCCGGTTGTCGGTGACCAGCGGACCGCATGCCAGCCCTGCGCTGGCCACGGCGTTCGCCTACTTGCTACTGCCGGAGATCCTGTTCTACGGGCTGGCCGCGCTGATCGGCGCGGTCCTCAACAGCCGCGGCGTGTTCGGCCCACCGGCCTGGGCGCCGGTGGCCAACAACCTGGTGCTCATCGCGGTGATCACGGCCTACGCGATGACCCCGGGCCGGATCAGCCTGCAGCCCGGCCTGATGAGCGAGGCCAAGTTGTGGGTGCTCGGGGTGGGCACCACGATGGGTATCGTCGTGCAGGCTGCGGTGCTGCTGCCGGCGCTGCGCCGGTCGGGGTTCCGGTGGCGCTGGCGATGGGGCTGGGATCCCCGGTTGTCGGCGTTCGGCGGTCTGGCCGGCTGGGTGTTTCTCTACGTGCTGGCCGGTCAGACCGGGCTGGTGATCACCTACCGGATCGCCTCGGCCACCGCCGGCGGTGGCGTGTCGACCTACGCGTATGCCTGGATGCTGCTGATCGTGCCCTACGGCGTGCTAGGCAACTCTGTGCTCACCGCGCTGATGCCGCGGATCAGCCGGGCCAGCGCGGACGGCAACATCACCGACGTGGTCGCCGATCTGTCCCTGGGTACCCGCATCTCGGCGCTGCTCCTGCTGCCCATCTCGGCCCTGTTCACCGTGGCCGGTGGGCAGATCGCCACCCTACTGTTCTCCTACGGCCGCTCCGATCTCACCCAAGCCGACCGGCTGGGTGCAACCCTGGCCGCGTCGGCGTTCGGCCTGCTGCCCTACGCCGTGGTGCTGCTGCAGCTGCGGGTGTTCTACGCGCTGGGCGACGCCCGCACCCCCACGGTGATCATGACCTTGATGATCCTCGGGAAGATCGGCCTGTCACTGGCCGCGCCGGTGCTGCTGAGCGCCCAGCAGGTGGTCATCGGACTCGCTGCGGCCAACTCGGCTTCCTTCGTGATCGGCGCCGCCATCGGCCAGGTGTGGCTGGCGCGCCGGCTCGGCCGGCTGCAGACCCGGCGGGTAGCGGGCACAGTGGGGCGTATCACGCTGGCTGCCGGCGTCGCCGCCCTCGCCGGGCTGGCCGTCCTGGGCCTGGGCCGCCTCGCGCTGCCCCACACGCTGCCCCCATTGCGGGCCGCTGTCGAACTCCTCGCCGCCACCGTCCTGGGCGGCGCTGTCCTGCTCGCCGCACTGCGCGCGCTACGCGTGTCCGAACTTCGGACCGTCCTGACCCGGGCCGCTGCCCTGCTCCGCCGCTGAGGTTCGCACAGTCCGGGGGCTCTCACAGTCCGGGCTGACGGGGCTGGAACCAGGCATTCGCACCCGCTATGAACATGGTCACGATTGCTCCCGCGACCAGCAGCAACACGAGGGCAAATATCCCACTTCCGCCGACAATCAGCACGAATAGCAACACCAGCAGTCTGAGACCCCCGAGCACAGCCAGCACGATCCGCGCCCAGTTGCGCCCCTTCCGCATAGCAAGGGCGAAGGCGAACAACACGCCATCCACCGCCAGCGCGCCCATGAACATCGCGAGCTGCTGACTACCAACGCCCGACGAGCCCGCCATCAGCATGAACACGCCACCGAGGACCACATCAAGGGTCAGATGGCTGATCCAAAGCCAGAAGGAGACATCGACTGCCAAGGGCCGGAGACTTTGAGTTGGGGCCACAGGTATCTGGTCGCCGATCGCGGTCGGCGGCGACGCCCGCCATTGCTGATCACGCGGGTCGGAGGGCGGCGAACTGGTTGTCATACTTCCCCCCACCATCGTTGTCCGCCATCCCATGATAACAGCAGAATCACGGTAATTGCAGGTAGCGCGGTTCAACCACGGTAGGACGAGAAGTACCCATGCAGGTTCGTGAGCATCTGCTGGTGGCAGGCACGGTGACGCAAATCGCGCTGGCTGCCAGCGTCGCCGCCCTTGCCGGGCTGGCCGTCCTTGGCCTGAGCCGCCTCACATTGCCCCCCATGCTGCCCCCCGGTACGCGCCGCCGTTGAGCTAGCCACCGCCACCGTGCTGGGCGGCGCCGCCCTGTTCACCGCACTTCGCGCTCTCCGCGTCGCCGAACTCCAGACCAGCCTCACCCGGGCCGCCACCCTCCTCCGCCGCTGAGGCCGCGACTGGCTCCACCCGTTGACAGAGCGGATCGGGTCAGTCCCCAGTGGGCTCGAACGCGAGTTGGGGGCTGGTCCCCGGCAGGTGAGCCAGCCCCCAACTCGCCAACGCGTCGACCACAGGGCGCAGCGCCCGCCCGGCGGGGGTCAACCGGTAGTCCATCCGCACCGGGTGCTCGCTGTAGGGGATGGCGGTGACCAGGCCCGCAGCTTCCATCCGCTGCAGCCGATCTGCCAGCAGGTTCGTCGAGATGCCTTCCGGAGAGGCGAGGAACTGGCCGTAGCGGGTCTTTCCGGTCAGTAGGTCGCGCAGGACCAGCAGCGTCCACCGATCGCCCACCAGATCGAGGGTGCCCGCGACCGGGCACGGCGACCGCGCCACCGCCTTGCCGGATCTGGATCCGCGGCCGCCCGCAGCAGTGGCAGGAGTTCGAGACACGAACACCATCCTAGCCCGTGACTTGCGTTTTGCAATGCTCTCTGCCTACCCTGGATCAGTCACTTGCAACATTCAAGTCACTGCCTGAAGGAGTCCCCATGACATCCGATACCGACCCGTCCCGCACCCGGCTCATCGTGATCACCTGCATCATGGGGTGGTTCCTGACCGCGCTCGGCGCCTCCCTGTTCGGCCTGCTGCAGACCGGGCCGGCCAGCCCGCCGATCCCGATCGGGCTGGCCCTGCTGGTGCCGCTACTACTGGCGGGACTGGCCTATGCGCGGTCAGCCCGGTTCCGGAACCTGCTGCTCGGAATCGACCTGCGCTGGCTGATCGGCGTGCAGCTCTGGCGGGTCGTCGGCGAGGTGTTCCTGCTCGGCTACGCCCGCGACGAGCTACCCGCAAGCTTCGCGGTCCCGGCCGGAATCGGCGACGTGCTCGTCGGGCTAGCCGCGCCCTTCGTCGCCGTCCTTGCCACATCGGGTACCCGGGCCGCCCGGCAGATCGTCGTCGGCTGGTGCGTCGTAGGGATCGCCGACCTTGTTGTCGCCGTGACGATGGGTGTACTCAACGCGCCGGGACGGTTCGGCCTGCTCGCCGGTGAGGTGACCACCGCACCACTGCTCGTGCTGCCACTAAGCCTGATCCCGACATTCTTCGTGCCGCTCAGCATCCTGCTACACATCATCGTGCTTCGTCGATCTCGGGAGATCAGCCCCGTTCCGGCACGCCTTGCACCGGCCACTTCTGCGACCTGATCAACGAGGGGCCACTGGTTGTGCGGCGCATCACCCCGATCGAGTCACTCCCGCTGGCAGCCACCGTGGGACGCGAAGTACGCGTGCAGGTCCGTGAGCAGTTGCGGGAAGGACGGGGCGGCGAAGAGCACCGGCTGGTAGTGGGTGATGTCGTAGTCCTGGGTCACCATCGCGTCGAGGTCCCAGGGGCGGATCTCCGTATCGCGGAACGTGTCGATCTCGCCGTAGGACGACAGCAGGCCTGCGCCGTAGGCCTTGAGCGCCCCGTCCTCGTGGACCACACCGAATTCCAGGGTGAACCAGAACACCCGGCTGAAGGCCTCGAGGGCGGCGTCGGTCGTGGCGCGCAGCGAAGCCCGGCCGGCCACCTCATAGAGATCGGCGAATAGCGGGCTGGCCAGCATGTTGGCATGCCCGATGATCTCGTGGACGATGTCTGGCTCCGGGGTGTAGAACGGCACCGAATGATGCCGGATGTACTGGGTGGACAGGAACGTCCGCGCCGCGAGGGATCCGTAGAAGGTCCGGGTCGGCACCAGACCCGGGACCGGGTTGATATGGAAGCCGGTGAGGCGGTGCACCCGCTCGTCGACCTCCCGGAGCTGCGGCACCCGCTGGGTCGGAAGGACGAGCCGGCCGGCGCCGGCGAGGTACTCGGCACAGGCGTAGCGCCGGTGCTGGCCGGCGAGCTCGGCGGACACGAGCCGCCAGACCTCGTCCTCCTCGGCGGTGTAGGTGACGTCCGGGATCGGATCGCCGCGGTGGTAGGCGGCGCCGACCTCGGCGATCCGGGCTCGCCGCGCACGATAGGCAGGGTCGCTGCAGCCGGGGTGATCCCCGGGCAGCTCGAACCGGGACGGCGCGATCGGTGCGGCCATCAGCGAAGTCTGCGCCGGGAAACACGATCGTTCAACAATTGCCACTCAATGCCAGACGAACATCCGGATGCTATCGTTCCACGACGATGTCCATCTCACCTCGACCCCTCGACGACGTCGATCGTCGGATGCTCGGCATCCTGGTCGATGACGGCCGCATGTCGGTGAACGAGGTGGCGAACCGAGCCGGTATCTCTCGGGCGACCGCCTATACCCGCTACGACCGGCTGGTGGCCGATGGCGTCATCCGGGGTTTCCGCGCTGACGTCGATCCGGAGGCGATCGGGCTCGACGTCGCCGCCATGATCTTGATCAACGTGGAGCAGGGGTCGTGGCCCACCACGCGGGACAAGGTCAGCCGGTTGCCGGGAGTGGAATACGTCGCGATGACCAGCGGCGAGTTCGACTTCGTCCTGCTGGTCCGGATGCCCGACATCGCCGCACTCCGCGACGTCGTCCTTTACCGGTTGCAGAGCATGCCCGAGGTGCGCGCGACCCACACGATCTTCGTCCTCGACGAGGAGCGCCACCCCATCGGGTCCGCTCACCACCTCGAACCCGTCATCCCCGAGCGGCCCGCTCGCCGACGGGCGCACCATCCTTCATAGTCAGCGCAGATTGCGGTAGACGACTGAGTTTCGCGCAACAGTACGGCGGCCTACCATCGCCGGATGGATCCGGCGAAGATCGACGCCTACCTGGCTGCCCTGGACCGGCTGCCTGTCCCGTCGGCAGCGGACGTCACCTCGGTGATGATCGAGATCGTCCGGGCCCGGCAGGGCATCGAGGTCGATGAGCTCGAGGGGCGGGTGATGAAGCAGCTGGACCTGCCTGCCGATGATCCGGTGACGGAGGCGCTGCTCAACGCGGTCAGCGACCACGGCATCGGACCGGACGGTCCGCTGGAGATGCTCGCCGGTGACCGGGTACTGCACGTCGAGTCACTGGCGAACGGGATCGTCCTCACCCACCTGCTCTCCGACGACGAGCGCCGGTCCGAGATGCTCGATGTCGGAGTGAATCTCGCTGGGTTCTGGCGATGGGATGAGCTGCGGCTACCGAGCGGCGATGCGCTCGACGTCGTGCACAGCGGATGGGTGGGTCCGCGCGGGTGGCTGAGCGGGTACCCAGACGGCGCGGTGCTCGCGGTCCGGGTCGAGGGCGGCATCGTGACCATCACCGTGCCCGATGCGGCACCACCGGTGGCCAGCGCGCTGGTAGCACAGCTGCGCACGGTCTACGACAACGAGTTCGCCGCGCCGGGGCAGCCGGTCACCGCTGAAGAGCTGGTGCTCGGTGTACTGCTCGAGAACCGCGCCGCCCTCGCTGAGCCGACCGCGCCGCTGACCGAACTGCTGGCCGCCGCAGGCCTACAGACCCGCGGGGTCCGCGTGGCGCACGACCAGTCGATCTGGGACAACGCGCAACGGCTTGAGCGCGTCCACCGGGTGCTCGACGAGCTCGGCCCCGGTGACCGGGCCCGGGCAGCGCTGCGAGCACTGGGCCTGATCGACGACGGCGTGCCGGATCGGTCCGCCGCCCGCGAGCTGCTCGATCTGCTCTACGACCCAGCGGTCCTTGAGGTCGTGCCGACCGAGCTGCTCGGTCGGCACGACGATCCGGAGTTGCTCGCTGCGACCGGCGCGCTGGTGGAACGGCTGCTGGCCGCCGCCAGCAAACCGGTACACCAGGCCGTCGGGCACTGGCTGGCCGCGCTGGTTGCCGAGCGTCGTGGGCAGGTCGTGGAGGGCGAGTCGCACCTGCGCATGGCGGTGCGCGCGGACCCCCGCTGGCCGTGCGCCGCCGACCGGCTGGCCTGGTACACCTCCGACCGCGGCCATGCCGCTGAGGCACTGGAAATCTGGCGCGGTCTCGGCCTGACCGCCACGGTCAGCGACGACGTTTGCACCCTGGAAGAGCTTGCCGCGCCGGATAGACCGGCGCTGGGCCGCAACCAGCCATGCTGGTGCGGATCCGGGTGGCACGCACGGTGTACGAGGTCGTCGAATGCCGGCCCGGGATCGGGGTCACGGTGCGCGACCTGCGGACTGGGGATGTGCTCGAGGTTCGGGAGCGCAGCTTCAGCCGGCAGGCGCGGTGTGGTGCGCTGTTGTGCGCTCGGGCGGTGCCCGACGGGCACTCGCACCAGTTCGTCGGTGGAATCTTCGCCGTCGCACCCGGCCGCGAGCTCGACCTGCTCAGCCTGCTCGACAAGCGCGACGGCCTGGCATTGCTGACCTACGTTGCGGATCTGCACCGGCCACCGGTGATCGTCGGGCCGGATGATCAGGTGATCGAGCGATGAGGACACCGCACGCCGTGAACTCGACACCACCGACATTTTCGGCGCCTGCAAGGTCGCTGACGCCGAGTTCACGGCTCCAACAGCCTTCCGGCGCAGACCGCTTAGCCAGCTGCCACTGAGACGGCGGCGCGGGTGCCGATGTGACCGACGAGGTGGTCAGCGACGCGCAGGGCGTTGGCGATGATGGTCAGGGTCGGGTTCACCGCGGAGCTGGAGACGAAGAAGCTGGAGTCGGCGACGTAGAGGTCTACCTCGTGCATCCGGCAATCCAGATCCAGGGCTGAGGACGTGGGATCGGTGCCGAATCGGATTGTTCCGTACTGGTGCGCGGCGGGCCTTCGCTCCGGGATGGCCCCAGGACTGGGATTGGATAGTGGTGGGGCACCAGGGCTTTCGCCCCTCATGTCCTGCGGCAGGCCGCGCCCGGTACATCTGGTGATCTTGAATCGTGCTCCCCGCGTGCCCGTACTCGCGGTCATGAAGGGTCAACAGCGGTCACTCGTGTCATCTTTCGCTGTGTATCCGCAGGTCAACATACGGCTGGTCAGTGCTGTGATCACTGCCCGATCTTCCAAGCTGGGGGTTCAGAGGTGACCTGCAGGGTCACTGGGGGTGTCAGCCGACGGTGGCGGTTCACCTTTGACTTTGCGGGGCTAGTGCGGGAGGTTGCGGCCGACGTTGAGCTGTCGGGGACGGTCGTCCGCCTTTGCCCGACGACCGCGGTGGCCTAGCCGAGCATTTCGCGGTGCTGCGTAGCATGTTCGGCCAAGCGACACCGGTATGGATCGGGATTCCCGGGTCAGCAGGGAGATCCAGCCCGTGGTCGAGTGACCAGATGCGGTGTGTCAGATCAACGTTGCGGCTGTTGTCGGTGTAGCTGGGCCTGGCTTCGGCTCGTACATCTCGAAGCGGTATAAAAGAGGTTAACTTCTGCTAGCGAGGTCAATTGATGATGGTCCTAGTGATAGTGGGGATAGCGCTGGTTGGATTGGGCGCCTTGGTGCTCCTGAAGTTTCCTGATCGGCCAGGGGGGAAAGTCGCATGGCACGGCTTTGAAGTGAACTCCGTGGGGGCTGGCCTACCACTCATCGTGCTAGGCGTGGTCGCGATCGCGATCGCTGGACCTATCCAATTTTCGGGAGCAAAGCCCGCATCTCCCGCAGCCACTCCGGAAGCAGAGCCCGGATCTACAGGAGTTCCAGCCGAGAGAACCGTGACGCTGGAGGACGGAACGAATAATCGCGACATTATTCAAGTGGATCAGCCGAAGGATCAGCCGATTAGCATCAAATTTACGCAGAATCGCCGGGCCCTTGGAGCGCTGACGCTGCTACCTTCTCCCAAAGATGATCTTTTCAAAATACAAGACGTCGTGGATGCCCAGAACCGTCCCGTGGTGGAGTACTCGAACGATAGTCGGGGAGGACCTAAGAATGTGCTACAAAATTCGGATACCCTTCATGTCCGGTTCGAGAACAAGACTTATCTGCTGCGAGTGATCGGCTTCGACACTATCCGGGTAAACTTCGAACATGTGGTTGAGTAGCGGTCGTAGTGCCTGAACGAACTTCCGAGCAGGTGAGAGCGCCGGCGGCGTCGGAGACGTCGGCCCCGACGAGCATCGGGTTGGTGCCGGCGGCGGAGAGCTGCTTCATGCAGAGATCGACGCCGTGCTGGATCTGATCCTTGGTCGCCTCGGCGCCCTCGGGCCGTCCGACGTAGTTGATCGCGACGTCGACGCCCTCCTCGCCGAGCCGGATGGCGATGGCCTGCCCGATCCCGGAGCTGCCGCCGGTGACGATGGTGCGCTTGCCGACGAGTCCCTTCATGATGTACCCCTTTGTTGGGTTTGAGAGCGCGGGATGGTCTGAGCGCGCTTGCGCCCGTGGTGGAAGAACTCGACGGCGACCTCGACCGAGGGCACCTCGTGGTGGCGCAGCACTGCCCCGAACGACGTGTTCCAGAACTCATCGGCTGCGGGCGGCCCGTCGTGCGGGCCGACGTACAGATAAGGCTCCGCGATGTGCCCGTCTCCTGGGGAAACGCCGTAGTTGACCCCCGCGGCGCTGATGCCCAGATCGAAATGCTCGGGCCACAGCTGAGCGCTGGTCGGTTCGTCGTCCGGCACCGCGGCGGCGAAGGCCGCCAACGCGTGCCCGCCGAGCTGGTACCAGTCCGCCAGGAACTGCGCGGCCTGCCGGTCGATCCGCAGCACGGCGTCGGGCTCCAGGGGGGTGGTCGGCTGGTAGACCTGCTCGGGTGCGCCGGGCGTGATGCCGGCGAAGTCCGCGACCTGCGCGACGGTGGTGATCCGGGTGCGGCGCTGCTGCCCGGCCCGGGTGATCACGAACTCGTCGAGGTCGACCGCAAGCACGGTCGGCTCTGGCCCGGGGAACTCCGGGGTAGCGAACCCGCCCGGCGCGGGGCGCAACCCGATTCGGCCGGTTGCCGCGTGTCGGGCAGCGGAGAGCACATGCTCGGCCAGCCGGTGCCACGCGTCCCGGGTATCCAGCAATGCGTCTGGGGTAGCCATGCCGATCAGTACCGGTCCGCCCGCGTCTCGTTACGCCCGACCGCTCGTTGTCGGTGCCCTGGTCTATCGTCAGGCGCCGTGACTCGATCTCCTCGGCTGGGCCTGGGCATGCTGGCGATGGTGTTGGTGTGGGCCGTGACGGCCTGCGCAACTGCATCAACCCCGACTCCGCCACCACCATTGACGTCGGGGCTGTTGCTGCCCGGATACGACCGTCAGGTCCACGTGCAGGACGACCTGTTCCGCTTCGCCAACGGTCAGTGGCTGCACACCACCGAGATCCCTCCCGATCGCACCCGGTTCGGCGCGTTCGACGCGCTGGCCGACAAAGCCGACCAAGACCTCCGCACCATCGTCGAGCAGAGCGCGGCGCACCCCGGCCCGGCCGGCTCCCCGAACCAGCGGATCGGGGACTTCTACACCAGCTTCATGGACAGCGCGCGACTGGAAACGCTCGGGGTCGCTCCGCTGCGGGCGTCGCTGGCGCGCATCGACGCGCT
This sequence comes from Pseudonocardiaceae bacterium, assembly GCA_050699635.1. Taxonomy (GTDB): domain Bacteria; phylum Actinomycetota; class Actinomycetes; order Mycobacteriales; family Pseudonocardiaceae. The sequence continues at coordinate 19,775 of JBOHFK010000057.1, read as the reverse complement.
GACCAGCCCAGCCGACGTGCTCCGGTACTTCGCGGACAGCGCCCAGACCGGCACTCCCAGCCCCATCGCGCTGTCCATCGACCAGGACGCCAAGAACGCCGACGCCTACATACCCGGTGTCTCCCAGAGTGGTCTCACCATGCCCAACCGGGACTACTACCTTAAGACCGACCCGAAGTTCGTGACCCTGCGCGACCAATTCCGGACCTACGCGTCACGTGCTCTGGGGCTGGCCGGCGTCACCGATCCGGATGCCGCGGCCGGCCGGGTGCTCGCTGTGGAAACAGGCATCGCGCAGGTGCAGTGGACCGCCGCGCAGGACCGTGACGCGACCGCCACCTACAACAAATTCAGCATCGCCGATGCCACGTCGCGCACACCTGGGCTGGACTGGAAGGCCTACCTCGACACCGCGCGCATACCCACCCCCGAGTTCGTCATCGCCGAGCCCAGTTACTTCACCGCCCTGGGCTCGGCGTTGACCACCATGCCGCTGGCGGACTGGAAGTCGTATCTGAAGTTCAGACTCATCGACGACCTCGCCCCCTACCTGAACAACGACCTGATCACCGCGCGCTTCGAGTTCCGCGGCCGCGATCTGGCCGGGCAGCAGGAGCAGCGTCCCCGCTGGAAACGAGGTGTCGCCGCCGTCGACAGCGCCATGGGTGATCTGCTCGGTGAACGGTACGTGCAGCGCCACTTCCCGCCGGATGCCAAAGCCCGGATCGACACCCTGGTCGGCAAACTGATCGACGCCTACCGCACGTCCATCAACGGCCTGGACTGGATGAGCGACGCAACCAAGGCCGAGGCCAGGGACAAGCTCAGCAAGCTCGCCGTCAAGATCGGTTATCCGGCCAAGTGGAAGGATTACTCCAAGCTGGCGGTCGCCCGCGACGACCTGGTCGGCAACATGCTGCGCTCCGCCCAGGTCGAATACCAGCGAGACCTTGACCGGCTCGGCAAACCGGTGGACCGGGCGGAGTGGCTCACCACGCCGCAGACGGTCAACGCCTACTACAGCCCCACCCGCAACGACATCACCTTCCCGGCCGCGATCCTGCAGCCGCCGTTCTTCGACCCGAAGGCTGACGACGCGGTCAACTACGGCGGGATCGGCGCGGTGATCGGTCACGAGATCAGCCATGCGTTCGACGACCAGGGCCGCAAGTTCGACGGAACCGGCAATCTCCGCGACTGGTGGACCCCGCAGGATGTGGCGGGGTTCACCACCCGGACGCAGGCCCTGGCCGCGCAGTACTCGGCCTACGAGCCGCTGCCCGGCGAGCACATCAACGGGGAGCTGACTCTGGGCGAGAACATCGCCGACCTGTCCGGTCTCACGGTGGCGATGCGCGCCTACCGGCTCTCGCTCGGCAGCCGCGCACCTGCGGTGCTGGACGGGTTCACCGGCGACCAGCGCTTCTTCCTGGGCTGGTCACAGGTGTGGCGGGGCAAGACCCGGCCCGAGGACCTGCGAGCGCAACTGCTCAGCGATCCACACAGCCCCAGTGAGTTCCGCGCCAACGGTGTCGTCAGCAATCTTCCCGAGTATTATGCGGCGTTCGGCGTCAAGCCCGGCGACAAGCTGTTCCGCGCACCCGACCAGCGCGTCAAGATCTGGTGAAGTTCGATCGACAGCCACTCACCTGACCGCTTGCGGAGAAAACCAAATACCGGTTATGTGCTGTAGATGGCCTTAGCGGCGGTTCAGGCGTGAAATGAACCTGCGGGAGGCCGCGTTCATCGCGCTGCGGGGGTTACGGCTACATCGGTTGCGCTCAGTGCTGACCATGCTCGGCATCATCATCGGCGTCGCCGCAGTGATCTTGCTGGTGGCCATTGGCCAAGGTATGCAGAACTCGGTCGATGCGCGGATCCAGCCGCTGGCCGACCTCATCACCATCGTGCCGCAAACCGGCAACGTCCCCGGCGGCTCCCCTCCGAAGAATCTCATCGACGCCGATGTGTCCGCGCTGCAGAAGGCGCCTGACATCATGACCGCCACACCAGTCACTAGCGCCCCAGCACTGGTCGAAACCAACAGCATCAAATTCCGCTCCACGATCGTCGGCTCCAGTGAACGCTGGAGTGAGGTCAACAGCCGCGACCTTCAGGCCGGATCATTCTTCGACGCGGCCCAGTCCCGCACCACGGCCAAGGTCGCGGTCTTGGGGCCGGTGGTGGCGACCGCCCTGTTCGATGACCCAGCGGCGGCGATGGGCCAGACAATCCGGATCAATCGTCAGGGTTTCCGGGTCATCGGAGTGATGCAGTCCTATGGTCAGCGGGACGACAAAAGCGTCATTTTGCCACTGAACACCGCCCGCCGGTACGTGTTCGGGGGTGGCGATGAACTCAACCAGATCATCGTGCAAGCTCAGGATGTGGCGGCCGTGCCAGCCGCGGAGAACCAAGTGACCAGCATCCTCACCGACCGGCACCGGATCAAGGATCCCGGGCAGCGCGACTTCGAGGTCCAGTCCCTGGGCGGCCGCCTGAAATCGTTCAACGAGATCCTGCGCATCCTCACGCTGTTCACCGCGGCCGTAGCGGCGATCTCCCTGATCGTCGGCGGTATCGGAGTCCTGAACATCATGCTGGTCACGGTCACCGAACGAACCCGGGAGATCGGCATCCGCAAAGCGCTGGGCGCCACCCGCCGCGCGATCCTGCAGCAGTTCCTCGTCGAGTCCATCGTGTTGACCAGCATCGGAGGCATCCTCGGCATTCTCGTCGGGGTCGGGCTGTCGTTGCTCGGCGGCGCCATCGCGCCCACCTTCGAGCCCTCCTCGGGCACCTTCGCCTCGTTCACCCCCGTCGTGTCCATCCCCTCCGTCATCGTCGCGTTCTCGGTCAGCCTCGCGATCGGACTCATCGCCGGGGGCTACCCGGCCAACCGCGCCGCCCGGCTACGACCTGTCGAAGCTCTCCGCTACGAGTAGCCCTGACCCGCACCTACCTGGGCGAATCCGGCATTCCCGACGGTGGGTGACGGCGGTAACGCAGCGAGTCATACCCTGCACCGGTGAAAACCTTTCACCGGGGACCTCGGATAGTGGCACCGGTGGGAGCGACGCGCCGGACGATGCTCGTCTGGATCGCCGCAGTGGGCCTGGTGGTGGTCGCCGGGTGTGGCGGTCAAGTCGCCTCCCCGGGTCAGAGCCCCGGGTTCACCCAGAATCCCGGGTTCAGCCAGGGCCCCGGTTCCAGCCAGAGCCCCGGTTCCAGCCAGGGCCCCGGTTCCGACCAGGGGCCGCCTCCCGGACCGAACTCCGGACCGGGGCCGGACCAGGGCCGCCCGCCCGCTTGCACTCGCACGGTCAGCCACGCCGACGAACTGCGGCCGGCCCTCGACGCTGCGTCTGCTGGGACCACCCTGTGCTTCACTGGCGGCGAACTCGGCGGCACCGACGTGAACCTGGCTCGCTCGGGGGCGGCGAACACGCCGATCACGCTGGCTTCCGATGGGGCCACCGTGCGCAGCATCCACGTCACCGGCGATCATGTTGTGGTCGAAGGCTTCACCGTCACGGGTGGCGATGGGATCGTCCTCAAGGGCGGTGACCTGGCTATCCGGCACAACACCATCCACGATACCCAGCAGGGTGGGATCACCTGCGAATCGTGCGGAAATTCGACCATCGAATCCAACACGGTGCAGCATGTCGATACCGTCGGAATCCGGATCAGCGGCGAGCGGATCGAGGTGAGTCACAACACCGTGAGCGGGACCGTGGCTCATGACAATGGCGACGCCGACGGCATCCGGTTTTTCGGCAATGGTCACCGGATCACCGGCAACACCATCACCGACATCTCCGATCAGGGTTACGCCAACCCGCCCCACCCGGATTGCTTCCAGACCTACGACGACAACAGCCCGCCCACCTTCGACGTCCTGATTGCGGGCAACACCTGCCGCAACGTCGGCGCGCAATGTCTGATCGCCACCGGCGACCAGCACGCCAACAGCGGCGCCCCGACTGGGGGCCCGTCGATCACCTTCGTCGACAACACCTGCGCGTCCAACGGTGCCCAGGCGGTGAACCTGCGCCGCTGGCCCAACGTCGAAATCCGCAACAACAAGATCTCCGGCCCGAACGTGATCCGCGGGATCATCATCACTGACGGCTCGACTGGCTGCGTGGTGATCGGCAACACCACCGATGGCGGCCGCCCGACAGTCGACATCGACAGATCCTCACAGCAGGGCGCCCAAATAGAACACAACAGCCCCTGACCGGTTCCGACCGCGACAGCCGCGCAGCCCTCTTGTCGCCGAGTTCGACAACACGGCGGTGGAATTCGCAGTGGCCAGCCGTGTTGTCGAACTCGGCGACAACACGGCGGTCAGGCGGCCCGGTGGTGCAGGATGGCGCGGACTTGGGCTGCGAACCGGTCCGGGTTGCGCAGCACGTCAGCGGCGGTGGCCCGCAGGACGGTCCAGCCCAGCGCGGCGAGCCGGTTGTGCCTGGCCAGGTCGGCTCGGAAGGTGGGCGTGTCCTGATGGTGCTCCCCGTCGAACTCGACGCCGGCCCGTGCGGCGGGATACGCCATGTCCAGCCAGGCGACGTGATCACCGAGCTCGTCGCAGACCTGATACTGCAGCTCGGGGCGCGGTAACCCGCGCAGCACGAGGGACACCCGGCATCGGGTCTCCATCGCCGACTCCGCGCGCGGATCCATCAGCTCGGCGACCAGCGGCACCCGTCTGCGCCATCGTGCGCCGGGGTAACGACCGGCGATCCCGAGTAGCGCGCCCGGCCCGAAGCGCCCGATCCGGGCCAGCGCATCAGCCGCCACGACACCCTCCACCAGAGGCGACCAGCGCGCCAGGTCATAGGCTGTGCGCACCGCGGAGGTGACCACCAGACCTGACACGGTCTCGACCTCGTCGTCGGCAAGTTGCTCCCGGTGCACCCGCAGCCCTCGGTATAGTCGCAGGTCATCGCGTGATATCACCTCCGCGTCGGCATCGCGGGGCGCGATCCGGGCGCCGAGCAATTCCGCTGCGGAATACCCGGCCAGCGCACCATGCTCAGCGACCAGCAGGTAGGCGCCGCGCGATCGCATGCTCAGCGTCGGCGCGACATTCGCCGGCAGGTAGACGTCCGGGAACAACCTGCGGAACCCCGGACCACGCAGTTGACTCCAGGTCACCAGGCCGGCGGCCATGGTGTCTGATCCCCGCAACGGTGCAGTGAATTCCCCCATGCCGCACAGCCTGCACCCGCCCGCCGACTCACAGCCCGGATCAAATCCCCAAACCCCCGACCTATCCACAAGCGGGGTCCCATCCACACCAACCGCCCAACAGCCTTGACCCAGCCGCCCTGACCCAGCGGCAGCCGTGACGTCGCCGAGTTCGACACCACGGCTGTCGCGGTGAGCTGGAGCAGCCATGGCGTCGAACTCGGCGACACCATGGCTGTCCGCTCTCGGCGGTCGGTGTGTGCTCGGTGTGTGGTGATCATTGCGCACCGCTTGCGCTTCGCTTCTACCGTGTGGTGGTCGGTACGTCAGCTGGTCTGGGGCACTGGGTCTGGGGCAGACCGGCCGCCGCCACGACATACGAAGGAGTCAGGGTTGACACTCGCGCAGATTCCTCGGATAAAAATTCTTGTCGTGGACAGGCATCCGGTGATGCGTTTGGGTCTCGTGGCGCTTCTCCGCACAGAGGACGACATCCTGACTGTCTGCGTGGCAGAAGACGGGGATGATGCGACGAGCATCGTGGCTACCGAACAGCCCGATATCGTGGTATTGGATTTCATTCTCAAGGGACAGCGGAGCGGAACCGAGCTGTGTCGACAAATTAAGTCAGCACCCGACCCGCCCGGCATCGTGGTCTATACCGACAACGATGCGGAAATAGATCTGTTCTTGTGTCAATTGTCGGGCGCGGACAGCTATGTGCATAAAAACGAAGAACCTGGCCGACTGATCGAAGCGATACGAGCCACTCACGCAGGGAAACGGGTATGGTTCATCGGCCGAGAAGGAGCGCCCGACCCCAACCGGCACCAAACCGTTCGCCAGCACGCCCGCCTGACGCCACGAGAGCGACAGATCTTCTCATTTATGCTCAAACGCTACACCAACTCGTACATCGCAAGAGAGTTGGGAATAAGCACACAGACCGTGAAAAATCATTCATCCAACGTCCTGCGCAAACTCGGCGTCAACCGCCGAACAGACCTGCCCTGCGAGCAGTGGCCAATTTCTCATGACCCAGCTTCTCATCGCTTGAGGGCCTGACACCGTGAACATAAGGGCCACCGGAGACCCGCCGCTGTGGTGTCATCGTTGTAGCGTTGACGAGCTTCGGTGATGCGCACCATTGAGGACGATCCCGCTCCGCGGACGATGCGCCGAGTCCTCGTGTTGTTCCGCCCGCATCGGCGTCGCCTGTCGGTGGTGGCGCTTATCGTGATCGTCACGGCCGGGCTTGGTGTGGTGAGCCCGCTGCTCATCCAGCCAGTGTTCGACAACGCGCTGTTCTGCGGCCCAGGCTGCCCCAACCTGTCGCTGCTCTTCTGGTACGTCGGGGCGATGATCGCGATCCCGATCGTGACGAGCGTGCTCGGCGTCGCGCAGAGCTATCTCGCCAACGTGCTCGGCCAACGAATGATGCAGGATCTGCGGAACAGCCTTTACACTCACCTGCAACGCATGCCCCTACGGTTCTTCACCGAGACGAAGACCGGCGAAATCCAGTCCCGCCTCACCAACGACGTCGGTGGCGTCCAAACCGTCGTCACCGAAACCGCAGCGTCGATCCTGTCGAACACCGTGACGCTGGCCAGCACAGTCGTCGCCATGCTCATACTCTCCGGGCCGCTGACCCTGCTCTCGTTCGCACTCACACCCATATTCATCTGGCTGACAATCCGCGTGGGCAACGTGCGACGCGCCGCTTCCTCATCAACCCAGCAAACAATGGCCGACATGTCCGCCCTGTCGGAGGAGACCCTGTCGGTCTCCGGAATCCTTCTCTCGAAATCGTTCGGCCGGCAACCCGAAGAAATCGCTCGCTTCCGCGAGCACAACGCCCGGCTTGCCGACCTGCAAATTCGCCAGCAGATGATCGGCCGAACCTTCTTCTCCGCCGTGGGCATATTCTTCTCCGCGGCCCCCGCTCTCGTCTACCTAGCCGCAGGCGTATTCGGCACGAAGGGCATCCTCACGGCAGGAACGCTGGCGGCGTTCACAACGTTACAAAGCCGGCTGTTCTTTCCGATCGGCGCATTGCTCAGAGTATCCACCCAGATCCAGTCATCGCTCGCGCTGTTCGAACGCGTCTTCGCCTACCTCGACCTGCCCCATGACATTGTCGACACACCAGACGCGACCGCACTCGCACCCGACCAGGTACGCGGCGCGATCAGTTTACGCAACGTCTCATTCCGATACCCCACAATCAACGGCGCGACCTCACGCCGCTGGGCATTGACCGACCTCACCCTCGACATCGCCCCAGGCCAGCTCGCCGCCGTCGTCGGCTCCAGCGGCTCCGGCAAGACCACCCTATCCTACCTGCTGCCCCGCCTCTATGACGCCACCAAGGGCGCGGTACTCATCGACGGCCACGACGTACGCCAGCTACGCCTGCACTCACTCGCCCGGACGATCGGCATGGTCACCCAGGAGACCTACCTGTTCCACGCCTCGGTCCGCGACAACCTGCGCTACGGCGACCCGCACGCCACCGACGCCCAACTCGAGGCCGCCGCCAGGGCCGCAGCCATCCACGACCGGATCCTGGAACTCGACGACGGCTACGACACCCTGGTCGGCGAACGCGGCTACCGCATGTCCGGCGGTGAGAAACAGCGGCTCGCGATCGCCCGCGTCGTCCTCAAAGACCCGAGAATCCTCATCCTCGACGAAGCCACCTCGGCGCTCGACACGGTCAACGAACGGCTCGTCCAACAAGCGCTGACCCCACTCATGGTCGGCCGAACCACCGTGGCGATCGCACACCGGCTCTCCACGATCCTCGCCGCCGATGTGATCTTCGTGCTGGACCACGGCCGGCTCGTCGAACGGGGCACCCACCAGCAGCTACTCGACCGTGGCGGCGGCTACGCTCAGCTGTACATCCAACAGTTCGGCGCCGGCACCGTCGAGGCCCGCTGCGCCGACGGTGTCCTCCTGCGGTCAGAGCAAATCGTGCGCACCAGGCCAGGCCCACGCCGCGAGTCACCGTCACCGCCTGCCTAGCGCCGCGTGGGCGCGGTACCGGGAGTACTGGATCCGCCCATGACGAAATGATCGAATTCGGTACGGTTGGAGTGACGCCCGTCGAAAAATTCGCTGGTAACGTTTAATTGGCGCCGAACCTTTGAAAGCAAGTCCCGAGTCAACCGAGCGCGGGCCCACTCTGCGAATTTAGACGATTCCAAGCGAAAGCGGTTGATCAGGTGAAAGAGGTAATCTCCCTGCGAGACAGCCGGCAGGCAGCACTCAGCAGGCATCCGTTTTTCGAGTGGTTGAACGCTGACTGCGTGGCGATCGAAGAGCGCCTGAAATTCGCACCGATGGGCGCGTTCTTCATCATGCAGTTCCGGGACATGAACCGCTGGGTGCTGCGCTTTCCTCAGGCCCGGGACGAGTTCGAGTGGATCATCAACCTGGGCACCCGGGAGGACGAGCGGCACTCCCGGATGTTCCTTGACGACTGGCACAAGCTGAACATCAACGAGTGCCTCCGTTGGCAGGCGAGCGACATGCTCTGGTGGCTGTTCCTGTCTCCGGACCAGGAGATCTTTCGGCGCAGCGGCATCGAGTTCATCTCGCTGGCCGTCGAGGACGGGAACGACGCGCTGGTCAGGTTCGGTCATTCCGAGGCAGGTGAAGCAGCCGGGCACGTCTTTCTCAGCAACACCGCGAAGGTCGCCGTGTTGCTCGCCGCCCAGACCGGGTTGAACTACTGCTATTTCGGTCCCTACCACCTCGACCTCGAGTCCGGGCACGTGGCGAACACCGAGGGTGTGTTCGAGGAAGCCGTGCTCGACCCGGGACGCCGCGCCCATTCCAAGGATCTGTGCGCCCGCATGTTCGACCTGTTCGAGCAGATCTTCGATGGTTTCTTACATTACGCGAACACCTACGTGGACACCAAGACGATTCCCCAGCGTCCTGCTGAGCCCACGCGGGTAAGAGCCGGGTGGACCGCTCCGCCGCTCGAGATCAAGCCAGCAGACCAGCGGGATATCGACGTTTTACAGAAGCTTGTACAGCGCAAAACGCAGGTTGCGGCACACCCCTTCTACGACTGGCTGCGCGAGGACGACGGCCTTTCGGCGGCACAGAAGCTCAAGCGGTTCATCCCGATGTGGGTGATTGATATCCTGGGCTACCGGGACCTGAACAAGTACGCCATGACCTACGCGAACCCACAGGACTGCGCCCAGCGGGCGATCAATACATGGGCGAGACGACTTTCCGCGCACAGCAGCCTGTTTCTGTCCGACTGGGATGCGCTCGAGCTGGATGAACTGTTCGGGTACTCCGCCAGTGAGACGCTGGAGTTCTTATTCCTCGATCGGGACATGGACACCCATCGCGAGCACATGATCGAGTTCGCCAAGCTCGCCCTGCGGTACCGTGAACCGGCCCTGCGATGGTGGATGATGGCCGCTCTGGAGTCGACGGGTGAGCAGTTCTTCGCTCACACCCAGCCGCTGGCACTCGCCGTCGAGAAGGAAACCGGTGCGCGCCTTGATTACCTGAGTGGCCGGCACGACGCGCCGGCGGCGGGCACGAATACCGGTGCTGAGGTGGACGGTGTTCCACCGGCGCGGCTTTCCGCGCAGCAGCACGATATCGCCCTGACATTGGTGGACGTCGTGTTCGACTCGATGGAGGACCAGCTCTGGCGATCCCTGGCAGTGGCCCGTGCCAACAAATTCGGCGTGGCTGAGAAGCAGTGATGGAACGTTCCTGCGATGTCCTCGTCGTCGGCGCTGGGCCGGCCGGCCTGACCGCCGCGATCATGCTCGCCCGGCACGGCATCGACGTGCTGGTCGTCGAGCGGCACGAGGGCATTTCCCCGCATCCCAAGGCCACCAGCGTGACCACCCGGACGATGGAGCTGCTCCGCACCTGGGGTCTTGAGCAGCGGATCCGCGCCGGCGCAATGCGGGCCCGCCCGGTTCTCACCGTTTCCCGCACTCTGGTCGACACCCACCAGGTCGACGCGCCGTTCGGTTACCCGACCGACGAGGCCGCGTTGGCCGTCAGCCCGACCAGGCCCTGCTACTGCTCGCAGGAACACCTCGAGCCGGTGCTGCTGGAGAGCCTGCGGGTGCACGGCGCTCGCGTCCGGTTCGGCACCGAACTGACCAGTTTCACAACCGATGGCACCGGGGTGGACGCCACGCTTCGGAGCGATCACAGCCCTGGGCGCACCGAGCGGATCCGGGCCAGCTACCTCATCGGTGCCGACGGCCCGCGCAGCACCGTACGCACCGGCCTGGGTATCGATCTCGAGGACCTCGGCTCGGTCGGTGAGTACGTCGCGGTGACCTTCCGCGCCGACCTCACTCGCCGGCTGTCGCGTCTGCCGGCCGTGCTCAACCTCGTCGAGATCGACGGTGCCGCGGGGATATTCCTGCCCACCAGCACTGACGACCAGTGGATCTACGGCCGCGAGCGACCCCCCGATAACGGTGAGTCGGCCCGGGACTGGACATCCCAGCAATGCACCGAGCTGATCCGGGCCGGCAGTGGCCTGCCCGATCTGCAGCCCGAGATCCTCGCGATCATGCCTTTCGTGATGAGCGGCCACGTCGCCACCGCATTCGGCGCCGGGCGGACGTTTCTCGTCGGTGATGCCGCGCACCAGACCACGCCGGTCGGCGGCGCCGGGATGAACATCGCCATCCACAGCGCGCACAACCTGGGCTGGAAGCTCGCCTGGGTGCTGCGCGGCTGGGCTGGTGAGACGCTGCTGGACAGCTACGAGGCCGAACGCCGCCCGATCGGCACCCAGAACGTGCTGCGCACGCTGCGGCAGAAAATCGAATTCGAGGGCGACGAACTGGCCTGGGACATCGGCACTCGCTACACCTCAGCGGTGATCGAGCCCGGGCCCGGCACCGGGGAACGCGCCCCACACGCCTGGGTGCAGCGCGGCGAGTCCCGGGTCTCGACGCTGGACCTGTTCGACGGCCGCCTCACACTGCTCACCGGCCCGCGGGATGAACCGTGGCGCCAGGCGGTCACCGAGCTCGCCGCCGGCGGCCTGCCGATCATCGCCCTGTCCGAAGGCCGGGATCTGCACGACGAGGACAGCGTGTTCGCCCATCGCTACTGCCTGGGTGAGTCCGGGGCAGCGCTGGTCCGCCCCGACGGATACCTCGCCTGGCGCCGCCCCTCGGCCGACGGCGACGTGCTGGCAGCGCTGCGCTCAGCTGTCGAGCTCACTCTGGGCTGCTCCGCTTAGCCTGTGGTCGGGACCAGCCCGGTGTGGGCGGCGGCGAAGCTGAGGATGTCAGCACCGAGCTCGATCGTGCTACTGGCTGATCCAGTGCTGTGCCCGACGTCGGCCTGTCTGCGGATCAGCACCGGGTGCGGGCTGGTGGTCGCGTGCTGCAACGCCGCGGCCATCTTCCGCACGTGCATGGCATCCACGCGAGGGTCCACGTCGGGACAGGTGAACAGGGTCGCGGGATAGGTGGTTCCCTCGCGGACTCGGTGATAGGGGGAATAGGACAACAACCACTCGATCTGTTCGGGGTCGGCCGCGGTGCCGAATTCGTCCGCCCACAGGCGACCCAGCCCGAACTGCTCATAACGGACCATGTCGAGTACCGGGCCGGAGCAGACCACCGCCGCGCACGAGTCAGGATGCTGAGTCAGCATTGCACCCGCGACCAGCCCACCGTGCGAGCCTCCCGAGAACACCAGCCGGTCTGGGCTGGTCCAGCCGTGGTGGATCAACCACTGCGCCGCGGCGTGGACATCATCAAAGGTGTTCTGCTTGTGCCGACCCTGCCCGGCGTGGTGCCAGCGCGCTCCTTGCTCTCCGCCGCCCCGGACGTTGGCCACTGCGTAAACTCCGCCGGCTTGGACCCAGGCTTGGGCAATCGGGGAGTAGGCGGGCCGCAGCGAGAGACCGAAGCCGCCATAGGCGAATACGATGGTCGGCCGGGGCCGGCTCGGCTCGGCCTCCGGTGCGATCACGAACATGCGCACCGCGGTGCGATCTTGTGCTGGATAGACCACCTGACGGGTATGGATGCCGGAGGGGGAAACCTGCGTCGGGGGGTCGGTCCAGCGGGTGAGCCGGCCGTCGCGGGCGTCGTAGCGGTACACCGTGGGCGGTGAGGTGTGGTCGGTGTAGGTGAACCAGATCTCATGCCCGCCACCCGGGCGCCGTCTGATGCCCTGCACGGATCCGGCCCCGGGAAGCGGCACCTCGCCGAGACGGGCACCGCTGGCCGGGTCGTGCAGGCTCAGCTCGCTGACCGCGTGCCGGGTCCGGGCGACCACCAGTACGGGCGTGTCCAGCTGCGCGCCGTCGAGGATGACGCAGTCATCCAGCACAGCATCGGGTTCTTGCGGGATGAGTTCGGGCCAGGTCCCGGAGGAGGGATCTCGCGGGTCGAACAGGCAGATCCGTCCATTCGGTGCATCCCGGTCGGTGCGGACATAGATCCGTCCCTGCCCGCCGAACTCGAAGCTCGCCTGGGCGTTGGTCTGCGCGCCCCACTGCACGATCCGCAGGTCCGGGCGCTGGGGATCCGAGTGGGACAGATCCGCCAGCCACAGGTCGTTGCGGGCAGCGGCACCGGGTGCCACCGAGACGGACAGCCACCGGCCATCGGCGCTCACGCTGACCGCGAATTGGCTGCCATCCGCGTAGTCCTCGCCGAACACGCAGCGGTCGCCGGCGGAGTCCGCGCCGATGCGATGCCACCAGACCCGCTGCCCGTGATGCGAGCCGAGGCGCGGATCGGGCTGACTGACGTAGTAGAAACCCGCACCCCCGGGAAGCCACGCGATGGGGGAGAACCGGGTCCGCGCGACCGGGCCGTCCACGACCTGGGCCTGCGCCACGTCCATGACCCACAGCAGTGATTTCTCGCTGCTCTGCTCGCAGAGCTGGTAGGCCAGCAGATCGCCCTCCCAGGACGGTCGCCAGCCGGCCAGGGTTGTCTTGCCTGACGGATCGAGCAGCGCCGGATCGAGGAGCACGTTCTCTGTCCCGTCCGGGTCCACGACCACCAGCACGGGATGGTCGGCTCCGGCGGCCAGGCGCGTCAGGAACTGTCGCCGGCCCCGCCACAGGGGGGCAGAAACCCATCCGCGGGACGACAGCAGGCTGAGGCGTTCGCGAAAGTACGATCGGTAGGTCCAGGTGTCCCGCGCTGACCGAAACAAGGCGTCCTGAGCGGCTGACCACTCCCGGCTCTCGTCACTATGGTCGTCTTCAAGCCACCGGTAAGGGTCACTCACCTGTTGGCCGGCGATGTCTTCCACATCGGATATCCTGCGGGCCGGCGGGTAGGACGGGCATGTCATGGGATTCCTCCCCAACAACGGCGGGCACGAACTCGGATGGTCCGGCCCCTACCGATTCGGCAGGGGCCGGAGTGTCCATTGAACGGGACCTCGATGTTTAGTCGTCGTCGCCGGAGACGATCGCCTCGCGCCAGGCCGGCAGAGACGCTTCTCTAGCGGCAGGAATACCCAAATCGTCTGCGATGATCGGGACAAGTTCCACGATACCTCCTCGAATCGCTGAGTAGAATAAATACATCAACCACGGTAGTGTCAGATCTCGAATTCAGCAACCTCGAGTCGGCCCGATTGGGTGAATAGTTCATAGTTCTCACCCGTTCATCGTCGCCTCACCCGGTTAACGCACAGCGCGTAGAGCTACTCGATCCGGCGATAGCGGCGGACCGCCAATACCGAAAATACCATTCCTATTCCGACAATCCAGGCAAACGACTGGAACACCAGTGTTGTGGCCGGGCCGCCGGACAGCAGGGCCCGCAGCGCGTTGACGACCACGCTGATCGGGCTATGGTCGGTAAAGGCCCGCAGCCAGCCGGGCATCGTCTCGGTGGGCACGAAAACCGAGCTGGCGAACATCAGCGGAAACATCCAGATGAACCCGGCTGCTTGGACCGCCTCTGGATTGCGCACAGCCAGCCCGATCCAGGCGCCGACCCACGCCAAGGCCACACCGAAACCGAGTGCGAGCAAAAATGCGCCCAGCACGGGGACAAGTCCTGCCGACACCCGAAAGCCGATCAGCACTCCCACCCCAGCGACCAGCAGGATGTGGAATGCGGTGCGGATGGTTTCGGCCACGATCCGCCCGGTCAGCACCGCGGATCGAGCGATGGGAAGCGAGCGAAACCGGTCGATGACGCCTTGGGCCACATCCGTGTTGAGACCGCTACCGGTCCCCGTGGCCGCAGTGGCGACGAACATCACCACGATCCCTGGGATCAAGAAGTCGATGTACCTCCCGCCGGGGTTGATCGCGCCGCCGAAGACATAGTTGAACAAGAGGACGAAAATAACCGGCTGAATGGCGGAGAACACGATCAGCGAGGGCGTGCGGACAAGCTGGCGCAGGTTACGGCGGGTCAACGTCAGCGCGTGGCGGACAGTCCGCAGCGGGCCCATCGTGGGTATCCCCAGGGAGACGCTCTCGATGCTCACGCGGCGGATCTTCCGAGACGACGCCGGCGGACGGGTACGTCATCGACTGACCGGATGGTCTCGGCGTGGCGACCGGTCAGCGTCAAGAACACCTCACCGAGGCTGGGCCGGCGCAGCACCAGCTCGGCGATGGACAGCCCCGCGTCGTCACAGCGGCGGACGGCGACCGCGACCAGCGAGGGGTCTGCGATAGGGACGCTGACCATACCGGTGTTGCGGTCGATGACGGGACCGGCGCCGGCGAGGACGGCGAGTTCGGCGGTCACCGCGTCCAATTCGTGTGGTCGGCCCGGTCGCACCTGGAGCACGTGCCTACCGATCTGCTTCTTCAGCTGGTCGGTCGTTCCCGCAGCGATCACCCGCCCGCCCTCGAGAACGACGATGGTGTCCGCGAGCTGGTCGGCCTCCTCCAGGTACTGGGTCGTGAGCAGCACCGTCGTACCGTCGGCCACCAACTCCCGCACGATCTCCCACAGCGCGATCCGGCTACGCAGGTCAAGGCCGGTGGTGGGCTCATCCAGAAACAGCACCTGCGGCCGGCCGACGATGCTCGCGGCGAGATCGAGGCGTCGTCGCATCCCCCCGGAGTATGTCTTCGCCAGGCGGCCGCCGGCGTCGGCGAGGTCAAAGCGCTCGAGTAGTCCGGTGGCCCGCGCCTTCGCCTCCGCCCGTGACAGGTCGAGCAGCCGGCCGATCATCTCCACATTCTCAAAGCCGCTGAGATTGGCATCGACCGCGGCGTACTGGCCGGTCAAGCCGATCAGGGTTCGTACCGTGGCCGCGTGCCGGACAACGTCATAGCCGCACACGCTCGCCCGTCCACCGGTCGGCGCGAGCAAGGTGGCGAGGATACGGACGAGGGTCGTCTTCCCCGCCCCATTCGGGCCGAGCAGCCCCAGCACACTGCCCACAGGTACCTCCAGGTCAACCCCGTCGAGCGCCCGTACGTCGCCGAAGGACCGGGCCAGCCCCTCGATCCGGATCGCGCTAGCCATGCCTTCCCGGCCCCGAATCGGCGTACATCAGACGTACTCAGCGATCCGGGGAAAGCGCTCCTGCAGGAGCATTCTGGTGTTGTGCACGATCGGCAGGATGAGATCTTCATCCTCCAACGGTGATTCCGTTTCACCAGAGTCTGGGTGAGAGCAGAGCCGCAGCGCTCCGGATTCGTCGATCCGGCCGATTGTGGGGCGTTGCCCGGCGGGGTCGGTGGCCCAGCTCCTGGCGAACGCGCCGGTGTCCAGGGATTCGGGTGGCACGCCGAACCGGCGCAGGCCGTCCTGCAGCTCACCGATCGTCTCCGCGGGAGACGTACGAAGCTTGTCATAGCTGACCGCGATTGTTCGGTCCATCGGCAGCTGGGGGACATGATCATAGAAGAAGGCCCATTTGCGGGCACGTTCAGTCCAGGTCCGCCCGCCCCACAGCTGACCAGAGTCGAAGGCTCGGCTCAAGCTCCGCAGTACACCCCGGTAATGCCGGACCATGACCACGTACAGTGCATTGGGCAGATGTTCTTCGAGATCCTTCAGGATGGTCAGATTCATCGGTGTCGAATCACACCAGAATCGGAATTCACCGGACTGGGAAAGTTTGTGGGGAAAATCAAGAGCGTGGTGTTTCAGTTCATCATGGTATCGCCGTATGCAAGGCGACTGAGGTGTCTGCGAGAGATTGTCCGCCCCCCACATTCCGGGCGCCAGCCGGAAGCTCAAGAACAGACCTCCGTACTCGCCCAGATGGAGAACATGCCTGCTGGTCCCCAGATAGTGACCCATCAAGGTGGTGCCAGAACGCGGTGAGCCGCAGACAAACAGCGGAGTCAGCTCTCCGGCGGGCCGATCGAGTTCCATCTTCGCCTCCTGGCGCACAGCACATCAGAGCTGATAGTCGTAGAAGTTTCCTGGTTCACTGCTGGGGGCGATCATCACCTGGATCAGACTGGTGAGCGGGCTTTCACTCAGCCCGAGCAGCGCATTGACCGCATCGACACGAAAACCCAGCTGGGTGTGGCAGCCAAACCCGAGCGCGGCGGCCGCCAGATAGAGCCGTTGCACGATGATCCCGGCCTCCATGTTCTGCACGCGGTACCAGCGGTCACCGTAAGCGGCCAGCCTCGGCTCGTAGTGCGCAACCGGGAAAAAGCAGAGATTCACCTGGAACATGTTGAACATCAGCGAGGTGAGCGCGGCTTGCAGTTCACCGCGGACGTCGCCCGCCCGGACCTGTTCGAGGGCGTGCCGGGTGGGATCGTAGTAATAGACACCGGACTCGAGGCCTTCGACAGCGTGGATGGTGCAGAACAGGCCGGTGTGGGCAATGGATGATCCGTCATCACCCAGATCGCTCGGATATTTTTGCATGCTGCCCGAGAGCAGCCTGGATATCTGGCCGGCACGCATCGTGCCCGAACGGAAATACCCCTTGGAGGAACGGCGGCGATTCAGCCCCGCAAGAAGGTCGAGAGATGCCGAGGTCAACGGCGCCGACCGGATCGACACGGGCGCATCGGCCAGTACCGGGGGCACGCCCTCGCCCTTGGGCCACGGGCCGGCACCCTGCTGCATGGCAGCCTCGTGGAGTTTGGTGGGCAGCGGGTACAACCCGATCGACTGCGGGTGCGGCGGCGCCGGCTGGCCGGCGAGACCGGCGGCACCAACGGGCACCGGGTCAACAACGGGCACCGGGTCAACAACGGGCACCGGGTGAACAACGGGCACCGGGTCAACAACTGGGGCGAGCGTGATCACGGCATAGACACTCTCGTCGGCGGGATCCAGGCCGAGCAGACGGTCGAGTGCGGCGTCGGAGAACTGGAAATGCACCTGCGGGTCGAGGCCGTGCCCGGCGGCGGCCGCGAGGACCTGGCCGAGCACGACGCCGGCGTCCAGGCTGTGCAACCGGTAGCTGAACTCGCCGTATTTGAACACGTTCTTCCAGAAGGCGACGCTGATCAGCAGGCTGAGCCCGGCCTCCGGTGCGCTGTCCCGGAGCACGTCGAGGCAGTGGTGGGCAGGATCGTAGTGGTACACGCCCGGCGGGACGGGCTGGTCCGGGCCGGCGAGCAGGTAGAGCTCGCACGGGTACCGGGCGCCCCCGGCGGGAACCGGGCGCAGCGTGGTCGCCGCCGCCGAGGCGGCACCGCGGCGCCCGGCTGGGCTCACCTCACCCGGCACGTGCCAGCGCTGCCCGGTGAGCCCGTAGACGTCGCGGAGAAATCGTCCGAGGGTGCCGTCCAACGGGAGCTTCGGGCCGCCGCGGTAGAGCTTGAACACGCTGGGAGCGTTGGCCCAGTCGACCGTCGTGGGTATCGGCCGGCTCTCTCCGACGCGCACGTACTCCCGGCCGACGCTGCCCCGCGCGCAGTGGCCGTTCATGGTGCGGTGACCAGCTCGACAGCCGAGACACCGAAGCGCTCCTCGACGGTTTCAGCAAGCAGGAACCCGAGCACCGACCGCTCGAACGGCCGGATACCCAACCGTGTCAAATGCAGGTAGCAACAGTTGACGATCACCCGCCAGGTATGGAACCGCTCACTCGTCCGCATCATGTCCAGATGCGCGGCGTTGCTCGCCAACGCCCGGTGGAAAGCGCTGTGCGCGGTCACCTCGTCGCTGAACCACGCGCCGGGCTCGGGCACGGACAGGGTGATGGCACCAGCAGCGATCAGCTGCTCAGCGCGTTTGTACAAACGGTGCACGGCGTGGACCCACTCCCGGACGAACGGGACATCACCGCCGGTGCCGTCCACGGTGTCGAGCACCTGCCCGAGACGCTCGACGAGTGCGGGCGCGCGAAGCCGGTACTGCTGCTCGAGGAACGACCGCAGCGCAGCCGGATCCGGGGCACTCATGATCCGCGCCTCGGCGTGCGCCCGGTAGGAGACGTACCCGTGGGTGACCGACCCGGCGGAGTGCGCTGTCGCCCACATCAGGTCCAGCGCCAGGTCCATCCGGGAGGTGCCGCCCCGGACCTGGTCGAGCATGGCGAAGGTGAGGTCGGTGGTGGCAACGTAAAAATCTTCGAGCAAGCCGGCGGTGGCCTCGCTGCCCAGCACCTCGATCCGGCGGTCGCAGGGCAGGTACTGGATCGAGTTGTCCGGGTAGAACGGGGACAACGGCCCCGGCTCACGCTCCCGCGCGGCGAGCACCTCGTGCATCTCCAGCAGCTTCGCCTCGTCCACGCGCACCGCCGAGGGATGCGCGGCCAGCCTATCCCCCACCTGGGCATCGACGGCCGGGACCACGACCCGGTCGAAGTCATCGGCGGTCGTGTGGAAGCGCAGCCGCAGGTGCGGGCCGCGCACCCAGTGGCGGAGGAAGAAACTCGGCCGGGGAGCGAGGCTCGCGAACAGCGGGCGGACACAGTCCACGATCAGATCGTCTCTGCGCTGGTCGTCGTGGTAATAGACGGCGACGTTGTGCCAGCCGGCCTCGTCGGTCATCGCGGGTCCTTTCCGTCGGCGATCTCGGTGAGCGTGCGGTGCAGCAGGAACAGCAGGTATGTTTCGTCGGCCACCGGGATCCCGAGCCGGTTGTTGTGCTTGTGCAGGCACTGGAACAACCCCGATTCGACGCTGAGCGCCTGGCCGGCCAGCCGGTCCCGCAGGGCGGCGACGGAGGCCACCCACCGCGCGCTGATCCCGTCCAGCGGATCAGCCGAATCTGGTCGTGCCTGGTCGAACAGCCGCTGGGCGAGCTCGCCCAGCGCAGCACGCTGCCGCTCGTGCCGCTGCTCGAATTGGATCTCATAGCGCGCGTAGCGATCGGGATCTCCCGCGGCGTTGCGGGCCGCCCAGTCCCGATAGCTGTGGCGGAAGAACCGGGCCAGTGGCTGCGGGTCGGGAAGGAACACCACGGCGGCGAGCACCATCATCGCCAGCGCCCGGCCGGTGCGCCGTGGCCCGCCGGGGGTGGCGGCGATCACCTCGAGGGCGAGCGCGGCGGAGTCCATGAAGTGCGGCTCGAACGCCGCCACCCCCGCCGCGCCGCCCAACCTGTCCGCTTCCGGCAGGTAGGTGACATAGCGCAGGGAGTTGTTCGGTTGCAGCGGTTCGGGGACCCGTGAGTGGCGATGCGAGTCAGGAC
>JBOHFK010000056.1:0-34144 GCA_050699635.1 Pseudonocardiaceae bacterium | reverse complement strand
GGGTTTTCCTGCTGAGCGCGTTTCAGGGCGGTGATCTGTTCAACATAATCGTGGCTGTCTGGTCGAAGCTTCTCGGATTGGTGTTCTGCGATCCGATCGGAGGCAGCGATGGGCAAGAAGGTGTGGTTCCCGGTGGTGTTGGGCCGCCGACAAAGCCATCGTCGACGAATCCTCCACCCGCGCCGCCATCACCGAAGTCACCACCAAATGAACACCCCACCGCCACCCTGACGACCAAGCCGCCACCCCAACAGGCCCCGTCCGGCACCCCGCCGACGGGGCCTGCTCACGTCACCGACATCCGCACCATCACGACGCCGTCATCTGCATCCTCAGCGGCGGGCAACAGTCGAAGCCGATCACGGCAGAGTGAAGTCTTGGCTACGGCAGATGCGCGTACTCAAATGCGCCGCTGCTATGCCTTCATGCTCTCCAGGGCCCGCATGAAGGTATGTTCGTTGACGACCGGAACGCCACACGCGCGGGCGTCCTTGGCCTTCGCGGAAAGCGAGTCCGGGTCTGCGGCGACGACCACGCTGGCCCTCCGGCTGACCGAGCTGGCCAGCTGCAACCCAGCCGCGGTGGCTTGGGCGACGATCTCGGCGCGTCCACGTTTCATCGTCCCGGTGAGGACCACCTTGTCGCCTGGCCGGAGTGCCAGTCCGCCAACTACAACCGGTCGCCGAGAGCAGTGTGCTGATGGCTTCGTCGTCCCAGCGGCCTGCTCGGCCAGTAGTACCTCCTCGACGATCTCCGGGGCGAGCCCGAGGAGGGCGGCGACGGTGTCCATGTCGCGTCGTTCATCGACGGCAAGGATGCCGTCGGCCCAGACGACATGGGCAAGCTCGCGCAGGTACTGGTGGTGCATATCGATGACGTCAGCCTTGTGCAGCCCCATACCGTGGGCGAGGTCGAGTAGCGCGTCGGCTTCGGTCGCGCAGATCTGCCGGTCCAACAGCGCGTCATCCAGCATCGCCAGATAGGCATCAGCGACCGGATCGCCGGTACGCGGGATCCGATCGACGAGTCGCGCCAGGAAATGCGGCTCGACGTGCCCCAACGGGGTGCGCTTGACCGGGGCAACGACGCCACAGGGAAGCACAGACCAGGACCACGCCGCAGCTTGCCTGTGATCGTCAGTGAGCCTGACGGCCTGTGGGAATCCGCGCAGGAGGTGGGCGAGCAGCATGGCTGCCGCCATCGCATCGTCACGGGCGGTGTGCCAGTCCATATCCGGCAGCCCGGCCGCGGCGCAGCACTCGATCAGAGATCGTCGGGAATACGGCATTGCCCGCCCCGCAGCCGCCCTGGTGCAGAGGCTCCGCGTCCTCCCACACCAGCAGTTCCTGCTTGGGGATGCTCGCCAGCGGGGTCAGCAGTGTTTCCCCGGTAGGGCGGGTGGAGACCAGGAAGCGGGTCGTTGCGGCGCACCCCGGCCCGGCCGAACGCTATACGTGCGCGTTCGTCCGCCGTGACTTCCGCAACTGGTTCGAAACCCGCGTGCGCGCTCAATACTGCCTCCTCAGTCGACCATCCCACATATGGGGCACTTGGCGAGCGACTCCAACATCACGGGATGTGAGCGGGCGCTAGCCTCCTACTGTGGCCAGTGCGAGCAGGGTTTATGCCGCGCGGGTTGCTGGGCTGCCGGTGTTCGGGCCTGATGGCGAGCAGATCGGGCGGGTCCGCGACCTGGTGACCTCGCTGCGCATCGGGCCGCGGCCGCCGCGGGTGCTCGGGCTGGTGGTCGAGCTGGTCATCCGGCAACGGATCTTCGTGCCGATGCTGCGGGTCACCTCGATCGAGCCGGGCGCGGTGGTCCTGGCCACCGGCACGGTGAGCCTGCGCAAGTTCACCCTGCGCCCCAACGAGACGCTGGTGATCGGTGAGATCCTGGACACCAGGGTCCATGTGGCCGCAACCGGGGCCGTGGCGGTGGTGGTGGACGCCGGGATCGAGCAGAGCCGCACCCGGGACTGGGTGATCACGAAGCTGGCGGTCCGGGAGCGCACCGGCCGGCTCAGCCGCCGCGGCCCGGTCGAGATACTCGAATGGGACGAGGTGGCGGGGCTGACGCTGGCCGAGGTGTCATCCCGCGGTCAGGGCGCCGAGCAGTTGCTGGCCCTGTTCGAGGGGATGCGCGCGGTGGAGGTCGCCAACACATTGCGGGAGCTGCCCGCCAAGCGCCGCGACGAGGTGGTCGACGCGCTGGACAACGAACGGCTCGCGGACGTTCTCCAGGAGCTTTCCGAGGACGAGCAGGCCGAAGTGATCGCCCGGCTGGGCGACGACCGCGCCGCTGACGTGCTCGAGGCGATGAATCCCGACGACGCCGCTGACCTGCTCGGCGAGCTCGGCCAGACCGATCGGGAGCGATTGTTGCGGCTGATGGCGCCCGAGGAATCAGCACCGGTCCGCCGGCTGCTGAGCTATTCCTCGGACACCGCCGGTGGCCTGATGACCCCGGAGCCCGTCGTGCTCACCCCGGACGCCACCGTCGCTGAGGCACTGGCCCGGGCCCGGGACCCGGAGCTGACCCCCGCCCTGGCCAGCATGGTGTTCGTCTGCCGCCCGCCGACGGCCACGCCCACCGGCCGCTACCTGGGTTGTGCTCACCTGCAGCGGCTGCTGCGCGAGCCCCCCTCGAACCTCGTGGCCGGAGTGCTGGACACCGAGCTGGCCCGGCTCGGCCCGGAGGCGTCGCTGGCCGAGGTCACCCGCTATTTCGCCGCCTACGACCTGGTCTGCGCGCCAGTGGTGGACCCGGAGGATCATCTGCTCGGTGCGGTGAGCGTGGACGATCTACTGGATGCCGCGCTGCCCGACGACTGGCGGCAGCGGGAGGCCTGGCCCACCCCCGACTTGACTGCGCCCGACTTGACTGCGCCCGACTTGACTGGGGAGGTGACCGGTGGCTGAGTCACGCTGGCAGTATTCGGCGAGCCGGCTGGACCTGCCCCGCGGGCCGCGGCGCCTGGCGCCCAGAATGGACCCCGACGCCTTCGCCCGTTTCTCTGAGCGGATCGCCCGCTTCCTGGGCACCGGCCGCTTCCTGGCCGCGCAGACGGTCATCGTGCTGGTGTGGATCACGCTGAACCTGGCAGCGGTGTCGCTGCGCTGGGACCCGTACCCGTTCATCCTGCTCAACCTGGCGTTCTCCACGCAGGCCGCCTACGCGGCGCCCCTGATCCTGCTGGCGCAGAACCGCCAGGACGACCGCGACCGGGTGGCGCTCGACGAGGACCGGGCGCGCGCCGAGCGGACCAAGGCGGATACCGAGTACCTGGCCAGGGAGTTGGCGGCACTGCGCCTGGCCGTCGGCGAGGTGGTGACTCGGGACTTCCTGCGTTCCGAGCTCGCTCACCTGGTCGAGCTCCAAGATCCGGGTGCACCGGATTCGGCAACGCCGGAGCGGCCGTCATCTGATCGCAGTGGGCTCCGGCGAGGCAAGCGAAGCTGATCGGCTCCCGGCACACCACCTAGCATGGGAGTCAGACCCCACTAATCAACCGGAAAGTCGGTGCCACCCGTGGCCTCCACTCAGAGCGCCCCGTCGGTCGACGCGGTCCGAACCGCGCTGGACGGGGTACAGGACCCCGAGATCAACCGGCCGATCACCGAGCTGGGCATGGTCAAGGACGTGACCGTGGCCGACGACGGGACGGTGCAGGTAGCGGTGTGGCTCACCGTCGCCGGTTGCCCCATGCGCGACACCATCACCTCCCGGATCACCAAGGCTGTCCACGCCGTACCGGGGGTCCGGGACGTTGCGGTGGAGCTGGACGTGATGAGCGACGCCCAGCGCACGGCATTGCGCCGCCAACTTCGGGGCACCGCCGACGAGCCGCGGATCCCGTTCGCCGAACCGGGATCGCTGACCAGGGTGTACTGCGTGGCCTCCGGTAAGGGCGGGGTCGGCAAGTCCTCGGTGACGGTGAACCTGGCGGCCGCGATGGCTGATCGGGGCCTGGCGGTCGGGGTGGTCGACGCCGACATCTACGGCCACTCGGTGCCGGGCATGCTCGGCACCACCGCGCGTCCCACCCAGGTAGAAAAGATGATCATGCCACCCACCGCGCACGGCGTGAAGGTCATCTCGATCGGCATGTTCACCAAGGACAACACCCCGGTGGTGTGGCGGGGGCCGATGCTGCACCGGGCCCTGCAGCAGTTCCTTGCCGACGTGTTCTGGGGCGACCTCGACGTGCTGTTGCTGGACCTGCCGCCGGGCACCGGCGACATCGCCATCTCGGTGGCGCAGCTGGTACCCAACGCGGAGATCCTCGTCGTCACCACCCCGCAGCGAGCCGCCGCCGAGGTTGCGCAACGGGCCGGGGCGATCGCCCTGCAGACCCGCCAGCGGCTGATCGGTGTGGTGGAGAACATGTCCTGGCTGGAGATGCCGGACGGTTCGCGCAATCACTTGTTCGGTTCCGGCGGCGGCCGGGAAGTCGCCGACTCGCTGACTCGTTCGCTGGGCAGCGAGGTGCCGCTGCTGGGTCAGGTACCCCTGGATCCGCGGTTGCGGGAGAGCGGCGATGCCGGTACTCCGCTGGTGCTGGCCGATCCCACCTCGCCGGCCTCGGTGGTGCTACGAGGCATCGCCGACCGTCTCGCGACCCGCTCCCGTGGCCTCGCCGGGAGACTGCTCTCGGTAAGCCCCAGCTAGGGACCGTTCAGGTCGCGTCCCCGTTCAGGTCGCATCCCTTCAGGTCGCATCAGAGTCGAACGGGGCGCGCTCACCAGGCTGCAGCGGCCGGGGAACCGGGGTGCCAAACCCGGTGGGCGCGGCGTAACCATTCGGTTTGATCGTCCCGTTGAACGGGTCGCCGTCCAGATCGTCGAACAAGTGACGGGTGATCGCGCTGGTCGGATTGAACCCACGGGGATTGAAACTGCGCGGATTGAAGCTTCGCAGCCCGCGCAGGTCCTCCAGCGGCGCCCGGAGCTCGTCGAATTCCGGGCCCAGCTCGGAGCGCAGCTGCTCGCGGGCCCCGTTGGCGTATTCCCGGACCTGCCGCATGGTGCGACCCAGCCACGCCGCCGCCTCCGGCAACCGTTCCGGCCCCAGAATCAGCAGGCCGGCGACCAGAAGGATCAGGAACTCCCCCCAGCCGATGTTGAACATCCTCACCCACCTCCATCGCCAGCCCATCCGGCGACTCCAGCGTAGCCGACGGCTCCCACCGGCCTCCTCGACGCAGGGCTGCCTGCTGACTAGAATTCGGTCATGAGCACATTGCCACTAGCCGAGGTCAAGGCGCGGCTCTCGGCCGTCCTGGATGAGATATCCCGGACCCACGAGCGGGTCGTCGTGACCCGTAACGGACGGCCGGAAGCGGTGATCTTGTCGATCGATGACCTCGCCGCGATAGAGGATACCCTCGATGTCCTGGGAACCCCTGGTTTGCCCGGTCGACTCGACGATGCCGCTGCCGAGATCGACGCCGGCGATTGGGTCGGGGCAGAGGAACTGGCCCGGCGCTACCTGGGCCGATGACGGCACGTGAGCGATCACGACGAGCTTTTCGAGCTCCGAATGGCCGCCAGCGCTGAAAAGGCTCTTGCTCGGTTGCCAAGCAAGGCAGCCGCCGCGATCGTGGAGTTCGCCCTCGGGCCCTTGCGGCGCAATCCCCACCGGGTGGGCAAACCACTCCGGGGAGAGCAAGTCGGCCGATGGAGCGCCCGGCGCGGGCCCTACCGGTTGATTTACGAGATCGACGAGGACAACCGCATCGTCCGGGTGCTCCACGCCGACCACCGGTCCGATGTATACCGACCGCGATAGCGCCCCTCAGTCGGACTTCAGGGTGACCGTCACTACCAGCGGTCGCCCGTCGCGGACCAGGGAGATCGGCACCCGTTCGCCGATGGCCCGCTCGCGAACAGCGACCGTCAGCGTATCGGCGCTGCCGATGATCCGGTTGCCGACCTTGGTGATCACATCGTTTTCCAGGATGCCGGCCTCGGCGGCGGCGCTGCCCTGCTGCACGTTCTGCACCCGGGCACCGTCGGACTTACCGTCGGTCACCGACGCGGCGTTGATGCCCAGATCGGCGTGCTGGTAGTGCCCGGTGCGGATCAGTTCCTGCGCGATCGCTCGGGCCGTGTCGATCGGGATCGCGAAGCCGAGCCCGATGGAACCTCCACCCTCGCTGGCGCCCAGTGTGCGGATCGCGGTGTTGATCCCCACCACCGCGCCCGCGGCGTCCACCAACGCTCCGCCCGAGTTGCCGGGGTTGATCGCCGCGTCGGTCTGGATCGCGTCGATCACCGCGTTGCCCTGACCACCGTCGGCCTCCAGACGTACCGGCCGGTCGACCGCACTGACGATGCCGCTGGTCACCGTGCCAGCAAGGCCAAGTGGGGACCCGATAGCAATGACCGGGTCACCCTGTTTCAAGGTCGATGAACGGCCTAGCTGTGCCACGGTGGGGTTGGCGACATCCACCTTGACCACGGCGAGGTCGGTTTTGGGATCCCGGCCCACGATCCGGGCCGGCAGCCGGGTGCCGTCACTGAACACGGCTTCCAGGGTGGCCTGCGGGATACTCGCCGCAGGGGCCACCACATGGTTGTTGGTCAGCAGGTAACCCTGGCCATCGATCACCACGCCCGAACCGAACCCGCCCTGATCGCCGACCCGGAATTCCAAGGACACCACGGCGGGCAGCACCCGACCGACCACCGCCGCCACCGAACCAGCCGGGCGCTGGATCGCCGGCTGCACTTGCGCCAGCGTGGCGCCCGGGTCGTTGAGCAGCGTGCCGACCCCTGCGGTGGCCCGGCCCACCAGCCCACCGGCCCCGCCGATCAACAGTGCCACCGCCGCCAGGACCGCCAGCGCCCGGTTACTCAGCCGGCCACCGAAGAGCACTTCCGCCAGACACAGCCGGGCTCCCGGACGCGACGGTTCATCGCCGCCGGATTCACGCCCCACCGCTGGGGCACCCAGCACAGCCGCGGCGTGCGGGTCACGCCACGGATCACCTGCTGCACCCCGTGGCCAGAAGCCGTCCTCGCTGTCCAACGCTCCTGACGGACGCACGCCGTTGCGCCCGGGTGGGCGCTGCAGCATCTCCACGGATTCCGGCGGCTTACCAAACGCGAACGCCAGCGCGTCAGGGGGAACCGCAGCGGTGACCCACCCTCCCCCGGTGCCACCCGGTTGATCGGCAAAGGCGCCAGGTACTCCGGGAGGGCGGCCGAACGCCTGGGCCTGCGTGGGGTCAACCGTTGAGTGGTGCACCGGCTCTGGGACGAATGGCGGCGGCCCCGAGCGCCCTTCCATCATGAAGGGGCCTTCGGAGTCGTGATCTGGCGGCGGGGCCATGGTCTCCTGAGTCAAGGCGTGCGATAGCCCGAGTTTCTGGGGCGATCATCTAGTCTGCCCACGCTCCGGTGAAATGTGCGTAGTGCGGTTTACCGCCCGATCCACCGACCGAGCACGGAAGGCCCGGTACCCAAACGCGGGCTGGCACCCAGCCGTCCGGCCGGCAGCCGGTTCGGGTCGGCGACCTCGACGACCGTGCCCTCCGCAGTCACCGCCAGCCCTGGCGCAATGTCGGGAAGATCAGCGGTCTGCGGGATGTCGAGCAATGCCGCGAGCAAGTCTGCGGGCGCCGGGGGACAGTGCGCCGAACGCACCACGCTGCTGGCCTGGCGCTGCGCGGCAATCTCCGCAGCGCAGGACGAGCACTCCATGAGGTGGGCAGCGGCGCGGTCGTCAGCGGCCGGGGCCAGCTCTCCGTCGACGAAAGCCACCACCGCATCCACGGCCAGGTGCTGGCCTGCGTTGAGTCCGGCTACCAAGTTGGTGAAGGCGCTGCCGCGCAGGTCGGTCATCCAACCTCCTTACTCGGCGTGAGCGCGTCGCTTTTCCAGCGCCGCCTTGAGTGCCTGCCTGCCGCGGTGGATCCGGCTGCGCACAGTCCCGAGCTTGACCCCGAGCGTAGCGCCGATCTCCTCGTAGGACAGACCCTCTACATCACAGAGTACGACAGCCGCCCGGAACTCCGGAGCGAGGTCATCCAATGCCTGCTGCAGATCCGGATCGAGATGGGTAGCGGTGTAAACCTGCTCCGGGCTGGGCCCACCGCCAGCGAGCCGGTCAGTGTCCTCGGGCAGACCCTCCATCCGGAGCCGGGCCCGGCGCCGGACCATGTCCAGGAACAGGTTAGTCGTGATCCGGTGCAGCCAGCCCTCGAACGTGCCGGGCTTGTAGGAACCCAAGCTGCGGAACACCCGGATGAATGTCTCCTGGGTCAGGTCCTCGGCATCATGCGGATTGCCGGACAGGCGGTAGGCCAACCGGTAGACCCGGTCAGCATGCTCGCGTACCACCTGATCCCACGATGGCGGTACCCATGCCTGGGCCGACTCAGACTCCTCGTCAACGCGGACGACAGCGGTAGTCTGCTGGGGAACGGTAGAGCCGCGAAAGCGAGTTGGGGTGGCCATCGGCTGTGTTTCCCACCTCCCGGTGGCTGGCGAGACGTCGGACACGAACAGGATCGGCGCCACGGCGGAATCGGTTACCCGAACAGCCAGTGCAACGCTGGGCCGGCTGTCGATGTTTCGCTGTCTCAGGTTCGCTGGTCTCATCATGGCGGTTCAGCGTGTGCCCTGGATAAGGGACAGCTAAGAAGATCCTGAGAGACCGCCGGCCGAGCCGGCAATCGGACCACCGCCGGCCGAGCCGGCAATCGGACCTAGGGATCCTTGATCGCTAAGATCGGTGACACTTGAGCAGAGCCTTGGGCATGTCCACCCGGTGTGATCAACTTTGCAGACTGTCGTTCATGGTCCGGGTAGCGGCACGCCGAGGGACTCAGTCATGTCATCAGATTCACCGCTTGTCGATCAAGTTGTCCTCGGCTCGGCGTTCTCAGGCTGGCCTCTCTAGCCGTAGGGCCCGTCCACCACCGAGATCCCCTGATCCGGCGCGGCGTCGTCCAGACGGTGCAGGCAGCGGCGCTACGCTGCGCAGCGTGAGGTCTACCGGTAGTGCAGGCGGGCCGCCCGCCCCGTCCGGCAGCGCGGTGCGCGAGTACGTGGAGAGCTTCGTCACCGAAGACCCGATACTGACTGCGGCCCGGGAGCGCGGCCACGAGTTGGGCTGCCCTCCGATCGGGCCAGCCGGCGGCGCCACCCTGCGATTTCTGGCCGGGGCGCTCGCCGCCCGGGCCGTGGTCGAGGTCGGCACCGGCGCCGGCACCAGCGGGCTGTGCCTACTGCGTGGAATGGGCGCCCACGGGGTGCTCACCTCCATCGATGTCGAACCCGAGCATCAGCGCGCAGCCCGGCTGGCGTTCACCGAAGCGGGATTCCCGCCCTCCCGGTATCGACTGATCATGGGACAGGCCCTCGACGTGCTGCCCCGGCTCACCGACGGTGGTTACGACCTGGTGTTCATCGACGCCGCGAAGCCTGAGTATCCGCTGTATCTGGAGACCGGCGTCCGATTGCTACGCCCCGGCGGGGTGATCGCCTTCGACAACGCGTTGTGGAGCGGCCGCGTGGCTGATCTCGCACATCGGGACCCGGCCTCGGTCGCGCTACGCACCCTCGGCGCCATGGTCCGCGACAACGACGACCTCATCCCCCTGATGCTCCCCCTAGGCGACGGCCTCCTCCTAGCCCTCCGCACCCCGTAGCCCGCTCACCCCGACATGGAGACATATCGGGGTCGTGAGCGCTCGATAACCCCCTTATGTCTCCATGTCAGACAAAGACGATCTCGAGGTGGGCGCCGGAGGCGGCCGCCAAAGGCACGAGATCATCGGGGTCCGAGGTCAGGATCTGGTCGTCGTCAGCAGCGAGCAACACCACCGCGGCGTCGATCACATCGCTGCCACCCGCAGCCCTCAGCAGCACACCGGCACGTTTGCCAAGGTCCCCGTCCAACGGAGTGATCTCGATATGCGGGAGCAACTGGGCCAAGCCGGCCTGCCGACCGGCTCCCCCGCGCCAGACCTGACCGACCACACCGCCATGAGTCACCGGTACCCGCCCATCCCGGCGTTCTCGCTTGATCCTTGCCGCCAGTGCCCGGTTGCCACGCTCGACGGCGACCAACGCCCCAGCATCGAGCACGAGCGTCATGCTGGGCGCCGAATTGAATCACTCCGCACGACGATGGCTCGGGCCCGCATATCGCGGGCGGCCTCATCCATCTCGGCCTCAGTGATC
Source organism: Pseudonocardiaceae bacterium (assembly GCA_050699635.1). Classification (GTDB taxonomy): domain Bacteria; phylum Actinomycetota; class Actinomycetes; order Mycobacteriales; family Pseudonocardiaceae. Next base: position 23,953 of record JBOHFK010000056.1, on the reverse strand, counting down.
TCGCCGTGTTCGGCTTCGAAAGCCCGGATGAACTCGTCGATCCCGCGAAGACGACGATCATGCTCCACTTGGCGACGTAGCGCGTCGTTGACCCAGCCGCTCAAGCTGGCCGCCGCACCAGAGGACACCGTCGTCCGCCCCGCCGCTACCAGATCCGCATCAATGGACACGGACAGCCGCCGCTTCTCAGTCATACACGGATCCTACTACAATGCCACGTTCGTAGCATCAGACCGGGCTGGCTTGGTGGCGGACAGGATGCTGTAGTACCAGGCGCCGTGGCGCAGTGCCTGGTACTGGCGTATCGAGGCGATCACGTTGCCGTGCTGGACAGCGGAGCGGATCCCCTTGCGGTGACCGAGCACCGCCAGCGGGTAGGTCCAATACGCCATGCGGTACAACCGGCGCAGCGACGGGCGGGTGTGCGCGGTCACGTCGTCGAGTCGGGCCTCGCCGAATCCGGCAGCATCCAGGTGCGCGAGGTGCTCACCCGGAGTGTCGATGTCCGGAACTGCCCACCCGGTGAGCCACTCGTGCAGCAGCCGTTCGCCCTTCGGATCCACCGGACGATCGGCACGGACGAAATCGGCGACGACCACCCGCCCGCCGGGGCGGAGCAACCGGGCGGCTTCCTGGTAGAAGGCGGCCTTGTCGGGTGCGTGGCACAGGCTTTCCACCGCCCACACGACGTCGAAGCTCGCGTCCGGGAACGGCGTCGCGGTGAAATCGGCCACCTCGAACTGCACCCGGTCGGCCAAGCGGCGCCGGGCCGCGTAGCTGCGCGCCTTGGCGACCTGGCCGGGGGCCAGGGTGATCCCGACGACCTCCGCGCCGCGCTCCTTGGCCAGCCAGAAGCTGCTGCCGCCGACACCACAGCCGGCATCCAGCACCCGCTCACCGGATTGGATCTGCACCCGATCCGCGAGCACCCGGTTCATGTTCTTGAGCGCGTCGGTGTGGCTGCGGGTGCTCTGATCGGTATAGCCGAAGTGGACCGCGAGATTGTCCGGGTTGAGCCACAGGATCCGATAGTCGAGCCAGGTCTCGTCGTAGTAACCGACGATTGCGTCAGTAAGCGAGCGCGTCGGCTGCTTCTCATTTCGGGCTGTCATGGGAATCTGCCTCCGGCTGATGCGTGCATTACGTTCCACATGTTCGGATAGCGGGCGCTGCATTGCGTTCCGCTTGGCGGCGCGGCGCTCAGCGACGGCGCGCAAGCAGCACAGCCACCAGCGGCCACAGCGCTTGGGCGCCGGCGAGAAACCGCTCGGACAGGCCGATCCGCGGACCCTCGGTGACGAACTCCAGCCCGAACCAGCCAAGCAGGCCGAGCAGGACCGAGCCAGCGATCCGCGAGATGCCGGGGCCAGGGGGCCCATGGCGCCGTCCGGCAAACACCGGCCACAGCGACAACGTGCTGAAGGCGACCGATGCGGCGGCCACGTGCACCGGCGACTCGCCAGTGGCCGGTAACGGGAACCCGGCAAGCACCACGGTGGCAGCACCACCGGTGGCCAGCAGCAGACGGCCTGGTAATGCCACTGGCGTGAGCCCCGCGGCCGTGATGATGTGGCACACGCCGACCCCCACCAGCGCCGTGGTCATGAACCACGGGTCAGTGGCCCCCCGGGAAGCCAGGGCGCTGATCGTCTGGGTCACCGGATTGAACCCACCAAGCTGGCGGGTTGCGGCGAGTTGCCAACCACCGATCAGCAGCACGGGGGCACTGGCTGAGGACAACACAGCCCACCAGGGCACCGGCTCACTCTGCATGGGCTCCCTTGCCGAGGACTACGACATCGCCACCGCTGACCGTGTAACGCTCCCGGTCCAGGGCAGGATCCACCCCAACCTGGGCGCCATCGGGAATGACCACGTTCTTGTCCAGGATCGCCCGGCGCACGATCGCGCCTTTGCCCACCCGGACTCCGGGCATCAGCACGCTGCCCTCGACGTGCGCGCCGGCCTCGACCACCACGTCGCTCGACAGCACCGAGTGACTCACCTGCGCGGCTGAGATGATCGAGCCCGCCCCGACGATCGATTCCTGGGCGGAGCCGCCCTGGACGAATTTCGCGGGCGGCAGCGGGGGCATCGCGGTGCGGATCGGCCAAGCCTGGTTGTACAGGTTGAACACCGGATGCACCGACACCAGGTCCAGGTGCGCGTCGTAGTAGGTGTCCAGGGTGCCGACGTCGCGCCAGTAGCCGCGGTCCCGGTCGGTGGCGCCGGGCACCACGTTGTCGGCGAAGTCATACACCGCCGCTTCCCCGGCATCCACCAGCATCGGGATCACGTCGCCGCCCATGTCATGGTCGGAATCCTGGTTGGCGCCGTCCGCGCGCAGCGCAGAGACCAGCAATTTGGTGGTGAACACGTAGTTGCCCATCGAGGCGAACGCCATCTCGGGATCGTCCGGCGTACCCGGTGGCCTCGCCGGCTTCTCGAGGAACTCGGTGATCCGTCCGGAGACATCAGCGCCGATGCAACCGAACGCGCTGGCCTGTGCCCGCGGCACCCGGATGCCGGCGACGGTCACGCCCGCACCAGTCTCGATGTGCTGCTCGAGCATCTGCGAGGGGTCCATGCGGTACACATGGTCGGCGCCGAAGACGACGATGTATTCCGGTGCCTCGTCATAGACGAGGTTCAGCGACTGAAAGATCGCATCCGCGCTGCCGGTATACCACCGCGGGCCGAGGCGCTGCTGCGCGGGCACCGGGGTGATGTACTGACCCAGCATCGACGACAACCGCCAGGCCGTGGTGATGTGCCGGTCCAGCGAATGCGACTTGTACTGGGTGAGCACGCAGATCCGGATATATCCGGCATTGACCAAATTGGAGAGCACGAAGTCGATCAGCCGATAATTGCCGCCGAACGGCACGGCCGGCTTGGCCCGGTCCGCGGTCAGTGGCCACAATCTTTTTCCCTCACCGCCGGCAAGAACGATGCCCAGCACGTGCGGCTGTCCCTTCACGATTGGTCACCCTAGCGTCGGTCGCGCTGCAGAGCCATGTGAGCCCCACACCTGGTCATCGATTGTTCACAGGTGAGCACCGGTGAGGGCACTGCCAGTGACCGCCGGCGGCCGGAGCGCTAGCGTCACTGGGCGTGCGTATCGGAGTCCTGACCCGTGAATACCCGCCTGAGGTGTATGGCGGCGCCGGGGTTCATGTCGGCCACCTGGTGCCCGAGCTACGCAAGCGGTGTGAGGTCGAGGTGCATTGCTTCGGCGCGCCGCGCCCAGACGGGCGCCGCCTTGAGGTCTACAACCACCCCGTCGCACCCGGACTCGCCGCTGCCAACCAGGCCCTGCAGACTCTTTCGGTCAATCTGGCGATGACCGACGCGCTGGGAGGCGTGCAGCTAGTGCATTCGCATACGTGGTACGCCAACATGGCGGGCCACCTGGCCCGCACCCTGCACGGCGTGCCGCATGTGATCACCGCGCACTCGCTGGAGCCACGCAGGCCGTGGAAGGCCGAACAACTCGGCGGTGGCTACCGGGTGTCCTCGTGGGTGGAACGCACCGCCTACGAACACGCCGACGCGATCATCGCGGTCAGCGACGGCATGCGGGCCGACGTGCTGGACTGCTATCCCACCCTGCATCCGGACCGGGTGCACGTGGTACGCAACGGTATCGACGCCGACACCTATCGCCCGGTTCGGGACACCGATGCCCTTCGCCGGTTCGGCGCTGACCCGGCGCGGCCGATCGTCGCATTCGTCGGGCGGATCACCCGCCAGAAGGGAGTCGGTCACCTGCTGGCGGCGGCCCAGCACATCGACCACGGTGCCCAGTTGCTGGTCTGCGCCGGCGCGCCGGACACCACCGAGATCGAGGCCGAAGCCCGCACCGCCGTAGCGGAACTTTCCGCAGCCCGGCCCGGGGTGATCTGGGTGCCGGACATGCTGCCCGTCGAGGACATCCGGCAGGTGCTATCGGCGGCCACCGTATTCATCTGCCCATCGGTCTACGAACCGCTGGGCATCGTGAATCTCGAGGCGATGGCCTGCGGCACCGCAGTAGTCGCCTCCGCCGTCGGTGGGATCCCGGAGGTCGTCGACGATGGCGTTACCGGCCTGCTGGTGCCCTACGACGAGCATGACCCCGAGGCTTTCCAGCAAGGCCTCGCCCACCGCGTCAATGAGCTCCTGGCCGACCCTGACCGGGTCGCGGCGATGGGCCAGGCCGGCCGCAAACGCGCCATCTCCGAGTTCTCCTGGCCGGCAGTCGCCGACCGAACCCTGCACCTCTACCAACAACTCCTCCACTAACCGCGTCAGTGGTTGGTGGGAGTGCGCCAGTTGATGGTGGGACGCATGGTGGACAGGTCGGCGCGGGTGATGTGGCGGGCGACGATGGCGAACAGGGAGTCGATCAGGGTGTCGGACAGCAGGTGGGGCTGCAGGCCCAGGTCGACCAGGCCGGTGTGGACCACGTTGTAGTAGTGCTCGTCGAGTTCCACCCGGGGATTGTCCAGGTATTCGATCTCCACGTTCCCCGGGAAAGTGGCCGCGACGGTCTTGGCGATGTCGACGACCGACATCGTCTCGGTGATCTGGTTGAACACCCGGAACTCGCCGGCATCGGCCGGGTTCTCGCAGGCCAACCGGATGCACTCGATGGTGTCCCGGATGTCGATGATGCCCCGGGTCTGCCCGCCCGCCCCGTAGACGGTCAGCGGATGCCCGAGTACCGCCTGGATGACGAACCGGTTGAGCACGGTGCCGAAAACGGCGTCGTAGTCCAGCCGGGTGGCCAGCCGGGGGTCCCGCGCGGTCTGATCCGTCTGCTGGCCGTAGACGACGCCCTGATTGAGGTCGGTGGCCCGCAAACCCCAGCTGCGGCAGCCGAACTCGATGTTGTGGCTGTCGTGCACCTTCGAGAGGTGGTAGAAGGAACCCGGCTTCTTGGGGAAGAGCATCCGGTCGGTGCGGCCGTTGTGCTCGACGGTGAGCCAGCCCTCCTCGATGTCGATGTTCGGGGTGCCGTACTCCCCCATGGTGCCCAGCTTGACCAGGTGAATATCCAGGTCCACCTCGGCGATCGCGAACATCACGTTCAGGGTGCCGACGACGTTGTTCGACTGGGTGTAGACCGCGTGCCGGCGGTCGATCATCGAGTAGGGGGCGGAGCGCTGCTCGGCATAGTGCACGATCGAGTCGGGCCGGAAGCGGCGTACGACATCGAGGATGAACTCGGCGTCGCACAGATCGCCGACGAAGAGCTCGAGTTGGCGACCGGACACCTCATGCCAGGCGCGCGCCCGCTGGCGCAGTGGCTCGATGGGCACCAGGCTCTGCAATCCCAGCTCGTCGTCGTAGGCACGCCGGGCGAAGTTGTCCAGCACGGCGACCTCGTGGCCCCGATCCGAGAGGTGTAACACGGTGGGCCAACCCAGATAACCATCGCCACCGAGAACGAGGATCCGCACCGTACTGCCTCCCGCCGGATGAGAGTGAATGCGTTTGCCTATCAGATGGCCCGGCCAAACACCAACAACGGCACCGGTGACGGCACCGGTCCGTCTGCGAAGATGATGCCGTGCTCCCACGGATCGTCGGGTCCCGGCTGGCCAGGTTGTTCACCCGGTTCGCGGCGGGCACCGTGGTGTCCACCGCATGCAGCCAGCTGGCGTTCCTGCTGCTGTTCGGCGTTCTCGACGCCTCGACCGCGCTGTCCGGGGCGGTGGCCTTCGTGGCCGGGGCGATACCGAACTTCCTCATCCACCGGTTCTGGACCTGGCGGCGCTGTGGGCCGGTGGGACTGCGCCGGGAACTGCTGCCGTACCTGGCGGTGATCACCTTCAGTGGCCTGGTGGCGGTCGGCATCACCACCGGCGTCGATCGACTCATCGGCGGCGCCATCCATGATCACGCGGTGCGGACCGCCGTCGTCACAGTCGTCTACGGCCTGAGCTACCTGCCGGTCTTCGTGCTCAAGTTCGCGTTGCTGGACCGGCTGGTTTTCGGTGCCGCGGATCGCCGGGCCCAGGACTCCCGGGACCAGGTGCCCACCAGCACCCGGGCATAGCGCATCCCGTAGATGAGGTTGTTGCCTTTCTTGGTCTGGCCCGCGGTACGGGCCAGCATTGTCATCGGCTGTTCCAGTACCCGGTAGCCGCGCAGGATCGTCCCCAGCAGGAGCTCAGAGGCCTGGTACTGGGCCTGGGTGAGCGTGACGACCTCGGTGACCTCCGCTTTCATCGCCCGGAAACCGAACGAGGTGTCGGTCAGCCGCTGCCGGGTCAACACGCTGGCCAGCCACGCGAACACATGCACCCCGAGGTGCCGCACCGGGTCAGCGGTCTCCCGCCGGCCCAGGGCCCGGGAACCGGTGACGAAGTCGGCCTCGTCATCGATCAACGGCTGGAGCAGCAGCGGCAATTCGGCCAGGTCGTACTGACCATCCGCATCGGTGGTGACGAGGTAACGGGCACCGCCGCGGCGCGCCAGCCCGTAACCCAGCCGCAGCGCCGCGCCCTGACCCCGGTTGGCCGGCAGGTCACACACCCGGGCGCCGCACCGCCGGGCCACTTCCGCGGTGGCATCAGTGCATCCATCGACGACCACCAAGGTGTCCACCGGCAGGCCGCAGCTCATCGAGGGAACGCCGGCGAGGACCGCGCCAATGCCGTCTTCCTCGTTGTAGGCGGCGATGATCACCACCACCGGCGCGAAACTCACCTCGCCGTGGGCGGAGACGAACGCACCCACCGTGGCGATGTCCAGCGGATCGGGGTAAGGCTGCATCGGCGGGTTCAGCTTGCGCCGGGGGCCCGGCCTGCGCAGCGGGCCGGTGAACGCGGTCACGCCCAGCGCCCCGGCCAGCGGCAGCAACACCAGTCCGGGTAGCTGGTAGCGCCAGGAGAACTCGAAGGCCGCCGCGGTCAGCAGCACCGTGACGGCGAGTCCGGACACCAGCAGGCTGGCCGCGCGAATCCCCGACCGGCGGGCGTTGCCCATGCCGAACCCGCCGAGCAGACCCACCATCAGACCGAGCCCGAGCAGCGGCCCCGGGGTGTACCCGACCGTGAGCTGATAGGTCCGGAGCAACCCGGCGAGCGCGGGGTTGACGCCGATCGGCACGCCGCCGAACTCGAAGGCCCGCGCGTCGACCAGCTCCCGGATCCCGAAGTACGGGTACGAGATCTGGAAGTACCAGCGCTCGACCGGCACGTCGTTCAGGGTGTCGACGCGGACCGGCCGGAACCCCTTGAGGAAATCCGCGCCGATTGCGATCGCGAGATCGACTGGCTGATTGGCGAACACCTGGCGGGCGAAGGAAGCCTGGGTCGCCTCGATCGACTCACCGGGCGGCAACACGACGGTCATCGCCGGAGACGCGAGGTCGTGGACGTAGTAGTCCACCCCGAAGCGCTGATCGCGTGGTTGCGCTGGACACACCGCACGCTCGGAGGTTCCCACCGCGATGCGCTCGCAGTCGGCGATGACTGCGGCGCGCCCGTAGAGCACGCCACCGCTAGCGCCGCTGAGGCCCCAGACACCGGTGGTGATCCGGTAGTAGGTGGCGTAACCCCCGATCAGCACCGCGAAGCCGGCCGCCATCGCCGCGGCCCGCAGCGCGATCCGCCGCCACCCGGTCCGGCTGACCCACAGTGACCCGGCGACGACCAGGTAGGCCAGCGCGGGAACCAGCAGGGCTATGCCGACCAGCCGCACCAGGACCGCGAAGCCGATCAGCGCTCCAGCGCCCGCGGCGTGCCAGGGGCTGGGTAACCCGCGCCAGGTCAGCACCCAGATGATCAGAACAAGCAGGGCCTGGAACCAGATATCGGGCATGATGTTGTGCTCGATCTGCACCTGGTAGGCATCGAGCAGCGCCGGTGCGGCCGCGAGCGCCCCCAGCCAGCGCCGGGCGCCGTGGCGCAGCAGCAGCCGGTAGATCATCACCGCGAGACCCAGCCCGAGCAGGTGCTGCACGATCGCCACGGCACGCAGGCCACCGAAGGGCAGCAGCAGGTTCAGGATGAGGTCGTAGCCGATCGGCCGCAGCCCATCAGGGCGCAGCTCGTGGATGTTGTCCAGGTAATCGAAAGAGTCGATGTAGAGGATGGCGGGCTGGTAAGCCAGCACGGTAAGCACCCGCAGGGCGACACCCAGCCCCAGCAAAGCCAGCAACATCCAGTGCAGCCGGCACCACCGTGGCACCCGGGAGGCCATCACGAGAGTGCCGGAATCCGAGTCGCCGGTCTCTGGCCGCGCCAGCAGCCCCGTCACCGGTCGTGACCACCCGACCCGTGAGTGGCGATGCGAGTCATGACTCGCATCGCCACTCACGGGTCGCCATGAAGTCCTGCCACACTGTGGCCAGCCCGTCGGCCAGCGACACCGCGGGCCGGTAGTCCAACTGCTTGCAGGCCTGGCTGACGTCGACGATCACCGCAGGCATCTCCCCGGGCTTGGCCGCCACGTGCGCGGCGGGCAGCGGGCAGCCAGTGACCGCGCGCACTGCATCAAGCAGTTCCAGCACGGTCACCGAGGCGCCCGACCCGATAATCGCGATACCGGTGAAGCGCCGGTCCCATGCGGCGAGCACCGCCGCCACCGCGTCATCGACATGGACGAAGTCGCGCCGCTGTAAACCGTCACCGTAGATCTGCACACCCCGACCAGCCAATGCCGCGCGCATCATCCGCGGCACGAAGCTGTCCTTGTGTTGCATCCCCGGACCGTAGATGTTGGTGAATCGCAGCGCACAGGTAGCCATGCCGTAGGCGCCCGCGTAGCCGTGCAGCAGCATCTCGCCGGCCGCCTTCGTGGCGCCGTACGGAGTCAGCGGGCGCAGCTGGGCGGCTTCGTCCATGGTGGCGTAACCGACGTTACCGACCACCGCGTTGGTGGAGGCCATGATGAACCGCTCGACGCCGGCCAGCCGGCAGCCCTCCAGCAGGTCCTGGGTCACCGCCACGTTGGTCCGGTAGGTGGTCGCCGGGTGCTGCATCGAGCGCAGTACCGAGGTGACGGCGGCTAGATGCACCACACCGGCCACGTCCCCGCCGCCCAACGCCTCGGCGATCACCCCCGGGTCGGTCAGCTCGCCAACCACGCTGTGGACCAACGGATCGGGATGCGCACAGCGGTCGACGACGATGACGGGATTGCCCCGGCCGCCGAACGCGGCAACCGCGGCGCGACCGACGAAGCCGGCGCCCCCGGTGATCACGACCCGGCCGGCGCCGGCTGGTGAGGTGGCCATCGGCGCGAAAGCCTAGCTGGTGAACGAGCAGGCCAATTCGATCAGGGTCCGGGTGGCGAATCCGGTGCCGCCCGGGTTGACCTCGTCGTAGCTGTCCTCGGCTCGGGCCGGTCCGGCGATATCCAGATGTGCCCAGGGCAGCCCGCCGGTGAACTCCCGGAGAAACAGCGCCGCGGTGATGCCCCCTGGGCCGGGCGGGCACTGCCGAAGATCGGCAATGCCGGAGCGCACGTCATCGGCGTGCTCGTCGAGCAGCGGCATCCGCCACCAAGTCTCGCCGGTGGCCTCCCCGGCGGCTTGGATGCGCTCGGCGAGTCCGCACTCGGTGGCGAACAGCCCGCCGGTGCGCAGGCCCAGTGATACTTTCATCGCCCCGGTCAACGTGGCAACGTCGACCAGCGTGGTGGGCTCCAGGGTGCGTACCGCGTAGGCCAGCGCATCGGCGAGCACCAACCGGCCTTCGGCGTCGGTGTTGGTCACCTCGGTGGTGTGGCCATCAAAGTGCCGCACCACGTCGCCCGGACGGTACGCCGACCCTGACACGTGGTTCTCCGCGCACGGCACCAGCCCCGTCACCCGCAGCGGCAGGTGCAGCTGGCTCACGGCCAGCAGCGCGGCGATCACCGCGGCGCCTCCGGACATGTCGGTGCGCATCAGGTGCATACCGTCGGCCTGCTTGATCGAGATCCCGCCGGTGTCGAAGGTGATGCCCTTGCCGACCAGCACCAGGTGGTCATCGGCTAACACTCCGGGCGGCTGCCAGGCCAGGTCGAGCAACCGTGGGGGGCGGGCCGAGCCACCCCCGACCGCGAGCACTCCGCCGAAACCCTGTTCGGCGAGCCACTGCTCATCGCGCACGGTGGCCTGCAGACCGGGAACAGGCGAGGCCAGGCGAGCGGCGGTGCCGGCGAGCCAGCTGGGGTCTTTGAGCCCGCTCGGGGTGTTGGCGAGGTCCCGGGCCAGCCCGGTGGCCCGACCGAGGACCTGTGCCCGGGCCACCGCCTCGGCAAGCGGTCCCGATTCTTCGCCGGGCGGCGTGACGAGCACGACGGTTTCCCGCCGGGGTGGTAGGTCGTGGCTGGTGAGGCGGTACTGGTGCGAGCCCACCACACATCCGAGAGCCAGGGACGCCGTCTGGGGTGCCGTGATGCCGGGCGGCAGGTGCACCTGCACGATGTGCGAGTCATCGCCACGGCGCTCGGTCACCGTATCGCCGTCCACCCGCGCTGCGATGGCCCGAACCAGCGCGCCACCGGCTGCTCGCCAATCGCGCACGGTTCCGGCTCCGGTGCCCAGGAGCCAGCCGTGATTGGGCTGTTCGGTGACTAGCGGTACGACCTGCACCGAGCCAGCAGATCCAGCCACCTGGTACTGGGTCAGCCACTGTTCGCTCACACCCAGCCGGTCGGCACCAGGACCCAGGTTCGGTAAGGGGGGCTGCCCGACCAGCACGACTTCAGGCCAGTGCGGACCATGTCGCTCCTGCACCCGCACCTCAGCCAGCGGGGTGGGCACGGTCAGGGTCACGGGCACTGGGTGTCTCCGGGTGAATTCGTGGCGAGGCCCCGGCGCGCCCGCAGACGCCGACCGAGGCCACGAAACGGGGGCCGCCAGGCGGGGCCGTCACTCCACGACGGCTTGCAATGCCTCGCCGAGTTCGCCTGCCTCGTCCTTCGACAGCTCGACGACGAGCCGCCCACCGCCCTCCAGCGGCACGCGCATCACGATGCCCCGTCCCTCCTTCGTCACTTCGAGGGGACCGTCGCCGGTCCGGGGCTTCATGGCCGCCATAGCGTGCTCCCTCCGTGCTCAGTCACCGCGAGTGTGGCCACGCGACACCGGTGACCCCATGCATTCTCCCCTATCGGCTTAAACCCCCGACACGCAACCGATCATCTCGCCTTCGCCACCCCTCGCACCGTCCACCTAGGACCGCTGCGGGAGCTCACCCAGCGGTGCGGCGGAAGCAGTCACTGAGGTGGTCATCGACCATCCCGGTGGCCTGCATGAGGGCATAGCAGGTGACCGGACCAACGAAGGTGAATCCACGGCGCCGCAGCGCACCGGCCATCGCCTCGGATTCGGGGGTCCGGGTCGGTATCTCGGCCGTGGTGCGCGGTGCGGGCCGCCCCGGGGTGTCGGGCGCGTAGGACCACAGCAGGCTGTCCAGATCCGCATCGAGCTCCAAGACCGCTCGGGCGTTGCGCACCGTTACCTCGATCTTGGCGCGGTTGCGGATGATGCTCGCGTCGGCGAGCAGGCGGGCCACGTCGGCGTCGGTGAAGGCGGCAACGGCAGCTGGGCGGAAACCGGCGAATGCCCCGCGGAAGGCGTCCCGCTTGCGCAGGATCGTCAACCAGGACAGACCCGATTGGAACGCCTCTAAGCTGAGCCGCTCGAACAGAGCAGTCTCGCCGTGGACCGGTATCCCCCACTCGTTGTCGTGGTAGTCGCAATAGTCCGGGGCCGACCCCGCCCACGGGCAGCGCAGGCGGCCCTCCGGGTCGGCCGCTGGACCGGTGCCGGGAGTCATCGGTAGGTACCGCAGAACGCGGCGAAACGGTCTAGGGACAGCCGTAGACCCATGCCGAACAACGGACGGATCAGCGGCCACCCCGCCCGGCCCAGCCCCCCCAGCGGCAGCTCCAGCTGCTCGATCCACTCGAAGGAGGCGGTGTCACGTCCCTGTGGCCGTACGACGAAGATCCCGATGCCGCGCACCACTTTCCCGAGGTGCCGCATCTCGCATCGGGATGGAGCGTCCCATTCGGTGATCCGCATGTGGTCAGCGACCCCGATTCCGGCTATTCCGGTGACGGCCTCCAGCTCCGAGCCGACCGACTGACCGTCGCCGCGGCGGATCCGCACAGTGGTGCCGAGCATCCACTCACCTTGGCGGTTCCAATCGGTAGCGGCAGCGAACACCGTATCCGGTGGCGCCTGCACCTCGATCTGGGCGTCGATCCGCACGGTTGGGTTCATCGTTGCGCCTCCAGTTCAGCGACCCGGGCGTGCAGCGCGTCGAGCTGCGCCGCGGCCCGCCGCAGCGTCCAATCCACCTCGGACATCCGGTACCCACGCAGGACCTGGGAGAACCGGACGGCGCGCACGTCGTCGCCGACGATCTCTCCCTCAGGCAGCCCGGTCGGGGTCACGTCCGGCGCCAGGGCGGCCAACTCCTCGCCCCGGCCGAACACCAGCGACGCGACCAGGAACACCACCACAGCGACCACCGTCGCCACGACGAGGTAGATCAGCACCGTACCCACGCGTCCAATGGTGACAGCTGGAGACTGGTTAAGGACGGCCCACCGCTCCGAAGCGGACGTGATCAGTGCGGGTCAACACCCGGGAGGGCCGTGCACCTGTCGGCCACACGGCAACGAGGAGCATCTGGGCCCTTAAGGCCAATCAGCGTGCTGGCCAGCCCACCCGTGTGGTCAGCTGGACCGGAGGACCGGGCCGTCCTGTGTCCGCACGCTTGTTCCAGTGCAATCATGGAAGCACGCCGGGGTACCGTGCGGCGAGCGCCCGCAGTTTGCCTTGGCTGGCCTTCTATCCACTCATTCTCGGGTGAACTACTACGTAGTTACTGTAATCAGTACGTCAGGCTGACCCAGGTTGACTCTCACAAGACGGCGCTTGCCGAAAGGAAACCTTCATGGACGTCTCGTTGATCATAAGCACTATGGCTGGCGCCGCCTCTGTCGCAGCTCTCGTGTCCTCGACGTTCTTAACCGCTCGACAGCTAAAGCTATCGAGACAAGCAGCGCACATACCTACATTCTTTCAGCTCATGGAGGAGTTCCGTGATCCACGGTTCCATGACAGATACCAATACGTTGTCTCCAGCCTGAAAGACGAACACGATCCCAAGTTGGGAATTTTCGCCCTTCCCAATCCAGCCAGAAGTGCCGTAATCGATATGGTGTACTTTTTTCAAAACGCCGCAAGTTTTACAGCATTTGGATTTGATCGATGAATCTAAAATGATCGCATTTCTACACGTCCGACTAATCCAGATCTGGGATGCAGTTGAGCTATACGTTGCTGTAGAGCGAGAACGAAATCCGACAGTTGGAAAGCACTGGCTCAGCCGTCTCGAGCTCTATGCGGAACGGGCAAGAAGTCTGTCCCAAGATGAAGCACTTAACGCCTTTGTTCCCGCGAAGGAAACAAAGGAAGGCGTCAAGAAGAAAATTTGAATTCCTGTTGACCCATACGCATAAACTCCATCCACCGCGGCGGAAAGGCTTCAAAAGGACGCACAACGTTGCGCTGACCCAACTTGCCGAGTTGCCGGCACACTTCGCGACTGTTCTCCTAGCGGTCCCCTCCAGAGCATTAGCTTGTGGAATCGGGAAGGGAATTCAGAAGTGGCAGCTCACTGACCTGTGTCCATTCGCGGCGGAGGATCTCATCTCATCCCGTCCAAAGCAGCCTTCTCCGTCGCTAACAATCGCTAGCTGTCACACGGCGCGTGGTGCCCCGCCGCTGGAGCTCGGGCATGAAACCTGAGGGTCGCGGCGGCATGCGCACGAATACAATGCGGTCAGGAAAGTCGTTCACCGCGTCTATGCCAAGACGGACGACCTTGGTCCACGGCTCCTGAGTGCCGTCGATCCAGGAGTTGCCTCCGTCGGGTCAGGCTCTGTGGCCACGACGTCGCCTCCATGGTCGCTGAGCAGCCGGACCCAGTAGCCCGCTCCCCCACCGACCCCCAACAGCGGCGCCAGCTCGACCAGCAGATCCAGCGCCTCGATAGACGGGATCGCGTGCGAGTACCAGCGTTCCAATCGTCCAACATGAACCAGCGATCGTTTTGCAGCTCCATAAATCGTCCCCACCGGGTCCGATAGGGCTATTGTCCCATCCTGTCCTAAGATGCGGGACTACGGACGTGGATGCGGCCAGTGGTGGTGGAGACTCAACCTGCTCTACCCCCGTTCCCTCACACCCTGCCGGTCTCTGCGTCGGCTCGACGATTCCAAGGGTGGCACCTACGGCATCGCCGAGCGACCGTTAGGTGCCCTTGATGTCGCGAGGTGGCGTAAGACGACCCCAGGTACGTCGGGGGCCGGAGATCCCTGGGGCACTTTGGTGTGAGCTACTTGGCGATCGGGTGTCCGATGTGGTGTTGTCCAACGTCAAATGACTTCGTCGGGTCGCGCAGAGTCTGATTCAGGGTGGTCGGTTGCTGTGCTGTGCTGCTGTACCTCTGGCCTGGATGCCAAGATCGCTGTTGTCGCACTCTCAAACTTGCGCTGCATCTCGTCACGAAGCTTGACCGCCGTCACATAGAGCCCTTGGTCTTTCGTGTCGTCAGACGGGCGTACCTCACCAGTAGCACCATCGATGATTGCTCCATGGCTGCGCAAGACGGGGCCCGAGTTCGTTATCACAAGACCTTGAGTGAAGTTCTTTTCTTTGTTTTCGGGATGCTGAATAAGGTGGTTGCGAACGAATCCTACACCCTCACTTTTTCGCATCCTTTCAAGGTTTGGAAACCTATATTCTCCATTGCCGTTGAGGACCTCGATGAGTCGCCAAGCGAAGAAATAGAAAGCCTCCGTAAAAATTCCAATAGATTCCCAAGCGTCGGCTTCATACTGGAGCTCGTCTGCTGATTTCTGCTTGAGGCCAGTTCCGGCTACCCATTCTTCTATTGACATCTCGCCACGTACAAAGGTTGCGTGGTGCTGCCTAATGAATTCATTTGATCTCTCGATGTCTTCTGGCCTTGGAGTAATTATTTTAATTTCGTCAGTCAACTTTTTTAGGATCAGGTCTAGCTGTCGCAAACGAGTGCGTACCTCTCCGTCCAGGTTGAGTCGCACATCGTTTTCGGGAACATTTTTCACCAAGGCGGACGAATAACGGACCCACGCTTCATAAACAGCCTCAAACACGTAGAAACTATAGCACGTTATAAACGGTCAGGAGAGGGAGGCGCGCGTCACCCGCGGCGGGGCCGTCGCCTGCCGGCGATAGCTATCCGAGGAGTCACGGGGACTCCGGCAAGCCGTTCACTTCTGGTCCGCCCTGCCCCTCCGAACGTGATCCGCGTGCGGCAATGACGATCACTGGTCAACGATCGATGCGCGAAGGTGCGAGCAGATCGGGACGCGCAAAGGGCCGGATCGCCGCGAACGGAGGGGAGGCGGACCCGGCCAGGGGCGGGCGAACCCGCCACCTTGATCCATTGGAGCTCTGTTCGGCAACGCGCGCGCGTAACTCGCGGCAACTCGAAACTCACCTACATTCAGGTGTCGCGGGTGGCGCCCCGGACAGTTTCACCGAGGGCGCCTACTTGTCATTCTCCGTACGGGTCACATATGTATGATCTGCGCCACGCACATGTGTTGATGTGGCTCATGGGCCGCCGGGCGGGCCCTATCGCCAACGTAGATTGTGTTCAGTCAATCGCCGACACGTATCCAGGTGGTGAACGCGGTCCACGCGGGGGGAGTGAGTCTGAGGATCGGTCCGGGTCGGTCTTTGCTGTCTCGAATGACGCGGCCACCGTCGGCTAGCGCAGCGACCTCGACGCAGGCGTTGCCGGCGCCGCTTCGACTTGACTTCCGCCACTGCGCATGATCCAAGTCAAGCATCGGATCCTCACTTTCCTCTGTTATGGGGTGTCAGCTCTGAGAGCCAGCGCAGGCTTTCGTCAGGGGGAAGGGCCTGGCTGCAGAGTAGTTCCCAGAGATCCAGCAAGTGGCTGACCGCGTCGCGGTCGTCCACAACGTGCCCGCCAATGGCGTGCTCCTGGTAACCGAAGGGCGGGGCCACGCCGGGATCGAAGGTCAGCACCGCGAACGAGCCCGACATGCTGGAGTGCAGCCCTGCCGCATAGGGCAGCACATGCAGCGTGATGTTAGGTCGACGCGCCGCCTCGATGACATGGGCCAACTGTTCCGCGCCGATCTCGGTGTCCCCGAGGGCGCGGCGGAATGCCGCCTCGGAGACCACGGTGGAAAGGTCCAGGGGCGTGTCGTCGGTCAGCCGGGACTGCCGGCGCATTCGGGCCGCAACCAGCCTGTCGAGGTCATCGGGTTTGATCAGATTGCCGGCTACCAGATGGATCCGCCGTGCGTATTGTTCGGTTTGCAGCAGACCGGGGATCAGTTCGCCCTCGAAGCTACACATGGCCACGGCGTCGGTTTCCAGCTCGACATAGCGCTTGAGCCAGGACGGCAGCCGGTAGGTGGATGACCACCCCCGCTTGCTGGCCTGTTGGCGCAGCTCTTCGAGGCCCTCGTGCTCCTCGTCGCTGGCGCCGTAGAGATCGAGGATCACCTTCAGTTCGGGCTTGCGGATAGAGTTGCGCCCGTTCTCGATGTGCCCGATCCGGGAGCGCGCGCAGTCCAGGACCGCTGCGGCGTGCTCCATCGTGATGCCAGTGCTGTTGCGCAGCCGGCGGAGTTCCGCGCCGAGTTGCCTACGCCGCATGGTCGGGCCCAACGGTGGCATGTCGTGATCGTAGCCTCAAAGTAGATCACCCCTTCTTGCCTTGTAATTTGTAGCGCTACACATTAGCCTCGCATCTGAACGAGACGATGTAGCTTGCGAGACATCGGCGAGTGTGGGTGCAGTGGGGACAGCGGCTACGCCGCGACGAACCCGCCACGAGGTCAGGAGGTGTCATGGCTGGCAGGCATCGCCGCGTCGCGCCGCGGCGGGGTACGCGGCGCCAGGCTGCGCCGGTCGCCAGCGCACCGCCTACGCCGATGGCGATCGAGATGACCGATGGCCACACCAACCTCACGCATCACGTGACGGATGAGGCGATGGCACAAGGCCGCCGAGCGGGTGGCCGTTACCGGGCGATCTGCGGTGCCCGGGTGCTGTCCGCGAGCCTGGCCACACCGGCGGAACAGCGCTGCCGGACTTGCACGATGTGGGCGTCGTGGTGAGCGCCGAGAGTCCGGATCTGGCCACCGCGAAGCGGCTGCTGGACGCCGCCAAACGCAGCGGGTTCCACTTCCAGCGAGTTGCCCCGGGCCCGGACGGACCGCTCTGGGGCGTGCGGGAAACCCTCGACTGGCGGGACACCCTCTACCTCGCCGGGTTCAGCCAAGCCTGCACCGCCATCCGCGCCCGCAAATCGTCTCTGATCATTCCCAGCGGGCCATTGGTCACCCAACGCCTCAACGGCGACGCGCTGCGCGTGCTGCACACCGTGGTGCACGACTGGAACCCCTGAACCCCGGCTGCCTGCCGGTTGAGACAGCGGCCCCCGACGCCGTGCTCCCGGCGGCCAGCCGGTCCACCTAGCCCCGCGAGTGGCGGATCGCCGACCCCCGGGCTGGCTTATGGTGTGCGGGTGACCGCTGCCGCAGCTTCCGGACCGGAGCCCGGCGCTGGCCGTCCACCGTTCGCGGACGCCTCGCCGGCGCAGGTGGGGGCCGCGCTGATCCCGAGGACATCGCGGAGTTCGACCGGCCGTGGCGCGAAGTTATGGCCACCGCGACCGAGACCTTGGACCTGACCGGCGTGCATCGCACCCTGGAGTCCTGGCGGCGGATCGCCTGGCTGACCACCGCCAATGGGTCCGACGGGTATCGCCGGCTACTGGCCCGGGCCGACCGCACCCTGCGTACCTGTGAGCTCTCGCCCGACAGTGTGCCCCTCGACCAGGTCAAGACCCTGATCGCGGAGCGGCTGGGGTATCAGTGCAGCACCGCGTGAGTCCGTCCGGAGTTGATCACGCTGCAACGACACTTCAGCATAGTGGCGCCGCTTCATGATCGCTGAATCTGAGCGATAACCGTGCGAATTTGCACCGTCACAGCTCACATCCGACGATCATGACGTGCTCGAACCGGTTTAGTGGCGACTCGTCCTCTATCGCGCCGGCGTCGACGGCACGAGACGCGCCCGTGCCCACAGAACCGGGCTAACCCCTCCGCTGACCCGACCGAGTCCGGGCCACGAGGGCCAGCCATGCACGCCGCAGCCAAGCGTGGGCCGATCACCGGATGACCGCGGTGTTCCGCTGGGTTGAGCACGTTGACGCCGCGCCCCGCCGGTCATTGGGCACGTCCAGCAGTCGGCGATGAACCCCCCGCCGGCGATCATCGATCAATGCGGACCGGAGCGGAACCGCAGGGTACCGAAGTCGGAAAGGCGATGCTGCAGGACCTGCATGATCAACTCCAACCTAGCCGTCAGCTTGGTGATGATCGCCTCAGGCGAAGCCCCTCCTCCCGCTCCTGGTACGGGGAATGGGAAGGGGAACCCCGTAGGTGGCGGTACCGGGAATGGAATCGGGAACCCCATCGGCGGCGGTACCGGGAACGGGAACCCCGTGGGCGGCGGTACCGGGAACGGGAACCCCGTGGGCGGCGGTACCGGGAACGGGAACCCCGTGGGCGGCGGTACCGGGAACGGGATCGGGAACCCCGTGGGTGGCGGTGTTGGCGGACCGGTGCCGGGGCCTGAGGAGCCGCCGGTGCCCGCGGTGCACTGCGTCGGTGCTCCCTTGAGGTCGCATGGCTCAGGCTGCGGAGCGTTCTCGGCTAGCAAGTTGCCCCCGTCCGGCGCCACCGTCGGGTTGTGACAGCCGAAGTAGTAGGCGAACTCGGAGAGCGTGCGGCCCTTCTCGGTGTTGAAGTTCGCAGTGGTGTCCTTCGGCCCACGATCATGTAGCTGTAGCTGGACAACGGGTAGGCCCGCGGGTCGGGGTTGACGTAGACCTGGCTCAGGTCCGCGGTGAGGTCAGTGTTGAGCTTTGCGTTGAGCAGTGCGACAGCGACGCTGGGCGCCTTGGGCTCGACGTAGTAGTTCGCCTTGTTGAGCACCTTGGCCACGGGGAAGCCGGCGTTGCGGGCGTAGGCGTACTCCACGTAGGTGATCGCGCCCTCGCTGGAGTCCTGCGCGACGAACCCGGCCACACCCGACGAGCCGGCCTTGGCTTGCAACCTGTCAGTGGTGGGGTAGAAGGACGTGGGCCCGCAGGGTGTGAGGTTCCTCCCGGCCCGCTTGCAGTGCGCGTCCCACAGGTCGCCGTACTGGCTGGCCATCCAGGCGGTGAACTGCGCAGTGCTGCCCGCGCCATCAGTGCGAACCACCGGCACGATCGAGCGGTGCGGCAGGGTCACCCCGGGTTGTCGGCCTTGATCGCCTCGTCGTCCCAGCTGGTGATCACTTGAGTGAAGATCTTGGTGATGGCGTCGCCGGACAAGCGCAGGTTGGTCACCCGCCTGCCGTCGATCTTCAGGTTGTACATGAACGCGGTGCCACCGGCCACGACCGGCAGGTACCCCAACGCGCGAGCCGGATTCGGGTCGAGCACCCCGCCGTCGGTCAGGCCGTAGGGGATCTCCGAGACAGCGAAATCGACCAGGCCGGTCCGGAAGTCGTTGCGGCCGTTGGTCGAACCGTTGGGCGAGAAATTGATGATGAGACCGAAGAGGTTGTTGAGGCTGCGCCGCCACTGGTCCAGCGCGTTCGCGCTCCAGGTCGAACCCGAGCCACTGATCGGCACAAATGGCTCCGCGGCGCTGGCGCTCGACGCGAGCGCGGTTTGCGTCCCCGCCACGACGGCCAGCACCGCCACCAGTACAGCCAGACGATGCAGACGCATGACGGCGACGGTGCGCTCCGAAGGCGAACGGGACACGTCCAGCAGTCGGTCAGCGGATTGCCACGAACCTCACAGGGGACAGCTAGCTACATGATCTTGGAACGGCTGAGCCATCCCGGCACCACTCAGGCGGAGCGGGCGGCGAGCACGTCGCGCATCGGGGGGCGATCGGCAATCAGGACCTCGCTCTCGGTGGGGATGAAGCGGTCCCCGAGTGGCACGAACTGGGTGATACCCGCCGAACCGGGCGCCTCGGCCACCCCGCAGCGGGGCAGGGCGGCGCCGAGAATCTGGCGGGACATCACGCCGAGCTCGAGCAGGGAACGGTTGCGGTGCTTGCGCACCCCCAGATTCACCTGGGCCAGACCGTCCAACCCGTAGTGAGTGTGCGCGTCGAGCAGTAACCCGATCTCCACGCCGTACCCGGCGGCGAAGGGCACCGACTCCAGGAACGCGCGAGTGGCCGCGTACTCCCCGCCCAGCGGCTGGATCACCCCGGCCAGCTCGGGGCGCAGCGCGTTGAGCAACGGCCTGGCCAGCAGTTCGGTGACCCGGCCGCCGCCGGTACCCGCCTCCGCGCTCTCGATCCGCAGCGGCCGCCGGTAGAAGCCCTTGACCAGCTGGATACCCTGTGCCTGCTGAACACCCTGGGCCTGCTGAACACCCTGGGCCTGCTGAACACCCTGGGCCTGGAGCAGCAGCGGCCCGACTAGTGCTGGCACGAATCCGGGATCGACATCGACGAGGTCGGAGTCGATGAAGACCAGCACATCGCCCGCCGTTGCCGCCAGGGAACGCCAGAGCACCTCCCCCTTACCCGGCCACGGTGCCAGCTCGGGAACGACATCGGTGCGCTGCACCACCCGGGCGCCGGCGGCGCGGGCCACCTCAGCGCTGCGGTCGGTGCAACCCGAATCCATCACCACCAACTCATCGATCAACCCGCCGACCATCGGCCGCAGCACCCTGACCAGCGCACCCACTGTGGCCTGTTCATTCAGCGTGGGCAGCACCACGCTGACGCGACGGCCATGCTTGGCCGCGGCGAGCTGGTGAACGGTCCACGGCACGTGCTGCATGGTGGACTCGCGCAACCACCGCCGGGTCTGCGGGAGCAGCGCCGAGCCCGTCACGCCAGGCCCCGGACGGCGCGGGCCGGTGGCCGGGTTCCGACGATCGAGGCCACCATCTCCAGCACCCGGCGGGTCTGGCGCACCTGGTGGGCCCGGAAGACCCGGACTCTGGCCCAGGCGGCGATCGCGGTGGCCGCCAAGGTGCCGTCCACCCGATCGTCCACCCCGGCGTCGAGGGTCTCCCCGATGAAGTCCTTGTTGGACAGTGCCATCAGCACCGGCCAACCGGTGTCGACCAGTTCGTCGCACCGGCGCAGCAGCTCCAGCCCGTGCCAGGTGTTCTTGCCGAAGTCGTGGGTGGGATCGATCAGGATCGCCTCCCTGGGCACCCCGAGTGCGACCAGACTCGCCGCCTGCGCGGTGAGGTCGTCGATGACCTCGCGCACCACATCGGTGTAGCGCACCCGGTGCGGCCGGGTACGCGGTGGTGCCCCACCGGTATGCGAGCAGACCACTCCACACCGGTACTCGGCGGCGACCTCAGCAAGCTTGGGATCGGCACCCGCCCAGCTGTCGTTGACGATGTCGGCCCCGGCCTCCAGGGCTGGCCGGGCCACTTCGTGGCGCCAGGTATCGACACTGATCAGCAGGTCGGGATGACGTTCCCGGACAGCGGCTATGAAGGGCACCACCCGGCGGATCTCCTCGATCACCCCGACGTCGTCGCCCGGGCCGGCCTTGACCCCCCCGATGTCGACGATGTCCGCACCGTCGGCCACTGCGCGGTCCACAGCCGCCATCGCGGCCTGGTCGGAGTACGTGGCACCACGGTCGTAGAAGGAGTCCGGGGTCCGGTTGACGATGGCCATCACCGAGGCCCGATCGACGGGCAGGCTGCGAGTTCCGAACCGAACCGTCGGCACGGGCCTGCCGGCAGCGGGGGTCATCGGGCGTATCCCACCCTCAGTGGGTGTCCTGCCAGGCCTGATAGGACTCACCGACGAGCCGGACCACCTCGTCGATCTCGTCGGTGACGTGCAGCAGGGCGAGCTCGGCCTCCCGGAGCTTGCCCTGCGCGGTCACGGTGTCGACCAGCCACGAGTACAACCCACCCCAGTACGCCTTCCCGAACAGCACGACCGGGAACTTGGTGACCTTCTTGTTCTGCACCAGGGTGAGGGCCTCGAACAGTTCGTCCAATGTGCCGAAACCGCCGGGCAGGCAGACGAAGGACTGCGCGTACTTGATGAACATGGTCTTGCGGGTGAAGAAGTACCGGAAGTTGATTCCGAGGTCGACCCAGGGGTTGAGCCCCTCCTCGAAGGGCAGCTCGATGCCCAGCCCGACCGACAGCCCGCCCGCCTCGGACGCTCCCCGGTTGACCGCCTCCATGGTGCCAGGACCGCCACCAGTGATCACCGCGAAACCGGCATCGGCGAGAGCGGCGCCGAGCGCGCGACCGGTGGCGTACTCGGGATGGTCCCGGGGGGTGCGGGCCGAGCCGAAGACGGTCACCGCATGGGGTAGCTCGGCGAGCGCCCCGAAACCCTCGACGAACTCGGACTGGATCCGCAGCACCCGCCACGGGTCGGTGTGCACCCAGTCGCTGGGACCGCGGGAGTCGAGCAACCGCTGATCGGTGGTGGTCGGTTCATAACGGCGCTCCCGCCGCAGCACCACGGGCCCACGCTGCTTCTCCCGAGGATGCTCCTCGTCACTGCCGTTCGGGCTCAACCCCGGCAACCCATCGACCGCCATGGCGCCACCCTACGTCCGCGCTCCCCCAGCCCCGACATGGAGCCATATCGGGCCTATCGTCCCCGTCCCAGCCCCGACATGGAGCCATATCGGGGCTTATTGACCCCGTCCTGGGCCCGATATGGCTCCATGTCGGGGTGCTCGAGAGGGTGGGGTGGTGAGGTAGTGGCGCAGGGTCTCGGTGCAGGTGGTGATGTGGTGGGTGCGCACGTGCTCGTCGACGGTGTGTGCTTGGTTGGGGTCGCCGGGTCCGTAGTTCAGCGCGGGGATCCCGAGCGCGGCGAAGCGGGACACGTCCGTCCAGCCGTACTTCGCGACCGGGGCTTGCCCGATAGTGGCCAGGAACTCCTGGGCCGCTAGGGCGTCCAGACCCGGTAGGGCACCGCTGGCGCCGTCGGTGATCACGAGCTCGAAGTCTTTGAGCACCTCGCGGAGGTGCTGCTGGGCCTGCGGTAGTGAGCGGTCCGGAGCGAACCGGAAGTTGACCGCCACCTCGCAGACATCGGGCACCACGTTGCCGGCGACCCCGCCGGAAATGCCCACCGCCTGCAGCCCTTCCCGGTAGGTGCAGCCGTCGATTTCCACGTTGCGCGGGCGGTAACCGGCCAGCCGGGCCAGCACGTCCCCAGCGGCGTGGATCGCGTTGGCACCGAGCCAGGACCGGGCGCTGTGCGCGCGCCGCCCGGCTGTCCGCACGGTGCCCCGCAGGGTGCCCTGGCAGCCCGCCTCGACCAGCCCGTTGGTGGGTTCACCCAGGATCGCCAGCTCGGCGGCCAGCCAGTCGGGATACTCCCGCTCGACCTGTCGGAGCCCGTTACGGGCCTCCTCGATCTCCTCGCAGTCGTAGAGCACCACCGTCAGATCGCACACCGGCTCGGGCACGGTGGCGGCGAGGTGCAGGATCATCGCGTCGCCCGATTTCATGTCCGAGGTGCCGCAGCCGTACAGCAGCTCGGCGCTACGCCGGCTGGGCAGGTTCCCGGCGATCGGCACGGTGTCCAGGTGCCCGGCCAGCAGCACCCGCCGCGCGCGACCCAGCTCGGTGCGGGCCAGCACGGTGTTGCCGCAGCGCAGCAACCGCAGGTGCGGTGCCTGCACCGCCAGCGCAGCCTGCACCGCGTTGGCCAGCGCCGCCTCATCCCCGGACACGCTGGGCGTGTCCACCAGCGCAGCGGTCAACTCCACCGGGTCAGCCTTGAGGTCCAGTTCCACAGCGCTGACGGTAGCTTGATCACGATTTGGGTGCCAGGAACGACAACTTCTGTCATTCGCGGCACACAAACTGTGATCAGCCTGGCGGACCAG
>JBOHFK010000055.1:0-34221 GCA_050699635.1 Pseudonocardiaceae bacterium | reverse complement strand
ACCCGGTGCTCAGCGCTGCGGCGCTGCGGGTCGAGCGGGCCGGCGGCGAGGTCGCGCGGGTGACCGCCGAGCTGGCCGAGGTCCGCGACGCCGCGGAGCTGCCGCTCCCCCGCGCCCGCTGGCAGGGCACCGATCCGGCCGACCCGGCATTGTTCGCCTCGCTGGTCGACTTCGCCCCCGGCCTCGACGACGGGCGTCGTTCCGGGCTGGAGGCGGCGTGCGAGGCCGCCGGTCTGCTCACCGCGGCTGTGCGCGCGGACGGCTCCGTCGTTACCGGATCCGGGGAACTGCTGGTGACCACGGGTCCGGTCGTCCGGCCGAATCTGGCGTCGCTGCTGGTCCCGGCCGTTCCCGACGGTGCGGGCGTGGACACCGCGACGGTGGCGGGGGTGCTGGCGCACGTCGGGGTGGGGGCTGGCTCCGCGGCCGCGCTGTGGGTGGCCGACGACGGCCGGTTCGGCGCTGGCCCGCTGCGCGGCCGGCACGCCAAGGCCGCCGCCGAGCACATCGGGGCCGGGGCGCGGGCCGCCGCGCGGGAGCTGCGCATCGCCCGTCTCGAAGCCGACCTGATCGACGTGGAGCAGCGCCACGAGACCGAACGCGGCGTCCACAGGGCGCTGGTCGCCTTCCGCACGGGTCTGCGCGAGATCGCCGCCGCCATTCCGACCGCTACCGACGTCGACGACGCCGCGGCCACTGCGGCCGGCGCCGTCCGCGACGCGCAACGGGCCGCGGAACGAGCGACCACGCTCCGGACCGCCGCCGTCACCGCACAGCGCGCCGCCGAGCACACGTGGGCCCGCGCCCAGACGGCGGCCGCCGAGGCCACGCTCCTGCTGGACGCCGCCGCTCTGCAGTCCGCCGCCGCCGCCGTCGAGGACGCGGCCGGGGTGCTGCGAGTGCTGCCCGACCGAATCGAGACCGCCCGCCGCTCGCAGACCGACTGGGCCCGCGCGGTCACCGACTGGCAGGACGACGCCGAGGCCCTGCACATAGCTGCGGAGCAAGCCGAGACCGCAGCGGAGATCAGCAGGGCGGCCCGAACCGAGCTCACCAGCGCCGAGGCCGCGCTCGGCGAGGAGCCGGAACGCGTCGCCACCCAAGTGGAAGAGACCACGATCCGCCGTGACGGCCTTGCCGCCGATCTCGACGCCGCCCGCGAAGCGCACACCACCGCCGTCGGCACCGCCGCCACCGCCCGCGCCGAGGCCGCCGCCGCGGAGCAATCGGCCGCTGTCGCCGAGCAAGCCTGTCGCGACGGGCGGGCGGCACTGCTCGCCGTGGCGGCCACGCCCGGCCTGCTCCCCGCCGCGAGTAGCGGGGACGAGCCGCCCGAGCTGCCCGTCGACACCGACA
Source organism: Pseudonocardiaceae bacterium (assembly GCA_050699635.1). GTDB lineage: Bacteria > Actinomycetota > Actinomycetes > Mycobacteriales > Pseudonocardiaceae. The sequence continues at coordinate 32,865 of JBOHFK010000055.1, read as the reverse complement.
CCGTGGACGGCACCGCGCGGCTGGTGGCGACCGTCCGTGACGTCGTGCCCACCCCGGAGCGCGACGTCGACTCCGACGCGCTGGACCGCTCGCTGCGCGCCATCCGCGACGCGCTCGGGGCCGGCTGGGACGCCGAGGCCCGCCGCGGTGCCGACGGAGCGCCGGTGGCCGTCGAAGTGTCCGGGCCCTACGGCCGCCGTGCCCTGCTCGACGCGACCGTGCAGGTGGCGTCCGACCTGCGGCGGGCGCGCGGCCTGCTCACCGCCCAGCAGGACCAGGCCCTGCGTAACCTGCTGCACGGCCGCATCGCCCGCGAGGTCGCCACCGCCCTGTTCGACGCCCGCGAGCTCATCGACGGCATGAACGCGATCCTCGGCGAGATCACCACCAGCCAGGGGATCGGGGTGCGGCTGGAGTGGCGCACCCGCGGGGACCTCGACCCGGCCACGGCCACCGCGCTGCGGCTGCTCGCCAAGGACCCCGACGCCCGCACTGCCGAGGAGGACGCGTCGGTGCGCGTCGCCGTCGCCGGGCTCGTCGAGGAGGCCCGCGCCGCCGACCCGGACGCGTCCTACCGCGACGTGATCGGTTGTGTGCTCGACTACCGCAGCTGGCACGAGCTGAAGATCTACCTGCGCCGCCCGGGCCGGAGCGACGAGTTGCTGAGCCGGCGCACGCGGCTGTCGGAGGGCGAGAAGAAGCTCGTCACCTACCTGCCGATGGCAGCGGCCGCGTCCGCGTCGGCGGCCGCCCACGACCCGCACGGCGTCGGCGCGCCGCGGCTGATCCTGCTCGACGACGCCTTCGCCAAGGTGTCCGAGGACAACCACGCGCGGCTGTTCGGGCTCCTGGTGAGCCTCGATCTCGACTTCGTCGTCACCAGCGAGCGGCTGTTCGGCACCCACGCCAGCGTGCCGGAGCTGGCGATCACTGAGGTGCTGCGCGATCCCGACCTGCGCACGATCGCGCTGGTGCACTACCACTGGGACGGGCGGCGCCGCACCGAGCTGGCCGGTGCGCCGGGGTGAACCGCACCGACGTCTTCAGCTACGTCACCGAGAGCCCCGACTATCGCGTGATCCTCGGCGTGTTCGCGGGCACGTTCTTCGCCGAGCTCACCCCCGACGACGTCACCGCCCGGCTTGCTGAGGCCGGCGTCGAGCTGCCCGGCGAGACCGTCACCGCCCGGCTGGAGAGCCTGCGCGGCTGGGGCAACCTGGAGGTGTCGGCGTCGGTCGGGCAGGTCAGCACGGTCGCCGACTACTACCGGCGGCGCAACCGCTACCTCATCACGCGGATCGGGCAGGAGGTGCACGAGCTCGTCGAAGGCGTGCTCACCCAGGTCGACGACGTCCGCGACGTCTCGCTCGGCCGGCTCGACGCGCTCGCCGCCGCCCTGGAAGCGCTGCTCGCACTCGACGCCGACACCGCCGACCCCACGACGCTCGCCGACGCGGTGCGCGCGGTGTTCGACCCGCACCGCGCGTTCTCCGCCGAGATCACCCAGTTCTTCGCGGCGATCAACCAGTGGCAGTCGCGCTTCGATCTCGACGAGACGGAGTTCGCGTTCTTCTCCGAGGTGCTGGTCGGCTACGTCGGCGAGCGCCTGGAGTCCCTGGAGCGCCGTGCCCGGCCCATCTCCGCGCTGCTCGACGCGCTCGCGCCGCGCGTCCCGGTGCTGGTCGTGCGGGCCCGCGACGGGCTCGCCGCGCGGGTCGCCGATGCGGGGCTGGACGGGGTGCGGGTCCGGGCGGGCCACGGGAGCACCGTCGGGGACTGGGAGAACCTGTCGGCCTGGTTCCGCGGCCGGGCCGGCACACCCAGCCGCGTCGCCACCCTGGGGCGGGATGCGGTCAACGCCGTGCGCACCCTGACCCAGAACCTCATGCGCCTGTCCCGCTCGGGCGTGGGCGGGTCGTCGCGGCGCGCCGACTACCTGCGGCTGGCCACGTTCTTCGACGACGCCGGCCGGGAGCGCCCCGCCGAGCTGCCCCGCCTCGCCGCCGCCGCGTTCGGCCTGTTCGGCTGCCGCCACCTCGGCGCGGCCGCGGGCGACGACACCGACCCCGTCGCGTCCGCCACCTCATGGTGGGACGCCCCGCCCGCCCAGGTGCCGGTGAGCCTGCGTGAGCGCGGTACCACCACCAACACCGGCCGCTCCGGCCAGGTGCAGGATCGCTCGGTGCAGCGCGAGTACCTGCTGGCCCGTCGCCGCGCCGACGAGCAGCGGGCCAGGACCGTCCGGTCGGAGCTGCTGGGCGCCGCGGGACCCGACGGGGCGCTGCTCGACGGGGTCGTGCTGTCCGAGCGCGCACTCGCGGCGGTGCAGCGGCTGCTCGGCCCGGCCGTCGCTGCCATGGGTCCGGGCCGCGTCAAGGGCGAGACCGAGGCTGACGGGCTCCGTTGCGTCGTGGAGCGCCGTCCCGGCGAGCCAACCACCGTGCACACCCCGGCCGGTGCGCTGCGGCTGATCGATCTCAGCCTGACGATCACTGCGGCGCAGGAGCCGTGATGCGCGACGATCCGCAGCGGGCCGGGGAACTGACCGGGTCGGCCAGGGCGCTGCTGACCCGCCCGTGGCGCACCGCTGAGGCCGACCGCCCGCTGTTCCTGCTCATCCGCCGCCACGCCGAGCAGCTGGACCGCTGGTTCACCCAGCGCCTGGGCTACCGGCTCATCGTCGGGACCGACACGGCCCGGCTGGTCAAGTCCGGCCACATCCCGCTCGACCGGCCGCTGCGTACCCACACGGATCGTCCCTTCACCGCGCGTGAGTACGTCCTGCTCGCCTTGGTGCTGGCGGCCACCGCGGCCGGGCCGGACCGGATCAGCCTGCGCGACCTCGTGTTGCAGGTCCGGTCCGCCGCCGCCGACGCGGGCATCGCGCTGGACGGCGCCACGAGCGAGCGCCGCGCGCTGGTCACGGCGCTGCGCTGGCTGGTGGCGCACGGCGTGGTGCGCGAGCTCGACCGGTCGGTCACCGGCTACGAGACCGACGCTGAGGCCGACGCCCTGCTGGAGGTCCGCAACGACCGGATGGCGCTGCTGCCCGCGTCTGCGCTGGTGGGCGCGCAGTCGGCCGATGAGCTGCTCGACCGCGCCGCGGGCGAGGGCACCGGCCGGGCTGCGCTGCGCCGCCGGCTGGTCGAGGATCCCGTGCTGCACGCCGACGATGTCGCGCCGGAGGACTGGGCCGAGCTGCGCCGCCGCTTCGGTGAGGAATCCCGCTACTGCGAGGAGATGTTCGGGCTCATCGTCGAGGCCCGGGCCGAGGGCGTCGCCGCGATCGACGTGGACGGCGGCTGCACCGACATCGCCTTCCCGGCCGGCGGCACCACCGCCCACGCCGCCCTGCTGCTCCTCGACGCGCTCAGCACCCGCCACCGCGACGGCGCCGACCCTGCCATGCTGGACTGTGAGCTGCGTGAGCTGCTGGAGCGCTACGGCCGCTACTGGCGCAAGGACGTAGCGCCGGAGGACCTGCGCGACGATGCCGTCGCGCTGCTGACGGCGATGGCCGTGGTCACGGTCGAATCCGACGGGCGGGTGCGCCCCCGCCCGGTCGCTGCCAGGTTCGCCCCGGACGTCACCGTGGCCGGTACTGAAGACGACGCGGGGCAGCTGTGCCTGCTGTGAACGCCTTCCTGGCCGACCCGGCGCTGCAGCCACTGTGGCGGGCGGTGACCGCGGCCCTGGACCGTAACGGCCTGGGCTGGCGCGGCCGGTTGACACTGCCCGACCTCACCCCCGAGGGTCGTCGCCGGCTTGGGGTTCTGGTCGAGATCCGGATACCGGCCACCCGGCGCACTGTCTCGCTCGACGCCGTCGCGGCAGGCGTGGAGCGGCTCGCCGGCGCCACCCTTGTCGACGCTCTGGGGACACTCGGACACCCACCCGATGGCCGGCGAGAGGCAGCGCTGGCCCGCCACGACGCCATGCGGCAGCGGCGAGCAGCCCTCGATGGTGCGACGGCTGCCCACTTGGGCGATGCGGCGTGGGTGATCGCCTGGCGCGACGCCGCCTGGACCGACGGGCTGTTCGCCCGTCACACCGCCGACGAGGTCACCACGGCGGTCACCCGGGTCGGGCAGGTGCTCGCCCGCGCCGGCTCCGGTCGCAGCCGCACCGAGGTGGCGGCGCAGCTGTTCGGTGACGCGCACGCGCTGGACACCTCCACCCGGCTCGCCACGCTGGTCACCCGGGCGCTGCTCGCGCGCGACGGCCCAGCTGACGAGCGTGGCGCATGGGAGCGCGCCAGCCTGCCGCTCGACCTGGTCTCGGCCCCGGTGCTCACTTGGGCGCTGCCCGTGCTCGGCGCGGGCGAAGTCGCCGACGCGGTGCGGGCGATGACGGCGGCCGGGCTGCCGATACAGCTGTCGGTGCTCGCGCTTCGGGCGTCGCCGCTGACCGTCGCACCCGGGACACCGGTGCTGGTGGTGGAGAACCCGCGGCTGGTGGAGGCAGCGGCGCAACGTCGCCTCGCGGCCGCGGTGCTCTGCACCAATGGCAACCCGACCACCGCCCCGAGCCTGGCCATAGCTCAATTCAGGTCGTGCCGGGCGCGGCTGCGCTACCACGGTGATATCGACGCTCCCGGCCTGGCGATGACCGGCCGCGCCCGGGACGCCGGATGCGAGCCGTTCCGCATGTCCGCGCTGGATTACCGCGACGCCCTCGCCGACGCCTCGGCCATGGGAGTCGAGCTACCCCGTGACCCCGCGGCCGCACCCCCGACACCATGGGACCCGGCCTTGGCCGTCGCGTTCGACGAGCATCGCGCAGTCGTTCACGAGGAACGGGTGATGGACGATGTCCTCAGCACGCACGCGGCCACCTGTTGACCGCTGACGATCTGCCCGTACGAGCAGATCCGACGCATCGGCGGTTACTGGACGGCCGCCAGCAGCGCCGCGCCACCTCGACGGCTTCGGGACGGGTGAGAACCGTCGCGGTGTTCATCGTGGCGTCGAGCGTCACCACCACCCGGCGCTTCATGCCCGGAGATGCCGAGCGCCAAGCGTGTGGTTAGTGTGCATGTCCCCCTCGGACACAAGGGGTTCACACCCCCACGGACACGCCCGCATTGGCCTCTGTCGTCGCGGAAGCGTTGTCGTGCCGATCAGCGCCTCCGCAAGCGCTTGCGGAGGTCGCCTAGTGTGTCGCCATCGTCCGTGCGCCAGCAATCCCAGCCGTCATTCGAGCCCCCAGCGAGCCCATCAGTGGCCCCAGACGGTGAGTTGAACCGCTGTCCATCTGGGGCCTCCAACTGCCCGTTGGGCAACACAACAACCTCGTAGCGCTCACCACGACGAGGCCGATTCCAATGCAGGACGGCCCCAGGCTTGAGCAGGCCTGCGTCCATCACGGACGCCAGGGGTCCCTTGGGCGGCCCGGGCGGCTCGGCCAATGCCTCAGTCACCGCCACCACGTTTCCTACGGCCCCATCGCGCAAAGCGGACAGCGTCGCCTCGTCGATCTCTAACGCAAATCGCATCGTGACCACCAATCATGAGTTATCGGAGTTCTGATAACTCAGATGATACACGGCCGGCCGCTCATCGGCCATGCGACCGGAACGCTCAATGAGACACTCGTGTGACGACACGTTGTCTGTTGATGCCGAAACAGGTCGTCCACGGCGGTGGCCTGCGTCATCGCGGGACGACGGCCGTCGGACATGATCGCCGACCGTAACGGCGTACGGCTGCTTCCGGCGCACCATCCGGCAATGCGACAGACCCCGCCCCAACCGGTCTCGCTTCCGTGTGACCACTGTCGGTGTATCCTTTCGGATACTCGGAGGAGGGCATCATGGGCGTTGAGAACCTACTCGCACAAGCGCGCCGCAACGCTGGGATGAGCCAGGATGAACTGGCCCGTCGTGCGCACACCTCGCGGCCCACCCTGTCTGCCTACGAGCACGGACATAAGTCCCCCACACTCGAGACTGCGGCCCGACTACTCGCCGAGGCTGGGTTCGAATTCACGATTCAGCCGCGGGTGCAGTTCGCCGAGCAGGCCACTCCGCGGGGACGAGCTGTGTCGGTACCAACGTCGCTCCCCCGGCTTCCCATCGGGCAAGCGCTGGCCACGGTCGCCTTGCCTCTGCACCTGAACTGGTCTGCTCCCGGCCGGCAATTCCCCATGCGTGACCGATCCCAGCGAGCCCGGGTGTATGAGATCGTGCTGCGCGAGGGTGGTCCCGAGGATGTACTCACCTACATCGATGGCGTCCTACTGATCGACCTGTGGGACGAACTCGTCCTGCCACGAGACATCCGGGCAGCGTGGGCGCCGGTGGTTGAAAGCGCCGCACAGATCGCCGCCTGATGGATGAGCCGACCGATCGGGCACCGTCCACTGGCACCGAGGGTTTGACCTTGTTCCAAATCCAGGTGGCACAACTCTTCTTCAGCCTGCCCGCCAGCAACGGGTTCCTGCTCGCCGGAGGCGCGGCCCTCGTTGCTCAGCACCTCACGACCCGGGGCACCCAAGACTTGGACTTCTTCACCGGGCCAGGACGCGGAGATGTACCGACCGCACGCGATGCGTTCGAGGTCGCCGCCATGGCGAAGGGTTGGGCAGTGCACCGAGTGCGGGACACCGCCACATTCTGCCGGCTCGTGATCACTGGGGTCGAAGCCCTTCTCGTCGACCTCGCATTGGACACCCCGCCCAACTCCCCCGCAATCGTGAGTATGGCCGGCCCAACCTTCGGCCTTGAGGAGCTCGCCGGACGCAAGGTCATCGCCCTGTTCGACCGCGCCGAAGCCCGCGACTTCGCCGACGTCTTCATCCTCGCCCAGCGCTACACCAAACTACTACTGCTCACCCGCGCCGCTGAGATCGACGGCGGCTTCGACCTTGCCATCTTTGCCGACATGCTGGACACACTGTCCCGTTTCACCGACGCCGAGATCCCTGTGAGACAGGCTGAGGTCAATTCCCTGCGCCAATACTTTACCCAATGGGCAATCGAACTTCGTTCCTGACTGACTGCCACCCGACGGCCTTGAACGTAGCCGTCTTGGCAAGCATGGCCGGGTCGTCGTCTTGGCCAGCGCTACCTCCAGCAGGGCCGAGGGGGTCACCCCAGTCAGACTCACGTCGATCAGCCCCCGGCGCAGGTACTGATCATCTCGGTCGGCGCGAGTAGCCCGCGCTGCATCGCCTCAACCAGGTTGGCCACCTTGGTGGGGAAGTCATGCCCGATCACGATGTGCGGGCCCAACGGTGGTGGACCTTGAGTCGACGACCGCAGGCGGGAAAAGGACTCGATGCCGAACTCCCGACGGTCCCGCTCGTGCTCGACCCGGAACCCCGCCTCCACCAGCAGCCGCCGGTAGGTCTCCCGCTCAGCCACGAAACTCGCCTCGGCATCGCTGGCCCACGGCACGGGGTAAGCGATCTCGCCGGCGCCAACCCGCATCACGTCGTAGACCGCGAACCAGCCCCCAGGTCGCACCACCCGCCGTATCTCGGCGAACAGCCGCGCCTTATCCGCGATGTTCATTCCGACATGCAGCAGGCAGGCTGCATCTACGCCACCATCCGGGAGCGGCAGCTCGAGGCCGGTGCCGACCTGGAAATCCACCGCATCGGCCAGCCCGCACCTGCGGGTGAGCTCGCGGGCGACCTCGACGAACTCCGGGGTCAAGTCGACACCGATGACGCGGGCATCCCGGTGCCGCGCAAGGTACCGGGCCGGTCCCCCGATACCGCAGCCCACATCCAGCACCTGCATACCGGGCTGCCAGCTGAGCTGGTCGAACAACGCCGACGTCGCCGCCCGACCGCCGACGTGGAACTCATCCCCCGCCGCGAGATCATCGGAGTCGATCCGATCGGTCGGCTTGCCCGTCGCGGCCAACCCCCGCAAAATCGCGGCCAACAACTCACCGTGTGAGTAGTGCGCCACTACCGTGCTCGATCGGTCATCCCACACAGTCGCCTCCGCAGCTCGTCAGCATCAGGCTAGCTGCTTGATCAGAACGGCGCGGGTATAGAGCAGGTCAAAACCCCGACGCTGCGCGTTCTGCTGGGACTTGGATCCGGGCTGCGTGGTGATGACGGCGACGTCACAGCCAGCGGTGGCGGCGTCGGCGAGCCGGGCCGAGAGCAGCGCGGTCTGGACACCCCGGCGGCGGTGCGCGGGCGCGGTTGCCGCGCCAGTGAACTGCGCGACGCCTTCCGCCAGGCGGAAGCTAGCACCACCGGCGATGACCCCGTCGCGCAGCGCGACGTAGCGCGTAACGCCGGCCGCCGCCTCGAAATCGCGCATGGCTCTGGCGATGACCTCACGCGGAAACTCTTCGTGCGAGGGCACCCCTTGCGTGTCGGGGTGGGCGAATCCGTCTGCCACGACGTCGAGCCACGGTTCGAACTCGTCGTCGCCACTGGGCCGGACCTCCACCCCGGGTGGGGTAACCCGCTCGTGCTGGCCCTTGAGGGCAAGGCCGAGCACGTTTTCAAACGATGTGAGCCGATAGCCTCGTCCGGTCAGCAACGCGCCGATCGCAGGGTCGGCGAGGTGGGCGAGCTCGACCTGCACCGGGGCGCCGCAGGCGGTGAAGGCCCGCTCGATCTCCTCGAGCGCCGCTGCGCTGGGCACACCGCCAAAGCCGAGCCCCGCGACCTTGTTGAGCGGCGAGCCCTCTTCGGCAAAGCTCGCCACGCCACCCGCGAAAGGAATCACGAAGCCCACCTTGCCTGCCCTGCGCTGGTGGGCGGCCTCGCCGCCCCTGGTGACGAGCTGCGCCTCGACCCGCTCGATGCGCTCAGCCAGGGCGGTGTCGCAGAAGAAGGGCATTCGGTCGTTCATGTTTCTCTCTTCAAGGAACAATCATCAACTCCCCGGCTCATAACACGCTCGACACATTGGTCTTGCTGTTCTCCTGCTCAGACGACGACGTGCGACCGTTGTCGTCAAGGAATCCGCCTGACTGGTGGTGCCAGAGCCTGGCGTAGGTGCCCTGCATCTGAAGCAACTCGTCGTGAGTACCTTGCTCCACGATCCGGCCACGGTCGAGGACCACGAGCTGATCCATTTGCACGACAGTGCTCAGTCGATGAGCCACCACCAGCGCGGTCCGGCCATCCATGAGCTGCCACAAAGATCGCTGGATGAGGATCTCGCTTTCCGAGTCCAGCGCGCTAGTGGCCTCGTCGAGCAGCAGGATCGGCGCGTCACGCAGGATGGCACGGGCGAGCGCAACCCGCTGACGCTGGCCGCCGGACAGCTTGATCCCGCGTTCCCCGACCATGGTGTCGAACCCGTCGGGCAGGCCCTCGGCGAACTCGGTGACGTGGGCCGCTTGCGCGGCACGCTGGATCTCGGCATCGCTGGCGCCCGGCCGGGCGAACGCAATGTTGTCGCGCAACGTCCGGTGGAACATGGCAGGGTCCTGTGGCACGTAGGCGATCAGACTTCGCAGGTCTGCCTGGCGCAGCTGTGAGATGTCCTGACCGCCGACCAGGATGCGACCTTCGTCAACATCCATCAACCGCAACAGCAGCCGGATGAGGGTGCTCTTACCGCCGCCGGAGCGACCGACAAGACCGATCTTGGTACCGCTGGGGACGGTCAAGTCAAGGTCGGTGAACAGCCGCGGTGCGCCAGCGTGGGCAAAGGTCACGTGCTGGAAACGGATGTCCGGTGCCGTCGGTCGCAGCGGCTCCGGCGAGACCGGATCGAGGACGGTCGGCGGGGTGAGGAGCAGTTCGGTGAATTGGGCGGCTTCGGTCAGGCAGCTCTCCAACCGCCGATACGTCTGGTTGAATTCGAACATGATCCGTGTCGCGTTCGAGTAATAGGCGAAGGTCACCACAATCGCCTCCACGCCGAGCCGGCCGCCGCCGAGGCTGACGGCGAGATACAGGCCGAGTGCGTTGGTGAGCACCGACATCGGCGCGACCACGGTGTCGATACGGAGATTAGCGTAATCCCACGATCGGATGGAGAGCATTCGCTGTTCGGCCACGCGTGTCTTGTGCTCGGCGGCCTCGCGATCCTCAGCGGCGAAGGCTCGTACCGTCTCCATGTTGATCAGGCTGTCGGCAACGTGACCAGACACTCGCGCATTGGCGGCCTCCCGCAGGTCGACCAGGGCCTGGCGGCGACGGACCAGTGGCGCGACGACCAGCCCAGTGACCAGGATGAGGCCAACAAGAACGACGACGAGGAGTGGATCGTAGAGCCAGAGGACCACCGACGCGAACGCCAGTGGCACGATGTTGGCGACGACGGAGAACGCGAGCGTGTCGGCGAAGTCCTCGAACCGCGCGGCGAAGCTCAGCACGCGCTTGGTCAACGAACCGGCGAAGTTGTCGTGGAAAAACGCCGCATCCTTGGCGAGCAACTCGTTCATGCCGACCACGCACAGGTGCTCGATCCCGCGGCCGTCTGCGCGGTTCAAGCAGTGCAGGCCGATTCGCCATAAGCCCTCCGCCAGGAGCATCAGGGCGGCGAAGCCGAGCACATAGGGCAGCAGCACCGTCGCAACGCCGGTGCCCGTACCGCCGACGAGGCGGCCCACGAGCCTGGCCACGATCAGCGGAGCGAGGTAGAACAGGCAGATGTTTCCCAGCGCTGGAAACAACAGCCCGGGTAGGGAGACGAGTCGGTGGCGCCATAGCTCACGGCCGTAGTAGCGCAGCGCCAGCATCACCGCCGTCTTGCGCTTGGGCGAACCGCGGGGCGACGCCGCGGTGTCGTCGCGTGCTTCGGGCGCAGCCATCCGTCCCCCTCTCAAGCACCTCCGAGCAGCCAGCCACCGTCGATGCTGCCGCACGGAACACGGTCAGAGCGATCGAATATCGCCCAGAGCACTGGCGGTCACGGCTCGTTCGAATCAGCCAGCTGGTTTGCGAGCCGCGAGTCGTTCCACAATCCCTGCCGCGAACCGGTCCTGGCGTTCGATATGGAACCCGGCGGCGCGGACGTGCTCGATGGGGCGGCGCACGAAGTGCTCACCGCCCAGCGGGACCGTCACCAGCTCCACGACGCGCTGGCTGGCCCGCAACACCGGGTTCGAACTGGCTACGTGGTCGGCTAGCAGCAGCACTCCCCCGGCTCGCAGCACCCGGGTCATCTCTGCCAGGGCCTTTCGGTGGTCGGGGATGGCGCACAGCGAGAAGGTGCAGACCACCGTGTCAAAGGTGGCGCTGGGGAGCTCGAGCGCTTCGGCATCGCCCACCCGGAGCTCGACGTGACGGTGCAGGTCATTTGCGCGTCGCCGCGCGATCGCGAGCATGTCTGGGCTGAGCTCGATGCCGGTCAAAGCGACGTCGGGTGGGTAGTGTTCCAGGTTCAGGCCGGTACCGATGGCGACCTCAAGCACCTCACCAGTCGCCTGCTGGCAGATCCAGCTCCGGGTGTCGCCGAATAACTTCCGGTCCATGTAGCGCATCTCGCGGTCGTAGGTCTTGGAATGCCGGTTCCAGTAGCGGCGCCACCGGGCACGCCGTGCGCTGTCGCTCACCATGCGACCACCTCCGGATAAGCCGACTGTACGGCCCCCGGCTGGACGGTGCGCTGCTGTCCGATCCGGAACGCGCGGTCGTGCCAGGGAGAGAATGTCCCATGCGGCCGTTTCACGATTGTCCCGATGGGAGCCGGACGACCTCGTTGAGGGGCCGCGAACTACTGAGCGACCCGGCGCTGAACAAGGGGACGGCATTCCCAATCGCCGAGCGCGCGGTGCTCAGTCTCACCGGCCTGCTCCCGCCGACGGTGCTCACCCTGAGCGCCCAAGCCGCGCGGGCCTACCAGCAGTACTCCGAGATCCCCGGTGACCTCGGCAAGGCGGTGTTCCTCGGCGGCCTGCTGAGCCGCAACCAGGTGCTCTTCTACCGGGTGCTGCTCGACCACATGCGGGAGATGCTGCCCATCGTCTACACCCCGACCATCGGCACCATGATCCAGCGGTTCAGCGGCGAGTTCCGGCGGCCGGGCGGCGTCTACCTGTCCATCGACGACCCGGACGGCATCGCCGACACGCTTCGGAACTACGGACTCGGCGCGCATGACGCGGATCTCGTGGTGGTCACTGACGGTGAGGGCATCCTCGGCATCGGCGACTGGGGCGCGGGCGGGATCGCCATCGCGATCGGCAAGCTTGCCGTCTACACCGCCGCGGCCGGTATCGATCCCAACCGGGTCGTGCCGATCGTGCTCGACGCCGGCACGAACAATCCCGAACTCCTCGACGACCCGTTCTACATCGGCAACCGGCACCCGCGCGTCGGCGACGCGCGTTACCACGCCTTCGTCGACGCATTCGTGCAGGCAGCGACCATGATGTACCCCCGCGCGCTGTTGCATTGGGAGGACCTGGGTCCCGGCAACGCCACCCGCATCCTGGGGCGCTACCGCAGTTCGATCTGTACCTTCAACGACGACATACAGGGCACCGGCGCCGTCGCACTCGCCGCTGTCCTAGCGGGTTCACAGGCATCTGGTGCGCCCCTGCGGGAGCAGCGCGTCGTCGTATTCGGCGCGGGAACCGCCGGGATCGGGATCGCCGAACAGATCCGGGACGCGATGGCGCAGGACGGGTTGCCGGAGGATGCGGCGACGCACCGGATCTGGTGCCTGGGTCGCAGCGGTCTCCTGGTCGAGGGCCAGCCGCGGATCCGGGACTTCCAACGGCCCTATGCGCACCCCGGCGCCGAGGTCGCGCACTGGCGCCGAGACGCGCCCGGCGGTGGCATCGACCTGCTCGAAGTCGTCCGAAGGACCCGTCCGACCGTCCTGATCGGCACGTCCGGAAACCCTGGAACGTTCAGCGAGGACGTGATCCGGGAGATGGCCCGGCACGTCGAGCGACCAGTCATCCTGCCGCTGTCCAACCCGACGAGCCTGGCCGAGGCGGTACCGGCCGACCTGATCACCTGGACCAGCGGGCGGGCGCTCATCGCGACCGGTAGTCCCTTTCCCCCGCTGACCCTCGAGCGCACCACCTACGTCACCGCGCAGGCCAACAACGCGCTGGTGTTCCCGGGTCTGGGCCTCGGCACCATCCTCAGCGGAGCCCGGCTCGTCACCGACGGCATGCTCGCCGCGTCAGCACACGCGGTGGCCGCTCTTGTCGACGTAAGCACGCCCGGTGCGCCGCTGCTGCCGGAGGTCGACGACCTACGAGCGATCTCGACCGTGGTCGCGGAGCGGGTCGCCGGAGCCGCGGCACGCGACGGGGTGGCCCGGGTCGAGCGGCGAGACTGGGCGAGCGCGGTCGAGGCGGCGATGTGGAACCCGGAGTACCGTCCACTCCGGCCGGCAGTTCCGTAACCACGCTCCCCGACGTGCTGTTAGCCCTGCGCACATATAGGACTCAACGATGACTGCCCGAGACCGCTTGGCCCGTTCCGCAGCCGAGGCTGCTCGCCCAGCAGACTCCGCCGGCATGGCATTGCGCTGCGATCTCGACGAGCTGATCACACAGTATTACCGGCTGGTCCCCGTTGAGGAGCTGAACACCGCCGGAGCGGACGAGCTGGCCGCAGCAGTCCGGTCGCATCTGGTACTTGCCGCTGAGCGGGTACCCGGTCGGGCAGTCGTCCACGTGCTCAACCCCACTTTCGCCGAGGACGGCTGGGACTCGCGCGACTCGGTGGTCCAGATCGTCAGCAACGACATGCCCTACCTGGTGGATTCGGTGATCGCCGAGCTGGCCCGCAGTAACCTTTCGGTGCGACGCCTCGTGCATCCCCTCGTCGTAGTTCGGCGCGACCTCACCGGAACCCTGCGGGAGGTACTCACCGGCTCTGAACTTGATGCGGTACCCCGCGATGCACTGGTCGAGTCCTGGATGTACCTGAACACCGATCGCATCACCGATCCCGACCTGATCCAGCAGGTGGAGCAACGACTGCTCACCGTGCTCACCGATGTGCGCGAGGTTGTCGAGGACACCCAGCGGATGATCGCCACCGCCCTCGCGCTGGCTGACGGCCTGCAGGCCGCGGCACCGCCGCTGCCCACCGAGGAGGTGGCCGACGGTGCCGCCCTGTTGCGCTGGCTGGCCGAGGGGCACTTCATTTTCCTCGGCTACCGGCACTACGAGCTGATCTGGCAATCGACCGATGGTGCAGTGAACAGCCCAGTGCCCGTGAACAGCCCAGTGCCCGTGAACAGCCCAGTGCCCGCGCTGCGGGCGGTGCTCGCATCGGGGCTCGGTGTGCTGCGCAAGGACAGCGTGGCCACCAGAGGCTTCACCGTCGGGCCCGACGTCGATCCGCTGGCCCGGAGTCTGCTGGTGCTCACCCAAGCCAGCTCGCGCACCACCGTCTACCGGCCGGTGTACCCGCACTACATCGGGATGAAGACCTTCGACGAGCGGGGTGAGGTCACCGGCGAGCACCGGTTCCTGGGGGTACTGTCGGCCACCGCGCTGCACCAGGACGTGCTGGACATCCCGGTGATCGGTCGCCGGGTCAGTGCGGTGATCCATCGGGCGGGCGTGCCCGTCGATTCCCACTCGGGTCAGCGGATGCTGGAGGTGCTCCAGACCTACCCGCGAGCCGAGCTGTTCTCCACCGACCCGGACTCGCTGTACCAGACGGTGACCGGGGTGCTGTCCCTGGCACAACGGCGCACCTTGCGGTTGTTCTGCCGGCGTGATCCCTACCGCCGGTTCTTCTCCTGCCTGGTCTACCTGCCGCGCGACCGCTACACGACCACCGCGCGGCTGGCCATGCAGGAGGTGCTGACCCGCGATCTACACGGCACCGGCCTGGAGTACAGCGCCCAGATCGGCGAATCCGTCCACGCGCGAGTGCACTTCACCGTGCACACCGACCCCGGCGATCCTGCGGTACCGGCCGCGCCGGACATCGAGGCGCTCACCGAACAGCTCGAGGACGCGGTCTGTACCTGGGACGAACGACTACTCGACGCTGCTGCAACCAGTGGCGCCGCGACCGCCGACCTTGTGGCGCGCTACCTGGCGGCGCTCCCGCAGGCCTACAAGGAGGACTTCGACGCTGCGACCGCCCTGGTCGACATCGCCCGGCTGGAGGCACTCGCGCCGGACGGCCTTGACGTCTGCTTGGGGCTCCCGGAGGCCGCCGAGCCTGGAGAGCGGCGGTTCAAGCTCTACCTTGCGGGGCTGCGAATCACCCTGTCCCGGGTGCTGCCGGTGCTGCAGCAGCTGGATATCGAGGTCGTCGACGAGCGACCCTACGAGGTGATCCGCGCCGCCGGTGCGCGTGGGTGGATCTACGACTTCGGGCTGCGGCTGGAAGCCGGCCTGTTGCGACAGCTGGCCGGCCAGGACGCCGAGGACGTGCAGCGGCGGTTCTGCGAGGCGTTCGTGGCCGCTTGGGGGGGTGCCTGCGAGGTCGACGGGTTCAACGCCCTGGTGCTGCACGCCGGACTGACCTGGCGCCAGGCGGCAGTGCTGCGCGGTTACGCCCGCTACCAGCGGCAGGCTCGCAGCCCATACAGCCAGCGCTACGTCGAGGAGGTGCTGCTCACACACTGCGACATCGCCGCTGCTCTGATCGCACTTTTCGAGGCCCGGTTCGACCCGGCCCTGGATAGCATTACTCGAGACATCACGCATCGCGATCTGGCCGTCCAGGTCGCCGGCATGATCGATGAGGTGGCCGGCCTGGACGCCGACCGCATCCTGCGCGGTCTACTAACCCTGATGCTCGCTACGTTACGCACCAATCACTACATGCAGGACGCTGCCGGTGACCCCCGGTCCTACCTGGCGATCAAGCTCGACCCGGGGGCGGTGCCGTGGCTTCCCGAGCCGCGACCGATGTTCGAGATCTTCGTCTGCTCCCCGCGAGTAGAGGGTGTGCACCTGCGTTTTGGTCCAGTCGCCCGGGGTGGGCTGCGCTGGTCGGACCGCCGGGACGACTTCCGAACCGAGGTGCTCGGACTGGTCAAGGCGCAGGCGGTGAAGAACGCCGTGATCGTGCCGGTCGGCGCCAAGGGTGCCTTTGTGGTGAAGCGACCGCCCGCGCCGACCGATGACCCCGGGCTCGACCGGGACGCCACCCAGGCCGAGGGCCTCGCCTGCTACCGGTTGTTCATCTCCGGTCTGCTCGACCTCACCGACAACCTCGTCAAGGGCACCAGCCGGCATCCCGATCAGGTGGTCTGCCACGACGCCGATGACAGCTACCTGGTGGTCGCGGCCGACAAGGGCACCGCGACCTTCTCCGACATCGCCAACGAGCTCGCCATGTCCTATCAGTTCTGGCTCGGCGACGCGTTCGCCTCCGGTGGTTCGTCGGGCTATGACCACAAGGCGATGGGGATCACCGCCCGCGGCGTGTGGGAGAGCGTCCAGCGGCACTTCCATGAGCTCGGTATCGACACCCAGACCGAGGATTTCACCGTGATCGGGATCGGGGACTGCTCCGGTGACGTGTTCGGCAACGGGATGCTGCGTTCGGAGCACATCAGGTTGCTCGCCGCGTTCGATCACCGGCATGTCTTCGTCGACCCTGATCCGGACCCGCTCAGCTCCTACGCCGAACGGCGCAGGCTGTTCGAGCTGCCTCGCTCATCCTGGGACGACTACGACCGGTTACTGATCAGCAGCGGCGGCGGGGTGTGGCCCCGGACCACCAAGCGGATCCCGGTCGATGCTGCCATGCGCCGGGCGCTGGGCATCACCGAGGGCGTCACCGAATTGTCCCCACCAGAACTTATCCGGGCGATTTTGCTCAGTCCGGCGCAGCTGCTGTTCAACGGCGGGATCGGCACCTACGTCAAGGCCAGCACCGAAACCCACGCCGAGGTGGGTGACAAAGCCAATGACGCGATCCGGGTCGACGGCGCGCAACTGCGGGTGCGGGTGGTTGCCGAAGGCGGCAACCTGGGCCTGACCCAGCGCGGCCGGATCGAGTTCGCCCGGGCCGGTGGCCGGCTCAACACCGATGCCATCGACAACTCGGCCGGGGTGGACTGCTCCGACCACGAGGTCAACATCAAAATCCTGCTCGACCGGCTGGTCGCCGACGGCGTGCTGAGCGGTGCGGAGCGCCAGGCGCTAATGATCGAGATGACCGACGAGGTCGCCGCCCTGGTGCTGGCCCACAATGCCGGCCAGAACACCCAGCTGGGCGTCAGCCGGGCGCACGCCACGTCAATGCTGTCCGTGCACGACCGGCTGGTCACCTACCTCGAGCAACGCCATGGGCTGAATCGGACATTGGCCGCCCTGCCGATCGGCGCGCAGTGGGCGGCGCGGGCTGCCTCCGGCGCGGGGCTGACCTCGCCGGAGCTGTCCACCTTGATGGCGCACGTCAAGCTTGCAATGACGAACGAGGTGCTGGCCAGCGATGTGCCGGACACCGAGGTGTTCCGCGCCCGGTTGCCGGAGTACTTCCCGGCCCCGCTGCGCGCCCGATTCGCTGGAGCTATCCGCGACCATCCGCTGCGCCGCGAGATCACCACCAGGTTGCTCGTCAACGACGTCGTCGATCAAGGAGGGCTGACCTACGCGTACCGGCTGGCCGAGGAGGTCTCGGCGCCGGCCTCTGACGCGGTGCGGGCTTATTCGGTAGCGATCGCGGTCTTCGACCTCCCGACGACCTGGCGGGAGATTGCCGCATTGGGCAACGCAGCGCCGATCTCGGTGGCCGACAGCATGATGCTGACAGTGCGCAGGCTGCTCGACCGAGCCAGCCGGTGGCTGCTGCTCAACCGCCCCCAACCGCTCGCGGTGGACGCCGAGATCGACCGCTTCCAGCCGATCGCACACGTGCTGGCGGCGCAGCTGCCGGTGTGGCTGTCCGGCCATGAGGCCGGCAACGTCGCGACCGCCGCCCAGCAGCTCACCGGGCAGGGAGTACCCGATGAGCTGGCGCTGCGGGTGAGCGCAGGGGTATCCAGCTACGGGCTGCTCGACGTGATCGACATTGCTCAGCCGGCCGGTAGCGTCTCGCCGGCTCAGCCGGCGGGTGACACCGAGCGGGTCGCGCAGCTGTATTACGCGCTATCCGCCCACCTGGGCATCGACCGGCTGCTGAACCTGATCGGTGAGCTGGACCGCGGCGACCGCTGGCATGGGCTGGCTCGGCTGGCACTGCGGGATGATCTGTACGCGTCGCTGCGCAAGATCACCTGGGATGCGGCTCTCCTCGGCGACCTCGCGGTCGGCCCAACGACCGCGATCGCGCGGTGGGAACAGGCGAATACCTCGCGGTTGTTCCGCGCCAAAGCAACCTTCGATGAGCTCTCCCAGGCTGACAGCGTCGATCTGGCGATCTTGTCGGTCGTGGTCCGCGCGCTGCGGCGCTTGTGAGCTCTCCCGCTCCCGAGGCGAGTCCGCGTCAATCGTCGGCTGGTAGGCGCCTACCTCGCTCACCGTGGTGGTCAGGGGCGGCCTACCGGGGTAGCGGCCCCGCTACCCACCGGGCAGCCGTACGCGATGGTTGATACTGGGTGCGGTCACTTTAGCGGAGGGGTCGGGGGCAGATGTGGGTAAGGACGATCGGCGCCTCTACACCTGCCCGCAATGTAACGGCTCCCAGGTGGTGGTGAAGTGGAAACGGGCTGATGTGGACGAGGAACAGGAGATAGCGACGACGGAGCTATGCCCCACATGCGATGGCTCAGGGCAAATTCTGGGACCCTCGACATAGCACCGCCGCTGTCTCACAATGACAGCGTGCCGCGCACCGCGATCCTCTACGCCCGGTCGAACCGTCGCGAGAACCTCGACCGGCAGGTGCGGGAGTTGGAGGAGTGGTGTGACCGCGCTGGCGTTGTGCCGATCAGCACGGTCGCCGAGGTCGCGATCGGTGTCCGAGCCTCACGTCGGTGCAGGCAGGTGTTGACGGACGTCGCAGCTGGCCTCGCGGATCTGGTATTGATCCGGGATGTGTCGCGCTTGTCTGAGGACACCGCCCAGCTTGAGCAGATCATCAGCGAGCACCGGTCCCGGCTCGCTATCAGCCGCGACGACCGGCACCACTGACGCACGGTGGTAGGAGCGCGTGGCCGTGACGGCACGATCACTCGTAGTGGAATTTGATCCACGCTGCCAGTTGGCGGACCCGCGTTTCGGGATGGTCCTTGCTGAGTGCCCGTTGGCACCAGTTCAGGATGTCTTTGCAGAGTCGGTGGGCCTCCTGGTGATCCTCGAGCCCGCTCAAGTCGCGGGCGAGGTTGTAGGCCGAGGTCAAGGTATTGGGATGGTCCTCGCCTAACACGCGGCGACACCGGGAGAAGGTGTCCTCATCGAGGTCGCGGGCACGCTGGCACTCACCCATGGTGCGCAGGTCCAGTGCGTAGTTGTTGGCCGAGATCAGGGTGTCAGGGTGGTCCTCCCCCAGGATCCGACGGCGCCGGCTCAGCGTGTCCTCGCTCAGCGCACGGGCTTGCTCATGCTCGCTTAGCCCGCGCAGGTCGTTGGCGAGGTTGTGGGCTGAGGTCAGGGCAAAAGGATGGTCCTCGCCCAGTACCCGGCGGAAACCGGACAGGGTGTCCTCGTCGAGTGCGCGCGCCTGCTGGTACTCACCCAAGCTCCGCAGGTCCGCCGCGAGGTTGTGGGCTGAGATCAGGGTGTCGGGGTGGTCCTCACCCAGCACCCGGCGGCGCCGATCCACGTTGTCCGCACTGAGCTGGCGGGCCAGCTCATGCTCACCGAGGGCCCGAAGGTCGTTGGCGAGATTGTGCGCCGAGGTCAACGTATGGGAATGATCTTCACCCAACACCCGGCGGCAACGGGACAGGGTGTCTTCGGAGAGCACCCGTGCCTGCTGGTGCTCTCCCAGCGCGCGCAGGTCGTTGGCGAGATTGTGCGCCGAGGTCAGGGTATGCGGATGGTCCTCCCCCAGCACTCGCCGACACCGGGTCAAGGTGTCCTCGCCGAACGTACGGGCCCGCCGGTGCTCACCCAACGCGCGCAGATCCACAGCGAGATTGTTCGCTGAACGCAGCGTGGCGTGGTGATCCTCACCGAGGACCCTGCGGCGCCGGGTCAGCGTGTCCTCGTCGAGCATCCGGGCCCGGTCGTGTGCGCCCAGTGCCCGTAGATCGTTGGCGAGTTGGTGAGCCGAACGCAACGTGTGCGGGGCATCGGCGCCCAGCACCTGGCGGGAGCGGGCCAAGGTGTCCTCGCCGAGCTGGCGGGCCCTCGGGTAGTCACCGAGCGCACTCAGGTCGATCACGAGGCTGCGGGCCGAGGCCAGAGTGTCAGGATGGTCGTCCCCCAGCACTCGGCAGCGCCGGCTCAGCGTGTCCTCGTCGTACCCGCGGGCTCGCTCGTAGTCACCCAACGCCCGCAGCTCAGCAGCGAGGTCATGAGCCAGGGCCAGGCTATCGGCGTGATCCTCGCCCAGCTCGTGACGGCTATCGGCCAGTCGCTTCTCACCGTAGACCCGCTTGAATTCCGCCAGCGCGCTCAGATCAACGGCGACCGGCTGGGCCGAACCCATGATGTCGGGAAAGCCCTCGCCGAGCATGTCCCGGCACAGCTGGCTTACCCGTTCGGCCAACTCGTCCGAGAAAACCCCCTGGTCCGGGTCATGCATGGCTCCCAGGATCCCACCAACTCACCCCGCTGCCCACGCGGCCCGGCGTGACAACCAAGTTCAGGCCGCTCGGCGATGACCTGGAAACCCTTCCGCTGGGTGATATTTTCGTTACGCTGCGAAACCTCGGCGACACTGTGTCGAACAGGTGCTGTGTCGAACAGGTGCTGAGTCGAACAGGTGCTGGCCGGACAGGTGCTGGCCGTCCCACTGGGCAGGAGGAGATATGGCACGGGTTGGACTGTTGACCTTCTCCGACGGACGTGACTTCGTCCACACCGACATCAAGGCGTTCGCGCAGGACGTCGAACGCGGCATCGCCCAGGCGCTCGAGCAGGCCGGGCACGAGGTCATCTGCGCGGCGCAGCCGATCTGGACCAACACGCTGGCCACCAGCGAGGCCCGCCAGATCGCTGATGCCCGATGCGATCTCACCATCTTCAACTACCCGGTGTGGGCGTTTCCGCACTTCACGATGCTCGCCGCGGCGGCAACCCCCGGTCCGCTGCTGCTGTTTTCCAACATCGACCCGCAGTTCCCCGGAATGGTCGGCATGCTCGCCGCCGGTGGCGGGCTGGATCAGATCGGCCGGCCGCACACCCGGGTGTGGGGAGACGCGGCCGACCCGGCGGTGCGGGACCGCGTCCTGGAGACGGTCCGGGCCGCAGCGGCAGTATCGACCCTGTCGGGCAGCACGTTCGGCCGGATCGGCGGGCGCCCGATGGGGATGTACACCGCGGTAGCGGACACCGATCAGTGGATGAGCACGTTCGGGGTGGACGTCGAGGAGATCGACCAGTGGGAGATCGTGCGCCGCTGCGACGCCGTCGAGCAGTCGCGGGTCACCGCCGGTCGGGAATGGCTGGAGCGGCACGCGGCCAAAGTGCACTACGACGGCAAGCAGCTGACGCCTGAGCTGCTCGAACGCCAGATCCGCTCCTACCACGCCGTGCGGGAGCTGATCGAGGAATGGAACCTCGACTTCAGCGGGATCAAGGGCCAGCCCGAGCTGACCACCCACTTCACCACCATGGACGTCACCGAGGCGTTCCTCAACGACCCCTACGACTGGGAAGGACCGAAACCGACCCACGTGTGCGCCACCGAGTCCGACATGGACGGTGCGCTGACCATGCAGCTGCTCAAGGGCCTGTCCGGCACGCCGGTGCTCTTCGCCGACGTGCGGCACTACCACGCCGACCGTGACATCTGGGACCTGTGCAACTCCGGGCAGCACGCCACCTGGTTCGCCGCACGCAGTGCCGACCCGGCGGAGAACCTGCGCTCGGTGCACTTCTATCCCGAGATCTTCTACTTCCCGGCCGGTGGCGCCTCGGTGTCGTTTTTCGCCGCACCCGGGCGCGCCACCTTCGCCCGGCTGACCCGGATCGGCGGCCGGTACCGGATGCATGTCGCGCGCGGCGAATTCGAGTCCTACGACGACGCCACCAACGACGCACTGGCCCGGCAGTCGACGCCGCAATGGCCGCACGCGTTCGCCCGGCTGGAGGTCGAGGCCGGCGAGTTCCTGTCCACGTTCGGGGCAAACCACATCCACGCGGTGCCCGGCGAGCACGTCGCCGAGCTACGCGCAATATGCCGGATGCTTGACATCGAGTGGGCCGGGATGGGCACGGTTCGGATGGACACGGTTTGAATGGGCACGGCCCAGGTGAGCTCGCTGCTGCTCGGTGTCGACATCGGCACCGCCAGCTCCAAGGGGGTGCTGGTCCGCGACGACGGCACCGTCGTCGCGACCGCGACCCGAGCTCATGAGGTGTCCATGCCACGCCCCGGCTGGGTGGAACACGACGCGGAGACGGTGTGGTGGGCAGACTTCGTGGCGATCAGCCAGGAGCTGATGGCCATGGTCGCCGAACCGCTCGCCGCGGTTGGCGTCAGTGGCATCGGTCCGTGCCTGCTCCCGGTGGACAGCAAGGATCGGCCGTTGCGGCCGGCGATCCTCTACGGCGTGGACACCCGGGCCCGGGTCGAGATCGATGAGCTCAACCAGGCGCTGGGCAGCGACACCATGCTGCAGCGCTGCGGGTCGGTGCTCACCTCGCAAGCGGTCGGGCCCAAGCTGGCGTGGTTGCGCGGGAACGAACCCGACACCTGGGCGGCCACCCGCCGCTTCCTGATGGCCAGCAGCTTCCTCGTGGGCCAGCTCACCGGCAGCTACGTCCTCGACCATCACTCGGCCAGCCAGTGCACCCCGATGTACGACCCGGTCGAGCACCGCTGGATCGAGGATTGGTCCGAGCTGATCGCCCCCGGGCTCGAGCTGCCGCAACTGTGCTGGCCCTCGGACGTGGTCGGCGAGGTACAGGGCAGCGCCGCCGAGCAGACCGGCATCCCGGCAGGTACACCGGTGGTGGCCGGCACGATCGACGCGTGGGCGGAGGCCACCAGCGTCGGCGTCACCGCACCCGGCGACGTCATGCTGATGTACGGGACGACGATGTTCCTGGTCGAGGTACTGGACCGGCCGCGGCGCAGCCCAGCTCTATGGGGCACCGTGGGCACCTTCCCCGGTACCCACAACTTCGCCGCCGGGATGGCGACCTCGGGTGCGATCACTGACTGGATCCGCAAGCTGACCGGGGAGTCCTCCTTCGACGGACTCGTGGCGGAAGCCCAGCAGTCACCGCCCGGCTCGCACGGCCTGCTCCTGCTGCCCTACTTCGCCGGCGAGCGGACGCCGCTGTTCGACCCGGATGCCCGCGGCGTGCTGATCGGGCTGACCCTGCGGCACAACCGGGGCGACATCTACCGGGCCGCCTTGGAAGCCACGGCCTATGGGGTACGGCACAACCTGGAAGCGATGCGCGACGCGGGCGGTCAGTACCGCCGTCTGGTCGCAGTAGGCGGGGGTACCAAGGGTGGCCTGTGGACACAGATCGTCTCCGATGTCCTGGACGCCCCGCAGCAACTGCCGCGCCAGACGATCGGCGCGTGCGTCGGTGACGCGATGCTCGCCGCTATCGGGATCGGGCAGGCACCGGAGATGACCCAATGGAACCCCATCGCGACCACGATTGAGCCGCGACGCGAATCCGTTTCGGCCTACGAGCGCTACTACGCGCTCTACCGGGAGCTGTACCCGAGTACCAGACCGATCGCTCATGCCCTCGCCCGAGAACAGCGCACAGATTCCCCATAGCATCGGAGGTAGCTGATGGTCGCTCCCGCATTTCTGACCCGGGTGAGCACGCGACGCGTGTATGCCCTGGGCGCTCTGGCGGCGGTGCTGTTCGGTTATGACAACGGCATCATCGGCGCGGCGCTGCTGTTCATCCCGCGCGATCTGCCGCTCACGCCGCTCCAGGAAGGTGCGGTGGTCAGCGCCACCGTCTTTGGGGCGATGGTCGGCGCGCTGGGCAGCGGGCCGGCCGCCGATCGGCTGGGCCGGCAGCGGATCCTGCTCTCCGCCGGGGTGGTGTTCACCATTGGGGCCTTGGGTGCGGGTGCCGCGGCCAGCGTCGGGATGCTGGTGACCTTCCGCTTCATTCTGGGATTGGGTATCGGCATCGCGTCGGTGATCGTGCCCCTTTACCTGGCTGAGATGGCTCCGGCGCGGGAGCGCGGGGCGATCACCTCGCTGAACCAATATATGATCATCGTGGGGACGGCGCTGTCCGCGGCTCTGGGCTACGCACTGGCCTTCGCCGGCTCGTGGCGGTGGATGTTGCTCATCGGTGTGTTCCCCGCCGTGGTGCTGGTGGCCGGGATGTTCGGCATGCCCGACACCCCCCGCTCGCTGATCCGGCGTGGACAGCCGGACCGGGCACGCGCGGTCCTGGTCGGCTTGCGGGGCGATACCGCGGAGACCGAGCGTGAGTTCACCGAGATCACGTCGGTGGAACGCCAGCAACACGACGTGCGCCCCCTAGCTCTGCTGTCCGCTCCCTGGGTCCGCCGGCTACTGCTGCTGGGCGCTCTGCTGGCCATCTTCCAGCAGGTCACCGGGATCAACGCGATCGTCTATTACGCACCGACCATTCTCACCGGTTTCGGGGTGTCCAAAACGACCGCGTTGCTGTTCGGTTTTCTCAACGGGCTGGTGAACATCGGGACCATCGCGCTGGTCGTCCGATCCAAAGTCGTCGACCGGCGAGGCCGCAAACCGGTCCTGCTGGCCGGTCTGGTCGGCATGTCGGTCAGCTTGTTCGCCGTCGGTGCAGCAGTGCTGATCCTCCCGGTCAACTCCACCGCGCTGTTCGTCATCGCGGCAGCGGCGTTCGTGGCGTTCACCAACACCTTCTCGGCGACCTGGGGCCCGGTGCTGTGGGTGATGCTGGCCGAGATCTTCCCGCTCGCCATCCGAGGTGCGGCGATGGCTATCGCCACCTTGTTCAACTGGCTGGCCGCCTTCGTCATCTCACTGACGTTCCCCAGTTTCGTCGCATCCGCGGGCATCGGCACCGCCTTTATCGTCTTTGCCGTGATCGGCGTCGTGCTCTTCCCCGTCGTGTGGTGGATGGTGCCGGAGACCAAGGAACGCAGCCTGGAGTCGCTGGAAGCAGCGTTCCGCAGCGGCACCAACCTTTCTGCGATCAACAAGTCGACCGCCGCGGGTGCCGGGGGCATCGCGTGACCGTCCACTACGGCCCGTACGGGTCAAGCCTGCGAGATCTGCCGCGGCTGCGCAGTACTCGCCGGCGACGCGCCTCCAGTTGGGACCGCACCGGTGGGAACGACGACCGCCTTACCTTGGCGCCGGGCTCGACTGCGACCCTCGCAGATATCGAGGGAGCCGGGAGCATCAATCACATCTGGGTGACCGTCGCCAATGAACGGATGCTCCGCGACCCGTGGATGCGCGAACCCGATTACCTGCGCCGGCTCGTGCTCCGCGCCTACTGGGACGGCGAAACAACCCCCAGCATCGCCGTCCCCCTCGGTGATTTCTTCGGCGTCGGGCACGGCCGCACCACCAACTTCGTCTCCGCCCCACTCCAGATGAGCCCGGAAGACGGCAAAGGGTTCAACTGCTTTTTCCACATGCCATTCGGCGCCGGCGCCCGACTGGAGATCACCAGCGAGCTGACCGACGAGACGGTGTTCTTCTACTACTACATCGATTACGAGGAGCTCGACGAGCTCGAGGACGGCATCGGCCGCTTCCACGCCCAGTGGCGCCGCAGCAATCCGTGCCCAGGCGCGCCGCAAGCGTCCGAGAGCAACGCCGATTTCCTGCTCACCGGAGAGAATCTCGACGGGAAAGCCAACTACACCATCCTGGAAGCGACCGGCCACGGGCACTACGTCGGTTGCGTGCTCAATATCCACAATCTTCGCGACGCCAACGAGTGGAACTGGTATGGCGAGGGCGACGATATGATTTTCATCGACGGCGAGGCCTGGCCGCCCACCCTGCACGGCACCGGCACCGAGGACTACTTCAACACCGCATGGTGCCCGACACAGACCTACCATGCGCCCTATCACGGCATCACTTTGCCTGGCGGCGACAACTGGAGCGGGCAAGTCAGCCTGTACCGTTTCCACATTGAAGATCCCATGCCATTCGAGCGATCCATCCGGGTCAGCATCGAACACGGCCACGCAAACAAGCGCAGCGACGACTACTCCTCAGTGGCCTACTGGTACCAAACCGAACCGCACAAACCATTCGATCTGGATCCCGTCGAGCAGCGCGTTCCACGAACCCGGTGACACAGCACGATCATTGCCCGGCTGGTGCCAGCCAACCGGGCCACTGGCAGATCTCATCGGGACCCGGCAAAAAACCTTCTACTCTCGAATGTTTCCGTAGGATGAAGGTGGCATTCAGGTCAGCTTGTCGGCATCGATGCGGGAGAAGACCAAATCGCTCATCTCGGTGACCTGACGGCGCCAGCGTAGGGGCACGGCCGGCCTGCGCAGGGCAGCGGGATAGCTGGCCGCGGAGTAGTCGTTGGTCAGGCGGTACAGGTGGAAGCCGTGGGCGAACAGGGGATCAAGGAGGTCATCGACGCTTCGCCCGAGTTTGGCCAGTCGTCCAGGGGTGACCTCAATAACGAGTTCGGCCTCCGGGCGGAGCTGGTTGAGCAGCGGGGTGAGCCCGGCTATGACCGCCCCCTCGGCTCCTTCCACGTCGATCTTGATCAGCCGGGCGCGGGTGAGTTCGGCGGGGGTGAGGATCTGCGGCAGGGTTTGCGCTTGCATCTCAAAAGACGACTGCACGGTGTGCGGGCGCACGATGGTGGTCGCGCCGAGGTTGGCCGCGTTCTCCAGGTAGAAGGTCAGGCAGGTGGCGTTGTCGCCGACCGCGATGTTGACGCTGCGCACGTTGCCGCAGCCGTTGACGCGGAGGTTGTCGGCCAGGGCCTGGTGGAAGTGTGGGGAGGCCTCGATGGCGACGACGTGCCCGGACGGGCCGACCAGGCGAGATGCGAGCACGGTGAAGTAGCCGATGTTCGCGCCGACGTCGACGAAGGTGTCGCCGGGCACTAACCGCCGGCGCATCCAGGCGGTCAGGTGTGGCTCCCACACGCCGAACAGGTACAGGAAACGCTGGATGAAGTCGCTGGTGTCGACGGAGAAGACAGCCCCGTAGCGGGTCCGGGCGCACCCGGTGACGGGGTATTGCTCAAGGCAGCGGTTCAGCAGGCGCCCGGCGAGCAGCGATTTGCCCACGCTGCCGGGGACGTGCCGCACGTAGGCGCGCAGAGTGTTGAGCACGAGGGAAGGGATCATGGCAGGGCTCCGTTTGGTGGAGTGGGGCCGTGGCAGGCTGGACGGTGAAAGACCGTGGGATTCGGCCAGAGATCGAGGGAGTGGCAGCTTTTGATTCCTGAGTTGCGCGCCACCGTCGGGGACGCGAGGCCGGTGGTGTTCTTGCTGGTCGGATTGACCGGCTCAGGCAAGACCACCTACGCCCGTCAGCGGTTGGAGGCGGCCGGTGCGGTGCGGCTGTCGGTGGATGAACTTGTTCATCAGCGCCACGGCCGCTACGGCGTGGACTACCCCGAAGATGAGTACTTCGCCCGGGAGGCGCCGGTGGTCGCGGAGGTCCGCGAGTACCTGGCCCAGTTGGTGCAGGCCGGGACGGACGTCGTCGTGGACCACGGGCTGTGGCTGCGGTGCGAGCGCGAGGAGTGGAAGAAACTCGTCGAGCAGGCCGGTGGCCGGTGGCGGCTGCTGTACTTCGAGGCGTCCCGTCAAGAGCTGCTGCGGCGGCTTGCCGAGCGCAATCAGCGGGATGACGCCAACGCGCTGGCGGTCTCACCTGAGGCCTTGGATGACTTCTATGCCCGGTTCGAGCCACCTGGTGAGGACGAAGGCGCCGAAACCCCCGACCAATGGTGACCGCGCGTACGCGTTTCCGGCTCAGCACGCCGGACATGGCGGACGCCATCGCTCCAGGAGATCGGCGCACGCGTACGGCCACCACGGCGGTGCCGCGGCAACGTCCACCGGGTGGAATGGGACCCTCCCGGCGGTGTCAACCTTGCCGTCGTGAGTTTTTAAGTGCTCCAGGAGCCGAGCGGCTTCCGTGCGGATCGCCGGAGTGGTCTCACACCAAGTCCCGGCAGTGTGCTGAGCGACGCGCCGCCGCAGATCAGTCTCGATGCCGTGCCGCCATTTGAAGTGGTGGACCGGGATGGGCGGGGTGTTGATCGGCTTATTGCCGGGGCTGCGGTGTGAGCCCAGCGCAAGTTCGACGCGTGAGTCGGCCAGAACGATCTTGCGCGGGTCGCCGCCCAGCAGCAAGCCGGTGAGAAACCCGCCGAGCGGAAAGGTGGCGTTCAGGCCGACGGCCGGATTCCATGCGGTCAGTGACCCGCTGGTGCTGACGCGGTCGAGCAGTAGGCCGCCCACGGTGAGGCTGCCCGCGCTCTGGGCGGCGGCGATCACTTCGGGGATCGCCGCCGGGTAAGTGTGGAACTCGTCGGAGTCGGCGATCAAGTGCCAGCCGGGGCCGGCGGCGCCGCGTAGCTCATCACGGAGTTGGGCGTGCAGGGGTTCGTGCCAGGGGCCTTGGCTGCAGCGCGGCGCCGGGCCGGGCAGCCCAGCGGCGAGCTCCAGCAGTTCGGTTGCGAGTTGCTGCGGCACATGGCTAGGAAAGTGGAATGCCAGTTGGAAGGTGGTGATGCCCAGGTGTTGGTAGTGAGCGGCGAAGGCAGCCAGCAGTGCGGGTTCGACCGGGCCAATCACGGCGACGAGCGGGGGCATGGCGGTCATCGGATTCTTCTGGTGATGTCGGCGGCGATGGAGGTGAAGCAGGCGAGGGCTGGGGCGGGGCTCATCAGCCCGAGTTCGGCCGACGCCTCGGGATGCGGCCGGGCCGGGAGCGGGCCATCTAGCGCGGCGGCCAGCGCGCCCGCGTCGCCGGGGCGCAGCACCCTTGCCCAGGGCTGGCCTCGAAGGCGTGCGACCAGGTCCGCATCGGCGGTGGATAGCAGGAGGGCGACGCCGTGGTTGGCGGCGTCGGCGACCAGGCCGCTCTCCTTTCCGGCCACCGCAGTGCGGGCGACGATCGTGGCGTCGGCAGCCGCGTAGACCTCCCGCAGCTGTGCCCTGGGCAGCGGCCGGTGCTGGGTGTGCAGCACAACGTGAGGCAGGGCGTCGATGCGTTGCAAGACCTTCGGGTCCATCGGCGATCCGGCGGCGATCAGGTGCAGCGGCATTGATGCCAGGTCCAGTGCGCGTTCGACGGTGGCGATGTCCTTGTGCACCCACCAGCCGCCGACCAGGCACAGCACCCGCTCGGCATCACCGGCACCGATCCGCTCCCGAGCCACAGCTCGTTCGGCGTCGGGGATGTAGGCGCCCGCATCGGCAAGCGCGAAAGGCACCACTCGGGTATCCAGATGTGGGAAGCGGGCGCGGACCTCCGCATGGACGGACGGGGTCGGGCACAGCGCCACCACGGCGGCGCTGTGCCCGCGCGCGGTGGCGCCCAGCCGCCGCAGCGGGCCGTCTTCAGTCGTGTCGACCTCGTGGACGCACCGCAGATGGCTGAGTCCGGACAACGCGGCGACCAGGGCGTGCAGCCCTTCGGCCGCGGTCAGTATCACCGCCACTGGCCGCGCCGGCGCAAAGGCCCGCCTTCCGGCGCGAAGCGCCGCGGCCTCGGTCAAGCAGCGCGATGCCAGGATGAGCTGGTGAGCAAAGCGGCGGACCGGCCGCGGCAATCGACGGGAGGCCGTCAGGCGCACCCCGACACCGGAGGCCGCCGACAACAACAACCCGCCGACAAGCAGCACCGCACCGATCGGCTCGCCTGCGCCGCCGGTGACCACAACGGCGCCGCAGGCCTCCAGCACGGCCCGGGTATCAGCGGTGATCCCGTGTGGTGTGGCCACCGTCACACCGCGCCCCTCGGACTGCGCCTGATGGGCCAGAGCGACCAGCGCGGCATGGTGGTGGCCGGCGACGCGTGGGCGTTACGCTCCACCAACAGCAACGGCGCATCGCTCACAGCGACACCGCCGTGAAGCGACGCTGCAGCCAGGTGGGGTCGTTGAGCCCGGCGAAATGCTCCGGATCGCTCCCTGCCAGCGACGCGAACGCGACACCGTCTGCGGCGCCGCGCTTGGCCCACGCCGCGAACTTGCTACCTGCGCCGCCGGACCCACCGCTCGTCCACGCTGCCAGCCGCGCACTTGCCGCCTCCACAGCGGAGCCGTACTCGCAGCCGCGCGACAACATCGCACACTCCCGGAACCCGCCCTTCCAAGCATGGAACGGGCTCTGGTCGAACCGGGTGATGCCCGCGATGACGGAGGTGAACTCCACCCGGCCAGGCAATGCCGCGAGCACGTCCACGGCATCACCCATCTCGTGCAGGGCCTGGGTGCGGATCAGCTTCAGGCCGCCGTAACCGTAGGCCAGACCATTGACCGGGTTGAGCGCCTGCCAAACCCGCATCGCCACATCCGCACCCAGCGGGGCGGCGGCGTCGAAGCGCTCGTCGATCTCGAAGTCGCCGTCGGCGAGAAAGAACGCCTCGGTGTCGGGAAGTTGCGCGCATAACCGGTAGGCGCGACCCATCCCGTGCACGCCGTGCAGGCGCTTGACCGGCCGGTCCAGCACCCGTTCGGTGCGGGCATGCAGCGCGTCGGCCAGCGGCTCGTCAAAGGACAAGAACACCGCGTCGATCCGGCCTGTCGTCGTCTTCATGCGACGGCCTCCAGGTAACGGGCGGCGATAATCTGCGGAGCCAGGGACTCGGTGGAGGCAGCCGCCAAACGGCTGTGCTCGGCGTGGAACGCCGCATCCCCGATGAGCCGGGCGGAGATCTTGGCCGCCTCGGGGTGGGTGTCGAAAAGCAGGTCCGGGTGGATGTGCTCGGCCATCCACCCCAGGCGCGGCGAGATGACCGGCAGACCCATGGCCTGGCAGTCGATGACCGACAATGACCATGGGCAGGAGGAGCGGAACGGGGCGATGCCCATGCACGCGGCCGCCAACACCTGGCGGTAGCGCTCGCGGTCGCCGCCGTCGGAGACGATCTCGATTCCGGACACGGCGGCAAGGGCGTCGCGGAACCGCTCGGGGCTGTCGTCCAGCGCGATGCGGCCGGGGCGGCGGGAGCCGAACAGGTCCATCACCGTCAGCCGCAGCGTAGGTGAGGCCAACTCGGCGGCTAGCTGAAGGAAGCGTTCAGTGCCGTAGTGGGCATACAGGCGATGGTTGTAGACAGCGACCGCCGGGGCGTGCGGCGGCGGGACCTGCTGGCGCACCAGCGCGGGGTCGCGCGGCGGAGGAACAATCCGCAGCCGGTCTCCGAGCTCCACACCCACCTGGGCCGCGGCCGCGCTCAGCCAGCTGGCGGCGGCCGGCGAGTGCACCAGTACCCGCTCCAGGACAGCGATGCCCGCCAGGAAGGTCAGCAGCACCGCCTGGCCCAGCCCGGCGTCGTCCAGCGAGGCATCGACCAGCAGGCCGCCGGCGTCGAACGAGAACGGCAGGTAGTGGCAGTATCCGACCAGCGTCGCACCGCAGCCAGCTTCCAGCATCGCCGCGCGTACCAGCGGCGCCGACTCGACCTGGTTGGCCACCACCACCTCGGGTCTGGTGCGCCGCAACAGATCGGCCAACGCGGCGATGTCGCCGTCGAAGCGTGCCCGGTACTTCGTGCCGGGCACAGTGGTGGGTTCGAAGGCGACCCGGGCATCGCGCACCGGAGCGGGAGCAGCGAACGTCACCTCGGCGCCGACGTCGATGAGAGCGGACAGCAAGGTATCGGCCACCACCCAGCCCGAGTCGGCCGAGAGCCGGTCGGGGTTGGAGATGTTCAGCAGATACAGCAGCTTCGTCGCCAATCGCGGTGTCCTTCGCGTCGAGCTGCCGGGCAGGCGGCCGTTGACGTTAAGGACAGCGCGCTCTAGGACGGTGACGGGAGGCTGAACTAGCATCACTCACGGTTCATTCATCACTCATCTGAGGGGCGCAATGGACACGCGGACCGATCCGGGCAACACCGGGCCGGCGGAGGCCTTCGCCGCTGAGGTCGCCTACTGGCGCGAGGTCCGCGGGCTGTCCAAGCGGGCGCTGGCTGCGGCAATGGGCTTCGACCCGTCCTACGTCAGCCATGTGGAGTCCGGCCGGCACAAGCCGACCGAGGAGTTCGCCCGGCTCGCTGATGAGGCGTTGAACGCCGGCAAGGCGATCTGGCGGCGCTGGAGCGACTACGACAGCACCCGCGCCCGCTCCCGGACCCAGGCCGCCGCGCAGGTGCTCCGGCACGGTGAGCAGCCGTACGCCGCCGGGTCCGCGCTGATCGTCGAGCAAGACGACGCCCACCTCGACTTCGACGGCACCACCTACCGGCTCGCGATGCGCCGGCGCCTGCGCAATACCGGTTCCGAGCCCGTCACCCGCTACCTGATCCGCATCTCGGTAGATCGCTACCCCGGTGAGCCGGAGCGCTCCAACGCGCACTACCGCGAGCACCCGCTGACCTGGGAGGAACTGGCGCTGACCGCCGCCTGCCAGGGCGAGGCGATGCGCTGGCAGGTCAAACACGACCGCGATGCCTTCAAGGAAGTGTGGCTGCTGTTCGACAACGAACACGGCCGCTTCCCGCTGTATCCAGACGAGGTGACCTGGATCGAATACGCATACAGCGTCAGCCAGACCAAATGGGGCCGCTGGTTCCAGCGCGCCGTGCGCCTGCCCACCGAGCACCTCGCGGTCCGCCTGTCCTTTCCCGACGCGCTGGACGCGGTGGTGTGGGGCACCGAGACCTCGATGACCGCCGAGGCCAACCCACTGCGCACCGCCCCCAAGCGGCGCCAGGAAGATGGGATGCGGATCTTCACTTGGTCGACCGACGACCCGCCGCTGCACGCCCGCTTCCGCCTGGAGTGGCGATTTCGCTCCACGAAAGAATAGTGACCAACGAACGGAGAT
>JBOHFK010000054.1:0-34274 GCA_050699635.1 Pseudonocardiaceae bacterium | reverse complement strand
TTAACCTCGCCTATTCACGGCGGTGATCATCTGGTTGGGAGCCTTGACCAACCCCTCTTGCGGATCTTGTTGTTGGGTGGTGGGCGTGGTGTGCTGCCCGGCTGTCGCGTCGGGTGGGCGCCGATTCCACGGGCCGGGTGGGTTCCTGGGGTCGTCGGGACGGGTTGGTGCTGGTCAGGGTGGTTGCTGGGCGAAGATCGCGGTGAAGGCTTGGTGGAGGTCGTGGGCCCAGGGCCAGGTTTCGGGGATTTTGAGGTGTCGGCGTCGTTGGCCGTGGACGAGGCGGGCGGCGGTGTGGAGTAGCCGGTAGCGCAGGGTTTTGGGTTCGGCTTTGGCGAGGTCGCCGGTCAGGGCGAGTAGTCGTAGCCAGGCGAGCAGGTCGCAGGCCATGGATACCGCGGTGCACCAGGCCTGGTTGATGGCGTAGTCGCGGGAGGGAAGGTGGGCTAGGCCGGTGTTTTTGCCGCAGCGGATGCGGTCTTCGACCCGGGCTTGGGTGCGGTGAGCGGCTTCGCGGAACTGGATGTCGGTGCCGGGGGTGTTGGTGGCGATGACCTGGTAGCGCTTGCCCTCCTGTTGTTCGAACAGGCTCAGTTGCGCACCGGGGTGGGGGTTTTCGCGGCGGATGATGATCCGCATGTCGACCGGCCAGCCGGCGAGGCGGTCCCCGCCGGTGCTGTGGCGCAGCAGTCCGGTGAGCTCGGCGACCTGGGCGTCGTCGCGGGCGTGGCCCGCCGCGTCGAGGGCGGGCGCCCAGCCGGTGGCAGGGACCTTGCCGGTGACGGCGCGGATGCGGTCGTCGAAGTCGAACCCGACCGAGTAGTGCACCTCGGCACCTGGCTTGTCGTTGAGCTCGCTGATGTGGCTGACCAGGGCGTGGGTGGACCCAGCCCCGTCACAGGTGATCAGCATCGCCCGGCGGTGCGGTGCGGGGATCTGCGCGATCGCCTGGTCGAGCACCTCGATGTGGTCGGCCGCGGTGTTGGACCCGGCCCGCCCCGGGCGTAGCTTGATGACTAACGACTCGTCGGTGTTGTCACACCAGGCGGTCAGCGGATGAAACCCGAACGTCTTCTTGAACGTCGGCCCGGCCTGCTGTTTCTCACTGTGCGCGAGCACGATCGAGGCGTCGAGCCGGATCACCGTGACCTCACCCAGGTCCCACCCAGCGACCCGGGCCGGCGGGATCCGCCCGTGCCGGGCCACGATCTGTTCCCACACGTGGGCTCGGACCCGCGCCCGCGCCGCCGCGATCTCGCCCAGCCGGGCCGGGGTGATCTCCTCCAGCGCCCGCCACACCGTGGTGTCCGAGGCCACCGGCCCGAACAGCTCCTCTTGATGGCGCAGCGTGTCGATCGCGCTGATCGTCGTGCCGCCATCGGCGATCATCACCGCCAGATCGGTCAGCACCCGACCCCGATCATGCATCGGCCAGAAACCGGGTCGAGCCAACGCCCCCGACAGCGCCCTGGTCAGTCCCACCCGATCGGCCGCAAGTCGCAGCAGTCCCGACCCGGCATGCGACACGACACCATGCCCGCCCACTTCCACGGACAGATCCTTCGACCACGCGGTAACATCCACCTGAAAAGTGCCTCTCCAGCCTGTCAGGACAAGGACCTCGAAGACCCTTATCCTCGCAGCTCAGAGGCACTTTTCTCGCATAAAAACGCCGAACCACCCAAGATCATACTAATCTCGATGAATGACCGAGGTTAACCAACTGCTGAGTGCCTCGCGCCAGGGCTGAGGGTCGGCGGTCCGTTCAAGCAGCAGAATGCTGGTTTCCCGGACCAAGGGATGCAGGGCTAACGTGGCGATCTGGCGCGTTCGTGTCAGATCGGGCGTATCCAACAAGCCATAACGGCGCAGACCGGCCAGCGCCCCATCGAGGGCTGCCGTACTGACGTCGGCACCGAGAACTTGGCCGACCAGCTGGGCGGTCAGCAGGGATCGGGGGATCGGAGCTTCAGCAAACAGCGCCAGAAGCCGCAGCAGCGGCCGCGCCACTCCGAATTCGTTGGCGTCGAGTTGGTCCAACG
Organism: Pseudonocardiaceae bacterium; assembly: GCA_050699635.1. GTDB lineage: Bacteria > Actinomycetota > Actinomycetes > Mycobacteriales > Pseudonocardiaceae. The sequence goes on along the minus strand of JBOHFK010000054.1, from coordinate 32,232 downwards.
ACAGTTCCCATGTGTGACCCACCAGGTTTCGAGCAGTCTCCTGATTGGTGAGATCAGGTTGCGCTGGCAGATCAGGCAGGACACTGAGTGAACGGCTGGCCAGAGCCTGTCGGTAGGCAGCAAAGGAACGCAACGACCCCGTCGGCTCCGCGACAGCGGCGCTGGCGGCGCATAGCGCCAGGGGCAGACCTCCCAGCCGCTCCGCCAGGAGCAATGCCTCCTCCGGGGTGCCGGCCCCCGGAGCAGCGGCAAGTAGCACCCTGGCGCCGACTTCGCCGTCGAGCGGGCCAAGGTGAATGAGCTGCGCGGCTGATCCCCAGGTGGTTGCGTCCTGATCACGGCTTGTGACCAGGAGCAGGCCAGTACGGCTAGGACGAATCCAGCCACGGTACTCCGCGAGCTGATCCCCCGCGAAGGCTACAGCGGAGGGTTGATCAAGGTCGTCAATGACGAGCATCCACCCCGACGTGGCGTTTAACCGGTCCCAGACCAGGTCTACCAGGCTGGAACGGCACTGCTGGGCCACATTGACCTTGTCCATGGACAGACCCAGAGCGCACGCAACCTCGACCATCCCGGCAACCAGCGAGTCAGGACCTTCGATGTTGCGGCAACGCAACCACATGACCCGCAGGCCTGCTTGGAGCGCGATTGCGGCCGCTGCTGCGGCCAATGTGGTCTTACCGATCCCGCCCGTGCCGGCCACCACCACGAACCGATCATCTGCCGTGGCGGGCTTTGCGAGCAACCGCACCAATTGGCGCAGCTTGGTGGGCTTTGCGAGCAACCGCACCAATTGGCGCAGCTCGACCTCACGGCCCAGCACCTGCTCGGGATCGACGCGTGGTGGCGTCAGCGAACTTGGCGCCGTCGAGAATTGGGGCGCGGGAGCTGGAAGGTGCACCTGCACGGGGGTCGAATCCCCGTCCAGGAAGTAGGCGAACAGAGCGAGAATCAAAGCGATGAGTACAGCGAAGGCCAAGAACAGCCACGGGCGCCATGGGTCAGCATTCAGCCACGCCGGTCGGGTCACGGTAGCGTAGTTGATGAAGATTCCCACCACTGCAGTCGAAACCATGGCGACCGCAGTGACCAGCAGACCCCGGCGAAGCACAGCCCAGCCCCTATCCCTGCTGTCGGGAGGTCATGCCGACACGCCATACCCATCGTCGACCGACCACCTGGAGACCTTTCCGAACGGTCGATACCCAGACACGTCTCAGCCAGCCGACGGGCGCTAAGCCGGGGCCCGCTAGCGAACTCGCCTTCGGCCCCGCTGTCCGAACCGCGCCGACTGGATCACTGGTCGACGTCGGATTAATATTTATGATCTCCGCAAAGCTCTGAGAGCAACGGCATAGGCCAACCCCGCAGCCCCAATAGCATTCAGTCGTCGTCCCGCTCCTCCACGGTCGCTGGTGCGAAATACCAGTCCCGTTCGGGGAGCGGACCCGCGCACCGAGAGCACCTAACCTGCTGCCTGCGGGCGGCGCGAACCGCCAACCACTCATCATTCAATTTACGACGCTCTTCAGCGGCCCGCCGGCCAAGCCTGGGCTGAAATGCCTGGACGGTCCAGGTTGTGCCGAGCAGTAGTCCAAGGCAGGTGCCCAAGCCTCCGATCAGCAGGACTGCTTGCAGGGTCACCCTGCTCGGCGGTGGGGTCCGCCACGACGTATCACTCCCTGGCCGCGGCCCGCGGGCCGTGCGCTGGGGAAACGTGTCGCGCTCCGGTGAGATGCCGACATGATCGCCTGCCCCTTCCTCATCGGTCACAAGCTTACGACACCCTGTGATCATCGAGGTGTTTCCGTGCCTGCTCGGCCATCATGCCCGCTTGAGCCGGTCTGAGTCGAGGTCCAGGTGCGCTACTCAATGAACGTCGGCGGTGGGTGATCAACCGTGCCCCGCATGGTCGTCGGCCTCCAACGCCCACGGTGTAGTACGCCAGTTCGTGGCGTACTCCAGCGCCGCGTCCGTGTCGGTCTGGCAAGGGTCAGCGGCGGCCACCACCGATTACCGCATTGCGCAAGCACACGACCTGCGTCTCATCTGCCATCTTCCTTACGCCGCCACAAGCCCACGCGCTCGATCCAGGAAATCCCGTACGGCTGGGACTTTGGCGTGTGGCTTCATCTCGTGGTAAAGGCCGCGGAGATAACCCAGTCCGGTGGTCGAATCCAGGCTCTCGGTCAAGTCGATGGACTCCATGCCCAGCCTGGCGGCGACGTGCAGGTCACGCTGTTTCCCGGGTCGGGTGAGAGCGCTGGCGAGATGAGTCACGTACAACTGCCGGTCCCGAATGAGTAACTCGTCGAGTTGGGCGATACCTTCGGCGAGCATGGCCACCGCGTGGTCGGACTGACCGAGTTGCAGGAGACAAACGCCCGCATTGGCCATAATCGATGTTGGATTGACCCAATACAACCAGGGTGGGTCGTCCTCCGGCTTGAGTTGTTCGACCTGGGTGCGAGCCCGGGAGATCGCTGCCGTGCAGGCCGAGGCGTCGCGCAGAAAGGCGAATGCGTAGGCATGCCGCATGTGCAGTTGGGCGAGCAATGCTGGCGTCTGCTGTCCCGTCGTGCCGGCAAGGGCTGTCTCGATGAGTGTCACGGCGTCGGCGGGCCGACCATCGTGGCGGGCGGCCTGAGAGGCCATAGACGCAAGAACGTATGCGCCCAAGGGCCGGTCACCAGCGCTGTGCGCCGCACGCAGGGCTGCGACGTAGAAGCGCTGCGCCAGACCGTGTTGCCCAAGGTCATAGGCCGACCAGCCACAGAACTGCCCCAGCTCGCCGAGTACGACATGCAGCGCCCGACCGGTCTGCTCGTCGTATCTCGCCTGATCGAGCAGTCCGGCGACCCACCCGAACTCGTGGCGCGCCAAGGCCAGCACGCTGCCACCACCGGCCACGTCCTCCATCTTCCGTAGCTCGGCGATCATGGCCGTGAACCGGTGAACCAGGCCGATCGAGACACGACGCCCGGACAACCCCGAGGCCAGTGGCCCCGGCTCGTGCACCAGCCACTGGAGGGCGGGAGCAGTCAGCGCAGCGCCACTGAGGGACAGGAACCCCCGGCGCTCCACCCGGTCATCACCACCGCTCAGCACAGCTGCCGCATCGACGGTACCCCGATGGTCCCACGAAGGAGCGAGTACCGGGTCGTGCTCGGGATCTGCGGGCAGCCCGCCGTCCAGGTCCGGATTGCCTGGCTCGCCGCCACCGCCCAGCTCTGCGCTGCCTGGTTGCCCGTCCTCGATCGGCTGTCCCTCGGTGAGCATGGTGTCCAGCTCTTCAAAGGACACGCTCAGAGCGTCGGCGAGTTTGGGCCGGCACCACGGCTGCGGGCAGGTCTCGCCACGCTCCCACCGGCCCACCGTGATGGGGTCGACCCCCACGACCCGCGCCAGCTTCTCCTGGCTGTGACCGACGATCTGACGACGCTCCGCGAGAGCGCGGCGCTTGGCACTCACAGTTTCCGGCTCCCCCGTAACGGATGATCTAGTACGTGACCGGCACACTAGCTCAACAGCGCCACCACAACCCGGACCAACAAGTGGATGACATCGGAATGTCCTGATTCTGTGCTGTCACAGTCGCAACCGATCGGATTGGCTCTCTCCACGGCCCCACGGTCGGGCGCAACGCTGGGCTGGCCTCCCCCGCTTCGGCCAGTTCGACGTCCCCGACCTTGGGTGCCACCCAGGGAGGGACCTCGCACAGACAGGGGGGCTCGGTGCAGCACGAGGACGGCCAGGCAGGCCGGGACAGCGACGACGAGCAGCACGACAACAGGCGCACTGGACCGGCAGTACGCGGCGACCAGTACGGCGTCGTCCGGTGATCCGCGAGGACCGCGAGCTACTGACCGAGCTGGCCCGACTCAACACCGCTATGGCACCGCTGGCAATGCGAATCATGGAGGGCACCGCCAGCTCAGCCGAGCAGCAGAACTACGCTCAACGCATGATTGCCGCGGGCGAACGGCTACTGCGGCGGACCAATAACATAACTGGTGCGGTCATCGAGGGAGAGGTTATTATCGACGGGGCGCTCGCCCTTCCAGCGCATGCCATAGAGCCCTATCGGGAGCGGTGAGCAGCGTCTGGGAATTCCAGGATCGATTGCTTTTAGAACAACTTGAACTGTTCGTGGCGCGGCTCGACGGAGAGGAACAAATCGAGCCGCCAGAAATCAGAGAGCATGCAGTGCGGCTACTCGCAGGCGTTCTCATGCTGCTCAGACAGCACCGTGTTAACAAACGCGGGCAATGTCAATACTGTGGGTGGACGAGGCGAGCATGGCGGTTCTGGCGGAGGCGGCCGCGGTGCACGGTGTATCGGGCTTTAGCCTTTGCCTTCGGTCAGCGCTTAGACGTCGTGTGGTGGCAGTTACTGGAGAACCGTGATACGGGACCAGGGTCTGGATGACGCGGCAGCATGATCGCCCGCTACCGCATCGCCGCGGAACTGGACATCCTTTACCGGGACGGCTCTGGGACGTCGGCGTGGAGGACGGGCGCCAGGTCGCTGAAGCTGGGTACCCCGAAGGCCATGTCACTCCATGCCCACAGCTTGTGCAGGACCCGGTCCTGCCCGATGCAGGGCGCTTGGCCGTGGAAGACCCGGTAGTTGTCCAAGCAGAGCAGCTCCCCCGGTTGCAGCAAGAACCGCGGCGCGGCCCGGCCGGCCGCCTCGGCGCGCCGTTCCCAGGTGGCGAGGTGCTGGCCATCCTCGGGCCGGGGCGGCGCGTCATCGAGGACCCGCTGGTGTTCGTGGCGGCGCACCGTCAGCCGCCCACCACAGGTCCGCGACGCCACCGGCCGGCGGCTGGGCACGGGCTTTGGACTTCCGACCCAAGCAGGTCGACCCTGTTCCAGCTTGACCTCCCACAAGAACCTGCTCAGCGCGCGTTGGCTGGGGTCGCCGGCGATGGCGGACAGCAGGCGTTGGCCATCCACGATGTACGACTCGCCGCCCGCGATGGCCTGGCGCTCACACAGCAGGAACACCAGGTCCGGGTAGTAGTCTCCGAACGACATGTAACCGTCGATGTGCGGCGATGCCGCAGCATCGTGGCCCGGAGTTGTGCTGGAGGCCACGGTCGTCGGCGACTGGCGGACGAGGATCCGGGGGCCGAACACGTCCTGTACGCCGGCCAGCATCCCGCCCGCGTCGGTGCGGTTGGTGACGAGAATGACTGCACCATCGGCGGACCATAAGTGGAAGGCTCGCTTAGGGTCCTGAGTCCGCTCTGGGATCAGCCCGGCGTTGCACATGTGAATCTCCTACACCGCAGGACAGGAACTTACTGCCATAATAGAACGTAGTTGCGGATTTTGCGAGGATTTATCACCGCAGTTAAGGGTCGTGACCCCAGGCAGTCATTCCGCTTTGTGGGCGCGGCCGAGTAGTTCAGCGGCCATGTCCCGGGGAGACTGGCCGCCGTAGCAGACCCGGCGCACGCCGTCGGTGATAGGCACCTCCACGCCGCAGCGCGCGGCCAACCCCTGGATCGACACGCAGGACTTCACACCCTCGGCCACCTGGCCGTGGCTGGCCAGCTGAGCCTCCTCGAGAGTATCGCCCAGCCCAAGCCGGTAGCCGAAGGAGCGATTGCGGGACAGCGGGGATGCGCAGGTGGCCACCAGATCACCAAGGCCGGCCAGACCTGCGAAGGTCTTCGGGTCAGCACCCAGCGCCGCACCCAACCGTCCCATCTCAGCCAATCCCCGGGTGATCAGCGTCGCGAGCGTGTTGTTTCCGTATCCCAATCCGGCGGCGACCCCGCACGCCAGGGCGATGACGTTCTTGCACGCACCGCCGAGTTCGCAACCGATGACGTCGGTATTGGTGTACGGCCGGAAATAATGGGTTCCGCAGGCGAGCTGCACCGCAACAGCACGGTCATGCTGGGTGCACGCGATCACACTCGCGGTGGGCTGCTCGGCCGCGATCTCGAGAGCCAGATTAGGCCCGGACACCACCACTATCTGATCGGGGATGACCGCAGTGACGTCTATCACTACCTCACTCATCCGCTTGAGGCTGTCCAGCTCGACACCCTTGGCCAGGCTGATCAAGGTGGCCCGCGGCGGGATCAACGTGTGCCAATCATCGAGATTGTCACGCAGGGTGTGGCTGGGCACGGCGAAGACCACCGTGTCCACGCCGTCCAGCGCCTCCGCCGCGCGCGCTGTCGCACTCAAGGAAGCGGGCAGCGTCACTCCCGGTAGGTAATCGGGATTGCCGTGCCCCTGCCGGACCGCGTCGGCCACCTCGGCCCGCCGGGCCCAGAGCACGACGTCCCGGCCGGCGTCGGCAAGTACCTTGGCGAAAGTGGTGCCCCACGAGCCCGCGCCCATCACCGCGATTCGCTGGACCGCCAGAGGCGCCACGCCATCCTCCTCGCGCTGAGTTCATGCTCGCTCGAGTTGAGCAACGTTAGGCCCAAGTTCGTTAGGCGAAGTCTTCCCTGCTGCCGGAGTGCCGGTCCAGTGGCCGCCAGGCACGGGAGGATTCCACCGTGCTGGTGGATCTACTCATCCCGATGAAACCACTCGCCAGGGCCAAGACCCGATTGCGGGGCGCGGCTGGTGGCGACCCAGCGGCGCACGCGGCGTTGGTCCTGGCATTGGCTCGAGACACCCTCGCTGCCGCAGCCGGCGCGGCGATGGTGCGCCGAACGGTCGCGATCTGCTCCGACGGGGTGGTGTGTCGTGCTCTCGCGGTGGACGGCGTGGAGTCGATCCCTGACGAGCCGGCCGCCGGCCTCAACTCAGCCCTGCGCTACAGCGAGACCATGCTCCGGGCGGCGGACCCGGCCGCGGCGGTCGCGGTGCTGCTGGCCGACCTGCCGGCGCTGCGCCCGCAAGAGCTGGACTGCGCGCTCCGTCACGCCTTGGCCACTAGTGGCCGAGGGTTCTGCGCCGATCGGGTGGGCACCGGGACGACCCTGCTGGTGGCATCACCGGGTCACAGCCTCAAGCCCCGTTTCGGACCTGGCTCGGCGGCCGCGCATCGGGCCGGCGGCGCCCGGGAGCTGTCCGGCCGCTGGCCGGGGCTGCGGTGTGACGTCGACACCGTGGCGGATCTGGGGCTCGCCCGCGAACTGGGTCTCGGTCGATTCACCCGGGCGGCCCTGCACATCGAGCAACCGGGGATTTCACTCCCAGGAGAACCCGTTGTTTACCCCTGCGACATCGCCTGATACGAGACAATGGCCGGGTGAGCCAGCCCCTCGCTCCGCTGACCGACCGTGGCGCACCGGTGACCGACGGTGCCGCCGTGACGGTGCCACCCGCTCCGCCGGCAGCGACCCCCGCGCCGGTGCTCACCGACCTTCCCGATGACCGCTACTTCAACCGGGAACTGTCCTGGCTGGACTTCAACGCCCGAGTGCTGGCGCTCGCTGAGGACGCCAGCCAGCCGTTACTCGAGCGGGCCAAGTTCCTGGCGATCTTCGCGTCGAACCAGGACGAGTTCTACATGGTGCGCGTCGCCGGGCTCAAGCGCCGTGAGGAAGCGGGGCTGGCCGTACGCAGCGCCGACGGGCTGACCCCGCAGGAACAGCTGGCCCAGATCGCGATGCGCAGCCGGGAGCTCGCCGAGCGTCAAGCCCGGATCTGCCTCGACTCGGTGCGCCCGGAGCTGGACAAGCACGACATCACCTTTGTCACTTGGTCCGACCTCGACGATCAGCAGCGGTTGCGGCTCTCGGATTACTTCTCCGACAAGATCTTCCCGGTGCTCACCCCGCTGGCGGTGGATCCTGCGCACCCGTTCCCCTACATCTCCGGGCTGTCGTTGAACCTGGCCGTGACGGTGCGTGATCCAGACAACCGGCTCGAGCGATTCGCCCGGGTCAAGGTACCCAACAATGTGCCACGCCTGGTGCGGGTGGAGAACGACCAAGCCGGTCGCGGATCGTTTCCGGCCACGTTCCTGCCGCTGGAGGAGCTGATCGGGGCCCATCTCGGCGAGATGTTCGCCGGCATGGAGGTAGTCGACTGGCACATCTTCCGGGTCACCCGCAATGCCGATGTCGAGGTCGAGGAAGACCGCGACGAGGACCTGCTGCAGGCGATGGAGCGGGAGCTCGCGCGCCGCCGCTTCGGTCCGCCGGTACGCTTGGAGGTCGCCGACACGATGACCGAGCACGTGCTGGAGCTGCTGCTGCGCGAGCTCGAGGTCGATCCGCACGACGTGGTCGAGGTACCCGGCCTGCTCGACCTGTCCTGCCTATGGCAGCTCTATGCATTGCCGTTCCCGGAACTGAAGGACGAGCCGTTCGTCCCCGCGACCCACCCGGCGTTCGGTGAGGGCGAGAGCCCCAGAGACATCTTCGCCACCCTGCGCGACGGCGACGTACTGGTGCACCACCCCTACGACTCGTTTTCCACCAGCGTGCAGCGGTTCATCGAGCAGGCCGCAGTTGACCCGCAGGTGCTGGCGATCAAGCAGACGCTCTATCGAACCTCCGGTGACTCCCCTGTGGTCGACGCGCTGATCGACGCCGCCGAGGCGGGCAAGCAGGTCGTCGCGCTGGTGGAGCTCAAGGCACGGTTCGACGAGCAGGCCAACATCAGGTGGGCCCGGGCCTTGGAACGCGCCGGGGTGCATGTGGTCTACGGGCTGATGGGGCTCAAGACCCATTGCAAGACCGCGCTGGTGGTGCGCCAGGAGGGCTCGTCGATCCGGCGGTACTGCCACATCGGCACCGGCAACTACAACCCGAAGACCGCCCGGCTCTACGAGGACATCGGGTTGTTCACCGCCAAGCCTGCGATCGGCGCCGACCTCACCGACCTGTTCAACTCGCTGACCGGCTACGCCCGGCAGACCTCCTACCGCAGCTTGCTGGTGGCACCCTACGGCGTCCGGCGCGGCATCGTCGAACGCATCGAGGCTGAGATCGGCCACGCCCGGGCCGGTCGCCCGGCCGGGATCCAGATCAAGGTCAACTCTTTGGTCGACGAGCAGGTGATCGACGGGCTGTACCGCGCGGCGCTGGCCGGGGTGCCCGTCGACATCGTGGTTCGCGGCATCTGCGCGCTCATTCCGGGACGTCCGGGGCTATCGGAGAACATCCGGGTGCGCTCCATCCTGGGCCGCTTCCTGGAGCACTCGCGGATCTTTCATTTCGTGGGTGCGGGCGAGCATTGGATCGGCAGCGCGGACATGATGCACCGCAACCTGGACCGCCGGGTGGAGGCGCTGGTACGGGTGGCCGACCCAGCCGTGACCGCTGAACTGGACGCGGTGCTGGCCTCGGCCCTGGACCCGGCGACCCGATGCTGGGTGCTGGCAGCGGACGGTTCCTGGAACCCGTCCCCATCAGACGGCACCACCGTCCGTGACCATCAAGTGCAGGAAATCCGTCGCCACGCAGGAGTGAATGACCGTTGCCTGCCCTGATCGCCGCTGGAGCCGTCGTGTGGCAGCTTTCCCCGTCTGGCGACGTTGAGGTGGCGTTGGTGCACCGGCCACGCTATGACGACTGGTCGTTTCCCAAGGGGAAACCGCGTGCCGGGGAGACGCTGCCGGTCACCGCGGTCCGCGAGGTGGCCGAGGAAACCGGCCATACCGTGACGCTCGGCCCCCGGCTGGGCAGCACCCGTTATCTCATGTCCGCGGGTGAGAAAGTGGCGCACTACTGGGTTGCCCGCCCCACCGGTGGCAGCTTCTGTCCCAGCGACGAAGTGGACGAGCTCCAGTGGCTGCCCCTGGCGAAGGCGACCGACCTGCTTACCCACCAACACGATCGGGAACTGCTGGCCCGTTTCAATGGCGCAACGGGCGTCACCGCCACCGTGCTGCTGATCAGGCATGCCGACGCGGGTGAGCGGGGTACCTGGCCGGGTGCTGACGAGTTGCGGCCGGTGACCGCCGCGGGCCGACAGCAGGCCGAGGTGCTGCGGACGCTGCTGCCCTTGTTCGGCGGGCGCCGGGTGCACTCGGCGCCACTGGTGCGGTGCCGCCAGACCATTGAGGGTCTCGCCGGGGATCTAGGGGTGCCGATCATCGACGAACTAGCGTTATCCGAGCACCGGTACCTGGCCGACCCCGCGGCCGCCCTGAGGCGGTTGACCGAGATTGCGGCCGGGCCAGGTGGGCCGGCCGTCGTGTGCAGCCAGGGCGGCGTGATTCCAGGCCTGGTCAGAGGTCTCGCCGACGCCGCTGGGCTAGGGCAGCTCGATGTGCCCAGCAGCAAGGGCAGTTACTGGAGTCTGTTCTTCGGGTCAGCGCAACCGCCTGTCCTACTCGGCGCCGACTACTACGACGACGCGTGCTGAGTGCGACCAGCAGTCTGTGATCCACTCGCTCGGTGCCGTTTAGCGAGAGTCCCTGCCCAGATTTATTTCTTGGCGGCGGCCTTCTTACCGGCCTTCTTTGCCGCGCCCTTGGGAACGGCTTTAGAAGGGGCCTTGGGGGCGGCTTTCGCAGTGGTCTTGGCCTTGGCGGCGCTCTTTGGCTGGATTTTGGGTTCTACCTTTGCCGCCTTGGCAGCTTTGCCCACCTTCACGGCCTTGCCGGTCTTCGTGGTGTTGGCTGTGGTCACCTGCGCCGAGGTTGCCGCGGTCAACCTCGTGACCGGGCGGCTGGTTGCCGTGGCTGGCTGATTGACCGATACCGGGCTGGTAGCCCGTTGCGATGTGGAGGCGGCGACCGGGCGCCCAGCGGAGGCCGTAGCGCTCGCGCCGACTGCTGGTAGCGTCCGGGATCCGCTCACCACCTCGCGGAACAGGGTGCCGGGGCGAAAGGCCGGCACATCGGTCTGCTGAACTGTCACGGTCTGGCCGGTCCGGGGGTTGCGCGCAGTTCGCTCCGCCCGTGCCCGCTTCTCAAAAACGCCGAAACCGGTAATAGTGACCCTATCGCCCGCATTCACGGTCCGGACCACCACATCGACGAGACCGGCTACCGCGGCCGCGGCGACCTTCTTGTCCCCGAGGCGCTCCGCGAGGGCATCGATCAGCTGAGCCTTGTTCACTTCCGCTCCTCCCACGCATACGACCTCGGCCGGGACCGCGGTCTTTGTGGGTCACCGTAAGGTGAACAGCGCGCAAACACCATGTGTCACACCAAGAAATCCAACGATCAGCTCTGCCTATACCCCCGACGAGTCTGTGGCGGACGAGGCTGGCGCGGGCAGAGTCGTGGTCGGCAGCCAGGACGGGCGTCGGGCCTCGAATGCGTCGATGTCCTGGGTGTGCCGCAAGCTCAGCGCGATGTCGTCCAAACCCTCCAGCAGGCGCCAGCGGGTGTAGCTGTCGATCACGAACTCCACGGTGAGATCTTTGGCCTGCACGGTCTGTTCCGCGAGATCGACGGTGACCTCGGTGCCCGGCTCACTCTCCAGCAGCTTCCAGAGCAATTCGACATCGTCACGCTGGCACTGGGCGGCGAGCAGGCCCTGTTTGCCTGCGTTACCACGGAAAATCTCGCCGAATCGCGGCGAGATCACCACCCGGAACCCGTAGTCCAGCAGTGCCCACACCGCGTGCTCCCGCGACGACCCGGTACCGAAATCTGGCCCGGCGACCAGGACGCTGCCATTGCGGTAAGGCTCGTGGTTGAGCACGAAGTCCTCGTGTGCACGCCAGGCCGCGAACAACCCGTCCTCGAAATCCGTGCGCGCCACCCGCTTGAGGTACACCGCCGGGATGATCTGATCGGTGTCCACATCGGACCGACGCAACGGCACCCCAACCCCGGTATGCCGCCGGAACGCTTCCATGGTCACTCCTTCACGTCTCGTCCCCGACATGGAGCCATATCGGGGTCAATGGAGGGCTGACAACCCCGATATGGCTCCATGTCGGGGGTCGGGCCCGCGGTTAGGTGAGGTCGGATGGGGATGAGAGGGTGCCGCGGATGGCGGTGGCGGCGGCGACCAACGGGGAGACCAGGTGGGTGCGGCCGCCTTTGCCTTGGCGGCCCTCGAAGTTGCGGTTCGAGGTGGATGCGCAGCGCTCACCAGCGGCGAGTTGATCGGGGTTCATTCCCAGGCACATCGAGCAGCCCGCCGAGCGCCACTGGGCACCGGCCGCGGTGAACACCTGGTGCAGACCCTCGGCTTCGGCCTGGGCCCGCACCCGCATCGAGCCGGGAACGACGAGCATGCGCACCCCGTCGCGCACCCGGCGGCCGGCCAGCACCGCCGCGGCGGCACGAAGATCCTCGATCCGCCCATTGGTGCAGGATCCGAGGAACACCGTGTCGACGGCGATGTCGCGCAGCGGCGTGCCGGGTTGCAGGTCCATGTAGGACAGCGCCTTGCGTACCGCGAGCCGCTCGCCGTCGTCGGTGATCTGCTCGGGATCGGGCACCCGCCCGGACAGCGGCAGACCCTGGCCGGGGTTGGTTCCCCAGGTCACGAACGGGGTCAGGGTGTCGGCGTCGATGTCCACCTGCGCGTCGAAGGTGGCATCGGCATCGGTGTGCAGCGACTGCCAGTACTGCACCGCCTCGTCCCATCGGGAACCGGCGGGCGCGTGCGGCCGGGCGGCCAGGTAGTCGAAGGTGGTGGCGTCCGGCGCGATCATCCCGGCGCGGGCACCCGCCTCGATCGACATGTTGCAGACCGTCATCCGGGATTCCATGGACAGCCGTTCGATCACGTTGCCGCGGTATTCCAGCACGTACCCGGCGCCACCCCCGGTGCCGATCCGGGCGATCACCGCAAGGATGATGTCCTTGCTGGTGACGCCGTCGGGCAGGGATCCATCACGGCTGTGCACGATGACCGCCATGGTCTTGAACGGGCGCAACGGCAAGGTCTGGGTGGCCAGCACGTGCTCCACCTCGGAGGTGCCGATACCGAAGGCCAGCGCGCCGAAGGCACCATGGGTGGAGGTATGCGAATCACCGCAGACCACCGTCATCCCCGGTTGGGTCAAGCCCAGTTGCGGACCCACGACATGCACGATGCCCTGCTCCACATCACCCATCGAGTGCAGTCGCACCCCGAACTCCGCACAGTTGCGGCGCAGCGTGTCCACCTGGATGCGGGACACCTCATCGGCGATCGGCAGCTCGATGTCGGTCGTCGGGACGTTGTGATCCTCGGTCGCGATGGTCAGATCGGGCCGGCGGACCGGCCGGCCCGCCAGTCGCAGACCGTCGAAGGCCTGCGGGCTGGTGACCTCGTGCACCAGATGCAGGTCGATGTACAGCAGGTCCGGCACCGCGTCGTTATCGCGGTCGCCCTGATGAACTACGTGGGCGTCCCAGACCTTGGCGGCAAGCGTGCGTCCCATCAGCGGTCTTTCCCTCTGTCGTCGATGCAGTCCTCTGTCGGCAGTCTCCCACATGCTGGACATCTCACATGGCGGGAAGTTAGTATCGCGCTGTGGAACAGCATAGCGGTATCGGCGTTCTGGACAAGGCCGTTCTGGTGATGCGCACGGTCGCCGCGAGCCCCTGTGGGCTCGCTGAGCTGTGTACTCGCACCGGGCTACCCCGCGCGACCGCGCACCGGCTGGCAGTGGGCCTGGAGGTACACCGGCTGCTGCGGCGGGATGCTGACGGGCGGTGGCGGCCCGGCCCGGCGTTGCGCGAGCTGGGTGAGGGTGCGCTGGACCCGTTGCTCGACGCCGCCGCCATGGTGCTGCCCCGGCTGCGGGATGTCACCGGCGAGAGCGTGCAGCTCTACCGGCGGGAGGGGCTGGTCCGGGTCTGCGTGGCCGCTGCCGAGCCGCCCAGTGGGCTGCGTGACACCGTCCCGGTGGGAGCCCGGCTCCCGATGACCGCCGGATCGGGCGCCAAGATCCTGGCCGCCTGGGCTGATCCGGCCACCCAACGAGCGGTGCTCGGCGACGCGGTGTTCGGTGAGCGAACCCTCATGGAGGTCCGCCGGCGAGGCTGGGCACAGAGCGTGGCCGAACGTGAGTCCGGAGTGGCCAGTGTCTCGGCTCCGGTGCGCGATGCGGCGGGCACCGTGGTCGCCGCGGTGTCGGTGTCCGGCCCGGTGGAACGGATCGGCCGGCGGCCGGGCATCCGCTGGGCCGCCGATCTGCTGGCGGCCGCCGAGGCCCTGCACAATCGGCTGTGAGCGGGCACATCCGGCTATGAGCGGATGCTGGATCAGTTGTCGAGCTGGAAGATCGCCGCGCGCACGGTTTCGGCGAAGGGAACGCCGAGCTCTTCATTGAGCTCCAGCGCCTGGCGCCACAGGTCCCGAGCCTGGCCCCGTTCCGCCGCGGCAGCGGCGACGTGGCCAAGGCCCCACAGCGCCCCCGCTGCAGCGCGCCGGTCACCGAGCTGCCGGGCCAGCGCCAGGGCGTGGGTGTAGTACTCGCGGGCCTGGCTGTACTCACCGACGAGCCGCTCCACCTCGCCCAGGCCCCGTAGTGCGTCGGCTTCAGCACGCCGGTACCCGAGTCGCCGGGCAAGAGTCAGGGCCTGAGTGTGGTGCTCGCGAGCCTGGCCGTACTCACCGACGAGCCGCTCCACCTGACCCAGCCCCCGCAGCGCCTCGGCTTCCACGCGCTGGTACCCAAGCTGCCGGGCCAGGGCCAACGCCTGGGTGTAGTACTCCCGGGCCTGGCCGCACTCACCGACGAGCCGCTCCACCTGACCCAGCCCCCCGCAGCGCCTCAGCTTCCGCCCGCCGGTAACCCAGTTGGCGGGCAAGAATCAAGGCCTGGGTGTGGCAGTCCCGGGCCTGGCCGTACTCACCGACGAGCCGCTCGACCTGACCCAGCCCCCACAGCGCGTCAGCTTCCGCGCGCCGGTAACCGAGTTGCCGGGCAAGAGTCAACGCCTGGGTGTGGTACTCGCGGGCCAGCGGGCACTGGCCGACGAGCCGCTCGACCTGACCCAGCCCCCATAGCGCATCGACCTCAGCACGCCGGTAACCGAGTTGCCGAGCGAGAGTCAATGCCTGGGTGTGGTACTCGCGCGCTTGGCCGTACTCACCGACGAGCCACTCGACCTGGCCTAAACCCCACAGCGAATCGACTTCAACATGCTGGTAACCGAGTTGCCGGGCAAGGGTCAATGCCTGGGTGTGGTACTCGCGGGCCTGCGGGCACTCGCCGACGAACCACTCGACCTCGCCCAGGCCCCACAACGCATCGACTTCACCACGCCGGTCACCGAGATACCGGTAGACAGTCAAGGCCTGGCTATAGAGGTACCGGACGTCGGACCAGAAGCCGAAGTCGCGGAAGTGGATAGCCAAGACTGTCGACAGGTCCGCTGCGTCGGTGGTCGGACTCATCGTCCGCACGCACCCGAGCAGGTTGAGGCGCTCAACGGTCAGCCAGATACGCCCCTGCGACGCGTCCGCAAACGCCAGCACGGCCTCCCTGGACGTGCTCAAGCCATGATCATTCACTGCATACGGCCGCAGCAGCCGATCGGCCTCCCGGGTGATCGCCAGGTAGCTACCGGCCAGGCGGTCCACCGCCGCCGTGCGCTCGGACCGCGGCTCCTCAACGTCGGCACGTTCCCGAGCGTAGAGCCGCACCAGATCGTGCATGCGACACCGCGGACCGCCGGGCACTCCCACCGCTGAGAGCTGTTCCAGCAGGTTGTGGTCGACCAGCTCACGCAACAGCTGCCTGCCTCGCGCGGGCGTCACGGCAGCCACCGACACAATCACCACCGGAGTGATCTCGGGTCCGGGATGCCAGCCCAGCAGCCGGAAGGCCCGGGCCTGCTCGTCGACCAGGAGCCGGTAGGACCACTCGAATGCCGCGCGCACCGAGAGGTGCTCGGCGACGAAGGCATCGAGGGCGGCAGTCTGGTCGGCGAAGTCCGCAGCAACGTCGGCGAGGAGCTCGTCGGGATGATGACGTAACCGCCCGGCGATCAGCCGGATCGCCAGTGGCAATCGACCACAGGCGTCCAGGATCTGGCGGACGGCGTCCCGGTCTTCGCATCGCCGCTCACCGACCAGCTTGACCAACAGCCGCTCCGCCTCGTCCCACCCGAGCACGTCAAGTGATAGCGGGTACGCGTCGGTCAGGCCGGTCAGCTTGCGCCTGCTGGTGATCAGCACGAGACAACCGGGAGCCTCCGGAAGCAGCGGCAGCACCTGGTCGCTGGTCAGTGCATTGTCCAGCACGACGAGCATGCGGCGCTCCTGGACAAGGTGACGCCACTGGCCCTGGCGTTCGGCCAGGCCGGCTTTGATCGCCTCTGGCCGCACCCCCAGTTGGAGCAACATCTGCTCCAACGCGCCATCGGGATCCCGTGGCTGCATGCCGGGAGTGTGACCACAAAGGTCAACCCAGATCGCCCCGTCCGGATACCGGGTGGCGAACTCCTGAGCGGCATGCCGGGCAAACGCCGACTTGCCCACCCCCGCCATGCCGTCGATTGCGTAGATGGTCACCGCGGTGCCGTGCGGGGCTTGTTCGACAATCTGAGCCCGCAACTCGGCCATTGACCCATCCCGCCCGGTGAAGTGCGTGATCTCGCCCGGTAGCCCGCCGCCTGATCGCTTCGCTGAGAGTTCGGGCGCGGGTATCGCCAACGGTTCGCGGCCCGTCGCTGCAATCTCGGTGGTGACCAGCCACTCGGTCTGCGGGCCGTCACCGCCACTCGGACTACCCGGGCCCTGACGGCGCTGCCGCGGCAGGGTCACGTCCAGCGAGTCACCGTAGCGTGGCGCACTGATCGCCAGAAATGCCTTCCGGTCGCTATCCGGCATCTTCTCCAGATCGTCGATGTCGACGAGTCGATCCCAGGTGATCTCATAGACAGCCGCCAGAGTCCGCAGCGTCGGCATCGACGGCCGGACTCCTCCCCCTGGCCACTTTTCATATTCACAGATACGACTGCCGCGCATGCCCGTGTCCAGTTTCCCGCGCACGTCGCTGTTGATCTTGTTGAATCGCTCAGCGACTTCCTGCTGGGTGAGTTCGCGGGCCAGCCTCCAGGCCTTACGTGGCCGACATCCGCAGCGCATCAAATCAGTCACAAGTTGTTCGGTGAGATGGCGGCCGACCAGTCCAATCTTGATCAGCCGGTCCCGCTGCTGGTCACGGTACGCCTTGGTAACCGGTCTGCGCGCTATCGCCCTCTCGCCTTCCCCGTCACCTGTATACACCTGATTCGAACACTGCTGAGATCATGATCGGATTCGCGGGGTCCGCACCGGAACATCCGGCTGCCGTTCTGTGACTTTTCCGCTATCTCAGATACTCCTTGTGCAGCTCAAGGTGGCTTCGAACACGTGAGGAAAACTGCCTACCGCGAGTGAGCGACAGCAACCGGGAGTACCTGAGACGATCGTCCATGTCGCCGGTCGAGCTCGATCGGAGCGGACCCGGAAACCCCTGTGACGCCGCGAAGATCGCGATATTGGAGGAAATCTACGACGCATCATGACTGGAGGACACGATGGTGGTAATGGCCTATCAGACACACGACAGGTTAGCCGATTACGGATTCTCGATCGAATTCCTGCCGTCTACCGGCTGGCGCATATATATCGTATTTCTGCCCTGCTTCCAGAGTGACTACGTACACCCGGAATTTCCCTATCAATCGGTCGACCGCGACGGACGTCGCTACGTGGACTGGTCCGGGAAAATCGATAGTCTGGGAGAAGCGAAAGTAGTTGCCGAACTCTGGGCAGAGCAAACCCGGCGCTACCAGCGCATCGGAGCACACTCACTGAGTAACGACGGCACAGCCGAGATACCGGGATCCGTGCCGCAGCCGAGGACCGCGTCAGACTGATCCTTGCCGACTCTCACCACCCAGGCCTCGCGCCGGGGTGGTCATAGTCGGCACACAACGGTGTAGCCCCGACGGGATTTGAACCCGCGCTACCGCCTTGAGAGGGCGGCGCCATCGGCACCTCCTCCAGCGTTATGACCTGCGCAAACGACGCCTCTGGGTAGGAGGTCGGGGCCGTTTGGGCGCGCATTCGGCATAGCAGTATGGCGTGGGCTGATACGGAGGAAGCCACGAGGTCGTCTTTAGGCCCGCACGCCAGCCCACCGCACCCCGCAGCGCTACACAGCCGATGCAGCCCACGCATCGGTGACAGCCACTCCGCGCTCCCGGCCACCACCAGTGGTGGCGCTTGCGTCATCACGCAGCGACGCCGTCCACAGGCCCTTGATCTGGTCGCGTCGCAGCTCCGGAGCCTTTCTCCCCTGGTCGTGGGCACTGGTCAGCAACTCCACTCGGACAGCCCCTGGAGGAGTTGCTGGATGGCGATGGGCAGGGTGAAACCGGTGGGTCCGATGCTGACGCAGGACCAGCGGCCGTCGCTGATCACGGGCACGCCGGCGTTGGCCATGCTTTCCACGAGGTCTCCGGCGAGGTAGCTGCCGCGGGCGTCCCAGACCCGTTGACGGTCGCCCGGGTTGAGGGTGGCCCACCACTGGTGGGCGAGGTGCAGGGAGTCTCTCATCGTGGCATCACCTTCAGGATCGTGGTTGTTGTCGAGCTGAAGGGCTCGACGGGGTGCGGGCGACGGGCGTGGATTCCCGGCCGCGCAGCGGGCTACCCGATGGGCTGTCGCGGGGTGTACCCCCGGGAGCGTGGCGTCCCGGGGAGTGTGAGGACACGTGTCTCACGCAAGACCCGGCTCCCTCGGCGGGCACGGGTGGCAGCGTCGGTGAGTCCCGCGTCGTGCACGGCGGCCCGCGAGGCTGGTGATCAGCGGTGCGGAGGGTCGTGATGTCCCCCACTACGTACCGTGGGCTGCGCGTGGAGCGGTATCGGCCGGGTTGGGGGGATCCCCCGCCGAGGTGCTTCTACCGGGGGTGAAGTTGCCGCTGGCGGTGGCGGTCGTGGCCACGAGTTGGTGCGCGAGGTGACGCTGCGCGGCGACGAGCTCGTCGACGACCTGGCGCTGAGCCGCGAGCAACTTCTCGAACGGGTCGTGGGCGAGGGAGGCCATCGTCGCGCGTGCGGGGTTGCTCGGCGCCCTGGGGCCCAGCTTGCGGGCCAGCTCGGCCCACACCTGCAGCGAGGTGTCCTGCCCGTGGCGCACGAGCTGGATCATCAAGTCCTGCGTCCGCTGGGTCGTTGCTTCCGTGGCGGTGGCCTGTTTGCCATCTTTGATTTGAGTGGGCATGTCGTGGTGCTCCCGGTTTTGGAGGATACTGGTTGGATATGCCTTCTGTTTATTAACCGTTCTCAGAATCAGAGCGGGGCGCAACCCTAGTCACAATAAATCGGGGTAACATATAAAATACCGCGCAATGCACGAGTATGACATTTGGGGCCGCGAGAGTTTTCCCGGACACGATATTTTTCGCCGCAGTACACATCCATTACGCAGCGTTGACGTCCACCATCGGCGCCCGGTCTGACCGCACCCGTAGCCGGGGGCTCCGAGGTGGTGGGTGAGACTCGCGGATCACTGGAGGCGGGCCGCCGTGCTACTCACGACGGTGTCGGTTGGCTGCGGGCTGCTCATCACGGGC
Organism: Pseudonocardiaceae bacterium; assembly: GCA_050699635.1. Classification (GTDB taxonomy): domain Bacteria; phylum Actinomycetota; class Actinomycetes; order Mycobacteriales; family Pseudonocardiaceae. Next base: position 12,832 of record JBOHFK010000054.1, on the reverse strand, counting down.
TGCGGTCCGTCCGTGCCGGCCGCCGCAGAGGGTCCGATCAGTTCCGGCGTGCCGGCAACACCTGCGGGTGCTAGCGCGCGTTAAGTGATCACATCGCGGGGCGCTGGGGCATGACGATCGACCAGCGGGCGGGCGGCGCGGGCGGCGTGGACCAGAGTAGGAGGAACGTCGGCCATGCGCCGTCGGTTGTTCGAAGCCGGGCACGAGACCTTCCGGCAGAGTGTTCGCGCCTTCTCGGTGAGGCTTTCTGTACATCTTCCAGCGGGGCCACCTTGCGTCCGCCATTTGGCTCTCTGGATCAAAGCGCCAGCTGCGGCCAGCGCGAACGTGGTTGAGCGTCGGCTCGCCTGGTCGGCACTCACGCGAGATCCGTGGTCGGGACGAGATGGGGCACAGGAGTAGGTCATGACCGGTGTTGAGATTTGATCCACTCTTCGAGTTGGCGGGCCTGCTCGTGTTCACCCAGTGCGCGCAGGTCGGCGGCGAGGTTGTGAGCCGAGAGCAGGGTGGAGGGGTGGTTCTCGCCCAGCACCCGGCGGTAGTGGGTCAGGGTGCCCTCATCGAGGGCGCGGGCCTGCTCATGCTCACCCAGCTCGCTCAGGTCGGCGGCGAGGTTGTGTGCCGAGCGCAGGGTGGAGGGGTGATCACAACCCAACACCCGCCGGCGCCGGGTCAGGGTTTCCTCGTGGAGGGCGCGGGCCTGCTGGTGCTCCCCCAGCGCACTCAGGTTGTTAGCGAGGTTGTTGGCCGAGGTCAGGGTGGCGGGGTGGTCCTCGCCCAGTACCCGGCGGTAGCGGGGCAGGGTGTCCTGGTGCAGTCGGCGGGCCCGCTGGTGCTCACCCAGTGCGCGCAGGTCGGCGGCGAGGTTGTTGGCCGAGAGCAGGGTGGCGGGGTGGTCCTCGCCCAGCACCCGTCGGTAGCGGGTCAGGGTGTCCTCATCGAGGGCGCGGGCCTGCTCATGCTCACCCAGCGCGCGCAGGTCGGCGGCGAGGTTACGGGCCGAGCGCAGGGTGTCGGCGTGGTCATCGCCGAACACCCGGCGGTAGCGGCTCAGGATGTCCTCATCGAGGGCGCGGGCCTGCTCATGCTCACCCAGCGCACGCCAGTCACTGGCGAGGTTGTTGGCCGAGCGCAGGGTGTCGGCGTGGTCGCCGCCGAACACCCGGCGGTAGCGGCTCAGGATGTCCTCATCGAGGGCGCGGGCCTGCTCATGCTCACCCACCGCGCGCAAGTCACTGGCGAGGTTGTTGGCCGAGGTCAGGGTGGCGGGGTGGTCGCCGCCCAGTACCCGTCGGTAGCGGGTCAGGGTGTCCTCATCGAGGGCGCGGGCCTGCTCATGCTCACCCAGCGCGCGCAGGCCGGCCGCGAGGCTGTGGGCCAAGCGCAGCGTGACGGGGTGGTCCTCGCCCAGCACCCGTCGGTAGCGGGTCAGGGTGTCCTCCATCGATTGCCGCCTCCCCAAGTCCTCGACCCGCACCTCACCAGGCCAGCTCCGACCCTGAGTCCCAGCTCCGACCCAGAGTCTTGCCCGCTGATCTGGGCCAGCTGCAACCACTTGAGGGTGTCGTTGGCTGCCCCGCGGTGCAGATAGACCCCGGCCGATCCGACACAGGATGTTCGCCATCAGGCTCGGGCTCATGCGGTTTCTTCGGGGTCGAATCGGAGTCGGTGGGCGACTACGTCGGCGGCCAGCTCGGACAGTGGACGGTTTTGGGCGAAGGCCCGGGCGCGTAGCCTGATCCAGGCCTGCCCGATCGTGATACCGAGCTGAACGGCGATCATTCCGGTGGCGCGGGGGATCTCGGGCCGGTAGTTGAGCCAGTCCAGGGCGGGGTAGCCGTCGGGGGAGTCGGTGTTGGCCTGCTCGTCGAGTACCAGCCGCAGGGCGATCTCGGCGAAGGCGTACGCCTCGGCCAGGTTCTCGACTCCCAGCGCCCCGGGGTGATCGCGGTACAGCACGAACACCCCGACACGGAGGCGACCGATGTCCAGTTGCAGCGCGAACACAGCCCGGGTCCCGGCCTGCAGGGCCCGCGATGCGAACACCGGCCAGCGAGTCGTCCACCCGGGGGAGTCCAGATCGCCCACCAGAACCGAAGCCCCACCCGCCAACACCTCCAGGGACGGGCCCTCACCCGTGGTGAGCTGCAAGTGTTCCCACTCCCGGCTGCGGGGTCCGCTGGCAGCCAGCACCTCCGAACCGGCCCGGCCACCCCGGATGCTCACCGCCACGCCGGTGACCGGTAACCACCCTGCCGCGGCCTGACACAGTGACTGCACCGACACCGCGACGCCGAGTCCCTCGGCGTGGGCGCTCACCACGCCCCACACCCGATCAGCCCGGGTGGAACCGGTCACTGACGGCTTGCCCTGCCCGTGTCCCGGTCCCACCCTCACCTCCACCAGCCCGCGTCATCGGCCGCTTTGCTGCCTTCGGATCGGCTCAGAAGCTCCCCGGAATCGGGCTTGCCCGACCGTCGACACCGGCTTGATCGGCAGCGGTGCCCGCCGGTCGGCACCCGCGTCGATGTCACCCCGGCCGTCAGCCTGAAGGCTTGGTCGCCGAGGGTCCCCCGGCAACGCCACTGGCCTGCGGCGCGGCTGCCCTGACCGCCGTGGTGTCGGTCACGAGCGGGCCGGTGGTCTGGGCCCTGATCGATCCCTGGGCCGCCTGCGGGGACAGGGTCCCGGACCGGAGCCAGCCCACCGCGGTCGGGGCGGAGAACCCCGCCGCCCTCCACCGGGTGGCCAGCGTGAGCGGGCGTTCGGGAGCTCCGATGATCTCCTCCCGAATGGCCTGGGCCAAGGCGATCAGCTCAGCATCGCGGGAGACGAACCCCACCCGGCGCACACTGCGGGTACGCCGGGTGGGGCCCGCATCGGGAAACAGCCAGAATCCGCGTTCGGCGAGCAGCTCGGGGGCCAGCGACTCTGGGGCCGGTTCGGTGATGGGCACACCCGAACCGATCCACCTCACCGTCAAGCCCGCTCGGGTGGCCGCTGCGGGCTGGTGGAGCATCAGGGCCCAGGTGCTGCCGACCGAACAGCACCAGGACACGGTCAAGACCGCCACCGGCGGCGTGGTGTCGGCGGGCGATCGGCGCGGGGGGAGTCCGGCGCCGGGGGCCTCATCGGGTGCCGGGAACACCGCGGCATGGCCGGACCCCGACCCCGGTATCACTGCGGTTCCCGGGGTGATGCGGCCACGCAGCGGGGCCGATCCACCAACACGGTCATCGCCCGACCCCCTGCACGACACCGAGAGGAACGGAGGAACTGGACACCCTGGGGATCCCTGCGCGGGGGATCGCACCCATCCGCCAGCGCTGCCGGTGCACAGGGTGTCCTGTGCGGCCGAGCCCGTCGTGGTCTGGTTATCGGTCCCGGAGGGCGTCGGCTCGCCCGCTCACGCATCCGGGGATCCCACACTGCACCGCCACCGCCGGGACGGGCTGGCAGTCCAGAGCAACCCGGGCGAACGACGTCTCGGCAGGGAACGATCCAGGGCCATCCCACCAGCACACATCCAGAGACGTTGTGGGGCGTGGCCGCGCTGCTGGACCGTGCGCTCACCGTAACACGAATGGACTGCGGTAGCCCGCAGTCCACCGAAAGTGTGCGACCGTGTCCAGTATCGGAGGCACCCCGAGCCCGTCGAGCCACCGGCGCGCCGTCTACGACGATCGGGTGATCACGCCCAGACTGGTCACGACACTCATGGAACAAAGCGCCCTCGGCCCGTCCGCCGCCGCCGAACTGCAACAACTCCTGATCGACACCGACAGCCTCACCCAGTTCCTCATCGAGGTGTCCCACTACGCCGCCCACACCATCGGGCCCGGGCTGTCCTGCGGGATCACCCTGAGCCGCGACGGCCGACCCGTCACCGTGGCCGGCAGCGACGCCCTCGCGGTCAACCTCGATGAGGTGCAATACGGCCATCACGACGGGCCCTGCCTGACCGCGATGCGCACCGGAGCGGTCGTGACCATCAACGATCTGGCCGCCGAGGACCGCTGGGGCACCTACCACGTCGATGCCCTGGCCCACGGGGTCGGATCCGTGCTGTCGGTCCCGCTGGTGATCACCACCGGCGAGTACGGGGCGCTGAACCTCTACTCCCCCACCCCGGGGGTGTTCACCCCCGACCAGCTGGCCCGGGCCGAAGGCTTCGCCGGGGAGGCATCCCGGGCGCTGCGCCTGGCGTGGCGGCTGGCCGATCAGGTCGAGCTCACCAGCCATCTGGAATCCGCCCTGGTCTCCCGCACCGTCATCGACCAGGCGCTGGGCATCATCATGGGCCAAAACCGGTGCACCGCCGACGAGGCGTTCGAGGTCCTGCGGGCCGCCTCCTCCCACCGCAACACCAAACTCCGCGACATCGCTCAGAACATCGTCACGCGCGTCGGCGGCCCACCACCCCACCCCGGCACACGACTCCCCGCCTGAACCCCGCGCTCCGGCCAGGACGCCGGTACCCGACCCACGCTGGGCCCAGCTGCACCAACTGCGGCGTGAGTGACCGACCAGTGCCAGATTCAGACAACGCTGCGCCAGGGGCAGGCTCCATCCGGTGGTCGGTGACGAGCCCCCACCGGGTCGTGACCACCCCACCTGCGCCGGTGCTGCCGGCCCGCCCGAGCACGGCCAGCAGGCCGCGCGCAGCAAGCGGGATCGGCCCGGCCGGGCACGCGAGCAGGACGACGGACTCAGCCACGTCGGCGCCGCCGCGGGCGGCGCGCTTGAATCTATTTAGAGGCGTATTCGGCAGCACAACGCCCTGTGAGGGCGGTGCCATGGTCACCTTCTCCGTCCTCATGACCTGCGCGAACGCTGCTCCCGAGACTGGGGACGGGACCGTTTCGGAACGCATTCGGCGCGGCTCGGGCTGATACGCGTTGCTGCCACCGCTGGTTGGCGCCCACCGCTTCCGCTCGGATGGGACCTCACCGAACCGCACTAGGTCGGCGTCAAGAATTAGGGGTACAGATGTACCCTTGCTGGAGTGACCAGCAGCAAGGGAGAACACGAGGGGTCGAGCGACGAGGTAGTGACGCCCGGCGTCCGGCTCCGGATGTTCCGTGATGCGGCGGGGAAGTCACGTCCTCAGCTAGCGGGGCTGATGGGCTGCTCGGCGGAGTCGGTGAAGGCAATCGAGGTCGGCCGCCGTGAACTCACGTTGACTATGGCGGTGCGGGCCGCCCGATCACTCGGTATCAGGGATCTGGCGGCCTTGTACGGGCCCGACGTGTCCTACACCGTGGTCGAGCGCCCGACTCACGAGGCGGTGCCCGAGGTACGCCGCGCTCTAACGATGCGCCGGATCGACGACGGTGAGCCGCAAACCACTGCGTATGTCCGGGCGGCGCTGGACTCCGCGTGGCAGGTTTGGCATACCTCCAGCAAGCAGCGCACCGAGACCGGCAAGGTTCTGCCGCGCCTGATCATCGATGCCCGTCGGGCCGCGATTCGACATGAGGGAGAGGACCGGCGCGAAGCGCATCGGCTGCTCGCCGAGACCTACCATCTCACTCAGGCATGGCTAGCGTGGCACGGCGCCGCGGAATTGGTCTGGATGTCGGCCGATCGCGCCTACTCCGCCGCCCAGGCCGCCGACGATCCTCTGGCGATGGCCCGGGCGTCCTGGTACTACGCCATGCTCATTCGAGCGATCGGCGACCACGAAGACGCCGTCCTGGAGGTGGACTCCGCGATCCCGCTCGTTCATGATCAGATAGAGGAGGATCGAGAATCGGCTGTGATGTACGTCGACTTGGAGATGTGCGCCGCGCTGACGCTGGCCCGCGCCGGGGATGAGTCCGCGTGGGCGAGGTGGGAGAAGGGCCGCGCCGCCGCATGGCGGCTGCTGCCCGACGGGTACGCACATCCCCAGACCAGGATCGGGCGGGTCATGGTCGAGTTGTATGCCGTCATGGTCGCGGTTGCGCTGGGCCGCGGGGACGAGGCCCGTCGCCGCGCAGCGAACATCGATCCTGCCTCGATCCCGTCCACCGAGCGCTGCGCCCGGCATCTGCTCGAACTGGCCCGGGGCTACCGGCTCGCGGGTGAGGAACTGGGCGCCGTGCATCTGCTCGGACAGGCGGTGGACGTCTCTGCGGAGACGATGATCTATTCGCCACCGGCCCGAGCTCTCACCCGCGACTTGCTGCGGAAGGCGCCCGCAGCCAGTCGCGAGAGTATCCAGCGCCTGGCGTCCCGTATCGGCATACACGAGTAGGTGGGGAGGTACCGCCCGTCACCGGGTACGGGGAGTACCCACTTGACTACTGTCTGGCTTATAGCTTTCCCACATGGACATCGTGATGCGGCGCCAGTTCGGCGCGCGCTGCTTCGTTGCCAGCTCCCCTCCCGTCGACGGTGCAGGCGCTAGGTTCTCCCGCACACAGCTCGCCGACGCCGTTCACCCTCATGGCTAGCCATCGCCGCACCCATGCCCTTGCGAGAGTGTTTCGCCGCCGCCCACTGAAGACGCCGATTCCCACACCCCGGCGCCCGGGTATCGAGATGGTGGACGGGATCACCCGGGTCCGACACCGGGTCAGCTCCGATGCGCTGCGCGCCGGTCGTCTGGCTGGGGATTACCAGGCGATGTGCGGTGTGCGGGTGCTCGCCGGGAGCCCGACTGACCAGGGATTGCGGTGCTGTCCGCAGTGCAGCCCGTGACCGTCCCGGCGCGGTGGGTGCTGGCTGATGGCCGCGCGCATCTACTAGCGGGTGACCGCCTCGCGGGTGTCCTGGTGGCGCGTTGCGGGTATCGGCTGTCGCTGGAGGTGCTCCAGCATGAACGTCTGCCGAGCCGCGCCCTGTGCGAGACGTGCGTGACGGCCCATCTACTACCCGAACCCCGGTTCGGGCGTCCGACCCCGATCGGCCGCCGGTTGTGCGACGCCCCCCAGTCGGCTCCCGGCGGCCGATCGGCCACCGACCCTGCTCCCCTCACGAGCCCGGCTGGTCACCGGTCGAACCAACCGCTTCCGGTCCCTGGTGACCAGCCGGTTCCAAGCACCGCCGATGTCGCACCGCCGGATCACGCCCACCACGTCACGGGTAGTGGCGATCCCGCACCACCGCTGGTACGGGTGGTCCCGTTATGAGCGCTACGGCCGACAGCCCGGGTCTCGCAGCGGCTAAGCGGCTGCTCGACCGCGCCAAGTGCGAGGGGTTCACCTTCCAGCGGATCGCACCCGGTGAGGATGGGCCGCTGCGGGGTGTCCGGGAGACCCCGGAATTTCTCGATGAGATCTACGTCACCGGATTGTGGCAGCCGGATTCGTGCTCCGCTATCCGGCGGTGCCGCTCATCGCTGGTGGTGCCCGGGGGTCTGCCGGTGACCGACCGCGTGACCGGCGACGCGCTCACCGTGTTGCACACCGTGGTGTTCGATTGGCCGCCCAGCTGACCCCTGGTGTGCCAGCACGCCTCTTGCTAAGCCGATTTCACTCTATTGTGAATTTCCGCAGCAGCGTCGGTATGATGTATTTCGGCCGTGTTCAACGAGACGTCCGCATCTGGCAGCACCACAGCCACACGGTCAACCACTGTGTCGCCAGAGCTCCGGTTACGGCTTTCACGGCCTCGACTTGCCCCAAGTGCAAGACCGGAATGCAAACTCGGGCGTTGGGCACCACGGTGGTGATCGTCGGGATGCAGTGGGCGGTGATCGTGTATACCGCTGATCCCCGGGCGTGGGGTGTGGTGCTGGGCGTGCCAGCGCTGTTCGCGGGCAGCGCGATCGCCCGGATGTTCTCGGTCACCGAGATCCTGCACGCCCCCGGCGGTCAGGGGGGTCGGCGATGAGCACCCCAACCGTCTATGGCTCGTCAGCGGGCGCGGGCGCGCCGCTGAGCCCGGGGCAGCGTCTCGCGGCTGATGCGGCCACCGCTGCGGAGGTGCGGGCGCATCAGACCGACCCGGACGTGGTCGCGCTGCGGGTGGAACAGATCCGTACCCAGGTGGCGCGGCTGATGTGGGCCGGGATCGGCCTGGGGCTGTGTTTCACCATGATCAGCGTGGCGACCTTCGCCGCCGCCGGTGCCCCGGTCGGGTCGCTGACCTGGTGCTCGGCCTGGCTGCTGGACCCCACGGTGTCCCTGGTGCTGGTGGCGGTGCTGCGCGCCGAGCAGCTCACCGCGCGCTGGCAGGTGGGCACCGGGGCGTGGCCCCGGGTGGCCAAGTGGGTGTTGCTGGTGGCCACGTATGTGATGAACACCTGGTCGAGCTGGGCGGCCGGGTCGCTCTCGGGAGTGGTGCTGCACTCGGTACCACCCCTGGTGGTGGTCATCGCCGCCGAAGCCGTCACCGACCTGCAATACGCGCTGACCGAATGCGTCCAGCACGCCCACACCGCCGCCACCCACCGCGCCGAGCTGGCCAGGGCTGAGCAGGCGCAGGGAAACACTGACCCATCGGCTCACCCCCCGTCGGTGAACGTCGTGGGGGGACACCCAGCGGGGAGCGCCGGTGAACGCATCATCGGCCCTGCCGGTGAACCGGGGTGGCGGCACCCCGTGAACACCACCGGGCCGGTTGCTGATCGGGCCCAAAGCCGGGGTGGTGAACACCGCCGCCCCTCGGGCACCAAGCGATCCCGGCGGCCGGTGCGGCGCCTGTTGCTGGCCGACTACGTGGCCCAAGCCCGCGCCGCGTGGACACCGGGGGTGGTGGTGACCCCGGCGTGGGTTCGCCAGGTCACCACCTGCTCGCGCGGACTGTCCCCCAAGGTCGCCGCCGCCCTGACCGCGCAACTTCCCGCCCGCCACACCACCACTGAACCCGAGGGGAGGGCCGCGTGATGACCCCCGAACACCCCACACGACACATCACTACCCAGCCCAAAAGCGACGACTCACGATCGGGTGCCGGGAATGCGACGCTGATTCCCTTCCCCAACCCGGCGGGTACGTCGGGGGCGTTCGACGGGGGCCCGGTCGGTGAGCCCGGGTTCACCCGGCAGGCGATGCCCGCTGTCGTGCCACCCTGGTTGCGCTCCCGGGACACCGCGCGGGCCACGGTGCGGTGGGCGCTGGAGTACGCGGGGCGGCATGTGGCCTTCCACGTGTGGCGGTCCCCGGCCTATGGGCTGGCGCTGGCCTGGTGGACCCTGCGCGGCGCCACCCGGGCGATCACGGCCGGGTTCGGGTGGGTGAGCGTGCGCAGCGAGTACCGGCCATTGATCACGGCCGCCCGGGAGGCCAAGCGGTGGGATCTGGTCCGGGACCTGATCACCGAGCGCCGCGCGCTGGCCCGGGTCCGAATGAAAACCACCGCCTGGCTCACGATCTCGGGGGGATCGGCCGGTACCGCCGGGTTCCTGCTGGTCGGGCCGATGTTCGGGTGGTCGGCGCTAGCCGGCGCCGGACTGGGCGCGCTCTGGGTCGGCCGCCCCCACAGCGCCCCGGTGCTGCCGCCGGGCCCGACGCTGCCCCTGAAACTGGAACTCTCGGCGGACATGCTCACCGACGCCCTCCGCGCGGCCGGGCTGGTCAAGACCGACGCCACCCCACAACTGGTCACCCCGCCATTGCGCGACGGCAACGGGTGGGCGGTCACCCTGGATCTGCCCCGCGGCGGGGGGAAGACCGCCGCTGATGTGATCGCCAAACGCGACACCGTCGCCGCCGAGCTCGGGGTGGATGAGATCCAGGTCATCATGTCCCGGGTCCGCGCCGTCGCCGGTGGCCACGCCGGACGGCTCACGGTGTGGGTCGCCGATGACGATCCCTACCTCGGTGTCCCGAATCCCTCCCCGCTCACCGGGATGGCGCAGTTCTCGGTGTGGGAGCCGATCCCCTTCGGCCGGGATGCCCGGGGGCGGCTGATCGTGCTGTTCTTGATGTGGCAGTCGATGTTCTTCGGTGGACTCCCTAGGCGGGGCAAGACCTTCGCCCAACGCCTCCCGTCGGCGGCCGGGGTGCTCGACGCCTACGTGCGCCACTACGTCGCCGACGGCAAAGGCGGCGCGGACTGGCGACCCATGCGCGGCGTGGCACACCGCCTGGTCATCGGCGCCGAGGATGAGGCCATCGCCGCCTTCCTGGCCATGCTCGACGAGCTCATCGAGGAGATGGGGCGCCGGTTCGCGGTGCTCGGGACGCTGCCCACCTCGGTGTGCCCGGAGGGCAAGCTCACCCCGGAAATCAGCCGCCGCTACGACATGCCCGTCATCTTCATCACCATCGACGAACTGCAGGAATACCTGTCCGCGATGCCCGGGCCGCTCAAGGAGGAGACTGTGGAAAAACTCGCCCGGCTGGCCCGCCGGGCTCCGGCGGCGGGGTTCATCCTCAACGCCGCATCCCAACGACCGGATGCTGACAGTGTGCCCGCGAAACTACGGGAGATCATCACCTACCGGTACTGCACCCAGGTGGTAGGCCGCACCTCCTCCGACATGGTGCTGGGCAAGGGCAAAGCCGCCCAGGGCGCGGATGCCTCGATCCTGTCCGAGGACCACAAGGGGGTGGGGGTGCTGGTCACCGGGCCCGGGTCGTTCGAGATCGTCCGCTGCGACTACATGGACCTGCCCACCTTCGCCACGGTCTGTACGCATGGGCGGGCCCTGCGGGTGGCGGCGGGGACGTTGAGCGGGGATGCCGCCAGTGATCCGGTGGCGGCCGCCGAAGCGGCCGGGGTCGCGATCCCGACCGTGTTGGCTGATGTGCTCTACGCCATGCACGGGGTGGAGCGCATGCACACCAGCACCCTGCTGGCCCGGCTGGTCAACATGGACGAAGAGGTCTACGGCGACTACGACCCCGAGCGCCTGGCCGCGGAACTCGACCGCAATGGAGTTCAACGCTCCGGCCGACAGGTCAAGGTCGACGGGGTGAACCTGGCCGGGTACCACCGGGCCGACCTGGAAGCCGCCGTCCCCACCGGCGCGACCCTCCCCCAACCCACCATCGCCGAACCGTCGACCGTTACGAATAGTGATGGGTAGAGGGGGAGGGGTCTACCTCCGGTGCCAGCGGACCCCCCGCTACCTGCACCCGCTGTCGCATCGGCGGGTAGCGCGGGGTAGCGGGGGGCCTCTACCCCGGTAGACCCCCCGGGTAACGGGCCCCGAACAGCACGGTAGCGGGGGGGAGACCCCTCACCACCCAGTCAGCCCACACCCCGTTTCCCACCCGATCCACCCCGCACTTCCCGGCGTCACCCCCGACGCCCGGGCCGATCCCGCATACCCATCCTCGACTACTCACAGTAACTAAAATGATGAGGGAGATCACCGACTGTGGACACCACTACCCACCTGCGTGCCTGGGCCCTGCACTTCGCTGCCCGAAGCTGGCACGTCTTCCCGATCACCCCCGGCGCCAAGAAACCCCCGGCCCTGGACCGGTGGGAGACCCGCGCCAGCACCGACCCCGACCAGATCACCCACTGGTGGCGCCACATCCCCTACACCATTGGCATCGCTACCGGCCCGTCTGGGCTGGTCGTTATCGACCTCGACACCCGCAAACCCCGGGAGGGCGTACCCGCCCCACTGTCCCGGCTCGGGATCGACTCGGGCGTTGCCGTGCTCCGGGGGCTGGCCCGGCTGCACCACACCACCATCACCCCGACCTACGCCGTGTCGACCCCGTCGGGTGGCTGGCACCTGTACTACACCGCCCCGGGCGGTGCGCAGCTCCGTAACACCCAAGCCCTGGCCGGGTGGAAGATCGACACCCGCGCTCATGGCGGGTATGTCGTCGCGCCCGGCTGCCCGGTCTCCCCAGGCGGATACCGACTCATCGACGACCGGGATCCCGCCGAACTGCCCGGCTGGTTACACCAGGAACTCACCCCCACACCAGCACCGGCGCCCTCAGCGCCTCCTGTAGCTGCCGTCACCAATCCCAGCGGCTACGTCCTTGCCGCGCTGCGGGGCGAATGCCAGCGGGTGCGTACCGCGCCACCCGGCCAGCACAACGCCCTGTTGTGCCGCGCCGCCTACGCCCTGGGCCAGCTCGTCGGCGCCCAGCTGCTCACCGAAGCCACCGCCCGGGCCGAACTCAGCACCGCAGCCCAGGCCCTCATCACCGGCGACTGCCACTGCACACCCCGCGAGATCGCCCGCGTCATCACCGCCGGACTCACCGCCGGGGCCCGCAACCCCCGCCGCACCACACCCCGTACCAGCCATAAGGGGGCCGCATGACAGCCGACATCCGCACCACGCTCACCACGATCGACACCGCCATCGGCGACCGCGGATGCCGCCGCTGCGGGCAGCCCATTGGTCCCTCACCCTCGCCGGACTTCTGCTCCGAGGACTGCCAACAGACCTGGCATGGACAGCAGGGCGGCACCGAGATCACCTTGGCACGGCCGCTGGGCTGGCTCGGGCAGCCACCCGGAGCCATCGTTCGGGCCGGTCACGAAGTCCTCGATGAGGTCGCCGCGTTCGTAGCCCGGTTCTCGGTGTTCCCCTCCGAGCACTGCGCCCCCACCCTCGCCCTGTGGTACGCCCACACCCACGCCATCGAACATTTCTACGTCACGCCCCGACTGATCCTTGACTCCGCCGAACCTGGCTCGGGGAAAACCCGGGTCCTGGAAGTCGCTCAATACCTCGTGCGGGCACCCGAAATGACGATATCCGCGACCCCAGCCGCATTATTCCGCCTGGTGTCCATGGGACCCATCACGATCCTGTTCGATGAAGTCGATGCGATCTTCAACCCCAAGAACGGCGGAAACAACGAAGGGTGCGGCTCTTCTGGAGTGACGTGATCATGCTGCGAGTTGGTAGCTGTCGCGGTATCGGGAGTGGTGGACGCGGTGGTGTTCCTGGTCGAGGTGGTAGCTCCAGTAGGCGTCGAAG